>CAVFAT010000015.1:0-10473 GCA_963620785.1 Bacteroidaceae bacterium
GGTTCATCCGTCACACTTATCGTTTTCGTCTGATTTGCTTCTACAGTTACGCTATGAGTAGAAGAATCCATCTTGTAGCCTTTTGGTGCAGTAGTTTCCTTAACGGTATATGTACCTGCAGTCAGACCGGTCAGGGTATTGCTGTTTCCATCTGCATTTGTGGTCAGCGTTCCAACGCTCTTTCCGCTGGAATTGTATACGGTATAAACTGCTCCTGCTAAGCTGTAATTGCAGTTATTATTTGAAATCGCTGTATTGGAACTGCTCTTTTTCAAGGTGAGGTTTCCCTTTTGTGCAGGTGTTTTCCAGTAAAGACCCACCAAACCGGAACCTGCCTGAGCTGCAGTTACGGTTGAAACGAAACCGACTACGGAGAAGCCGGAAGTGCTTCCATCTGCATTTGTTTTGACATTAGAGCTTGTAAGCACTCGCATCCATACAGATTTTTCTCCATAGCTTCCGTTTGGAACACTGGCATGTGAGCAGAAAAGATTGATGGATTCATTCTCACCGGATGTGGTAAGGGTCATTGTTCCGCCCAAAACTCTTGCGGTTTGCTTTCCCTCAATTGTGATTGCTCTTTGATAATTATTTCCATCTGTAGAATTATAGGTGTAATAGCCGTCAGAAAGGTCTATGCCGCTATTAGTATAGAGAGAAAAAGCCAAGGTGGCTGCTACATCTGTATTTCCTGTGATTTCGGACGGTTTCCAGCTATCCGGCATCTGATTGGCAAAATACTTATGCCAGTCCTGATACCATCCGGGCAGGACACTGTAGATTGCATAAGCAAATCCACCTTCATGTGCATTTGTTACTGCGCTCAGCTCAAAGCAGTCTCCTATTGAGGGATTGCTGCTGAAGGTCCATCCATCAAGGTAAGCAAGCTGGGATTCTGTCCACTTGATCGGATAGCCTTGCGGGTCAAGACCGTTATAATGCTGGCTTGATACCATGATAGAGCTTTCATCCATCACATCAAAGCTTGCCAGTTCCGGATTATCCCATCCGATCACGATCTCTACGCTGCTGATAGAGCTTGCAATCATATTTAAGCTAAAGATGCCGGTCTTTTCATCATAGGACCAGGCACCGTCTTCTTCATCTGCAATCACCCCATTGATCTTTACGCCTGCAATTTCCAGTTCTTTAATGGAAGCAAGTGCTTTTTCATCCTTTGCAAGCAGGAAGTTTGTTTTGCCTTCGTAAAAGTCTGCTTCGATCAGGCCACTCTCAGCAATCTCTCCTTTTGCTTCTCCTTTATGGATCCTTACCTGGATCTGTGTTTTGGATTCATCACCTGATTTGGGCATCTGGTAAAGAAGCTGGATACGCACGGATGCATAAAGGGCATTTCCGCTTTCATCCGTCTTCAGATATTTCTTTGGTACATAGACCAGACCGGTATCCTCATCAAAGAGAACATCATCATATACCGTTCCGCTGGTATCATTTTTTATTGCACACCAGTCTGTCAGCTTTGCACCTTCTACACCGAAGTTGTCTACTTTTCCGATATAATAATCCGACTCAGGATCACTGTCATAAAGATATACCTTTGAGTTTGTCTGTCCCTGGAAATATTCCAGGTTATCCCAGTTTCCATCGTCGTCCCGGTCAGCCCAAAGATTGTCGATCGTTGCAGGGAAAAGCTTGCTGCTTACTGCTGTTGCGGCAACTTCAATGTAATCAACCGGAAGAAGATCTTCCTCTGCTGTATCAGTTGTTTTTTCAATATACTCTTCAGTCGTTTCTGTTTTACTTGGAGTAATTGGAAGAATCGTTTCTTCAGAGTTACTTTCTGAAGCATCAGAGCTTTCCTTTTTGGATGTATCCTCTGCCTGATCAGAAGCAGAAGCATTTCCTGCGTTTTCTGTAGCGTTTTTACTTTCATTCTTCGCTGACGTTTCTTTTGCAGAAGATGCATCCTTCTTTTTTTCTTCCTTTGCAGCAAATACAGCAGTTACTTTCTGCACATGTTCCGAGTCTGATGTGATATTGAATTTAAATTCACTCTCCTGATCTGCTCTTGCTGCTGTCTCCTTCTCGCTGCCTCCGTCGATACTGATACGGTAAGCTTCTACCTTGTAACCATCGTCAGCCCGCATGGTTACTTCAAGAATGCTTCCGCTTTCCTTTGTTACGGTAAAGAGCAGGCCTTCCTTCACTTCAGTCTCTGCATAAGCATCATCCTGCGGACCCTGGACATAGGATTTGCCCTCTTTGTCCGTATATGCCTTATAGACTGCTCCGGATTCATCCTTTACCTCCAGAAATCCTCCTTCGGTAGGTGCTCCAAAGTCAATCCTGCCTTCTGCTACTTTTGGTGTAAGCGGAGTAATGGCACTTGCATTACCGGATTCATCGGTAGCAAAGGCCATAGAAGGCAGCATGCTAATGACTGTTGCGACGGAGAGCACGGTAGCTCCGAGCCGCGTCCAAAAACCTTTTTTCATAAATGTTCTCCTTTCTGTAAGCTTTTGGATTTTGTAACGATGCCATAAAATGGCATTTATCAAATATGTCGTAAATTTCCCTTGCTTTAGCTGGAGGGAGTGTCAATAAAATTGGATGTCTTTAGAGATAAGCTTGCGCTTTGCGAAAGGCCTATGAAAGAGGGAGTGGGATATGATCGTAAAGATGCACAGGATAGGGATATAGCTGGATTGTTGAAGATACGAAAGATAAGAATATAAACCGTATTGGTAATCGGAATCAAGAAATCCGTGGATTGCTGAAAATAAGAATATGAAGCTACCGATGTGCAGATTAAAATTGAAACGAAATGTTCAGAATAAAGAGTTGAATAAATCCATATAAATGAATTTCTATGAAAAAATATGAGATATGGAATTGATGAATGATGAGAGTTAAGAATTGTCATCAGATACTTTTTGTTCTTCTGATTGTATAAGTGTGACCCGATAAGATTGTCATCCGATAACAATAAAAGAATGTAAAAAGAAAAGGCATTAGGCTTCTACAAAAAGCTTAATGCCTTAACTGTATTTTAAATCAAAAAATAGATCTGTCAAGCAAAAATAACCGTTGGATATTCGCCATTGGCTATTTGTTTAAAAAAAGACACCTCTTACAAAAATCTCAAGACCGATAAAAATCAAAATCAATCCACCGAGAACAGTTGCATGATCTGCGACTTTTTCACCGAACTTCTTGCCGAAGATCAAGCCAAACATGCAAATGATAAAGGTGGTAATTGCAATGAGCAGGGAGGAGAAGAAAGCGGCTGTGGCTCCGTATCCTGCGATGGTAAAGCCGACGGATAAAGCATCGATAGAGGTCGCTATGCCCTGTAAGAACAAAGTCGCAGCAGTAAGCCTTTCTCCGCTTTTCCCTGATTTTTCTGCTTCTGCTTCTTCCTGGGAAATACGATTTCGAAGGCCGTCAAGGAGCATCGAGCCACCAATGTAGAGAAGGAGGATCAGGGCAATCCAGGGAATGAATTTCTGGAAGGCGGTAAAGTATTCACTGATTTTGTGTACGCAAAACCAGCCGATCATAGGCATAGCAAACTGAAAGAAGGCAAAGGTTCCCGGAATCAGGAAGGTCTTCCTTTTGGACATGTGACTTTCATTCATTCCGTTTACGATGGATACGGAAAAGGCATCCATTGCAAGGCCGACGCCAAGAAAAATACTGTTAAAAATAAAGATAAGCATGGAAAGAGATACTCCTTTAATCATAATCTTATGTTTTTTAATCGAATAGAAAGGGAGTTTACTATAAGATAAAAAAAACGGATACAGCATTTGCTGTATCCGGTAAAAATCATTCCAGTTCAAGTCCCATGTACAGCATATGCTTTACATGAGTCTCACAAATTAAAATAAGCCAGATCGGACGATCAGTATGTTGACTTATTGCAGAAAAAGCTTCTGCCTGTTACTCCCTCACGACTGCCCTGTCATAGTATCAATCAGGCTGCAGTTTAGTCAACGATAACATATTTTAGGGAGTATCCTGATGTAGTGATAATGAAATTATAATAAAGTCAGGAGCCTTCTTTTGAAGCTTTTGCCTTTTATTTTTTATGTCTGATTTTGCTAAGCAGCTGTTTTTCCAGTTCTAGAACCAGCTTTTCCTTGAAGATGGTAAGCGCCAGTAAATAAACACTGAAGAAAAGAATCGCTGATATAACCAGGGTAACAAAATCTCCGAAAAGGAGGCTGTCCAGAGGAAGGAACTTTACCCATAAGGAAGCGGCAACACTTAAAACACAGGCAATCAGAATGGGCAGATACTGAATCTGACGATAGGCTTCCTTTACCGTATCGCGCAGCATTGCATACTGAACGATCCAAACGACTATTTCTGCGATCAGTGTACCGATTGCAGCACCGGCAGAGGCATATTTGGGGATCAGGACCAAATTAATCAGAAGATCCACAATCGCTCCGGCAATCTCGGAAACCAATACGATTTTTTCTTTTCCGAGGGGAACCAGCATCTGAATGCCCATAATATTCGTCAGGCCGATAAAAAAGATGGTCGGCATGATGATCTGCATGGGAACAATAGAGCCGGCATAGGCATTTCCTGACAGAAAATAGATTCCCTCTTTTGCAAAGAGAATGAAATAAATGGTCATGGGAAGAGAAATCAAAAAGACAAAATTAATTGCCTTTTTTGAGATTTCCATGAATTTATCCATCAGGCCCTGTTCTACATAATAAGAAACACGGGGAAGCAAAACGGCGCCAAGAGAGGTAACAACAGTCGTCAGGATGGTTTTTATCTTCACTGCGGCATTGTAGTAACCGACATCAGCATCTGTTTTCATAAAGCCCAGCATAACAGTATCCAGATTTAAATAGACGGTTGTTGCGCAGGACATGGCAAAGAAGATAATGACTGCCTTGATATGCTGCTTTAGATTATAATTTCCGATTGGCCTATAGTTGATATAGCGATGACCGTGGATAAAGTTGCAGACACTGGATGCAGAGGCTGCAAAGATCGTAATGGCGCCATAGATAACATAGTCTTCCTGCTTATGGATCAGGACAAACATGGCAATTACGGCGAAAAATTTAAAGATAATGGAACGAATGGTGATATAGGAGTACTGCTCCAGTCCCTTATAGAGCCATTCCATTCCGATCAGGTTAAAGACCATCGTTGTTGAAATAATCAGCAGAAGGGTCTTTTCAGACTGAAATTTCGGAACGGCAAAAAGAGTGATCAAAAAGACCAGATAGGTCAGAATGGTCATGATCAGGTTAATAATAAAAATCTCCTGGACCGTTCGGGTAAGCTTTTCCTTGTCATCTCTTACTCTGGCACAAGCCCGGATACCATAGGTAGGAATGCCGAGCTGGGCAAACATGGCAAAGTAGGTGATGACGGAGGTTGCAAAAGAAACCCTTCCTGTTCCAACCGGCAGAAGCACACGGGAAACATAAGGAAAGGTAATCAAAGGAAATATGAATGACGACATGGATAGAATCGTATTCATAATAAAATTCACGGTTAAGGATGGTTTTTTCTGATTCATATTTGCTATATGTTTGATTTCTATTTGCTAAAAATACTCTAAAAAGCTTCAAAAATGTCTAAAAATATCTAAGAGAAATCAGGCTCATACACAAAGGAATGAGCCTGATACCTGTCAGTATGATAAGACCTGCTCTTTTTTCTGTCAAGCAAAAAGAGAATCCACATTTATTTCAGAAGAAGAAGTTCTTTGGGATCGATCCTGACATAGCCTTTGGCCGGGATCTTTACGCCGATTTCCTTATCTGTTTCCCAGCGGATCGTTTTGGCATTCGGAGAATCTGCCTTGCGCAGCTGGAAAATATAGGAAAAGGTATCTTCGATTTTGGTTACGATCTCATAAGGAAAGCTGTAGGGATCGCCTTCTTCGGCCAGGATAAAGCGATGTGCGCGGATGCCGACATATTGCCAGTCTCCTTCTCTTTCACAAGGGAAGCTGATATCCCAGTCATCGGCAAGGATCTGGTCCCCTTCTCTGTGGGCGGCAGAAAGATTCTTGCAGCCGGTAAGGCGGGCTGTGATCATAGTCTGGGGATTCTCAAAGAGGCTCCATTTATCAGCAAAGGTATCGATTTTTCCTTTGTTGTAAACGGCGATCTTATCACTTAATCGATATACTTCATCACGATCATGTGATACCAGAACAGAGCTGCCGTCAAATTTTTGAATGGTATCTCTTACGACCTGCTCCATATCCCATCGTAAGGCTGCATCCAATGCGGAAAAGGGTTCATCAAGAAGGATGATATCCGGATTAGAAGCAAGGATTCTGGCAAGGGCGCAGCGCTGCTTTTGTCCGCCGGAAAGCTGATCCGGATATTGTCCGGAAAGCCCCAAAAGCTGAAGCTTTTCAATATATTCTGCGGCAAGTTTCTTTTTTTCTTCCTTGGAATGTTTTTTGTCTCGCTCCATTCCTGCCACAATATTCTCTTCTACGGTCATATTGGGGAAAAGAGCATAATCCTGGAAGAGGTAGCCAACTCTTCTTTCCTGAGGCTTCAGATTGATCTTTTTTGCGGAATCAAAAACGGTTTTGCCGTTGATTACAATCTTTCCTTCATCCGGTGTATCGATACCGGCAATACAGCGAAGCGTCATGGATTTGCCGCAGCCGGAATCACCCAAAAGGGACAGGGTATCATTTTCGGTTTCAAAAGAAACATCCAGGGTAAAGGCACCGACATGCCTTTTGATATCAACATATAAGGACATTCCTACCACCTCCTTCTGTTCTTGCGTCCGGAGAGCAGATTGATAATAATCATGATTGCTGTAGCGATAACAAGCATGATAATAACCCATACACCTGCTGTTGCATAATCTCCGTCTTTAATAACGTTTGCAATTCGCTGCGAAATGGTACCGGTTTTTCCGGCAATATTGCCGGCAAGCATGGAAGTTGCACCGTACTCTCCCAGGGCTCTTGCAAAGGTTAGAACGGTTCCGGAGGCAATACCGGGTCCCGCAGCGGGAAGTGTGACCTTCCAGAAGATCTTTGTTTCAGACATTCCCAGCGTTCTTGCGGCATAGATCAGGTCCGGATTGACCATTTCAAAGGAAGAACGGGCATTTCTGTACATCAAGGGGAAGGAAATCATAGAAGCTGCAATAATACAGCCAAGCCAGGTCTGTACGACCTGAATATTCAGCTCATTGTAGAGAAAGCTTCCGAGGGGTCTTCTTAAAGAAAAAAGCAAAAGAAGAAAGAAACCGGAAACGGTAGGTGCCATAACCATAGGCAGAGTTAGGATACTGTCAACAACGGCCCGGCTTTTTGGTCCGAGCTTGATTACTTTTCTTGCTGTCCAAAGTCCTAAAAAGAAACAGATGATCGTAGCAACAATACCTGTTTTCAGGGAGATCCAAAAGGGAGTCCAGTCGAACTTTGCAGCCAATTCAAAAAATTTAGTCATGGCTTCTCCTTTGTGATTTAAAGTAAGGGATCCCGAGGGATCCCTTACTGCTTATCATACATGTGATTGATGATTGATTATTTATTTACGATGAAATCGTATGCTTCATAAGCGTTCAGGCAGAAGTCTGTCTGAAGGAATGCAGCGAAATCTGCTGCTGCTGCGATTTCTGCATCATCAGCATCCGGGTTCTCAACGAGGCACATCGGATAGATGATGTCGCCTGTCAGTGTTCCGTCATCCTGAGCAATGATTGTCAGGTCATCCTGGTGATTGTAGTAATCTGAGTAGTAGATTGTAGCGATCTCAACAGATCCTTCTGCAGCCTTTGCTGCTGCTACTTCTACGTCGTCTGCTTCATCGATGCTTGTTCCGCCAAGTGCCTTGGAGATATCATCAGATGTGTATGTTGTCGGATCTTCTGTTTCATCAAGAAGACCAAGCTTGATCAGAGCGATTCTTGTATATTTACCAACCGGTACGCTGCCTGCGCAGATAGCTGCTGTCTTAGCATCGCTGATGTTGTCCCATCCTGTTACAGCTGTTTCAACGTCGTTACCCTTAACCAGGCAAAGCTCATTGGAAACAAGGTTTACGATAGAGCCTTCTTTTACCATGTTGTCTGTCTCATCCAGGGTTGTAACCTGAGCCTTTCCAGCTGAGAAGAAGAGGTCATGACCAGAACCGTTTGCTTCTTCGATTCCCTGAAGAAGAGTTCCTGAAGATCCGGTGTTGTATTCAATCTTGATGTTCGGGTGCTGTGCTTCGTATTCCGGAATGATCTCGTTTACGAATACTGCTTCAAGAGAAGCTGCGATATCAATGTAGATTGTTGCATCTTCAAGCTCTGCTGCATCAGCGGAAGCATCTGCAGAAGCGTCAGCAGATACTGCTGCATTAGAAGAAGCATCAGAGGATGCTGTGCTCTCTGTTGTTGTGGATGCACCACATGCTGTCAGGCTGAGTGCCATAGCAGCGGATAATAAACCTGCGATAATTTTCTTTTTCATCTTTTATCTCCTTTTCATAACAAAGTGATTCTTCCGTCCTTGCCTGCTTTTTGAGAGGCAATTATAATGAAAAAAACGACGGAGGTTTCACATGAATAAATTGAATGTTTACGCACTGATCCTGGCCGGTGGAAAATCAAGCCGCATGGGTAAAGATAAACCCCTTTTGAAGCTCGGTGGATTGACCATGCTCCAAAAAGCAGTTTCTTTTTGGCAGAAAAGCAATATGGTGGACAAGGTCCTGATCTCAGTAGGTCCGGAAGACCATTTTCAGGAACTGCCGGAAAATACAGAGCCCATATCTGATCTCTACGAAGGAAAAGGTCCTATGGTAGGGATTCTCTCTGCCTTTGAAAAAACAGATGCTGATGTTCTTTATGTAAGTGCGGTAGATATGCCCAATCTGACAAATGCCGTCCTTCTTCCGATACCGGAAGATGCCGATGCTGCCATTTATCTAAAGAATGGCAGGCCTGAACCCTTATTCGGTGTATACAAGAGAAGTGTTCTTCCGGAAGCAAAAAAACTGCTTCAAGCCGGTAATCATAAGATGCGAGCCTTACTCGATCAGGTAAAAACCAGCTACTTCTCTCTTCCGGCCGCACAGGAGTCTGTATTTGAAAATCTCAATACGATTGAGGATCTGCAAAGAGCCCGTGCAGGACAACCGCCAATGATTTCGATCATGGGATGGTCCGGATCCGGCAAAACGACCTTTATGGAAAGGCTTATCCCTCTTCTCACAAAAAGAGGCTTAAAGGTTTCCGCCATAAAGCACGATGCACATGGATTTGAAATAGATAAAGAAGGAAAGGATACCTGGAAATTTGCGAATGCCGGTGTAGAATCTGTCGGCATCATTGGCCCGAATAAATGGGCAATGTATGGAAAGGGAGAATATTCACTTGATCAGATGCGAGCTGCGATGCCGGCTTGCGATTTGATCCTTGTAGAAGGCTACAAGCTGGGTGATCTGCCAAAGCTGGAGATTCATCGGAAAGCCAACGGAAAACCACTGGTTCATACAGATGATACGCTCCTGGCTGTATTCACGGATGAAGTCCTTCAAACGCAGGCAAAACAATACAGTCTTACGGATTATGAAAAAGCCGCTGATTTAATCTGCGATCTTTTCCTCGTGAATAATAAAGAAAAGCTCTGCAAATAAATTGCAGAGCAAAAGACAGCTATGATATGAACTTGCCAAGCTGCTTTTTTGCTCCTTTTCAAATATGGAAGGCAGCCTTGTTTCCTTAGCCACCCCGGGGATTTCCAGAAATCCCGTCCCAGCAACCATAGCAAATCGCTTAAATGCTCTAATGCCTTAGGCCAAAAGGATCGGAGTAAATTATCCAATTGGAAATACCATAACAAAAAAACAGAATAAATGCAAGTGTATTTTGTTAGAATTAACTAATTTGTAAATTTTGCGTAAATTTTAACTAATATGGATAAGGCGAATGGAATCATTCGCCTTATCCAAGTCATGAAATTTCAACTATTCAGAAATTCGAATCAGATCGCCCGGACAGACATAGCCTTCGGTGAGGACTTTTACAAAGATGCCCTCTCTGGGCATAACACAGTCTCCTACCTGCTGGCGGATGGCACAGTCCTTATGACATTCTTTGCCAATCTGTGTCACTTCGCAAAGGGCACTTCCGACCTCAAGCTTTGTTCCGATGGGAAGAGTCTTTAAGTCAATTCCTTCCGTTAAAATGTTTTCTGCAAAGTCGCCCGGCTTCAGCTGAATTTTGATGCCGCTTTTCTGCATGGTATCAACGCTTTCCTGGGCCAGGAGGCTGACCTGCCTGTGCCAGTTTCCGGCATGGGCATCTCCTTCAATCCCGTGATTGGGAAGAAGGTGAATTTTTTCAACAGGTGTTTTTAACACGCCTTTTTTTTCGCTGGTGCAAACTGCCAATATCTTAGCCATGATGGTGATGCTCCTCTCCGCAGTCGTGGGAATTTCCTCTTAATATATCGATTCCGTGCATAAGGGAATCCAAAACCGCTGACAGATTTTCCGTAGATGC
>CAVFAT010000016.1:0-60956 GCA_963620785.1 Bacteroidaceae bacterium
AAAGTGCACAATAAGAATGAGATTCTATTGGATGAAACGACGAAAAGCACAAAATCTGCAAAAAGTGTCGAAATTAAGGTTGAAATTTGCAGGCAACTGAAATTTGAGATCTTTGTATTGTGCATCAAAAGAAAACATGATATTATGAATTAGATTGTTGAAAGAAAACGGACTGGAGACAGAAAAATGATTAGAACAATTTGCTTAATCGTGCTGATTGCACTTAGTATTGTATTGACAGTTTTAGTATTGATGCAGGAAGGAAAGTCTGCTGGACTTGGTTCCATTGCCGGAGCAGCAGATACTTATTGGGGAAAGGTCAAGGGCCGTTCCATGGAAGGAAGACTAGTAAAGGCAACAAAGATTCTGGTTGTAGCATTCTTTGTTCTTTCCATTCTGCTGAATATGAATATTTTTTAAGATACGAAAAGGAAGACTGTCGAGCGATCGACAGTCTTTTTGCTTTCCAGTGTCAGGAAGTCAAAAGCGATTCATGCTTGCATGAAAGAGCTTTTGACCTGCTGACACGCCCTTCAATGAGGATGAAGCGGAACGAAGTTACGCGGGAATCCGAATTGAAGAAGGAGGCCGGGAGTGCGAAGCACGGAGGACTCTGGGGGAAAGCTTATCAACATTTCCGAATAGCTTTGATTAATAGGACAAAATACAGAGCAAACTATTAACATAGATAATCCAGAATTGCAATAATACGGTAATACAATGCAAGGAATATAACTTAATAACATATTAATATAACAAACACAACAAATACAACGAACACAAAAAATATGACAAACACAACCAAAACAATAAAAGAACGAAAACAAACAGTATACGACTTTATCTGTTCGGAATTTTACATTCCAATGAAGGTAAAGGAACTGGCAGTTATGCTGCAGGTGAGCAAAGAAGACAGACCTGTTCTGGATCAGATTCTGGAGGAACTTCTGGCAGAGGGTAAGATCGAATGCTCAAAACGTGGTAAATACAGTAAGGCAGAGCTTCAGCTGAAGGAAGGAACTTTCATGGCAACCCGTCAGGAATTTGGCTTTATTTCAGTAGAAGGAGAAGAGGAGGATTATTTTGTATCCGGAAGAGATATAAATGGAGCCTTTGACGGAGATCGTGTAAGTTTCAAAATAATCCGTGCAAAAAAAGGAAAAAGAAAAGAAGCCCAAATTCTTGCTGTTTTAGAAAGAGCTATGACAGAGCTTGTTGGAAGCTATCAGAAAAGTGCACATTTTGGCTTTGTTCTGCCGGAGAATACAAAATTTGATCAGGATATCTTTATTCCCGAGGGAAAGGACCTTGAGGCCGAGGATGGGCAGAAGGTTCTGGTAAAGATCAAGGATTACGGAGATGAAAATCGGAGTCCAGAGGGAGAGATCATAGAGATCCTCGGAAATCCGGAGGATAAGGGAGTGGACCTTCTTTGCCTTGCCAAATCCTATGGACTGCCGATGGAATTCCCGGAGAAGGTTCAAAAACAGGCTCTTACGGTTGCTTCACCTGTATCGGAATCAGATTTATCCTGGAGAAAAGACTTACGTCAAATGGATATGGTTACCATTGACGGAGAGGACTCCAAGGATCTGGACGATGCGGTTTCCGTAAGTTTTGACGGAGAGCATTATTTGCTGGGCGTTCATATTGCAGATGTTTCCAACTACGTGCAGGAAGGAAGTGCTCTGGATAAGGAAGCAAAGAAAAGAGGCACCTCTGTTTATCTTGCTGACAGGGTAATTCCCATGCTTCCATTTGAACTGTCCAATGGAATCTGTTCCTTAAATGCAGGAGAGGACAGACTGGCACTTAGCTGTCTGATGACGATTGATCAGAAGGGAACTATCATTGGTCATGAAATTGCAGAAACGTTAATTCGGGTAAATGAGAGAATGACCTATCGTTCCGTGAACAAGATTATTACGGAGCATGATCCGGAGGAATGCAGCAAATATGAGCCATACCTTAGCATGTTCTATCAGATGAAGGATTTGGCGGATATTCTTCGAGCCAAAAGAAAGGCGAGAGGTTCCATTGATTTTGATTTGCCGGAATCCAAGCTGATTTTGGATGAAGAGGGAAAATGCATCGGCGTAAAGGAATATGAGCGAAATGCAGCAACAAAATTGATCGAAGATTTTATGCTGGCAGCCAATGAAACCGTAGCAGAGGACTATTTCTGGCAGGGAATACCCTTTGTATACCGATGCCATGAAAAGCCAGATGTGGAGAAAATAGAAGATTTAAAGGAAGTGATCGCAGGCTTTGGCTATGGAATGAAGACCTCAAAGAAGGAAATTCATCCGATGGAGCTCCAAAAACTTCTGACCAAGATCATTGATTCACCGGAGGAAGCACTGATTTCAAGAATGCTGCTTCGTTCTATGAAACGGGCTCAGTACACGCCGGAGAACAGTGGACATTTTGGCCTGGCAGCATCTTACTATTGCCACTTTACTTCTCCAATCAGAAGGTATCCGGATCTTCAGATTCACCGAATTATCAAGGAAAGCCTTCGAGGCAAAATGACGGAAGAAAGAATGGCCCATTATCAGACGATTCTTCCGGAAGTATCGAAGGAGTCCAGTCGTTTGGAACGTCGGGCAGATGAGGTTGAACGCGAAAGTGATAAGCTGAAAAAGGCCGAATATATGCTTTCCCAGATCGGACAGCATTTTGAAGGAATTGTTTCCGGAGTAACAAGCTGGGGAATCTATGTGGAATTGCCTAATACCGTTGAAGGAATGGTAAGAATTACGGGGCATGGTCCGCAAAAGGAATATCACCTCGGAGATCGGGCTCGTATTGTTGTAATCGGAGCAGATAAGGAACTTCGGAAAGTGGATTTTGAATTTGAGGATATATTTGATAAAATAGCTGCAAAAGAAGCAAAAAATAAAAAATTCGATTAAAATCAGATTACAGTTTTGAAGAAAAAAGCGGCATTTAAATTTTAGAGTATTGATTCGGAGTATTGAAGTAAAAGAGAGGGGTTAGAGAGCCTCGGAGGAAAAGGATATGGCAAAACGAACAGAGGAAAAGCTGATCGCAAACAACAAAAAAGCCTACCATGATTATTTTATAGAGGATAGTTACGAAGCGGGAATCAGCCTGTCCGGAACAGAAGTGAAATCCATGAGAAACGGAAAGTGTTCTCTGAAGGAGGCATATGTCCGTATTGAAAATGGAGAAGCCATGATTTACGGGATGCATATTACACCTTATGAACATGGCACACTTTTCAATAAGGATCCCTTGCGGACCAGACGGCTTCTTCTTCATAAATATGAAATCAATAAGCTTGCTGCCGAGGCAGCGGAACAGGGAAAAACCTTAATACCACTGAAAGTTTATTTCAGCGGCAGTTATGCGAAGGTATTGGTAGGCGTTGCAAAAGGCAAAAAGCTCTATGATAAGCGTCAGGATATTGCGAAAAAGGATATGAAGAGAGAAGCGGAACGCGAATATAAGATGAATTTCAGATGAAATTCACAAGACCTAAGTTTCCATTGTGAATTTTCGCAGATGCTGCTCTTTCCACGGGCAGCATCTTGTGATAATATATATCTACTTGGGCTAGTAATGGTTTCGACTGGGGAATTGAGTCGAGTGAAGCATGCCGAGGATGATGGACACCTCGTTAATCCGACATCAAATCAATAAACGCTGACGAAAATCAGTATGCTTTTGCTGCCTAATCGGCAGTAGAGCGCCGCTTTTAGCGGTTTAAGCTCTGCGGATAACGCCGCTATACTCCGCAGGGTTCAAAAGTAGCGGCTGCCGGCTGTAAAGCAATTTGTTGAGAAGCAGCCCTAAGTTTTATTAGCAAACCGGAGGGGAACAGTTTGTTTATTCTCTGTCCTTCCAGGTAAGAAGATGAAATAAGCATGTAGAAGAATCGAGGACGTTTTTCAGGACAGGGGTTCGACTCCCCTCTAGTCCACTTAATTATGCAAATCCGAACCTCTTTTTTTGTGAAGCGTTGTTTCGGATTCATTTTTACGGTAGAGGATGTAGATTAGTCTGCATCCTCTTTTGTATATCCTTCAATATATTTGATGAAATAGGAAAATTCTTCTTCACGAAAAATTCCGGGGAGAAGCAGAAAAATATACACTTTTTATAGAAAGAGAGAAAATCGTAATGGAAGAGAAAAAGACAGAGAAAAAAATCCAGTATATGCAGGATAAGGAAGATGCTATGGTGAGCAAGATTGAAAAGTTTGCTGAGGCCTTCAGCGAGATCGAGCCGGAGGTACTTTTTCAAAGTCTTCAGGCTATGATCGATGAGGATGAGGACAAATAAGAAAAAGCAAACAGGATAAGCAAATAGGGCAAATAGGGAAGGCACGAAAATTCGAAAAAAACAGTTCTTGCAGCAGAAAAGGAAATCAGAGGATATAATACTTGTTCGTTATATCGTTTGAGTTATAATGAAGGCATAAAGGATTCATTTTCTTTTTTTGAAAAAATCAAATATGATTGCTATAAGGAAATAAGAAAAGTATGCCTGATGAGAAGTCAGGAGAAAGAAGGGAAAATGAAAGCGAATAAATATCCACATGTATTCCAGCCGATTACGATCAGAGGACTGACCTTGAAAAACCGCTTGGAGTATTCACCGACGGTTGTCCTGAAATGCAATGCCGACGGCACGGTCGGTAAGGATATGCTGGAGTTTATGGAGTGGCAGGCAAAGACCGGTGCAGGATGGATCACGGTCGGTGATACGCCTGTTACACATGACGATACCTCTCATTGGCTTTGCGAAATGAATGTCTGCAGTGATGACTGCATCCATGGTATGAATGCTCTGGTAGAGGTCTGTCGTAAGAATGGTGCAGAAATGTCTGCAGAGCTTGCTTATGCAGGCAGAGGAAACAGGGCGCCTAAGGATGGCTCTCCGATTGCCATTGTTTCAGCAGAAAGACCACTGAATCCGGATGATAATGTTCGTACAATGAACAGAGAAGATATGGACGAGATTAAGGCAGCCTATGTGGATTGTGCCCTTCGCTGCAAGCATGCAGGTTTCCGTATGGTTATGCTTCATTGTGCGCACAATAACTTCCTTGCACAGTGGCTTTCACCGGATTCCAATGTCAGAACGGACGAGTATGGCGGATCTCCGGAAAACAGAAGAAAGTTCCCATTGGAAGTACTCAAAGCAGTTCGTGAGGCGGTCGGAGACGATATGGTGATTGAGCTTCGTGTCTCTGCTGAAGAAAAAATTCCGGGCGGTCTTGAGTTTCCGGAATCACTGGCATTTATGGAGCTGGCGCAGGAATATGTAGATATTATGCATGTTTCTCAGGGATCTATTTTCCACTTATCTGCCAGATATACCATTCCTACCTATTTCCGTACACCTCATAAGCCTTTGAATGTAGACTATGCGGCAGAAGTAAAAAAACATCTGCATATTCCGGTGGCGGTTGTAGGTATGATCACAACTATGGAAGAGGCAGAAGAAATTATTGCATCAGGCAAGGCTGATATTGTTGCCATGGCAAAGAGCTTCATGTCTGACGGAGATATCATTCATAAGTCACTTGCAGATCAGGAGGAGGATATCCGTCCCTGCACCAGATGTGATCTTTGCGGAAATGCCAACAACTGGGGTACAGAAATGAGCTGTGCAATCAATCCGAGATGTGGCATTCCGGGCGAAATCGAAAAGGTAAGTGAAAAGGAAAGAAAGAAGGTTCTGGTTATCGGCGGCGGTCCTGCAGGTATGATGGCAGCACAGACGCTGGTTGCAAGAGGACACGAGACAGTACTGTATGAGAAGGAAGAGCTTCTTGGCGGACTGTTGAATGATGCTTGTCTGGTACCTTTTAAACAGCTGATGAGAGAGTATCTTGACTGGGATATTCGTACAACCTTAAAATGCGGTGCAAAGGTTGTTCTGGGAACAGAAGTGACCCAGGAGATCATTGATGCAGAAAATCCGGATGCGATCATTGTTGCAACAGGATCGGTTTATGTAAATCCACCGATTGAAGGAATGGACACTGCTCTTGCGGTAAGAGATGTGGATGCAAATACCGTTGAAACAGGAGAAAAGGTTGTTGTTTGCGGTGGCGGTATCACAGGATTGGAGTGCGCGCTGGCTTTGAGCAATGAGGGCAAGAAGGTTACCGTGGTAGATATGCTCCCAAGAGAGAACTTTGTCAGTGAAATGCCTATTTTCAATAAAGCAGATCTTTTGGATCAGCTGGAGAAAAATGGTGTTGCCCTGATTGGAGGACAGATGATTCAGTCTCTTGCCGGAGGTGTTCATACAAAGGATGCTGAAAGCGGAGAAGAACACTTCTATGAGGCAGACAGTGTTGTAAATGCCTTGGGTGTAAAACCGGATAATGCTTTGGGCTTAGAGCTTTTGGCTAAATATGGCAGTGAAAATGTAATCATGGTAGGAGACTGTACGGCAAGAGGCGGAAACTATTACCGTGCAAATCATGAAGGCTATCATGCAGCAATGAGGATTTAAAATGGATCTGATGCAGCTTCGCTACTTTCAGGAGGTAGCGAAAACGGGGAATATTACAAAGGCATCCAGAGAGCTTCATATTACACAGCCGAATCTGAGCAAAAGCATTGCCAGATTGGAGGAAGAGCTGCAGGTTCCTTTGTTCTCCCATAGAAAAGGGCGGATTGAGCTGAATGATTATGGCAGGATGTTTTTGTCTTCTGTAGAGCTTGCTTTTGCCCAGCTCGATGCGGGAACACAAAGTATTCGCCGGATGTATGATGTGGATCAGAATATTTTATCCCTGGCAAGTAATATCCAGGCTTTTTTGCCGGATGTGATTCCGCATTTCATTCAAAAGTACCCGGGAATCGGAATCAGACAGCTTGACTGCAACAGCGATCAGATGGTAGAAAGAATTCTGGACAGAAGTGTGACTTTGGGAATTTCTTTTGAAGAAATTTCACATGAGCAGATCGTGTTTGAAAAGCTGGGACAAAAGGAATATGTTCTGGCGGTAAATAATGAAAATCCCTTGTCAAAGTACAGTGAGCTTTCTTTCCGGGAGCTTGAGGGAGAAGAATTTATTTGCGATCTTACCAGATTGGGCTTGGAACATCTTCGTAAGCTTTGTGATGAAAACGGCTTTACACCCAAGATCAATTATGAGGTGCAGAGCAGTGAACTTTTGTATCAGCTTCTGGAGGCAAACCGGGGTGTGGCAATTATACCGATCGGTATGGGATGCGAGGTTGTTTCGAAACATCCCAATCATTGTCTGAAATTGCTGAGGATAAAGGAAAAGCTGCCGCCGGTGATTATCGGTGTTGCTTATCATAAAAATTATGGAATGACAAAGGCAGCAGGGCTTTTTGTGGAGCAGATCCGGGAATTCCTTGAAAAAGAAGAAAAATTAATAGAAGCAATGGGGTATCAATGTTAATGACTCGTTTTGAAAAGAAGGAAGCGAGGGAAAAAGGAGAAAACCATGTTTGAAGAGTTTAAAGGAAAAGTGCTTTTTGTAACCGGAGCAGCATCCGGTATGGGCAGAAATGTGGCAGTTCGCTTTGGCAGTCTGGGCTGCAAGGTTGCAGTAACAGCAAGAAAGCCGGAAAAGGCAGAAGAAACAGTTCGCCAGGTAAAAGAGGCCGGCGGAGAAGCAATGTATGTATACTGTGATATTTCTGATGAGGAGTCCGTGAAGAAGGCAATCGAGGAAACTGTAGAAGCTTACGGCGCGATTGATTATGCTTTTAATAATGCGGGCTGCGGAGCAGATGGCGTGAATGTTCCTTTTGCACCCCTGAGTGAAGTAGAGGAAAAGGACTGGCTTCGCGTTATTAATACCAATCTGACAGGAACCTTCCATTGTCTGAAGTATGAACTGAAGCAGATGCAGAAACAGGGCAGTGGAGCAATCGTGAATACATCTTCTATTGGCGGCTTGAAAATGGCTCCGGCCTTTGGCGCTTACGGACCTTCAAAAGCAGGTGTAAACGCTTTGACTATGCTGGCTGCGACAGAGAACGGCAGAGCAGGTATTCGTGTGAATGCGATCTGCCCGGGCCCGACAGAAGGAACCAATCTGATGGCTGACAGTATAAGCAGCGGAAATCAGGATGTAGAATTTATGAAAGCGAATGTTATTCCTGACGGAAAAATGGGTACAACCGATAATATTGCAGATGCGGTTGTATTTCTGATGAGCGATATGGCTAGTCATATTACCGGCGAGCTTCTTCCGGTTTGTGGCGGTATGCAGATGTAAAAACAAGATAGCTTTCTGATAGTAAAGAAAGCTGTTATGCCTGAAAAAAGCGTTGATTGAAAGAAAAAAGAGAAGCGTTGCTTAAAAGAAAAGCAATAGGAAGAGATTAAGGGAAAGCCCGATCTGTCTTCAAAATGAAGCCAGGTCGGGCTTTTGGTGCTTCTTCTCTATGCTGCTGCTTTGATCTATGATAGAATCGATGAGAGAAAAAAGAAGGAGGAAAAAGAAGTATGAAGGATGAGCAGGAGCTTCAGGAAAGTAGGAAGGATGAAGGGAAACTTCAGGAAAATATGAAGGGTGAAGAGGAACTTCAAAAAGAGGAACTTCAGAAAGAAGCTGAATTTCTGAAAAAGGTAGAAAAAGCAGCTCAAAAAGGAGCGAAAGCAGGCAGCAGGAAAAGCGGCCTTTTATCAATGATTATCACCATTGCAGTGATTCTTCTGGCTTTATACGGAGCAAAATATTACATTTCACAGAAGTGGACAAATTTTACAGCGGAATTAAAGGAGCAGTTTTCGCGAGAGGAATCTGCAGATGCCCATGATATGGTATTAGAAAATGATGGAATTTTTGGCTACACAGCGGCGGATTTTGCGGAAGCGATTCTGGGAGATGAAAAGGGGCTTACAGAGTTAGAAGTTTATGAAGCGGAAATCAGTGATGCGGTGACCATTACCGATACAGGACTACTGAATCTTAAGGTTTTATCCAAGAACCAGCTTATTACCTATCATGGAATTGCAACCTATACGGTTGATCTATCCGGTCTTAGCAAAGATGATATCGAATTGGACGAGGAGAATAAGACGGTCACGCTTCGAATTCCGCATGCAAAATTAAAGACACCGGTCAATATTCCGAGTGATAAGATTGAATTTTCTGATCCGACAAGAGGCTGGCTGGCATTTGGCAAGATGAATTTTACGGCGGAAGAGTCAGCAGAGGTTCAGACAGAAGCAGAGAAGCGTATGGAGGAGAAGCTGGAGGAGTTAAATTCAGCAGAAAAAGCAGATGAATTTGCAACTATGAATATATGGAAGATCTATCAGCCTCTGGTAAGTTCGGTTTCTCCGGAGTATGAATTGCAGATCGAGTTTCAGGAAGAAGCAAATTAGAGAAATCCGGAGAAATATAAGCGGAATGATTTGAACGCAATAATTTGAGCTGAATTATATCGCCGGAGATCATCAGAAAGAATAAGGATAGGAAGATAGGAAGGAAAGGTGCAATCCAAAGATAAGGGTTGCATCTTTTTTTGTGTAATTGGAAACTTCGTTCAGGGGAGAAGATACAGCTTAGAGGTATTTAGGGAGAGGTGTACGCTTGTAAAAACCGAACATATGTACTATAATGCAAAAAAGAGGAGGCAGAGAAGATGGAGAAAGAGAAAAAAGAAAAGGAGCGAATTTACGCGGCAATCGATCTGAAATCCTTCTATGCCTCAGTAGAATGTGTAGAACGTAAGCTGGATCCTTTGAAGACGAATCTGGTTGTTGCGGATGAGAGCAGAACGGAGAAGACCATTTGTCTTGCGGTATCCCCATCCCTGAAGGCTTATGGAATACCGGGGAGAGCAAGGCTGTTTGAGATAGTGCAGAAAGTCAGGGAGATTAATCAAGAAAGAAGCCGACGGATAAGGGGAGCGGCCTGGAAGGGGAAAAGCTATTTTGCAGACGAACTGGAAGAGAATGCTTTTCTTGCACTTGATTATATTGCAGCAAGGCCACAGATGGCTTTATACATGGAATACAGCAATCGGATCTATCAGATTTATTTACGCTATTTTGCGGCAGAGGATATCCATGTATATTCCGTTGATGAGGTTTTTATCGATCTGACCGATTATCTGACCCTGTATGGCATGAGTGCCCATGATCTGATTAGAAAGATCATTCGGGAGACGCTGGCAGAAAGTGGTATTACAGCAACGGCAGGAATCGGGAGCAATCTCTATTTGGCTAAGGTTGCTATGGATATTGTGGCAAAACATATTCCGGCGGATCAGGATGGAGTTAGGATTGCTGAGTTGGATGAGCTATCCTATAGGAAGCAGCTTTGGACCCATCAGCCACTCACGGATTTTTGGAGAGTGGGACGGGGCTATGCAAAGAAATTACAGGAAAACGGTCTTTTTACTATGGGGGATATTGCAAGGTGTTCTGTCGGAGGGGAAAATGAATTTCACAATGAAGAGCTGCTTTATGATCTTTTTGGAATTAATGCAGAACTTTTAATCGACCATGCCTGGGGCTGGGAGCCGACTAGGATGATCGATATCAAATCATACAAACCAAGGGAGAGCAGCATTAGCAACGGGCAGGTACTTCCTTGTGCTTATACAGCAGAAAAAGCCAGGTTGATTATTTGGGAGATGGCAGATCTGCTGTCTTTGGATCTGGTAGAAAAGAGACTTGTAACAGATCAGCTGGTGATGACAATTGGCTATGACAGTGCCAATGTAAGTGAATTGAAAAGGGAAGGAAAGTACACAGGAGAGATCAAGAGGGATCATTATGGCAGAAAGATTCCGAAACAGGCACACGGAAGCATTAATTTAGAAAAGAGGACTTCATCGGGCAGGCAAATTGAGGCCGCGGCAAAGGAACTTTATGACCAGCTTGTGAATCCGGAATTGATGATTCGCAGGATTTATATTGTAGCCAATCATCTGAAAAAGGAAGAAAATCTACAGCAGGAAAAGCATTTTGAACAGCTTGACCTTTTCATGAATTATGAAGAGGAAAAAAGAAAAAGGAAGGCAGAGGAAGAAAAGAGAAAAAAGGAAAGAAAGCTGCAGGAGGCGGTTCTTGCGATAAAGGACAGGTATGGAAAAAATGCAATTCTCAGAGGTAAGAATCTGGAGGAGGGTGCCAGAAGCCGGGAGAGAAATGAACAGATCGGAGGACACAGGGCTTGAAAGAAAAAGAATGTCCTTATGATGATATCCTGCGAAGACCACATCCCTTATCGAAGCATCATCCGCAAATGCCTTTAATAGAAAGGGCGGCTCAATTTTCTCCCTTTGCTGCTTTGCGGGGCTATGAAGATGCTATTTTAGAGAGCGGTCGTTTTACAGAAAGAAGACCGGAGCTTTCAGAAGATACAAAGAGAGAATTGGATGAGAAGCTGCAAATGATTTTTCTGAGTCAGAAGAAGAAAAATCAAAAAAAAGAAAATCAGAAGAAGGAAAAACAAGAGGAGATTTATAAGAAGAATGAAGATGCAGCTATAGACAGCGAGCATGAGAGCAAGGACGAAAGGGAAAGAGAGGAGATAGAAATCTCTTATTTCGAAGCAGATCCATGGAAGGAAGGAGGAAGGATCAGGACAATTCGGGCGATTCCTCTGAAGATAGACGAAATAAATGGGATCCTTGTTTTGGAAGATAAAACAAGAATCCCATTAGCAGACATTGTGGATATAAGACAGCATTTTTCTTAGAGTAAAGAAGAAAAAACGCGCTTTGCCTGAGCAAGCCGACTGTAAAATTGCGGATAAAAATCATCACTCTGGTAAGGCATCTGGAAAAAGAGACGGAGAATATACATCAGAACCTCCTTGCGGCTTTCTTCTGTCAAAAGAGGCGTTTTTTCTCCCAGCTCCTTTGCAAAATAGTGCCAGTCAACAATATAGTCATGATATGTATCCAGATCCTCTGTATCAAGCCATTGATTGAGACGGATTTTATATCGATTTTTTTTGCTGCATTCATTTACCTGCAGAAAGTATTGATAGTCATGATCTTCATAATAGCGTCCCATAGGAAAGAGCCTGCAGATACCGGGCCGGAAGGAATGAATACTGCAGCGGCCTTCTGCATTTAAGAAAGAACAGGCTGGAGAACCGCTTTTGGGATTGGTCATCTTCATTTTAGGGAGAATCAGACCATCGGCAGGAGTCAGTTCAATTGCTTCATCCAGCATATCTTCAAAGGAAAGATTGAGGCCGGTCTGAAGACGATAAATATCCATGGGATCCAGAAGCAGAGCCTCCATATCATGGCAGCAGTCGCTGCAGCCATCGCAGTCATTACAGCCGATTTTGACCATATCTGTCGGCTTATAAAAGCGTCCGTCTGAAATTGCATTGATATCTGTATTGCGGATCATAATTCGTCCTATGCCTTTTGGCATTCCCTTTCTGATATTTCTTATTATGTTTTTTACTATTTATATTTTTTATTATGTTTCTAATTATGTTTCTAACTATGTTATGGCGGGCTTTCTCTTACCCTTTGTTCTATTTTTGTAATAGTATTCTATTTCCTGTAATAGGTTAATGTCCATCCAAATCCATACAAATATAGCAAAAGGAAAAGAGAAGAACAATAGAAAACTGCTATAATTAATGGAAAGCGAATTAAATCAAGGTAAAATTAGAGATAATATTAGAGGAAAAATAAGAAAAGGATTGTAGTAGGCGGGAGGAAAGCAATGCTGAGAGCAGAGTATATTTATCATAGTGGATTTTATGTGGAAACAGACCATAGGATTTTGATCTTTGACTGGTATAAGGGAGAACTGCCAAATCTTCCGGAGGATAAGCCGATTTTTGTTTTTGTATCTCATTTCCATGCAGATCATTATGGAAGCTGTATTTGGTCGCTTCCGCAGGAGAGAACGGTCTATATTATGGATCGGAAGGTAAATCCTGGATTCAGCAAAAAAAAGAAAATAGAAGAGGGAAAAATAAAAGCCCATATGCTACATGCACATAAGCATTACCATATAGAAGGAGTGGAAATTGATACGCTTTTTTCAACAGATGAAGGCCTGGCTTTTTCGGTAAAAGTCGATGGTTATCGGATTTATCATGCCGGTGATTTGAATATCTGGTATTGGGAGGATGAGCCATTAGAAGAGAACCGATGGCAGGAGGGCAGCTATCAGAAGGAAATGGAATATTTAAAGTCATCTTTGGGAGAAGAGGAAGTGGATCTTGCATTTCTGCCCCTTGATCCGAGACTGGAGAAGCATGCAGCAGATGGTTTTCTCTCCTTTTTGAAGCAGATTCCCTGCAAAAAAGTCCATCCAATGCATTACTGGGAGAGAAAAGAAGAAGTAATAGAGTATATAAAAGATAAGGAATTTGATCCCTACAGAGACAAGATTGAGCTGCTATAAAAAATATAACAAGAAAGATTTATACGGAGCTTTTTATCTTGTAAGAAGGAAGTTTCCTATACGATAAAAGGCTGCCATACGAAAAATCGTATGACAGCCTCTCTTGCTTTTAAATACAGAAAATGTCTTTGGAATACAAAGAAATTATTTCTGCGGAGCCGGACGATAAGGCTTAACCGGTTTCTGAGCGAACGGATTAACGTTCTTTCCTTCTTCAACGCCCTTGAACCACTCTGCAGCTTTCTTCGGCATGCTGAGCCAGCTTTCTGCTGTCTGCGGCTGCTGCATATCTGTTGTAGCATATCTCCAGTCATTTACACGGCTGATGTACTTCTCATCCTGCTGAGCAGAGTTCTCATCACCAAGATCTCCAGCAGCGATACGAAGCAGAGAACCATACTGCTCACTAACAGTATGAAGCTTCAGATCCTCAACGAAGAGTTTCTTCAGCGGTCTCTTAGCAAGGTTGGACATGATCGTTCTGTTCTCGTACGGCATTGTCTTCCACATACGAGCGATTTCCCATGCACGATCCATAAGCTTATCTTTTTCTACTACCTCAGAGATAGCACCATGCTGAAGCATATCCTGAGCTGTGAACTGACGTGTTGTTGTCATGTAGTAGTTACCAAGCTTTGTTCCGAAATAGTGCTGAGCCATAAGTCCCATAGCATCACCAGGTACAAGACCACCCTGTGCATGCGGAACTTCCATAACAGTATCATCAGCGCAGATAGTTACATCGCAAAGGAATGCAGAATCCCAGTGGAATCCCGGTCCCGGAATAGCGCCGATGGTCGGTACATCGATATCGAATACCATGTTCTTGATGAGGTTTGTATCATCAAAGTACTGGTGCTGGAAACGCTCTGTCGGAAGCTCTGAATATGTCTCCCATCCGTTCGGATCAGACTCGATCATCCATGTATCACCGATATGTGTAAAGATGATGATTTCGTTCTTGAAGTCAAGAGACAGGATTCTTGTCAGCTGTGAACATGCACGGTGTGACATTCCTGAATGATGCATCGGGCCATCATTTGTTTTCCATGTTACCTGAAGGATACCATCCTCACGATAAAGATCTGCAAAATCCTTGAACCACTCCTTGTATTCATCAAGCTGTGGTAATTTGACATAATCTGCCATTGGCTGTCCCATAGTAATTTACCTCCTTGTAATTACATTTTCATTTACCATTCATATTATAAAGTAATTGTTCAGAATAAGTAACAAATCATTTTC
Organism: Bacteroidaceae bacterium; assembly: GCA_963620785.1. Taxonomy (GTDB): domain Bacteria; phylum Bacillota; class Clostridia; order Lachnospirales; family Lachnospiraceae; genus RUG14243. The sequence continues at coordinate 14,611 of CAVFAT010000016.1, forward strand.
TTATTAACAATATCTGGTTGTCAATAGATGGGCCGGGTGTTATGATTCAAATAGATATTTGGGCATTTTTAACAAAAAGAATGGGAGATTGTTAATGTTATATCGACAAATACAAATTTTTCTCGAGGTTGCGAGCTGTTTGAATTTTACGAGGGCAGCGGAAAACCTCTATATGACACAGCAGGCAGTCACAAAACAGATTGCTGCTTTGGAAAAAGAAATCGGGGTTCCTCTTTTCTACAGAACGACACGAACTGTATCTCTTACAGAAACAGGACAGATCTTAAGGGATGATTTTTCAGATATAAATCGCAGAATTGAAACGAGTATTGAAAAGGTCAGAGGACTGGAAAAGGGAAAGAGAAAATCAATGGCAATTGGTTTTTTAAGCTGTCTTTCCAGAGAAGATTACATTGTTCCAATCATGGAAATGCTGGATCGTGAATTTCCGGAGTATTTTTTTGATACCCACCTTCTGGATTTTGTAGAACTCAGAAATGAGATTCATGACAAGGTCTTGGATCTTTGCATTACTTCATCGAATGACTGGATGCTTTGGAGAAATACAAGAGCGAGAGTTTTGCGGGATCTGCCCTATAAGGTTGTTTTTTCCCGTAAGCTTCCGCTTGCCATGAAGCAGCATTTTTCTATAGACGATCTGAGAGAGTATGATCAGGTCGTTTTACCGGATAAGAACCTGGTATCAGGAGCTGTGGATTGGGCGAGAAAAATTCCATGCCGTGTCCTGATTCATGCTCCGGATGTAAGAACTATGCAGGTTCGTACAGAAAGCGGACAGGGCTTTGCAATCATGCCAAGATCCTTCGAGGGGTATAATTCTGAAAAACTGACCTTTCGTTCTCTTCCTTATGATGATGCCAAGGCACAGGTTGTCTGCATCTGTAGGGATAATGCAGATGAAAAGGTACAGGGTATCATGAATCTGATCGGGGATAAATATAACAAAACGCAGAAAGGAAATCTTGCAAAATAAATGAATCAATTAATAGAACTATGGAAGCGATTCTCGGATCTTGCTTTTTGGGAAGGTGTATTAAATTTGTTCCGTTCCTTCGGTCCGCTTGCGCCGGTCGGTCTTGCAGCTTTGGAATCAGTGATCCCGCCCATTCCCCTGGTTGGTATTGTTGCTTTAAATATTGTAGCTTATGGAACTTTTTTAGGAGCTCTTTATAGCTGGATAGGAACCTGTATCGGCTGTACCTTTATGTTCTTTTTCTGGAGATGTATTTTTCAAAAGCTGGTCAGCAGGCAGGAAAAGAAGCATGAATGGATTCAAAAAGGAAAAAGCTGGGTGGAAAATATCAATGCAGCAGCTCTTTTTTTGATTGCAATGATGCCTTTTACACCGTCCTTCTTCTTGAATTTTGCCTTTGGCGTTTCGAATTATCCGGTGAAAAAATATTTTTCCGTGCTATACCTTGCGAAGATGATCATGATTTCTCTTTTGGCTTTATTGGGCGAGAGTGCAAAGAAGGCATTTTCAAATCCTGTTTTTATTATCCTGGTCATTTTTTTGTTTTTACTCTTATATTACGCATCTAAGTACATTAGCAACAAATATGACAGGAAATGACAGAAAAATATGCAAATTGGCAGAATGAGCAAAAAAATATGAAAAAACTTGGTAAATTTGTTGAAAAATACTGAAAATAGATTGAAGTCTAAATTGAAACAAGGTATCATGAAATTAACGATTTATGAGGTAAAAGGAGTGACCTTATGGCTAATACAAAAACAGGTCTGAAGGAGCAGCTCTCGCTCTTTCATGGCGGTGAGAATTATGAGGCGTATCACATTTTTGGTGCGCATCGGAAGACGCAGCGAGGCAAGGAAGGAGTAGAATTCAGGGTCTGGGCACCGAATGCAAAAGCAGTATCCGTAGTAGGTGATTTTAACGATTGGGATCCGGCAGCAGCACCAATGAAGAGAACAGAGGATGGCTGTTATGAAACCTTTCTTCCGGAGCTGCAAGAATTTATGAATTATAAGTATGCAATCCTACAGCAGGATGAAGTCCTTAAGTATAAGGCAGATCCCTTTGCATTTCATTCAGAAACAAATGGTGCAACGGCATCAAAGCTGTATTTTCCGGAGGGAAAGTTCAAATGGAGCGATGATAAATGGCTTGAGAAGAGAGCAGAAGGGTCCTTTATCAACAAACCGATGAATATTTATGAGGTTCATCTTGGTTCCTGGAGACGCTATGAAGATGGCAACGTGTATGATTACAAAAAGATAGCGATGGAACTGATTCCCTATGCGAAGAAGATGGGCTATACCCATATCGAATTAATGCCGATCACGGAGTATCCCTATGATGGATCTTGGGGCTATCAGGCAACAGGTTATTATTCAGTAACCAGCAGGTTCGGAACACCGGATCAGTTCGCTTATCTGGTTAATAAAGCACATCGTGCCGGTCTGGGCGTGATTTTGGATTGGGTTCCGGCCCATTTTCCCAAGGACGATTTTGCTTTGGCATCCTTTGATGGAAGCTGTCTCTATGAGGATCCGAATCCGCAGAGGAGAGAACATAAAGGATGGGGAACAATGGCCTTTGATTTCGGTAAGGCAGAAGTTCAGTCCTTCTTGGTTTCTTCAGCGATGATGTTCCTGAAAGAATATCATATTGACGGCCTTCGTGTTGATGCGGTTGCAGCAATGCTTTATCTGGATTATGACAGAGAAGAGGGAGAGTGGTCACCGAACAAGGAAGGCGGAAGAGAAAATATTGAGGCGAGAGCCTTTTTGCAGAAGTTGAATCATGCTGTTGGCATGCAGGTTCCGGGAGCGGTAATGATTGCAGAAGAATCCACAGCTTGGCCTCTGGTAACCCAACCGCCAAATGTCGGGGGACTGGGCTTCCATATGAAGTGGAATATGGGCTGGATGAATGATAGCCTTTCTTATATCAAGACGGATCCTTACTTCAGAAAATTCCAGCATGAGAAGCTGACCTTTCCTTTGGTTTATGCTTTTTCCGAGAACTATGTTCTGCCGATTTCACACGATGAGGTCGTTCACGGAAAATGCTCTTTACTAAATAAAATGCCGGGAGAGTATGATCAGAAATTTGCAGGTCTGAGAGGCTTTATCATGTTTATGCTGTCCATGCCGGGCAAGAAGCTGCTCTTCATGGGGTCGGAATTTGGTCAGTTTATCGAGTGGAATTTTGCACAGCAGTTGGATTGGCTTCTCTTGGACTATGATATGCATAGAATGACCCAGGAATATGTCAGTGATGCCAACCACTTCTATCTGAAACACAGAGAAATGTGGGAACAGGACAATGGTTGGGATGGATTCCAGTGGATCAATGCGGATGATAGAGAAAGAAATATTATCTCTTACCGCAGAATAGCAAAAAATGGCAGAGAGCTGATCTTTGTGATTAATTTTGCTCCGGTGGAAAGAGAGCATTATTGGGTTGATGTACCAAAGAAAAAGAAATACAAGGAAATCTTCAATTCCGACGATCTGAAATACGGAGGAAGCGGAGTTCTGAATGAGGGAGATTTGAAGCCTGTTCCGAACGAGGAGGAAGGCCAGCATATTGAGATTACCTTGCCGCCGCTTGGAGCTGTTGTTATCAGATAAGATATTGTTAGCAGATAAGTGTTTCTAAGGAAGTTCTGATTTTATCGGTCCATTCCTATATGTGCAGGTATTAAAAAAACAAACTTAAATCAGAATAGAAAAAGGGAGCGGTAAAAAACCGCAAAGGAGGAGAAATGCCAAAAGGAAAAGAGTGTGTAGCAATGCTGCTGGCAGGAGGTCAGGGCAGCAGGCTTTATCCGCTTACAAAGGGAGTAGCAAAGCCGGCAATTGCATTTGGTGGTAAGTACAGAATTATTGACTTTCCACTGTCAAACTGTATTAATTCTTCAATTGATACAGTAGGTGTGTTGACCCAGTATCAGCCATTGGAATTAAATGATTATATTGGAAACGGAGAGCCTTGGGATCTGGATCGTAATCATGGAGGAGCCCATGTTCTTCCGCCTTACCAGAAGACAGAGGGATCGGACTGGTTTAAGGGAACCGCAAATGCGATTTATCAGAATCTGCATTTTATTGAAAAGTATGAAGCAAAATATGTTCTGATCCTTTCCGGCGATCACATTTATAAAATGGATTACAATAAGATGCTGCAAAAGCACAAGGAAAATGGTGCGGACTGTACGATCGCAGTTATGGATGTACCGATTGAGGAGGCTTCCCGTTTTGGTATCATGACGGCAGATGAAGAAGGCAGAATTACTGATTTCACAGAAAAGCCTGCTCATCCGACAAGTACAAAAGCATCTATGGGAATTTATATTTTTACCTATGATGTCATGAAAAAGTACTTAGAGGCTGATGAGGCGGATCCGGAATCAGAGAATGATTTTGGCAAAAATGTCATTCCGGCCATGTTAAATGACGGATGTGGAATGTATACCTATGATTTCAGTGGCTATTGGAAGGATGTAGGAACTCTGTCATCTTTATGGGAAGCGAATATGGATCTTCTGAAGAAGGATAATGATCTAGATCTTTCTGATAGCAGATGGAAAATTTATTACAGGCATTCTCTCAAACATCCTCAGTATACGGGTGCTTATGCAAAGATCAGACATTCCATTATTGCAGAGGGATGTGAGATTGAGGGAAGTGTCGAGAACTCTGTTCTCTTCTCCGGTGTCAGAGTTGGCAAAGGCGCAGTGGTAAAGGATAGTGTTGTTTTCCCGAATTGTATTATCAAAGAAGATGCCAGCGTAGAATATACGATCATAGATTATGATGTTGTGATCGAAAAAGGAGCCCAGGTTGGCGGAAGCAAGCAGGAAAACGAAGGAAAGATAACAGTGATTGCCGAGAAGAATACGATTGGCAAAGGAGCTGCTGTAGAAGCAGGTGCGGTGATTGAGGCTGATGTTCAGCCGGCAGAAGAGGAGGTGTAATTGTGAAGACAGCAGGAATTATTTTTTCAAATATCCATGATCAGGAGCTCCCGGAGCTGACAAAGCTGCGCACAATTGCTTCTGTACCCATCGCAGCCAGATATCGTTTGATTGATTTTGCTCTTTCAGGACTTGCAAATGCTGATATCGAAGAAATCGGTATTATTACCAAATCCAAGTATCACAGCCTGGTTCAGCATGTCGGTGCCGGAAAACCCTGGGACCTGGATCGTAAGCATGGTGGTGTAACCATTATTTCTCCTTTTGTAGAAGCAGGATCCGGTGCACTCTACACCAATAGACTGGAGGCACTTCAGAATTCAGTAGGCTATGTAGAAAGCCTGAATTGCGAAAATGTAATTATCGTGGATTCAGACCTTCTTGCCAATATTCCTTATGATGAGATTATTGCACAGCATGAGGAGAGCGGCGCAGATATTACAGCGGTATACAAGCAGATTGATTTCAAAAGAAAAAGAGAAAATTATAACCTTGAATTCTCTGTAGCAGAGGATGGCAGCCTTGAACAGATCAAGGTGCATAATGAGCTGAAGGGAAGCATGAATTTTGGCATGAATATTTATGTCATCAAGAGAAATGTTCTTTTGGATATGATTCATGATTCAATGGTCTATGGTTACAAGAGCTTTTCAAGAGAGATTCTGCCCTATTATCTTAAGAGAGTAAATGTAAAGACCTATGAATTTAAAGGTTTCTTGTACGCAGCCTGCTCATTGGAAGACTATTTCGAGGCAAATATGTGTATCCTGAATGATAAGGTAAGACATGAGCTTTTTGAGCAGAGCGGAAGATCTATTTATACACAGGTAAGGGATTCAGCACCAACCGTATATGGCGATACAGCAGAGGTTACCAATTCACTGATCGGTGATGGATGTGTCATTGAGGGAAAGGTTGAAAACTCCGTGATTTTCCGAGGCGTTCGAATCGATGAGGGCGCTGTGGTAAGAAATAGTATCGTGATGCAGGATACCATTGTAGAAGCAGGAACCGATTTGAACTATATTGTTACAGAGAAGAATGTTGTTGTCAGAAAAGGCAAGACAATAGCCGGTTGTGAAGGCTATCCCTTCTTTGTTCCATTCGGATCCGTGTTATAATAACCTAAAGCAATGGCCCGGCTTATGTCGGGCCATTGTGCTATGCTTTGTATAAGAGTTTTACGCCTATACGATAGAATTTCCCGGAATTGATGAGATAAGCGAGGGGAAAAGGAGGAAGAATCGTGGCAACAAAGAGAAAAGGAACAGCAGCAAAGACTGCAGCAGAAAAAACAAGGACAAAAGCAACGGCAAAAACTGAAGCAGAAAACAAAACGGAAGAGAAAGCTGCGCTTAATGTGAAGCAGGAGCCGGAAAAGCTGGAGACGAAGAAGGAAGAGCCACAGAAGCTGGAAACAAAGAAGACAGAAGCACAGAAGCTGGAGACAAAGAAGGAAGAACCGCAAAAGCTGGAGACGAAGAAAGCAGAACAGCAGAAGTTGGAAACAAAGAAGGAAGAGCCGCAGAAGCTGGAAACGAAGAAAGCAGAGCCACAGAAATTGGAAACAAAGGCCGCTGATGAAAAGAAAATAGAAGAAAAGCCGAAGGCGGCTGAGAAAAAAACAAAGCCAGTGAAGAAAGAAGTGGAAAAGCCGCTTAAGCCGGAAAAGAAAAAACTGCTTTTTGTATCGCCTGAGGTACAGCCCTTTGCCGGAACCGGTGGTTTGGGAGAGGTTGCAGGATCTCTGCCTGTTGCTTTGGCAAGAAAACGGAAACTGGATGTTACCGTGATTCTTCCCTATTATCGTGATATTCCTCAGGAATGGAAAGAACAGTGCAGCTTCGTAAAATGGTTTTATGTGAATGTTGCATGGAGAAGTCAGTACTGCGGTATTTTTGAGCTGAAGAGAAACGGCGTCAGATATTTATTTGTAGACAATGAGTATTATTTTGGACGGGAAGGCCTCTACGGCTATTACGATGACGGCGAGAGATATGCCTTCTTCTGTAAGGCAGTAATGGAGTCTATGCATCAGTTGGATTATTATCCGGATCTTGTACATGCAAATGACTGGCAGACGGCCCTGATCCCGATTTATAACACTTGCGTATATCATTACAGCTTCAAGAGTATCTTTACAATTCATAACATTGCTTATCAGGGACAGTATGATCTGGCAATTTTGGGAGATGTATTTGATCTTCCGCCGGAGGCAGGCGCTTATGTAGAATATCATGGCTGCATCAACCTGATGAAGGGTGCAATTGAGACGGCTAATATCGTATCAACTGTCAGCCCAAGCTATGCCGAAGAGCTGCAGAATGGATTTTACTCAGAAGGCATGGAGGATATCATTCGCAGAAATTCCTTTAAGCTGCGTGGTATTTTAAATGGTATCAATACCGGGGTTTATGATCCGGAGAAGGATCCCGAGATCGCTGAAAATTTCTCAGCAGATGATCTTTCCGGAAAAACACGGGATAAGCTGATGCTGCAGAGTCTGGTTGGACTTCCGCAGGATCCGGATACGCCGGTTCTTGCAATTGTTTCCAGACTGGTCAATCACAAGGGCATGTCTATGATCCGGGATGTGATGGAAAACCTTTTGCAGGAAAGAATGCAGTTGGTTGTTCTTGGCGTCGGAGATATTCAGTATGAAGAGTACTTCCGTTATCTTCAGGGACGTTATCCAGAAAAGGTATCTGCGAATATTATGTTTAACGGTGGCTTGTCCCATCGGATTTATGCAGGTGCCGATATTTTCCTGATGCCTTCCATTTCCGAGCCTTGCGGTCTGGCACAGATGATATCCAGCCGTTACGGAACCGTTCCGATTGTAAGAGAGACGGGCGGCCTGAAGGATTCGATTCATGACTGCAGTCTGGGAGAGGGCAACGGCTTTACCTTCTCCGGTACAGATGCTTATCAGCTTGAGGATGCCGTAAGACGGGCACTGGCTCTTTATTGGAAAAAAGAAGACTGGACCGCATTGCAGAAATATATCATGAAAATTGATTTTAGTTGGAGAAAGTCTGCTGGTGAATATGAAGAGATGTATCGTTCTCTGATAGAGTTTTAAGGCCTGTAATACTGGAAACTACGGGGTTTTTGAAGCCCTCGTAAGTTGCAATATAAGCCTGAATATGATAAAATTTTCTCAATTCTTTATAGCTTTTTTAAAAGGCTGCAGGCAAAAGAATAGGCGATTCCACCCGGTTTATTTTAAATCGGGTGGAACTGTGTTGTATTAAAGGAGAGAGGGTTTTAAAATGGCGAAATCAATTACGATGCGTGAAGTTGACGAGCGTATTTCCGAAGTGCTGTCACGTAATTTTTCAGTGTCAATTGAAAAGGCTGACAGACATCAGATGTACGTTGCAACGGTGATCTCTGTCAGAGATCAGCTTTTGGAAAAGAGGAAGGAATTCCGTAATCTGGTAAATGAAAAAGAGGGTAAGATGGTATATTACCTTTGCATGGAATTTCTTTTGGGAAGATCGCTTAAGAACAATCTTTATAATCTTGGGGAAACAGAAACTTATAGAAAGGTTTTGAAAAAGCGCGGATATGACCTGGATGAGATCTATGAGGAGGAATCAGATGCAGGTCTCGGAAATGGAGGACTTGGCAGACTTGCAGCCTGCTTTATGGATTCTCTTGCATCCGGCGGATATCCGGGCATGGGCTATACCTTACGTTATGAATACGGCTTATTCCAGCAGAAGATCGTCGATGGCTGGCAGGTTGAACTTCCGGACAACTGGCTTCCGGGCGGAGAAGCCTGGCTTACTTTCAGAGGGGACAGAATTTACGAAGTAAAATTCGGCGGAAAGATCGATGAGGTCTGGACAGAGGAAGGCTGCAAGATTGAGCATACCGAATACGATACAGTAGAAGCAGTTGCTTATGATATGATGGTATCCGGTGTGGGCAATAAGTCAGTAACCGCACTTCGTACCTGGAAACCTCGCCAGAGCAATGAATTCAACATGGAAATGTTCTCGAACGGCCTCTATATGCAGGCAGTTGAGAAGAGCGTAAATGCGGATCTGATCGGCAAGGTTCTCTATCCGGCTGACAATACACCGGATGGAAAGATGCTTCGTCTTCAGCAGCAGTATTTCCTCTGCTCTGCATCTGCACAGGATATGATCAGAAGGCATCTTGAAAATTATGGAAGCCTTGATAATTTTGCAGAGAAGACCTCAATTCATATCAATGATACCCATCCGGCTTTGATCATTCCGGAGCTAATGCGTATTTTTATGGATGAGTATGGTTATTCCTGGGAGGATGCATATTACGTCGTTTCCAATACGGTTTCCTATACAAACCATACGGTTATGGCTGAAGCACTTGAGGTATGGTCAGAGGATCTGATCAGAAGACTGATTCCTCGTGTACATCAGATTATGGTAGAGCTGAACAGAAGATTCTGCGAACATATCTGGTCCAAGAATGAAGGGGATTGGGAGAAATGCGAGCGTATGGCAATCCTTTCTCATGGAATGGCACGTATGGCAAACCTGAGTATCATTGGATCTCATACGGTAAATGGTGTTTCCAAGATGCATTCTGAGATTCTGAAGCATGATGTATTTCAGGATTTTTATCAGGATGCACCGGATAAGTTTACCAATGTTACCAATGGTATTGCTTACAGAAGATGGCTTTGCCAGGCAAACCCGCGTTTATCAGCACTTTTGGATGAGACCATCGGTACAGACTATCGACGTAAGGGCGATAAGCTGATCAATTTCCTGGAATATGCAGAGGATAGTTCTGTTCTGGATCGTATTGGCCAGATCAAGAAGGAAAATAAGGCGGACTTTGCTAACTATCTTCTGAAGACAGAGAATGTGAAGGTAGATCCGGATTCTATCTTTGACGTGCAGGTAAAACGTTTGCATGAATATAAGAGACAGCTTCTCAATGCACTTCATATCGCATCCCTTTACATCCAGATCAAGGATGGCACAAAGAAGGATATGAAGCCGCAGACCTTTATCTTTGGAGCAAAAGCAGCACCGGGATATGATATGGCAAAGAAGATTATTCGTATGATTGTTTGCCTCGGAAAAGAGATCGAAAAGGATCCGGTTGCAAGCCAGAAGCTGAAAATCGTATTCCTTGAGAATTATCGTGTAACCATGGCTGAGCATATCATGCCGGCTGCAGATATTTCCGAGCAGATTTCTCTTGCCGGCAAGGAAGCTTCCGGTACAGGAAATATGAAGCTTATGATCAACGGTGCACTTACAATCGGTACACTGGATGGTGCAAATAAGGAAATGAGAGAAGAGCTTGGGGATGAGAATATCTACATCTTCGGTATGAAGGAGGATGAGGTAAATGCACTCAGAGCGTCTGGCTATGATCCTTTTGTTTTCTATAATAACAACAGCATTCTGAAGAGAAGCGTAGATCTCTTAAATGGAATGATCGGTGGTCATGATCTGTCTGAAATTTATCGTTATCTCTTAAGTGCTTCACCTGCTGATCCTTATATGTGTTTGGCTGACTTTGACAGCTATGCTGCAACACATGAGCAGATTTTAACAGATTACGATAATACAAGAGTATGGAACAGAAAGGCTCTTTGCAATATCGCACATGCAAGCTATTTCACAGCAGATCGTGCCATTGATGAATATGCAAAGAACATCTGGAAGATTAAGAAATTCTGATATGAAAAGCGTTATTGTTGCCGATGGAAGGCATTACGGAAATAAAATATCAAGCATAGAAAAAGGGGCAGGGATAACCTTGCTCCTTTTTGTTCCCCGAAAAAGTGCGATAACGGAGCTGTGCCTCTGCTGGCATAGGGATGGAGAAGAGAAGAAAGAAAAAATTGCTATGAGCTGGGAAAAGCTGGAGGGAGATTGTGATCTTTTTACCTGCGAGTTTCCGGATCAGTTGGATATAGGCCTTTATTGGTACTGGTTTGAGGCAGAATCCGGTTATGAAAGTCTGCACTCTACCCTGGAAGGTGGCAGAGTCAGCTTTAGTGCAGACATGAACCGGAGTGTTCCGCTTCAGCTTACGGTATATGAAAGAAAGTATAAGGAACCGGCTTTTTTGGAGGGCGGACTTTTTTATCATGTCTTTGTAGATCGTTTTTACCGAGGCAAAGATCATAGGATCATAGAAGACGACTTGTCTTCTTCCGAGGAAATGGCACTTCTTTGTCAGTCGGATCCGGTAAAGTCGCATTATACCCTTCGAAAAAAGGACGAATGGTTTGATAATTATAAGGAAAGAAGCATTGTTCTCAGAGATGACTGGGGCGGAGAGCCGGTATGGCAGCCGGATCTGCATAAGGAAATTCTGAATAATGATTTCTTTGGCGGAAACCTTGCCGGAATCAGGGAGAAAATTCCTTATTTTAAGGAATTAGGTGTAAGCTGTCTTTACTTGTCACCGATTTTTGAAGCCTATTCATCCCATAAGTACGATACAGGCGATTATAGTAAAATCGATGTGATGTTTGGAGATGAAGAAGAATTTTCGGCTCTTTGCCAGGAGGCAAAAAATGCAGGAATAGCTGTTATGCTGGATGGTGTTTTTAACCATACGGGAGCAGATTCCATCTATTTTAACAAATATGGAAGCTATGATTCAGAGGGAGCCTGGAATTCACCGAACAGTCCTTACAGAAGCTGGTTCCAGTTTGGAGAAAACAATTCTTATCTGAGCTGGTGGGGAATTGATACGCTTCCGACAGTATCCAAGAATTGCCCGGAGGAAGAGGAATATTTATTTGGGGAGAATGGAATTATCCGCAAATGGATTCGTCTGGGAGCAGCCGGCTGGAGGCTGGACGTAGTGGATGAGCTGCCGGATGAATTCCTGAAAAAGTTGGTAAAGGCTGCGAAGAGCGAACGTGAGGATGCCGTTATCCTGGGCGAGGTCTGGGAGGATGCGTCCAATAAGATTGCTTATGGTGTAAGAAGAGAGTATTTCCAGGGAGAGGAACTGGACTCTGTGATGAATTATCCCTGGAAGGACGCCATTATTTCTTATTTGAGGGACGGTAATGCGCAGGGGCTTGCAGACAGGGTGGATCAGATTTGTCATAATTACCCGAAAGAGGTTTTGAGCTGTTTGATGAATCCCCTTGGAACCCATGATTCGATGCGAATCCTAACAGCCTTGGGAAGCCAGAATCTGGTGGAAATGTCGAGAGAGAAAAAGGCCAGAAGCTTTCTCGGTGAGGGAGAATATGTAAAGGCATACAGACTTCTGAAGCTGGCAAGCTTGATGCAGATGACCCTTCCGGGTGTTCCATGTATCTATTATGGAGACGAAGCCGGAATGGAGGGATATAATGATCCTTTTAACAGACGCTGTTATCCCTGGGAAAAGGAAGATGGTCAGCTTTTTGCCTGGTATCATGCACTTACTTCCCTTCGAAAGAGTCATCGTTATTTCTTTGCAGAAACGGATTGTCAGGTTTTGTCGTATGAGGAAGGTCTTTTTGCTTTTGTCAGAAAGGGGAAAGATCGGAGCGGCAGCAAAGGCAGACTTTCACAAAAAGAGCACCTGTTGATGGGTTATGTTAATCGCGGAGAGAGGGATCGTTATATCCCGCTTTATGAAGAGGAGTATCAGGAATATGGCGGGGAATGGATCAATCTTCTTGAAGGGAAAACAGAGGAAGAAATCTATCTGGGCCAGATAGAAAGGGTTGACAGTGAAGTCTTGGAGCTGAGAATTCCTGCGCATTATGGTTATCTTCTTATTTGGAAGTAGATGTAGAAATCGATTTAGAAATAAATCGGCAGGAATCAATCGATAAATCCAAAAAACAATTCATCCGGAAATAAGATAATATTGACACATGCTATTGAATTGTGTACAATTCAAATCAAAGAAGATTGTGCGCAATTCAATAGTGCTTATAGAAGGAGGAAAAGCATGAAGGTTATTACATTAAATAAAGATAATTTTGAAGAAGAAGTATTGAAGTCTGATATTCCGGTGCTGGTGGACTTTTGGGCAGTATGGTGTGGCCCCTGCAAGATGATCTCTCCGATTGTAGATGAGATCGCTGAGGAGGCAGAAGGCTTTAAGGTTGGAAAGGTGGACTGCGATGCCAATGAGGAACTTTGCATGACTTATGGCGTTTCTTCCATCCCGACCCTTTTGGTTTTCAAGAATGGTGAACTTGTAAACAAATCAGTCGGAGCGATTCCGAAGCAGAGTATTCTTGCTCTTTTAGATGTCTAAGCTTCTTGCCGGGAAGGGAAATAAGCTATGTATGATATCGTTATTGTCGGAGCCGGAACAGCAGGTCTGAGTGCAGCAATTTATGGGGTAAGAGCCGGAAAAAAAGTTTTGATTCTGGAGGAAAATATGTACGGAGGCCGCATTGTCAATGCGGCACATATTGTAAATTACCCCGGTATAAAAGAAATCAATGGCTTTGATTTTGCTTCAGGTCTCTATGAACAGGCGATTGCTTTGGGAGCAGAGATGAAAACAGAAGAGGTTATCTCCGTAGAAGAGGAGGGAGAGCTTAAGCTGGTTAAGACAGCCCAGGCATCTTATGAGACAAAAACCGTAATTCTCGCGACCGGATCAAAGAATAAGCCTTTGGGATTGAAGCATGAGCTGGAATGGATCGGTTCGGGTATATCCTATTGTGCAACCTGTGATGGCATGTTTTACCGAAATAAAACAGTTGCGGTTGCGGGAGGCGGCAATATTGCGCTTGAGGATGCGAGCTTTCTGGCAGAATATTGCAGCAAGGTATACATCATCTATAAAGGAAAAGCTTTTCCGAATCTGGATCAGCAGCTGGCTCAGCTGCAGGCAAAGTCAAATGTAGAAATCCTCCTGCATACAGATATTCTGGAATTACTGGGAGAGGATCATTTGGAAGGAGTGGAGCTGGAAGACCTTCTTTCAAAAGAAAAAAGAAAAGTGGAGCTTTCCGGACTTTTTGTTGCGGTGGGTGATGCGCCATCCAACAGCCGCTTTTCTAACCTGGTAGACCTTAGCCTGGAAGGCTATATTGAGGCAGACGAGGACGGCATTACGAGAACACCTGGAATTTATGCGGCAGGCGACTGCAGGGTAAAGAAGCTTCGTCAGCTTGTAACTGCGGCTTCAGATGGAGCAAATAGTGCAATATCTGCCTGTGATTACATGAATGAAAGGAAAAAGAATGGATAAGGAGTATGAGGGTTTAAAGCTGGAAAATCAACTCTGTTTTCCTCTTTATGCCTGTTCTAAGGAAATTGTCAGGCTTTATAAGCCCTACCTGGATGAGCTCGACCTGACCTATACCCAGTATATTACCATGATGGTTCTCTGGGAAAAGGAATCTCTCGGTGTAAAAGAGCTGGGTGAGGCACTTTATCTGGATTCGGGTACCCTAACGCCTCTTCTGAAGAAACTGGAGGCCAAGGGCCTTGTGAAAAGGCAAAGATGCGAAGAGGATGAAAGATGTCTTTTGGTCAGTCTGACTGAAAAGGGAAAAGGACTAAAAGATAAGGCCTTGCCGATTCCCGAAGCAATCAGTGCCTATGTTCATATTTCAGAGGAAGAAAAAAGTCAGCTTTATGATCTGCTTTACAAGATTCTGGCAAGACTTGATGCTTGACGCTTATTTGCAAACAATTTACAATATGTTGGAAATAGCTTGGAAAAATAGATAGAGAGGATCCAGGAATGAAATGCCCCTATTGCGGATGTGATGATACACGTGTAATTGATTCAAGACCGGCAGAGGATAACAATTCTATTCGCCGCAGAAGAGTCTGTGATGAATGCAATAAAAGATTTACGACCTATGAGAAGGTGGAAACGATTCCCCTCATTGTCATTAAGAAGGATAATAACAGAGAACAGTTTGACCGTTCCAAGATAGAAGCCGGTGTTCTTCTGGCCTGCCATAAGAGACCGATCAGCGCAAAGCAGATCAACCAGCTGGTGGATGATGTAGAAACCGATGTTTTCAGCCTTGATGCGAAGGAAGTTCCAAGCTCAAAGATCGGTGAGATTGTTATGAAACACATCAGGGGCATGGATCAGGTTGCCTATGTAAGATTTGCATCGGTCTATCGTGAGTTCAAGGATGTAAATACCTTTATGGAAGAGCTGAAATCCCTTCTGGATAAATAATCTTTTGGAAGAATATTATGATGAAATGGACCAATCTTTTTCCGGATGAGCTGACAGCTTCATCTTATGAAATAGACTATCAAAAATTATATAAAGAAGGTTTCAGGGGTATTATCTATGATATTGATAATACCCTTGTTGCACATGACGCACCGGCGGATGAGAGGGCGATAAGCCTTCTGCAGGAGGTGCGGAATATGGGCTTCAAGATTTGTCTTTTGTCCAATAATAAGCATCCGAGAGTGGACCGTTTTAATGAAAAAATAGGAGCTTATACCGTGTGCGAGGCAGGAAAGCCTTGGCGTACCGGCTATATTAAGGCAATGCAGATCATGGGAACCGACAGGTCGAATACGATCATGATCGGCGACCAGATTCTAACCGATATGTGGGGAGCAAACAGGACGGGAGTTCCCTGCATTATGGTTAAAAAGCTTTATCGGAAGGAAGCCTTTCAGGTTGTTCTGAAAAGAATTCCGGAGGCTTTGATCATGGTAAGTTATCGGATGGCTCTTCTTCTTGGCTGGAATGGAATGAAACGACGTGCGAAGAAGAGAGAACAGAGATAAAAGGAGAAGAAGCATATGTCAGTGGAGGAGATTTTAGAAAAAAATGAGCTGGATGCCATTCTGGTAACAGACGAATACAATTTTCATTACCTGAGCGGTTTTGCAGGAGAAGGTCTTCTGCTGATCGACCGGGAAAGCAAGCATCTTATAACAGACAGCAGATATACGATCGCTGCCAAAGAATTTGCAGGCCCGAAGGGCTTTGAGGTATGCGAATATGGAGCTGGAAAGCCACTTATGCGCTGGGTCAGAAGTCTTACCCTGGATAAGGGACATAAGAAAATCGGCTTTGAAGATCAGCACATGGTGGTCAGCGAGCTTTCTCAATATCAAAAGCTTTTTCCCTCTCTGGAATGGAAGCCTTTGGGAAAAGCGCTTGAGCAGTTAAGACAGGTGAAAAGTGAAGAAGAACTGGAAAAGCTTAGGATTGCAGAGTCAATTGGAGACAAGGCTTTTTCGGCGATTCTTCCTAAAATTAAGCCTGGCATGACAGAATTGGAGCTGGCGGCAGAAATCGAATATGCCATGAAAAAGAATGGCGCAGAGGGCTTCAGCTTTGATACGATTGTTGCTTCTGGTTTAAATAGTGCGAAGCCTCATCACAGACCCTGCAGCAAAAAGCTGGAGGAGGGTGATTTTATCACCATGGATTTTGGCTGCCTTTATCAGGGCTATTGTTCAGATATGACCCGTACAGTTGTGCTGGGAAAGGCGAGCGAAGAACAGAAGAAGGTTTATCATACAGTACTGGAGGCTCAGCTTACCGGCTTGAAAACCGTGAAGGCAGGACTCTTAGGTTCCTGGGTAGATGAAGCAGCCAGAAAGGTAATTACTGAGGCAG
The DNA here is from genome assembly GCA_963620785.1 of Bacteroidaceae bacterium. Taxonomy (GTDB): domain Bacteria; phylum Bacillota; class Clostridia; order Lachnospirales; family Lachnospiraceae; genus RUG14243. The sequence goes on from CAVFAT010000016.1 coordinate 31,116, forward strand.
GATATGGAGAATGTTTTGGACATAGCCTGGGACATAGCGTTGGTCTCTATATTCATGAGAGTCCGAATCTTTCCCCCAGTGAGAAAACGGTTCTGAGGGCAGGCATGATTGAAACAGTGGAACCGGGAATCTACATCGAAGGCTTTGGCGGTGTCAGAATTGAGGACATGGTAATTGTTACAGAAAACGGATGTGAAAATCTGGCGCATTCACCAAAGGAATTAATCGAGATTGAAGTCTGAGTAAATAAATGCTTAGCGGATATCGTGTGAGTTTGAGGAAATGCAAAGCGCTTTTTGTAGCCTTTCGGAGGTGAAAAGAAGATGAAAAAACTGCTTTTTATCATAAATATGAGATCCGGAAAAGGTCAGATGAATCATAATGCACTTTCGATCATTGACAGCTTTATCAAGTATGGATATGAGGTAAGGGTGCATACAACCCAGGGAGAAAGGGATGCAACCAGACTTCTGGCAAAAGAAGGGATGAATTACGATCTGATCGCGATCAGCGGAGGAGACGGCACATTGAATGAGGCGGTTTCCGGCTTAATGAAAGGAAAGCTTTCGCTTCCGATTTTGTATCTGCCGGCCGGCTCAACCAATGATTTTGCCAGATCTCTGGCGATTCCTTCGGATTGCCATAGAGCGCTTACAGCTTGTATGGAAGGCAAGGAATTTCGTTGTGATGTGGGTGCCTTTCTTGCACCGGGGGATGGAAAGGAAGGCAGAGATTTCTTGCGGAATTTTGTTTATGTCGCAGCTTTCGGAGCCTTTACGGAGGTTTCTTATGATACGCCGCAGAATCTGAAGAATACCTTTGGCCATTCTGCCTATATTATGAGAGCACTGCAAAGCATACCAAAGATCAAGCCTATGCATCTGCAGATCGAATTCGGAAAAGAGCGGATTGAAGGGGAGTTTCTATATGGAATGATCACAAATTCGCATTCCGTGGGCGGTTTGATCAAGTTGGAAAGTGAAAGGATTTCTCTAAGCGACGGCGTTTTTGAGGTTACCTTAGTCATGAATCCGAATAATCCATCCGAGCTGACCCAGATGCTGATTGATCTTGCCCAGCAGAATGAGACTTCTACAAGAAGGATTTACCGCCTGCAGACAGATCGCATCCGGATCTGTTCGGAGGAAGCAATCCCCTGGACAATTGATGGGGAAAACGGAGGGGAGCACCGGGAGGTCATCCTGGAGAATATACATCATGGAATCAAAATCCTTGTTCCGGAGGAGGAAGCAATCCGGCTGGAAGAGAGGGAAGAAAGTACAAAGGAATTTGTAAAAGAAGAAATGGAGGAGCAAAATGAAACTGGCAATTGGAAATGATCATGCCGCAGTAGAACTGAAAAATGAAATTACAGAGTATCTTGTCGAAAAGGGAATTGAGGTAATCAACTTTGGTACAGATTCTCATGAAAGCTGCAATTATGCAGAATATGGAGAAAAGGTTGCCAAATGTGTTGCAGCAGGCGAGGCAGATGGAGGTATTCTGATTTGCGGAACCGGTATCGGAATCTCTATGGCTGCCAATAAGGTAAAGGGAATCCGGGCAGCGGTTTGCTCTGAGCCGACCAGCGCCAGACTGACCAAGCAGCACAATAATGCTAATATCATTGCCTTCGGAGCCCGTATTGTCGGCGGTGAAGTGGCAAAGGAGATTGTGGATGCCTGGCTGAATACAGAATTTGAAGGCGGACGCCATCAGAAGAGAATTGACATGATTGCCGAGATTGAAGAAAAGGGCAGTTGTTTCAAATAATAAAGCGTTCTTTCAGAACGTTGGGCGCCTTGTACATCCCATCGCTTCGCTCTGGGATATAAAATAGAATATTGAAAGAAGAATTTTTGCACCGGTCAAAGAGAGTCAGCTTTTTAGCGTGCTGCTCTTTTGGACCGGCCTTTTTGTATAAAAATCTTTGCAGGTATATTTTTAGCATAGTGCATAAATTGCTTGGAAATATTTCGGTACCATAATTTTTTTTAATGCAAATATACTTTCTAACAATTTGTTTTTATAAGGTGGCGATTTTATAATTGATTTAGACAAGAGTTGAAAAATAGTCATATTTACTGGAAAAAGACTTATTTTTCACGTAAAATTGTGGTTAATACTGGAAAAAGAGCTTGTCAGAGTAAATAAATATGTTATAATTTTAACAAATAGTTTAGCTCTTACTTTTCGCTGCTAAAGAAAGTTTGCAGCGAAGAGTTCCAGATGAAAACACGAATGAAAAAGAGAGGGGAAAAAATAGTGAAAGTAGTACAATTTACAGAAACCGTACTGCGTGATGCCAATCAGTCCCTGATGGCGACAAGGCTTCCGTATGACAAGTTTGAGCCGATTCTTGAGACAATGGATAAGGCTGGATATTATTCCGTAGAGTGCTGGGGAGGCGCAACCTTTGATACATGTCTTCGTTATTTAAATGAGGATCCCTGGGAGAGACTTCGTAAGATTCGTGCCAAAATGCCGAATACAAAGTTGCAGATGTTGCTTAGGGGACAGAATCTGCTTGGTTATAAGCATTATCCCGATGATGTAGTTCGTGCTTTTGTACGTAAGTCTGTAGAAAACGGTATTGATATTATCCGAATTTTCGATGCCCTGAATGATATGAGAAATATTCAGGTGGCTGTTGATGAAACAATTAAGGCAGGCGCAATTGCATCCGGTGCGATCAGTTATACAACTTCTCCGGTTCATACGCTTGAGAACTATGTAGAGCTTGTAAAAGAAATGAAGAAGATGGGCTGCGAGTCCATTTGTATTAAGGATATGGCTGGTGTTATGACCCCGGTTGAGGCCTATGATCTGGTGAGCGCAATTAAGGATGCTCTTCCGGATATGCCTCTGATCCTGCATACCCATTGCACAACCGGCATGGCATATATGACTGTTACAAAAGCTCTTGAGGCAGGTGCGGATATCATTGATTCTGCAACATCCAGTTTTTCAGGAGGAACCTCACAGCCGGCAACAGAAACCTTGAGAGAAGCATTCACGGGCCTGGGCTATGAGACAAGCCTGGATAAGGATGTGATCAAGGAAGTAAATGATTTCTTTAAACCGATTCGTGATGAATATCTCGCAGCAGGCACCTTAAAGGCAAAGGCCCTTGTTACGGAAACAGATGCCCTGAATTATAAGGTCCCGGGCGGAATGCTTTCAAATATGATGGCAAATCTTGAAGATATGCATGCGCTTGACAGAATGGAAGAAGCCTTGGTAGAGATTCCGAAGGTACGTGAGGACATGGGATATCCGCCACTGGTAACACCTCTTTCCCAGATGGTTGGCAATCAGGCAGTTACCAATGTTCTGATGGGAGAACGCTATAAGGGTGTATCCAATGAGATCAAAGCTTATCTTCGTGGTGAGTATGGCAAGGCACCCGGACCGGTCAATGAAGAGGTCAGAAAGAAAATCCTTGGAGAGGAGAAGCCGATCGAGGGACGTTTTGCAGATACTTTAGCACCGGGACTGGAAAAAGGAAAAGAAGCAATCGGAGATCTTGCCAGATCAGAAGAGGATGTGCTTTCCTATATTGCATTCCCACAGCAGGCAGAAGCTTTCTTCAAGAAACGTAAAGAGGAAGAAGAAAAGGTTGTGAAGTACACGATCAAATGTGCGGATTAAAGGAGGCAATGAATGGATAATTTATTTGAGCTGTTTCATTCAGATATTTCACTTGGTGAAGGCCTGATTTATGCAGTAATCGGTTATCTTATGGTCTTCCTGATGTTGCTTCTTCTGATCCTGGTAATTAAGATCATGGCAGCAGTAATTGGTAAAACCGCTGCAAAAGAAAAGGCTCTTCCGGAGGCTGCAAAAACAGAAAGCCTGACGGCAGAAAAAGCAGAAATAGCAAAGCCGGAGATAGCAAAAGCTCCTGGAACAGGAGGAGAACTGACATTGATTGATGTATCAGACAGAGATGCAGCCATGATTATGGCAATTGTAGCGGATACAATTGGAAAACCAATCAATGAGCTTCGATTCAAATCGATCAGGGAGGTTAAGGAAGATGAGTAAGTATATTGTTACATTAAATAATAAAACCTATGAGGTAGAAGTAGAAAACGGAGAGGCAATGCTGATCGATGAATATGAGAGCTTTGCACCGGTAGCAGCAGCGCCCGTAGCGCCTGCGGTTGCACCGGCAGCACCTGTAGCGGTTGCACCGGTTGCACCTGCGCCGGCAGCACCAGCAGCTCTGGCAGCAGGAGAGACAGTAACAGCACCTCTTCCGGGTAATATCATTGATGTGAAGGTTGCGCAGGGGGCTTCTGTTAAGGCAGGAGATGTAATCATCATTCTCGAAGCAATGAAAATGGAAAATGAAATTGTAGCACCGCAGGATGGTGTAGTTGCACAGATCGTGGTTTCAAAGGGAAGTACGGTTGATACCGACGATCCTCTGTTTGTAATTAGTTAAGGAGGCGTATTTATGGTACTTGTAATGGAAAAGGTAAGTACGCTTTTTACAAGCTCCGGTTTTGCAGCTTTCTTTGCAGAAGGAGGCTGGAAATCTCTGATTATGATCGGAGTTGCATGTGTACTTTTGTATCTGGGTATTGTAAAACAGTTTGAGCCTCTGCTTTTGATCGGCATTGCTTTTGGCATGCTGCTTACAAATCTTCCGGGTTCAGATCTTTATCATCCGGAGCTTTGGGATATGTTCATCCAGGGGGATATCGGCTACGGAACCATTATGCACGATGGAGGATTTTTGGATATTCTCTATATGGGCGTAAAATCAGGACTTTATCCATCGCTGATCTTCCTGGGAATCGGGGCAATGACAGATTTCGGTCCCCTTCTTTCTTCTCCGATCTCTTTGATTCTGGGATCTGCAGCTCAGTTGGGCGTTTATATGGCATTTATTCTTGCCATCATGCTTGGTTTTAAGGGAAATGCCGCTGCATCCATTGGTATTATCGGCGGTGCAGACGGACCGACAGCTATTTTCCTGACATCAAAGCTGGCACCGGAGCTGCTGGGGCCGATTGCAATTGCAGCCTATTCCTATATGGCTTTGATTCCTTTGATTCAGCCGCCTCTGATGAAGCTTTTGACAACCGAAAAAGAGCGCCAGACAGAAATGAAGCAGGCAAGAGTGGTATCCAAAACAGAAAAGATCGTTTTTCCGATCGTGGTATCTATCTTTGTTATCCTCCTGCTTCCGAGTACAGCACCCCTGATCGGATGCCTTATGCTTGGCAATCTTTTCCGTGAGTGCGGAGTGACAGATAGATTGTCGGATACGGCACAGAATGCCTTAATGAATATTGTTACAATTTTCCTGGGCATCAGTGTTGGTGCAACAACAGTTGCGGCAAATTTCCTGACCTTCCAGACAATCGCAATTATTGTTCTTGGATTGACAGCTTTTTGCTTCTCAACAATGGGAGGACTTCTCTTTGGCAAGCTTCTTTACATTGTTACCGGAGGCAAGGTGAATCCTTTGATCGGTTCAGCCGGTGTATCTGCTGTACCAATGGCGGCCAGAGTATCACAGACTGTTGGTCAGAAATATAATCCCAAGAACTTCCTGCTGATGCATGCTATGGGACCGAATGTAGCCGGAGTAATCGGCTCAGCCGTAGCTGCAGGATTCCTTCTTGCGGTATTTGGATAAGAGACTTCTATATTTGCTTGGTGAACAAATAAGCAAATAAAAGAAGAACTCTTTGGTATTCTGAATTTCGAAAAATTGTATTAAAATTGGACTTTTCTCTATAAAAGGATCCGTCCTGCTTCGGCAGGGCGGATCCTTTATGTAACAGGACGGATTCTTTTATAATAGGAAACTTCATTCCTTTTAGGAAAAACGCTTCGCAAGGATCGCATCTTAAGATTATTTTAGAAAAGTCTTGTAGGTGAATCGCCCAGTTTGTGATAAGATAGATGTGCTTATCCGGAAGTTGGATGGGCATTTGAGTAGAATAAGGATATATGATTTACATTATTAAAGATAGGGAAAAATCATGAAAACAATCTTAGAGATTCTTGAAAAAACAACAGAAGCTTTTCCTGAAAGGAATGCGGTTACAGACCTGGAAGGAAGTTATACTTATAAAGAGCTGGAGGAGAAGGCAAGAAGAGCAGGAAGTGCTTTGGCAAAGCAGATCGATCTGAAGGAGCCGGTTGTTATCCTGATGGAGAAATCCTGCCAGGCGGTTGCAATGCTCTATGGAGTTCTTTATGCTGGCGGATTTTATATCTTTGTTGATCCGGATCAGCCGGCTGAAAGAATGAGCAAGATTTTCGGAAAACTGGAAGCAAAAACTGTAATTGCAGATGATACAGAAAAAAATCACGAGATTCTGAAGGAATGTGCTTTTTCGGGAAAGCAGCTTACGGCTGAGGAACTTTTGGCAGAAGCAATCGATGAGAAAGTACTGAGCAGTATCCGTGACCAGGTAAAGGAAAGCGATATTTTATATGGTATTTTTACCTCCGGTTCAACAGGAACACCTAAGGGTGTTATGGTCAGCCATAAGGCGGCAGCTGATTTTATCGGACACTTCACACAGACCTTTGGTATTACGGAAGAGGATCGGATCGGCAATCAGGCGCCCTTTGATTTTGATGTATCGGTAAAGGATATTTATTCAGCCTGCATGACGGGAGCAGAGCTTGTACTGATTCCGAGAACTTATTTTGCGCAGATTAAGCGTTTGATGGATTATCTGGAAGAGAAAAAGGTGACGGTTCTTGTATGGGCAGTTTCAGCAGTTTGCCTGATTTCTGGCTTCCGTGGTTTCCGCTATAAGGTTCCAAAGGATATCAGAATGGTAATGTTCAGCGGGGAGATCATGCCGCCCAAGCATCTTCGTATCTGGCAGGATGCACTTCCGGAGGTTTCTTTTGTAAATCTCTATGGTCCTTCTGAAATTACTTGTAACTGTACCTACCAGAGAATTGAAAAGCAGTATGCGGATGAGGAAGATATTCCGATCGGCATTCCTTTTGAAGGAAGAAAGGTTTTCCTTCTGGATGAGGGACAGCTTGTAGAAGAGACAGGAAAACAGGGCGAGATTTGTGTTGCGGGAGAATCTCTTTCAGACGGTTACTATAACGATCCTGATAAAACCCAGGAAGCTTTTGGCAGCATGGAACTTGACGGAGAAGAGAGAAGATTCTATCATACAGGAGATTTGGGTCGTTTTGACGAAGAGGGAATTCTTCATTTCCATGGAAGAGCGGATTCCCAGATCAAGCATATGGGACACAGAATTGAGCTTGGAGAAATTGAAAATGCCATGCTTCGCGTGCCCGGTATTACAAGAGGCTGCTGTCTCTTTGACCAGAAGAAGAATCGTATGGTTGCCTTTTATACCGGAGAGCTTAGCTCTGCAGAGATTAAAACCGAGCTGAAGAAAATGATTCCGACATATATGGTTCCGAACAAGATGATTCAGCAGGAAAGCTTTGAATTAAATAAAAACGGTAAGATTGACAGGAATAAATTAAAGGAAAAGATGGAGAATCTCTAATGAATCAGGAAATACTGAAGAAAAGCATCAAAGACTATCCGACGCCTTATTATCTTTATGATTATGATGAGGCGGTAAGAAACGTATCAGAAATAAAACAAATCTTAGGGGAGGATGCAAAACTTTGCTTTGCCATGAAGGCAAATCCTTTCTTGATTAAAGCATTAGAGAAGCATATTGATAGGATCGAGGTTTGCTCTTATGGAGAATTTAAGATCTGCCAGCATATGGGGATTGCGCCGGAGAAGCTTCTGATCAGCGGCGTTGTTAAACTGCCGCAGGACCTGCAGGAAATCTTAAAATATTATGGCGGCAGCTGTGCTTATACGGCAGAATCCATGAAACAGTTTAAGATGCTGCAGCAGTGGTCTGAGGAATATCAGGTGAAGCTGAAGGTTTATCCGAGAATGGCAGCCAAGTCTCAGTTCGGTATGGATCCGGAAGAGGTAAAGGAAATTCTTCGGCAGAAGGAAAGCTATCTTTTCCTGGAAATTCCCGGCATTCACTATTTTACCGGAACCCAGAAGAGAAAGGCCAAAATTCAGAGAGGCGAGCTGGAAATGCTGCAGGCCTTTTATCAGGAAATGCAGGAGGAAGGCATCATCCTGGAAGAACTGGAATACGGATCCGGCAGCAAGGTGGATTATTTCTCGGAAGAGAGAAGCCATATGGTTGCCGATAATATGCGGGAGCTGAAGGAAATGATCGGAGATTGCGGCTTTTCCGGAAAGATTACCCTGGAAATGGGAAGAGCAATTGCAGCCTCCTGTGGCTATTATATGACCAGAGTCCGTGATGTGAAGAGAAGCAATGGCAGAAATTACTGCCTTGTAGACGGAGGCATTCATCAGCTGAATTATGACGGACAGCTCAGAGGTATGTATATCCCGCCTATGCAGATTTTTCCTGCTCAGGAGGAAAACAGAAGCGAAGAGGAAGAAGACTGGGTAATCTGTGGCAGCCTTTGTACGACAAATGATATCATTTGTAATCAATATCCGATGGCTGAGCCTCAGGCCGGAGATGTTTACGCCTTTGAATTCACAGGAGCCTATTCAATTAATGAAGGGCTGGCACTGCTCCTGAGCCATGAGCTTCCGGCGGCAATCGCCTACAGTGAGGAGAAGGGATTCGAAGTTCTTCGGGAAAGAACAGAATTATGGCCGGTGAATACGGGAGACAGAGAGAAAAATCTGTGATACAATACCAATGCCGATTTTGTGTAGAATAGGAAGATTTATTTCTGTTCGACAAAAAAGCTACTAGCTACTAATCATGTGCATTCGCGCGAAGATGCAGATTGTTGCAATCGATCGCGCTTGATGTGAGAAAGTGCTTTGCACATTTTTGATTTATCAATGCAGTACACATAGGATGAAGGAGAAAAAGACATGGATGTCAGAGAAAAGGTACTTGAGATTTTACAGGAACTGGATGATAGTGTAGATTATGAGCACGAGGATAAACTGATCGATGAGCGTAAGGTAGATTCCTTTGGTATGATCGGTCTGATCGGTGATATGGAGGATACCTTTGATATTGAGATTGATCCTTCTGATATGGTAAATGACAATTTCAATTCACTTGATGCCATTGTAGCAATGATCAAGAGACATATGGATGAATAAATAAATGATGAGTGGATACAGCGCGGCGGTTTATTTCTTTATTTTTCTGCCGATTGCCTTAATTTCATATCAGATTGCAAGTCAGAAGTACAGAAAATATGTACTTCTGATTTTCAGTTATCTCTTTTTTATTGTTTTAAGTAAGCAGCTGGTTCTTTACCTTTTGGCGGAGACGGTCTTTGTTTATTATGCGGGACTCTGGATCGGCAGCTGCCGGGCAAAGAAAAGCCCTATGTCAGGGCATGCGATCCGGATCAGCATTCTTGCTTTGCTGGCGGTTCTTTTCTGCCTGAAGTATTTTAATTTTTCCATGCAGATCATAAGCGGGATCATGCATCGCTCTATGCCGCAGATAGCAATCCTTGTTCCGATCGGTATTTCTTATTATACTTTGGAAGCGATCGGTTATCTTCTGGAAGTGCATTGGGGCAGAGTGGAAGCAGAGAAAAGTTTTGTAAAGATTGCTCTTTTTCTGAGCTTTTTCCCGCAGACCATGGAAGGACCGATTGCCAGATTTCAGGATACGGCTGATCAGCTGGTCGAGGGAAAGGGAATTCAGGAAGATCTTCTTTTGGAAGGCATTCTTCGCCTGATCTGGGGTCTTGGCAAGAAAATTATTATTGCAGACAGGCTTTCCCTGGTTTCAACAGCAATTTATGACGGTTTTACCCTTTATACCGGCGGCGTCTATGTTTTTGCGGCAATCGCTTACACCCTTCAGCTTTATATGGAATTTTCCGGTGTAATCGATATGGTGATCGGTTCAGCTTTGATGTTCGGAATCCGCCTGCCGGAGAATTTCAGGCAGCCCTTTTTTGCCAAGGATGCGGCAGAATTTTGGCGCAGATGGCATATTACACTTGGCGTATGGTTCAAAAACTATATTTTTTATCCGGTAACAATTTCCAAAACGGTTAAGAAATGGAATAAATTTGCCCGTAAAAAATTCGGTAAATATATTGCCAAGCTGGGTGTTTCCGCGATGGCGCTCTTCCCGGTATGGCTTTGCAATGGCCTCTGGCATGGTCCGAAGATGAACTATATCTTTTACGGAATGTACTATTTTGTACTTCTCTTCCTGGAAATCGCCATCGAACCGGCGGTAACAGCCTTCCGCAATACCTTTCATATCGCAAAGGATGCCAAATGGTGGAATGCCCTTCGTATGGTAAAAACCTGGGTGATCATTGTGACGGGTGAGATGTTCTTCCGGGCAGAAACGGTTTCGGCAGGTCTGCGTATGGTTCGCAGTATCTTTACCGATCCCTTCTTTGAACAGTTTCGAAATGGCGTATTCTCAGAGGCAATGACAAATGATCTTTTGGATCAGATTGTAGTCATCGTTGGCTGTATCATTGTTTTTGCAGTTGATGCAGTAAAGGAAAAGGGCGTGAATCCAATCGCCTGGATCATGAAGCAGAAAAGGCCGGTAAGATGGCTTGCTTACTATGTCCTGATTTTTTCAGTGATTGTTTTTGGCGCATATGGAGCAGGCTATCAGGTGGTAGATTTGATCTATGCAGGTTTTTAGACTATGGAAAATATAAAGAAAATTTTATTTTTTATTCTTCTGGCGCTTTTGATCCTGGGAAGTGGGAATTATCTTCTCTATCGGGCGATGAAGGATCGGAATGATAAGGTTCTGAATAGAAATGGTGTGGAGGCTCAGCTCCGCAATGAGAGAGAAAATACCATCGATATCCTCTCTTTGGGAGACAGCGAAGGCTTTTCCTCTCTTTCTCCTATGCAGATGTGGAATGATAAGGGCTATACCGTCTTTAATGCCAGTCAGATCGGACAGACACCGATTGATGAATACAGCATGCTGGAGGTTACCTTAGAGAGACAGCAGCCTAAGGTACTTATTATAGAAACGAATGCGGTTTTTCAGGGAGGCGCAACTTTAAACACGGCCTTTACGACTTTTATGAATCAGAGGCTTCATCTTTTCCGTTTTCATAACGAGTGGAAGGACCTGACCGGACTGGAATATTCACAGACAGCTATGTATAACGGTTTTGCAATCCGGCCGGATATTGTTCCTTATACCGGAGATAGCAATTATATGGAAAGTAACGATGCTCCGGTTGAGGTTGGTACGCTCAATCAGTTTTATTTGAATCTCATTCGCAAAAAATGTGAGAAGGAAGGTATTTCCTTGATCTTTTATTCGGTACCTTCTCCGACGAACTATACCATGTCAAAGCATAACTGGATGCAAAGCTATGCAGATCAATACAATATTCCCTATATTGATTTTAATCTTTTGACAGAGGAGATTGGACTGGACTGGAGCAGGGAGAGCCTTGATGGAGGAGATCATGTGAATATTTCCGGAGCCCAGAAGATAACGGCTTATCTGGAAAGTTATCTGGAAGAGCATTATGAGCTGACGGATCACAGGACAGATTCCGGGGAATATGTAGAAGAATGGAATGCCGAGGCGGCAGAATACCAGGCTTATGCAGAAGCGGAGATCCAAAAGATACGTGGTGAAAATTAATTGAAAATGGAACGAATTGGCAGACAACAATAAATAAAATAACGATTTTAGAATAAACTCTTAAATATTTCTTTTATTTAAGGGTTTATTTTTATATAATGTGGATGTGAAAAACGAAAAAATAAAACAAGAGGGAAGTTTTATGAAAAAAATGAAAAAGAAGTCTATTGCTTTTTTATTGGTTTTAACTTTATGTGTGGAATGCTTTGCTGCGGATAGCCTTGTTTTGGCAAAGGAAAAAGGGCAGCTTTCAGAGCAGGAAGGGGTTGCCGAAGAGACGCAGCCTGATAGTGATCTGGAGGACAATGTAGAAGAATACGGTCTTTACAGCTCAGAGGACGGCGGTTATATTTCTTCCGAAATGGAGGATATGGTGCCGTCCGTTTCGTCATTTGCAGAGTCAGAGCTTTTGAATGAGATGGGAGCTGAGGAGGTATTGAATGAGGACTCCTTTCAGAGTGTGGAAAACGAGGAGGACATTCTTTCTTCTACAGGATTGGCAGCAGGAAGTAAGACAGCCGCTATGGAAAGCGGAGATGCTTCCGGTGATGCAAGCAATTCTTCTCTTGGAGAAGGATCCCCTTTTGCAGATGCCTCCGGCGATGCCGCCTTACTTCTGCAAGAGTCGATAGCAGCCTGGATTGCAGGTTATCCAAGTCTTCGTAATCAGGGCGCTTACAATACCTGTTGGGCTTTTGCTACAATGGCTATGGCTGAAATCGGTATGGTAAGATCCGGCCTGGCAGGATCTGATGTTGATTATAGTGAGATGGCACTGGCTTATGAGACCTATCATACAAAAAACGATCCATTGGACGGTATTTCGGATGATACGATTTCGGTGAATGCAGAACTTGGTTATCTGCAGTTTGGCGGATCCGAATCCTGGGCAATGCAGACTCTGGCGCAGTGGGCAGGTGTAAAGGATGAAGCTTCTTATCCTTATGAAGATACATCTTCTGTCAGCAATTTATCGAATATGGATTATTCTTCAAATTCGGCTTACCTCTTATCCTATTCGGAAGTCAATCTGAAAGAAAACCCGGATCTTGTCAAGGGCTATATTGCAAGTGGCAAAGCTGTATTTGTTCCGCTATACGTAGCAACGAGTTCGGCAAGCGACAATTACAATTGGAAGACAGGCGGATATTATTGCCCGGATGCAGTGACACCGAACCATGCAGTTGCTATTGTTGGATATGACAACGGCTATAGCAAAGACAATTTCTCACAGACACCGGAAGGGGATGGTGCCTGGCTGGTCAGAAATTCCTGGGGCGGTACAAATGAAAGCGGTGAATATGCCCAGTATTATGGTTACTTCTGGGTTTCCTACTATGACCAAAGCCTGTCCGGAGCGGCTTATGTAGCAGACTTTGGCAACAAGCCCTACGATAACAATTATCAGTATGATGGCGGTCCGCAGTCCAGCTCTTATGTGGGAAGTACAATTGTAGCAGCAAATGTTTTTACGGCATCCGCAAGTGACAAAGAAGAGCTGGATGCAGTATCGATCGACTTGTCCTCTGCACAGACGGATTATTGTGTTGAAATTTATCTGAATCCGACGGATGAATCCGATCCGACCAGTGGAGAGTTGGTCAGCAGCGTCAAGGGCACAACAGCGCTTGCCGGTTTAACGCGGATTCCACTTGATCAGGCTATTTCACTCAGAGCAGGAGAGAAATTTGCAGTAGTTGTAACCTTAAGTAAGAGCAGCGGTAATGCCTTACTTCGATTCGAGAGAAGCTGTTCCATATCAAACAATGGCTATACCATGACCAGTACGACGGCGATCCAAGAGGGGCAGAGCCTCTATAAGAATGGAAGTACCTGGTATGATCTAGCTAGTCTAAGTGATATGGGGTATGGTAATTTCAGAATCAAGGCTTATACCAACAATATCAGCTCCGGAAATCTGAATACGAATACCGGAGATAATTCCATTATCCAACAAGAACAGGATATTGAAGACGCAGAGATTTCTGCGATCAAAGAGCAGGTCTATCAGGGCAAGGCTATTTGTCCGGAACCGCAGCTTCGTTATAAGGGTGAAGTCCTCACAAAGGATAAGGATTACAGCCTCAGCTATACAAACAATAGTGAGATCGGAACCGCCAAAATCCTGATCAGAGGCAAGGGTGACTATAGTGGAACTGCAGAGATAGAATTTGCTATTGTTCCAAAAAATAAGAATGGCATCTCTCTTTATCAGATAAATCAGTATGCTTATTTTACAAATGGTAAGCTGGATAGTTCGAAGAGTGGCCTTTATCAGGATCCGGTAAGCAAGAGTTGGTATTATCTGTCAAAGGGACTTGTAGATAACTCCTTCTCAAACCTTCTGCTCTACAATGGCGGCTGGTATTATGTAAAAGAAGGAAAAATCGATTGGTCTTATTCTAATCTGGTGAAGTATAATGGCGGTTGGTACTATGTTCATAATGGAAAGATCGACTGGACATACACGACCCTGTCCCAGGTAAACGGAAAGGGCAGCTGGTATTATGTGCAGAATGGTCAGATCAATTGGAATTATACAGGCCTCTTCCAGTATTACGGAAGCTGGTATTACATTGAAAAGGGCGTTCTGAATTGGAATTACAATAATCTGGTGAAGTATAATGGCAGCTGGTACTATGTTCATAACGGAAAGATCGACTGGACATATACGACCCTGTCCCAGGTAAACGGAAAGGGAAGCTGGTATTATGTGCAGAATGGTCAGATCAATTGGAATTATACAGGCCTCTTCCAGTATTACGGAAGCTGGTATTACATTGAAAAGGGCGTTCTGAATTGGAATTACAATAATCTTGTATACTATAATGGCGGTTGGTATTACGTGAAAGGCGGTAAGATTGACTGGAGTTATTCTAATCTGATCTGCTACAAGGGTACTTGGTATTATGTGTATAAGGGAGCAATTAACTGGAACTACAGTACCTTGGCCCAGGTGAATGGAAAGGGAAGCTGGTATTACGTAGAAAAAGGCAGAATCAACTGGAATTTCACCGGAACGGTAAAATACAATGGGAAGAGCTATCGTGTGGTAAAGGGTATTGTAAAGTAAAGCGGATGCATATAATTGTTTTTATAGTAGCTATTACTTGCAAGAAAGAGAAAATTATATTAATATAATACAATAGTATGCTTATAAACAGCAGGAGGTTTAATTTATGATATCAGCAGGTGATTTTAAAAATGGCATTACCATCGAGTATGAGAGTGGTATTTTCCAGATCATTGAATTTCAGCATGTAAAGCCGGGAAAGGGAGCAGCTTTCGTTCGTACAAAGCTGAAGAACATCGTGAGTGGCGGTGTGATCGAGAAATCCTTCAGACCGACAGAGAAGTTCCCGCAGGCAATCATTGATCGCAAGAATATGCAGTATCTCTACAATGACGGAGATCTCTATTACTTCATGGATAATGAGACATATGAGCAGATCGGTCTCAATCAGGATCAGATCGGCGATGCGCTCAAGTTTGTAAAAGAAAATGAGGAGTGCAAGATTTGCTCTCATAACGGAAATGTATTCTCTGTTGAGGCTCCCCTGTTTGTTGAGCTCGAGATCACAGAGACAGAGCCGGGTGTAAAGGGAGATACAGCAACAGGTGCAACAAAGCCTGCCATCGTTGAAACAGGTGCACAGGTTATGGTTCCGCTCTTTGTTAACCAGGGAGATAAGATTAAGATCGATACAAGAACCGGAGAGTATCTTTCAAGAGTATAATTAATAGCACAAGGAAAGATAAGCTGCTGTGTATCATATACAGCAGCTTTTTTTAGAGGATGGAAACATGCAAAAGAAAGAAAGAGTCATTGATCTTAGACAATACTTTCAGAGCCTTTGGGAGCATGCACTGATTATTTTGATTGTTTGCTGCGTTTTTGCGGCAGGTATGTCTGCTTATAGCTATAAGAAGCAGAAAAATCAAACATCTGAGGATAAGGCGACGATTGATGCAATTGTTACCCAGAACAGGGAAGCATATTACGGCTTGTCCAGCAGCGGATCCAATACTTATACAGATGCGGATGCTCCGGCAGGAACCTATACTTCTTATGCGAGACTCTATGTGGACTTCAATCATGAGGAAACAGATGCTGCCAATGGAACAGACTACGAAAAGGTAAGTTCCAATTTGCAGAAGGATGCCTGTATGCTGATCTGGGACACCCAGTATCTGAATGAGATTATCGATGAACTCAATCTGAAGGATGAAGAGGATCTTTCCGGTATTACAGCAGAAAAACTGAGCTGGATGATCAATCGTAATTTCCAGGGATCGCATGTGATGAATATTGCGGTTACGGATGTAGATCCGAACAGAGCGCAGGAAATTTGTGAAGCAGTAATCGAAAAATATATTCCTGTATTAAAGAATTATATGAATGTGGACGAAGTCCGCATTGTAAACAAAGCGAGTCTTCCGGAGGGAAGCAAGGCAGCAGCAGTAAGTGAGACGCACATTTCCAAGGGTAAGCTTGTAAAATACGGAATCGTTGGTTTTGCAGGCGGCTTTATCTTTATGGCAATTCTTTTGCTTCTTGCCTTTATCATAATCGACTGTGTTCGAAATGAATCTGATCTGGAATATGTCGGCTTCCACAAATTTGGAAAGACGCTCACCAAAAAGAATCTTTCCGATGCCAGGGGATTGGCTTATAAGCTGGCAGCAGAAGATGGTTTAAAGAAACTTCTTTTGGTTGATGTAGATGGCAAGGTGAAGAGTGGCGAACTTTGTGATCTGCTGAATCAGACTTTTTCAGAAAAAGAGCTTGATCTGAAGGTTGAGACAGGCGAGGATCTGAAAGAAAGTTCTGAGGTTCTGTATTTACTGAAGGATTATGATGCTTTGCTTCTGACGGCAAGTTATGGAAAGACAAGGATCAAGGATCTGGAGGATGCATATAGTCAGCTTGAGAATGCGGCAGTGAAAAAACTCGGAGTGGTATTGATAAAATAATGATGACGATAACTAGATGGGATGAAAAATGTATACAATATGAACTTCCCTTTTTTGTCTCATACTGCATTTATTTGATTCTCATGATCAGCAGAACATCCTTTTTGGGTCAGAATATAACAGAGAGAGAGTATAAGCTTGTTTTACTGGTCTGCCTGTTCCTATTGTTTGCAAAGGAGTATGCAGACCGACAGTTTAACCCTTTGCTGATAATGGCAGTTTTTTTGATTGCTGCAATATCCCTGATCATTCATAAGGATGCATCCTTTACGAAGGCTTTTTTCCTTGCCTATCTTTTTTGCGGAAGGGATGTATCCTTTGAAAGAATTGCAAGGGTCACGGTCATTGTTTCGTCCTTTATGCTCCTTTTGATTATTGCGAGCTCTCAAATGGGATTGATCACAAATTATATTATGGATCCGGGCAGCGACAGGGAAAGAGAATTTATTGGCTTTTATTATGCCCTGTATCCGGCAGCATATTTGACCAATATCATTTCTTTGGAGATTTATTTAAAAAAAGAAAAGATCAGACTGTTCGAATTGATCCTCTTTTTTATGATTAGTTATTGGGTTTATCTCAAAACCAATTCCAGGTTATCTTTCCTGATGACTGCGGCAGTTATTTTGCTTGGAATGATACTAAAGATTATGACATATCTTGCAAAGACCAGAAGCTACCGCTTTAATCCGGTAAAAGGAGCTGCCTATCTTTTGACTTCCATGTCCTTTATTATCTGTTGTATCGGAAGTCTTTGGATGCAGATTGCCTATAATCCTTCTTCTGCATGGATGAATAAACTGAATGACATCCTGACAGGAAGACTTTATTATGGTCATGAGTCTTTTGCCCAGTACGGAATATCCATGCTGGGACAATCAATTGCCTGGGTTGGCAATGGCCTGGATACCACGGGAGAGAAGATGACAGGCGATTATCTTTATGTGGACTGCTCCTATTTGCAGGTACTTCAACAGTATGGAATTCTCTTTTTCCTTTTGATGATGGTACTTCTGACGCTCACGGTTGCGGTATGCTGTTACTACAGAAGATATGTTCTGGTTCTGCTTCTGGTATCAATTGCGGTACATATGATGATCGATGATTTGATTCTTCATCTCTGGTATAATGCATTTTGGTTTGTGACTGCGCAGATCATTTTGAATCACAAAGTGTGGAAGGAAAATACGGAATGAAAAGTAAAAGCAATAAAATGATGATGATCTATGCCGCGATCAATATTATGTGCATTGTCGATGCGCATGCATGGTCATCTTTGGGTTTTGTGAAGAACTATTTGCCTTACAATATGTTTATCATACCCGCTTTTATTTTTAATTCCGGCTATTTTTTTGTCTATAAGGAGGAGATGAAACTCCTTGATTTTACAAAAGGAAAGTTTAAAAAACTGCTCTTACCTTATTATATATGGTGGTTTTTATATGCAGCTTTTGTGCTTTTTCTGAATCTGGCTTTCGGTATTAAGATTGGCTGGGATGTTAATTTAAAAAGTCTTTTTCTCGGTCCCTGGATCAGTGGAGAGTGCTGGGCTTTCAACAATCCCTCCTGGTTTGTCTGTGCGCTTTTTTGTGTACAGATTGTTTATTTTGTGATCCGAAAAGCTCTTGCGAAGATTTGGAATGACTGGGCTTTCTTGGCGATATTGACTGTTTTGTCAATCTATACAACAAATTTTGTCAGCCTTCATCCTATAAATCAGAACTTTGTAAATGGCTACCGCACAATGATTTTGATGTGGTTTTATCAGTTTGCCATCCTTTTCAGAGCACATATGGAGGAAGGTTTCAAAAAATGCTCCGGCATGATCCTTTGCGCAGCCTGCTTTCTGATTATGGCTTTCTTAGGTCAGAATTTCAGGGGAGCAACCTTTGGATTTAACAAATTGATCTGGAACGGAGACGGCATGAGCGGAAAGGAAAACTTCGCCGGAGTCTATCTTCTTTTGGTAGGCCTTTTGGGGATCTTTTTTTGGCTGAAGATCTCCCAGTTGCTTGTTCCGGCAGCAGAAAAGAGCAGGATTCTCAATTTTATCTCCAACCATACTTTTGAAATCATGATAAATCATGTCATTTTTATGTGGCTGGTGAATCTGATTCTTGTCCTTTTGTCCGGAAGTATTGTATTTTGGAATTTTAATATAGAGTTTGCTATAAATGATCCCTGGTATCGCTGGACTGATTCGAACTGGATCCTCTACCTCTACTTTTTGGCAGGAATGCTGGGATCTATGCTGCTTGCTTTTTTAAGTGATAAAGTAAAAGGCTTTATCGCCGGGAGAAAAGAAAAATGGAAAATGAATCAAAGCCTTTAATTTCAGTGATCATTCCTGTTTATAATGTAGAAAAATATTTGTCGGACTGTCTTGATTCTGTACTGAAGCAGAGCTACCGGAATCTGGAAATTCTTTTGGTAGATGATGGATCTACAGACCGATCCGGATCTATCTGTGAGGAATATACCGGAAAAGATAAGAGAATCAGGGTGATTCACCAGGAAAATGCCGGCGTTTCTATGGCTAGAAATACCGGAATCACAGCCTGCAGAGGAGACTATGTGGGTTTTGTTGATTCAGATGATCTGATCCATGAAAGAATGTTTGAAAGACTCCTGGATGAATTAGAGAAAAATCAGGCAGATCTTTCGGTATGTGATCTGCTTCGATTCAAAGATGAATCGGAGCTGCTTCAAAAAAGAGAAGATGAGAATGCAATTATCTATTCGAAGGAGCAGTATCTGAAGAAGTTCTTTAAGATCGGAAGTCAGACCATCGAATATTATCCTTGGAATAAATTGTACAAAAGATCACTTTTAAGGGATGATCAATATCCAAAGGGTGTTCGTGACGGTGAAGATATTTTTGCCACTTTAAAAGCGATTTTAAGGGCAGAGAAGATTGCTGCTTTTGATGAAAAGCTTTATTTCTACAGGGAGAATCCCAACAGTGTAACTGCCAGCTTTTCAGAGAAGGATTTAGGACTGATCGATGTTTGGAATCAGGTTTATGCTTATATGCAGGAAAATGCGCCTGCTTATGCAGAGTATGCCCTTTTGAATCGCAGGAGAACGAATTTTACGGTTTTATTCCGTTATGCGAAAAACGTATGCAGCAAGGATTTGAAAGAAGACAAAAATGTAGCAGGACTGCTGGCAGATCTGAAGAAGAACGAGAAGTACCTGTTGCATTCTTCAATCGAATTTAAGAGAAGATGCCTGATCTGGGCTTTTTGCAGAAATTATTATGCTGTATCAGCCTTGATCTATCGCCTTTACAGCCTTCGCAAGTAAGGAAAAGTGCAGTCTTTTTCACCTTATAATGCGGATTTAGGCATTCTACTGATAAGGAGCGTTCATCATTTATATGCAGCTGGCGCTGCAGGCTCGCGGAACTGCCCTGCGTTAGGTGCGGGGCATATTGCAGTATTCCTTAGATTGATAAATATAGCTTGGAATGGTAGAATGAAGCTACTATATTCAAGTAGGAGTATTACGAATGGGAAACCTATCTAGATATAATTTTTATTTGCAATGTGTATTTGACATTATTGCAATTTTAATATCATATACAGTAGCATTCTGGTGGAAATTTCAATCCCCTTTTAATGATGGCTATTACAGGCAGGGGGCATATACCATCCTTTTGCCGGCAATTGTAATTGCCTATCTTCTTGTGGCTTATCTCTTACTCGCAAAGGAGGATTATTCTTCCTATAATTTATGGAAGGAATGCAAGTCTGTCGCAAAATCAGATTTTTCCGTTATGGTAATTATCATGATTTACATGTTTTTTGCGAAGGTTTCTGAATCCTATTCCAGACAGTTCATGGTTGCCTTTGTCGTTTTTTACGGGCTCTTCTGTCTGCTTGGAAGAAATATCCTGAAAAAACATGTGATTCCTCTGATCAATGCAAGCAAGAATGCGGAGCAGTTGGTTTTGGTTTCCAGCTTCGGAGATGTTGAAAAGCAGATTCAGCAGTATGAAGAAAACCACGACTGGCGTGTGAAGATCGTAGGTCTGGTGATTACAGATGCAGATTTAAAGGGAGAATATATCTCCAGCGTTCAGGTTATTGCCGGCAAGAGGGATATGGTAGAAGAACTTCTCGAATTTCCTGTAGATGCAGTTGTAATTGCGACAAAGTATATTGATAATGCCATTCAAAGAAATATTCAGGAGCTTTACAGCAACGGAAAAACCATCCATATCGATGTAGAGCAGTACCACTTGATCGAGGATGCAAATGCATCGATCGATATAATTGCCGGCAAACCAGTCGTATCTTATTATCCGGTCCGCCATATTTCCAAGAGATTTTTATTTATCAAAAGAAGCTGCGACATTTTCTTCGCCCTTCTTCTTTTGATTCCTTTTGCTGTTCTCTTCCTTTTGACAGCTCTTTTTGAAAATCTGGAATCCAGAGGTCCGGTTCTTACCAAGAGAGTACGAATTGGTAAAAACGGAAGAAGATTTCTTCAGTATCGCTTTCGGATCTTTAGGATGGATGCAGAGGAGAGAATTGCCAAGGGTAAGAATCCCAAGCTGATTTGGGGAAGATTCCTCAGCTTTAGCCATTTGGATCGTTTCCCCCTTGTTTTGAATGTCTTGCTTTCAGATATGTCCTTTATCGGTATTCACGCACCAAGAGTGCCGCGCTTTTTGGAATATTCCAGAGAACGCAGAAAGAATATGATCATTCGCCCCGGTATTATCGGAAGCTGGAGTTTCCGTAAAAATGAGGAGGAGATCATTTCTGAGGAAAGAGCCTATATTGAACATTGGGGTGTAAGCAAGGATCTGGAACTTTTCTTTGAATTTCTTCTTCGTTATGTGAGTGGAAAACTTCTTCGTGGCTATGATGACAGGCAATCCGAAGAGGAGATCGATATTCTTCGGGACTATAAGGAATTCAAAAAACCCCTCGCGTATGATGCAGGAAGTTATGTCCATCAGGAAACAGGAAGAGAGAAGCTTTATTTATTTATCAAAAGAAGCGTAGATATTATTCTTTCAGGAATTGCGATCATTGTCCTTTCCCCTCTTTTTCTGCTTTTGATGATTCTGGTTATGCTGGATGACGGCGGAAGCCCCTTCTATGGACATGTCCGTATCGGCAAAAAGGGAAAGAGAATCCGGGTTTATAAGTTCCGAAGCATGCGGCAGGATGCAGGCAATCTGGATAAGCTTTTGACCAAAGAACAACTGGAGCAGTATAAGAGGGAATTCAAGATCGACAATGATCCCCGTATCACCAGCATCGGAAATTTCCTGAGAAAGTCCAGTCTGGACGAACTTCCCCAGCTCTTTAATATTTTTTCGGGCTCCCTGTCCATTGTCGGACCCAGACCTATTGTGGAGGCTGAAACAAAGATCTATGGGGATGATATTGCCAAGTTTTTAAGTGTAAAGCCGGGACTGACCGGATATTGGCAGGCCTATGCAAGAAACAATGCCACCTATGAATCCGGTGAGAGACAGCAGATGGAAATGTATTATGTAGAGCATAAGAGTCTCTGGCTGGATATCAAGATCATTTTTAAGACTTTTAGTTCGGTCATCAAGCGGGAAGGTGCGCAGTAAGAATATAAGCATAAAGCTAGTTAAGGCTTTTTTGCAGCATAAAGCTTTTTACAGCAAGGCTGACCCAATGACTTGAAAATAAAAAACAAAAGGAAGCATTATGGCAGACATTAAAATCATTATAGCAACGCATAAGACCTATCAGATGCCGGAGGACAGCATGTATCTTCCGGTTCAGGTGGGAGCCGAAGGAAAAGCAGACCTGGGCTATGTCAAGGACAATAGCGGAGATAATATCAGTGAGAAGAATGCAAATTATTGCGAGCTGACCGGCTTATATTGGGCCTGGAAAAATCTGGACGCAGACTATATTGGCCTGGCACATTACAGAAGACATTTTTGCCTTAAGTCCTCTAAGGGAGATAAGTGGCAGAAAATCCTGAGCCATGAGCAGCTGGAGCCCATTCTGCAGAAAACAGATATTATTCTTCCAAATCCGAGAAATTATTTCATCGAGACAAACTATGATCAGTATGTGCATGCTCATCATGCAGAAGATCTGGACACAACAAGGGAGATTCTGCAGGAAAAGTATCCAGATTATCTTCCGATTTATGATGATTATATGAAGAGAACCATAGGGCATCGCTTCAATATGTTCATTATGAAGAAAGAAGTCTTCGATGCTTACTGCAGCTGGCTTTTTGAAATTCTCTTTGAACTGGAGAAGAGGCTGGATATTTCGGAGTATTCCAAGAATGACGCCAGAGTATTCGGCTTTGTCAGCGAGAGACTGATTGATGTATGGATCGAAAATAATAAGCTTTCCTATCAGGAACTGCCGGTTGAGTTTATGGAAAAAGAAAACTGGCTGAAAAAGGGAACTGCTTTTTTGAAGAGAAAGTTTGCAAAATAAAAGATGAATAAAAGACAGCTGTCATTAGAAGAAATCAAGAAAACAGAATTAAACATTTTATTGGAGCTGAAAAAAGCAACGGAGGAAAATAACCTTCGTTTCTTTATTTCAGGAGGAAGCCTTTTGGGCGCGGTTCGTCATCAGGGCTTTATTCCCTGGGATGATGATATTGATGTTTGTATGCCAAGACCGGATTATGAGAAGCTTTGTAAGCTCTATCGGGAAGGAAAAGTTTTTCCGGATTATATTGAGCTTCAGTGTTATGAAAATCATACCGGAGATTTTCCCTTTATCAAGCTTCTGGATACCAGAACGCAGATCGAAGAGAAATACGTTGAGGGAATGGTAAAGTCTCTTTGGGTCGATATTTTGCCGGTAGACGGTTTTCCGGAGGATGAAGCTGAGGTAGTAAGGATTCAGAAAAAGGCAGTCAGATACAGAAAAGGCCTCATGCTGAAATTTGCCAAACCGGGAAAGGGCAAAACAATGGCAAAGAAGCTTCTGAAGCCTCTTGTGATTCTTGCTTTGAAGCCCTTTTCGGTGGAGTGGTTTGATAAAATGCTGAAAAAGCAGATTGCGCCATATCCTTATGAGAGTTCCAAGTATGTTGGGGTTTATACCTGGGGCTTATATGGACTTGGAGAAAGAATGCTGAAGGAAGAGTTCGAAAAGACCGTTCCGGTTACTTTTGAAGGCTATGAATTCAATACCTTTAGCTGTTGGCATGAGTATCTGAGCGGACTTTATGGGGATTATATGCAGCTGCCGCCTGAGGAAAAGAGGCAGACACATAATATGATTGCCTGGATTTTGGAATGATCCGGCAGGGGATGAAGCATGAATGAAACAGTAGCAAATGGAAAGAGAGTAGAGTGGGTTGATTTTGCAAAGGGAGTTACGATTCTGCTTGTGATTGTCGGACATACCCTTGCAATAGGAGCAAATGCGAGTGGTATATTGAGAGGAATGATCTATTCCTTTCATATGCCTCTCTTTTTTATTCTGTCAGCCTATACCTTTAGACCTTCTTCTGATCTGGAGGAGTTTAAGAGAAAAAGCAGAAAGCTTTGCAAAAGTTTGGGGCGTCCCGTGCTTCTGATTGTTCTTTTTGATATTGCGGCAAATGCAGCGCTTCATCAGCTGCAGCCTCTTTTTCAGCTTTCCTATTGGAAGACTGAGATTTACCGTCTGCTCTTTGCCTCTGCAACAAATGTGAACTATGCAGGAATGGATGTTTTTGGTCTGGGAATGGCCTGGTTTTTCTTTGCCTTATTTTTTGGCAGGATACTATTTGATTACTGTCATATGGTATTTGAGGAAAAGCAGCTCTTTATCATTTGTCTCTTCTTGAGTATAGCCGGCATTTTAATGGGAAAATATCAATCTGCTGTTTTTTCTATTGATATAGCCCTGACGATTCAAATCTTTTTTTATTTTGGCTATAAACTGAAGAGTTTTCACTTTCAGGCATTTTCCTGGAGAAGACTGCTTCTTTTTGCCAGCAGCTGGATCTTGCTTCTGCTTTTGATCTACCCGGATCCGGAGCAGGCTACTTACCTGGAGCTGGCGGTTAGAAGATATGAGCTTTTTCCCCTCTTTTATCTGGATGCCTTGGCAGGAACCCTCTTTCTTACGGAACTATCTTTATTTTTCACAAAGAATCTGACTTTTATCACAAAGCCCTTTTCCTATCTGGGAAAAAATTCTCTTTATCTTTTGTGCATTCATACAGTGGACGGATACTGGAAAAGCTTCTGGTTTAGAGAGGGAAGTCTGATAGAATCTTTCATTAGAAGGGCTGTAGTTGATCTTCTTTTCTTTTGTATCTTCTGTATCTTTCTTGAATGGAGAAAGAAGAGTTTTCTTAGAAGAGATAGTAAATCCCATAGCCATCAAGAGAGTTGATTTTGATGAAGCCTGCATCTAAGAGCATATCCTCTGTGATAAAGCTTTCCTCAGAAATAACCAGATAACGGTAATAGAGGTTATGGGAACCATGCATAATATCGACAACATACTGCAGATCCAGTTCCATCATACCGTTTAACATGTAATAGACGGCCTGGTGTTCATTGTAAATGGAAGTAATATAGCCCTCTGCGTCTCGTCCGTACATGAGATGAATATCACCGGTATACTGTTTGGCATAGAGATAAAGATCCGGCGGCATAACAACAGCCGGAGAGGATTCAATGCTGTGCAGATAGTCGATGATATCAATGGTTGCCTGAGGAATCTTATAGGGATTCTCGGCTTTTTCGAAGGCAGTGAGAGGATGATGGTATACATAGTATCCGCTTCCTGCGATGACAACACAAAGGAGTAGAGAAAGAAGAATCTTTCCGGCTTTGAAAGAAATATGGCTGACCAGAGAAAGAGCAGCTGTGCCAATGACCGGAATCATAGGGAAGATCCAGAAAAGACGCCAGTATACCGTATCAAAAATATGAGAATAAACATATTGATAGAGCAGGGGATTCAGGATCAAAAAGGTCAGCAAGAGAGAAGGATAGAGAAGAATCCTTCTTTTTTCTTTTTCAAAGAAAAATAAGTATACAAAGGAAATGATATATAAAATCAAAAAATGATTATTGGCAAAGGTGTCAGCTAAAGTTGCTGTTATGGAGTCCCAGGCAAGAAGCATTTTGTTACCTCAACAGATAAGAATACATATAAGAATATTTTAATACACAGTAAATAACGGAAGGCAGGCAGGAAATGACATAAATCGGCAGATGAGACCATTTCCTGCTCATAAGCATTTCGGTCAGTCCCAGTCCTCCAATCAAAAAGCCGGCAAAGAAGATTCCCATACCGCTTAAGAGGCAGGCAGACAGGTCAAGCAAAAGAAGTCCCCAGAGCTGCCGTCTGTTATTCATATCCTGATAGATCCGGATAAAGTAGGCGAGAAAGAAGGGAATCATGATCGCAGCCAGAATCGCCTTGCCCTGCCAGATCCTTACCAAAATCACGGAACCCATCGTATGCGAGGATCCGCCGTAAAAAAGCAGGATCAAAGCAGCAAAATCTACAAAGAAAAGAGCTTTCAGATAGTTGTGCTCATTCAGCTCAAGTCCGATTAGAAAGTAGATGGCATAGCCCATCAGCAAAAAGTAAGAGGGCAGAATCGTATGGGCCGCAATCGCCGGATGAATGGAAAAAAGCTTGCAGAGGGCTGCAAGATACATCATCCAGGGAGAAACAGCATCCTTCAGAATATCCTGGTAGATCACAGTATATTCTCCGGTTGCAGGTGTAGCAAGAAGCATATAATCAAGCCTTACGGCGTCAACTGCGCTGGCTACAAAGCGGGAGTCATCTGCATCAGTATGCATCATAAAAATGTAATGATAGCATTGAAAACCGATGATAAGAATGCCTGCCAGAAGAAGTAAAAGAAGACAGAGCTTTTCAAAAGAGCCAAGCTTCTTTAAGGAGACTACTGTATTCTTTAAAGACAGGGAAGCGGTTTTTTCCTGCTGTAAATCTTTTTTTCGGTTCTTAAGGAATAAGAAGAAAAGCGTAAGCAGAAGCAGCAGACTCAGCCAAAGTATAATGGCAAGGCTCAGCTTCTGACGCATAAAAATCAAGGGCACGCAGACCAGCTGGAAAAGGGCCCAGCTGAAGAAGCTGCCCAGGAGCCAGGCCCAGAGAAAACGGGGAAAAGGCTCTTTTTCTTTGATATGAAAAAACTGCATGCCGAAAAACCCGGGGATGCAGGGGATTGCAATAAGGGATATAATTAATAGGAATGCTTTAAAAAAAATCATTATTATGGTATCCTTTCAAACATGTAGTATATCATAGTTACTATTGTCCTCCAACTTAAATTGGTGGATTTTACTTTTGTAAAAAGCGATTGCCGGAACTGTCTTGGAATGAATTGGGCTTGAAATAAATCCTTCCGGCTATTCTATTATGAAATATAATTATTAGGAGAAAAGTAAGTGAACATAGGTGTTATTTTTGCAGGCGGTGTAGGTAATCGTATGCATAGTAAGGACAGGCCGAAACAGTTTCTGGAGATGTATAACAAGCCGATCATTATTCATACGCTGGAGCATTTTGAAAAGCATGCAGAGATCGATGCGATTGTGGTTGTCTGTGTAGAAGGCTGGATTTCCTATTTGGAAGATCTTCTATATAAATTCCGGATCGAGAAGGTTAAGAAGGTGGTTCCGGGAGGAGCAAGCGGACAGCTTTCTATTTACAATGGACTTGTGGCAGCCAAAGAGCTTGCAGAAGCGGCAGGAGATAGGGACAGCATTGTCCTGATCCATGATGGAGTCAGACCTTTAATCTCAGAAAAGGTTATTACAGACAATATCGAAGCGGTGAAGACCTACGGCAGCTCCATTACAAGCGGAATTGTAAAAGAGACGATCGTAGAGATTGATGATGATGGCGGCATTCTTCTGGTTCCGGATCGAGCGCATTCGAGAGTAGCCAAGGCGCCTCAGAGCTTTTATCTGAAGGATATTCTTTCTTCCCATGAGAAAGCTTTATCAGAGGGTGTGACAGATTTTATTGATTCCTGTACCATGATGAAGCATTATGGATATTCCCTCCATATGACAGATGGCCCATATGAAAATATCAAGATTACAACACCGGATGATTTTTATACCATGCGGGCAATCTTGGAAGCGAAGGAAAACGCGCAAATTTACGGATTGGATGATTGAAGATGAAGATAGAGGATTTAAAGGCATTAAAGGAAAATGCAGGCCTTGACTGGGATGCATTTAAGAATAAAAGGGTATATATTACAGGGGCAACAGGACTTTTGGGCGCAAGCCTGGTAGAAAGCCTGCTTTTTTGCTCAGAGGCAAAAGTTATTGTACAGGTTCGTAATGAAAAGAAGGCCAGAGACCTCTTTGGCGACCGGGTAGAATATCTGATCTGTGATCTGTCGCAAAAGCCGGAATATGAAAAGGATGTGGATTATATCATCCATTGTGCAAATCCGACATCCAGCCAGTTTTTTGTAAAGAATCCGGTAGAAACGATTAAAACAGCAGTCGGCGGAAGTATCCATCTTCTGGATTTTGCAAAAGAGAAAAAGGTTTCTTCCTTCGTATTCTTATCTACGATGGAGATTTACGGCAGACCGGAGCAGGGGCATAAGGTCAGGGAAGCAGAAGGCGGTTCCTTCGATTCTGCTGTTGTGAGAAATTGCTATCCTTTGAGCAAGCAGACTTGTGAGAGTTTATGCGCCGCTTATGCATCGGAATATGATCTTCCGGCCAAGGTTGTCAGACTGACGCAGACCTTCGGTCCCGGTGTAGAATATCATGATGGCCGGGTTTTTGCCGAGTTTGCAAGATGTGCGATTGAAAAGAAAAATATTGTTTTAAAGACAAAGGGCGAGACGGAGAGAGACTATCTTTATACGGCGGATGCGGTTTCAGCAATCCTGACGGTACTTTTAAAAGGCGAAAAGGGAGAATGCTATACAGCAGCCAATGAAGAAACTTTCTGCTCTATTTATGAGATGGCGAAGCTTGTGGCAGATGCCTATGGAATTGAAGTAGTCATTGAGGAGCAGGACATCAGCAAGATGGGCTATGCAGATACCTTGCATATGGATCTGGATACTGCTAAACTTCGTTTGCTTGGTTGGGAAGCGAAGACGGATTTAAAGACTGCTTTTCAGAAGCTGATTGAAGATATGGCAGCAGGAAGAAAAGAAGGCTGAGAGAGGAAAGAAAAATGAACTATTACATTCACGAAGCACAGCTGAATAGTGATGATCAGAAGATGGCTGCAGTGAAGGCGAGAGATGATGTAGAAGCTATTTTAAAAGACGAAGGAATGCAGGCGCTTGATATCGTTTTCAAGCTTGGAGACCGGGAAAAGGGCAGCATGAGTCAGAAACTGAAGGGACATCTGGATGCATATCATCTCTGGCAGGAAGAATTGAAGAAGCTAAAGTCCGGTGATACCCTTTATATCCAGTTTCCGGTTTTGTGCCATACTTTGCTTTTTGCAAAGCTTGTCAAGTCACTGGAGAAAAAGGGCGTGAAGGTAGTAGCGATCATTCACGATCTGGAAATTCTGCGCTGGTCCCGCCTTTCCAATAACTCTTTTAAATTCAAAATCCGAACAGGACTGGAAGAAAAGTCGGTTTTAAAAGCCTGTTCAAAAATCATTGTGCATAACAGTAAGATGCAGGCCTATCTGGCAGAATTGGGCATCGGGAAGAATAAAATGGCTCTTCTTGAAATCTTTGATTATCTGATTCCGGACTATGATGAAGAGAAAATGAATCAGAGAGATCAGCAGAGAGAAGAAGCGGTTCTGATTGCAGGAAATTTGAGAAAGCATAAGGCAGGCTATGCCTATGAGCTCCCGGATAACTATTCCTTTCATTTATTCGGTGTTGGTTACGATGGAGAAACAAATGAAAAGGTTCTTTATAAGGGATCCTTTCTGCCGGATGAGCTGCCCTATGTTTTGGATGGAAGCTTTGGCTTGATATGGGACGGAGAAAGTGCCAATACCTGTCAGGGAATTTACGGTGAGTATTTAAGATATAATAATCCGCATAAGACTTCTCTTTATCTGGCTTCCAATATTCCGGTTATTATCTGGAAGGAAGCAGCCCTGGCAGATTTTGTCCTGGAAAACAAATGCGGAATCACTGTAGATTCTCTTTGGGATATTGAAAAGGAAGTTTCCAAATTGTCGGAAGAGGATTATCGCCTACTTCAGGACGGAGCCCGGAAGGTTGGAGAAAAGCTTCGAAAGGGACACTTCCTGCGTGAGGC
>CAVFAT010000016.1:61689-101801 GCA_963620785.1 Bacteroidaceae bacterium
GCAAAAAGCTGGTGCTGACTCTGGCAAAGAATGATTTCAAAACAAAATTTGCCGGGTCCTATCTGGGACGTATCTGGGCCTTTATTCAGCCGATTGTTACGGTTTTGGTTTATTGGTTTGTATTTGAGAAAGCCTTAAATGCCGGAACACAGTCTACCAAATCCGGTATAACGGTACCCTTTGTACTTTGGCTGATCGCAGGACTGGTTCCTTGGTTTTATTTTCAGGATATCTTGTCCAGCGGGACGAATGTATTGGTAGAATACAGCTATCTGGTAAAAAAGGTTGTATTTAAGATCAGCACCCTTCCGGTGATCAAGGTGATTTCGAATCTTTTCGTACATCTCTTTTTTATTGCCTTTATGCTGATCCTCTATCTGCTTTATGGAAGATTTCCCGGCATTTACATGCTGCAGATCGTCTATTATTCCTTTTGCGTAATTGTATTTGCAACAGGATTGATCTATGCGACAAGTGCCATTGTTGTTTTCTTCCGGGATCTGTCCCAGATCGTCAATATTGTCCTTCAGGTTCTGATCTGGGCAACACCGATCATGTGGAATATCGATGCAGTCAGCTTTCCGCCGCTTGTATTGAAGATCATCAAACTGAATCCCATGTATTACATTGTCAGTGGTTATCGTGACTCCATGATCGGCAGAGTCTGGTTTTGGGAAAAGCCGGAGATTACTCTGTATTTTTGGGTTGTTTCCATCCTGATCCTGATTCTTGGAAGCATGATCTTCAGAAGACTGCGTGTGCACTTTGCGGATGTTTTATAGGAGGAGTTCAGATGAATTCAGAATATGCCATCCGTGTAGAGGATGTCAGCAAATTATACAAATTATACGATAAGCCCTCCGACCGCTTTAAGGAGGCCCTGGGGCTGACCCGTAAGAAAAAATATCATGAGCATTATGCCCTTCATCATCTCTCCTTTGATGTCAAAAAAGGAGAGACGGTTGGCATTATCGGCACAAATGGTGCCGGCAAATCCACCATTTTAAAGATCATTACCGGTGTTTTGAGTGCAAGCGAGGGATCTGTCGAAATCAATGGCAGAATATCTGCCCTTCTGGAGCTTGGTGCCGGCTTTAATATGGAATATACCGGAATTGAGAATATCTATCTGAACGGCACTATGATCGGCTTTTCCAAGGAAGAAATCGAGGAGAAGATGGAGGATATTCTTTCCTTTGCGGATATTGGAGATTTTGTTTATCAGCCGGTAAAGACTTATTCCAGCGGTATGTTTGTGCGACTGGCTTTTGCGGTTGCCATTAATATTGATCCGGAAATCCTGATTGTTGATGAGGCTCTTTCGGTTGGAGATGCCTTTTTCCAGGCAAAATGCTATAAGAAATTCGATGATTTTAAGGAAGCCGGCAAAACCGTTATTTTTGTCAGCCATGACTTAAGCAGTATTTCCAGATATTGCGACCGTGTGGTTCTGTTGAATAAGGGACATAAGCTTTCCGAGGGTTCCCCCAAGGATATGATCAATCTCTACAAGAAGGTCATGGTCGGAGCCCTAAAGGAAGAAGAGGAAGAAAAGGAAAGTCTTCCCTTGGCATTTGAGCAGACAGAAGAAGCTGAGCCTGCGGCAGAGAAAAAGACAGCAGAAGAGACAGAGAAAGAAAGTGAGACTTCTGCAAATGGGAAAGAAGAAAAGAAACTTTGGAAAAGCCATTTTCAGCTCAATCCCAATGTCGATGAATACGGAGACGGAAGGGCAAGCATCATCGATTTTGCGATTGTTGATGAGAACGGCATGCTGTCTTCCTCCATCATGAAGGGCGGCAGATTTACGATCAAGAGCAAGGTGGCTTTTCACAGCAGGATCAGCAATCCGATTTTTACATATACGATCAAGAACCTGCAGGGGATGGCCATTACCGGAACCAATACCATGTATGAAAAAGAAAGCATTGGATGGGCCGAGGAGGGAGATATCTATCTGGCTTCCTTTGAGCAGGAGATGAATCTGCAGGGAGGAGAGTATCTGCTTTCCATCAGCTGTACAGGATATGAAAACGGAGATTTTTGTGTTTATCACAGACTATATGATGTTTTAAATATCACTGTAATTTCCCAAAAGGATACGGTAGGCTTTTATGATATGAATTCTCTTACAAAGCTGGTAAAGGTAGAAGAATAGGATGAGAAAAGTATCCGAGGAAGTAAGGACTGTGCTTTTCAGCCACAGAGAAGAAGAATATAATCAAATACTCGGACATTGCCTGACGCCGGAGCTGGTATATCATTTGTCAGATCTTCGTGCAAATGTGATTCGCTGGATCGAAATAGATCAGGATGCCAGGGTTCTGGAGCTGGGCAGTGAGTGCGGAGCCATCAGCTCCTATCTTTGTCAAAAGGCAGGGGAGCTGGTCTGTTTTGAGCCTTCATCTGAGATGATGGAGCTAAATCAGATCAGGAATAAAAAAGCAGAGAATATCTCCTATCTTTGCGGAGAAATGGAGGAAGCTCTTGCAGAGCTTGCACCGGAATCCTTTGATCTGATTTTCATGATCGGTCTTGATCTGGAAGTAAAGGAAGAAGTAATGCAGCAACTAAGCTCTCTTTTAAAGAAAAAAGGAAGGCTGATTTTTGCGGCAGACAATAAATACGGACTTCAGTTTTTTGCCGGAAACCAGGATGAGGACGGAAGAGGCTATTTTCCTTTTGCTGCAGAGACAGAGGAGGATTCCTTCCGCCTTTTGAGCAGGAATAAGATAGAAGAGCTGATGAGGCTTGCAGGCCTTGCTGATCTGCAATTCTATTATCCTTTTCCGGACTATCGTTATACGAATGTTCTCTATTCTGATGAATATCTTCCCAGACAGAATGAATTAAAAAGATCCTGGAGAAATATGAGCGGTCAGAGAATGGTTCTTTTTGATGAAGAAAGTGCATTTCGGAGCATTTGCAAGGATGGTCTCTTTCCTTTCTTCAGCAATTCCTTCCTGGTAATAGGAGAAAAAAATGAGTGACAGGGTGATCTATTCCAAATTCTCTGATGACAGAGCAAAAGAGTTTTCTATTTTTACCAATATTCTAAAAAAGGAAGACGGGTCTCTTTCTGTAAAAAAATATCCCGCTGATGCAAGGGCAAGGGCGCATGTTCGCCATATTTATGAAGCCGGGCAGGCACTGACGAAGCTTTATGATTCCGAAAAGCTGAAAGTCAATCCCTGCTTTTGGGAAGAAGATGGAGTGCGATTTTCCTTTGCGGAAGGAGATACCCTGGAAAACCGGATTGACCGGCTTCTTTTTGCCGGGAAAGAGGAGGAAGCAAGGGCTTTATTTATCAGCTTTGCAGACTTTCTGCTTTCTCTGGCTGAAAAGGATGACCGGCCTTTTTCTATGACAGAGGACTTTGAGAAGGTTTTTGGACAGACTGAGGAGGCGGCTTTTTGCTCTTCAGAGGAAAAAGACAAACTGCTCCTATCCTCTTTAAAGCAGTCTAATATTGATCTGATTCCGGCCAATATCATGGTTTCTGATCACTGGGAAATGATTGATTATGAATGGACCTTTGATTTTCCGATTCCCCTGCAGTTTATCCTTTATCGGATGATCTATCTTTACCTGAATTCCAGTACAAGGAGAAAGCCGGCAGAGAAGTGGGGCCTTTATGAGGCGTATGGAATCACAGAGCAGAGAAAAGAAATTTATGCCGGGATGGAAGCAAATTTTCAGTCCTATATACAAGGGGAAAGGATTCGCTTTGATGACATACAGATCAGACTGGATCCCGGACGTCTTGATATAGCAGGGATGATAGAGCATTCCAAATCAGCCTTAAATCCTTTTTTTATGCAGATTTTCTTTTCAGAAAGCCAGGAATTTACGGAAGAAGCATCGCTCAATTATGAAGGAATTGTCATGGGCAAAAATCAGATTGAGATCACACTTCCCCGGGAGGCTTCTTATCTGAGGATCGATCCTATGGCAGCAGAATGTCTGATCGCGGACTTTTCTCTTTGCCGGAAGGAAGAGGATGGAGAAGAGGAAGTCTTATCCATTAAAAGCTGCAACGGAAAAAGACTGAAGGAAGACAAAATCGGATTTTTGACTGAGGATCCGCAGATCTATATGAAAAAAGCAAAGAAGGCCGGAAAGCACTTCCGAATTAGCTTTACCCTTTTGGAAAAAGATGGAGCAAGGGTCAGGGAAATCTGCCGGAAAGAGGAAGGATTGCTCGATAAGATCAAGGCAAGAGCCAAAGGAAGGTAAGAGGATGGATTTACAAAATACAAGGGAATATTGTATCGATAAGCTTACCCTTACAGAGGAGGACGAGCTGCTTTTGGTCGGATGGGCTTTTGACAGAAGCAGCAGCGGGGAAATAGAGATTCGGGTAAAGAATGACAAAGGAGAGTCCGTTTCCTTTCAGAGAAAAAGTACAGCCCGTCCGGATGTGAATCATAGCTATCAGCTTCCGGAAAGGCTTTTGAGCGGCTTCGAGCTTCGCTGGAAAAGGGAGGGCAGACCGAAATTCTCAGTAAGCTTTGGATCTGGAGAAGAGGCCCTTCTTTATTCCCTGAATGTGCAGGATGCTTTGTTTCAGCAAAGAGAAGACAGAAGACATTTTACCGGCTTTTCCCAGATGATGAGGGAAAAGGATCCGGAACTTCTGCAGGATGATCTTCGCTATCTTCTGAGAAATGGCTTTGGCGGCTTGAAGAAGCTTTGGCAAAAAAGATATGAGCCGATCGATCCGGCTTATACTGCATATTTTGAAAAGCATAAGGCGACTGCAGAAGAGCTTCTTTATCAGAAAGAGCACCAGCCCCCGGATGGACCAAAATTTTCGATTCTGGTTCCTGCCTATAAAACAAAGGAAAAGCATCTGCGGGCGATGATCGAATCGGTTATCGGGCAGAGTTATCAGAACTGGCAGCTTTGTATTGCAGACGGCAGTGAGGATGCCGGAAGTATTGCACATATTCTGAAGGAATATCAGGAAAAGGATGCCAGAGTCTGCTTTCGGATCAATGAGAAGAATCTTGGGATCTCCGGGAATACAAATGAGGCACTGAAGCTGGCGGATGGAGCCTATGTTGTGCTTTTGGATCATGATGATCTTCTGGCACCAAATGCCTTATTTGAGCTTGCCGATCTTATTCTGCAGCATGAGGATGCAGATGTTATTTATACGGATGAGGATAAATTCTCGGATTCGGTAAATGGCCGCTTTGAACCTGCCTTTAAGCCTGATTTTAATTTGGATCTTCTGCGTTCCAATAATTATATCTGCCATATGTTTGTTGCAAGGAGAGAGATTGCGGAAGCTGTGGGAGGTTTTCATTCTGAATTTGATGGATCTCAGGATTATGATTTTATCTTTCGCTGCACAGAAAAGGCGAGAAAGGTCTACCATATTCCAAAGGTCTTGTATTACTGGCGTTCTCATCCGGATTCTGTTGCGGAAAATCCGGAGAGCAAGACTTATGCTTATGAAGCAGGAAAGCATGCGATAGAGGCACATCTAACACGATGCGGGGTAGAGGCAGAAGTGAGCAGACTGCCCTATTGGGGGCTCTATCGGGTGGATTATAAGCCGGATAAGGATGCGAAAATTTCTGTTATCGTCAGAAATGAGTCAGCAGGTAGGGTAAGTTCCACTAGCAGAAACACAGGCAATGGTCCGGAAATGGTCGAACTGGATGCTTCCGGCCAAAGATCTGAGCTGAATGAAAAAATAAAGGAAAGGGCCAAGGGGGACTATTATCTCTTTTTGCATCCTTCCCTTCAGTCCTTGCCGGAGGAAAGCCTGGCACAGCTGGTAAAGCAGATGTCCAGAAGTGATGCCGGAGCTGTCGGTGCAAGGATCTATGACAGTGAGAGCAGGATCGCCCAGGCAGGTTATGTATTAGGCTTGGAAGGACTGGCCGGCAGCGTTCTGAAGGGAACGATCCGGGATTCGATCGGCTACTGTGCCAAGGCAATTCTGCAGCAGGATTATGGGATGGTTTCTCCTGCTGCCTATATGGTTTCGAAGGAAGCTTTTTTTTCAGTCGGTGGATTTGATACCAATCTGAGCTATCCGCTGGCAGATCTGGATCTGCAGCTGCGTCTGGGACAGAAGGGACTTCTTTGTATTTATGAGCCGGCAGCAGAGCTTTTCTTTAAAAGCAAAGAAGAGAAAAAAGCTATTTTAGAGGCTGAAAGAGAAGAAGAATATTTTAAAGCGAAATGGAAAAAGCTTCTGGAGAAGCCGGATCCCTATTATAATGTTAATTTCTCTTTGGAAGAGACAGACTTTAGCCTGAAAAGAGAGTAGGGAGAAAAGCCTGCAGCGAAAATATACAGGAAAATGCAGGTAAAATGCCTATCTTGCGATAATAGAATAATAGTGATAGAATAAGGCAGACTGACTACTATGTATCAGTGTGCCTTTTTATTGGATTTTTATCGAATAGGAAATTTCTTTTCTATTCAGTATTCGATAAAAAAGACATAAGGATCGCATTGCAGCGGGGAGAAATTCAGACGGAGCTGTAAGGAAGCAGATCCAGAAGCACTGATTGTTAAGAGGAGATTAGAAAATGAGAACTTATCTTGTAACCGGCGGCGCCGGCTTTATCGGCTCAAATTATATTCATTACATGTTCAGAAAATATGATCATGAAATTCGAATCATCAACGTGGATAAGCTGACCTATGCCGGAAACCTTGAAAATCTGAAAGATATTGAGGACAGAGATAATTATACATTTATTAAAGCAGATATCTGTGACAGTGAAGCGATCACAAAGATTTTTGCGGAAAATGACATTGATCGTGTTGTGCACTTTGCAGCGGAATCCCATGTTGACCGAAGCATCAAGGATCCGGAGGTTTTTGTTCGTACCAATGTACTGGGAACGGCAGTTATGCTGAATTGTGCAAAGGCAGCCTGGGAGCAGGAGGATGGAAGCTTTAAGGAAGGAAAGAAATTCCTTCATGTTTCAACGGATGAGGTATATGGCTCCCTTCCGGACGATGATCAGGCTTTCTTCTATGAAACAACACCCTATGATCCCCATAGCCCCTATTCAGCAAGTAAGGCTTCATCTGACTTCCTTGTAAAGGCCTATATGGATACTTATAAGTTCCCGGCTAATATTACAAACTGCTCTAATAATTACGGACCTTACCAGTTCCCGGAGAAGCTGATCCCGCTGATTATTAATAATGCACTGCATGGCAAGGATCTTCCGGTTTATGGTGACGGCAAGAATGTCAGAGACTGGCTTTATGTAGAAGATCATGCCAAGGGAATTGACATGGTGCAGGAAAAGGGCAGACTCTTTGAGACCTACAATATTGGCGGTCACAATGAGAAGCAGAATATCCAGATCATTCATATCATTCTGGACACCCTGCAGGAAATGCTTCCGGATGAGGATCCCCGCAAGGCACTTGTCAGCGAAAAGCTGATCAAATACGTAGAGGATCGTAAGGGCCATGACAGAAGATATGCCATTGCACCGGACAAGATCAAAGAAGAAATCGGCTGGTATCCGGAAACAAAATTTGAAGATGGCATTCGCCTTACTATTCAGTGGTTCTTCGAGCATGAGGACTGGATGGAGCGTGTGACAAGCGGCGATTACCAGAAATATTATGAGGATATGTACAAGAACAGATAGTTATGAAAGCATTGATCCATCATATAAAAACTTACCGCTTTCTGCTTGGAGAGCTGGTAAAAAAAGGAATCCGTTTAAAATACAGAAGATCCTATCTGGGTGTCGTATGGTCTTTGATCGAGCCGATTCTCACGACGATTGTTTTGGTAATTGTATTCGGAACCCTTTTTGATAATAAAAAGCCGACCTTTCCCTTGTATATCATTAGCGGAAGGCTGATTTATTCTGCCTTTTCTACATCGACAAAGGCGGCGGCCAAATCCATCCGGAAGAATGCCTCGATGATTAAGAAGGTATATGTGCCGAAGTATTTGTATCCGCTTTCCTCGGTTCTTTTTAACTATGTGATCTTTTTGATCTCGCTTTTGGTTTTGATCCTGGTAGCGGTTTACTGCAGAACCATGCCAACCCTTTTGATTTGGCAGTGTCTGGCGGCTATTTTCCTTCTGCTTATTCTAACGATTGGCGTGGGAATGATTCTGGCAACTATGGATGTATTTTTTAGGGATACGGAATATCTGTGGAATGTTGTTCTGATGATCATCATGTACATGTGTGCGATTTTCTATTACCCGGAGCGGCTCCTGAAGAGCGGCTTTGCCTGGGTGCTGAACTACAATCCGCTTTATTGCATTATTAATATTTTCCGTGGCGGTGTACTTGGTTATATGGCACCGAGATGGGATTATGGATATGCTATTGTTTTTTCAATACTGGCAATGCTTGTCGGATTGATTGTCTTTAAGAAGAAACAGGATGAATTTATCCTGCATATTTAAGTATGACTGATAATAATATTGCGGTGAAGGTTGATCATGTCAGCATGAAATTCAATCTGAGCCAGGAAAAACTGGATTCTTTAAAAGAATATTTTATTAAATTCATCAGACGAGAGATCAAGTACGATGAATTCTGGGCCCTTCAGGATGTCAGCTTTACTCTGAATAAGGGAGACCGGCTTGGGATCCTGGGTCTGAATGGAGCGGGCAAGAGTACCCTGCTGAAGGCGATTGCCGGCGTTTATAAGCCAACAGAAGGCAGTATCTATAAGTCGGGGGTGCTTGCTCCTTTGCTGGAGCTTGGAGCCGGCTTTGATATGCAGTATACGGCGAGAGAGAATATTTATCTCTACGGAGCAGTACTTGGCTATAGCAAGGAATTTATCGACAGCAAATTTGATGAAATTGTTGAATTCTCGGAGCTGAAGAAATTTTTAGATGTACCGTTGAAGAATTATTCCTCCGGTATGAAGACGAGACTGGGATTTTCTATCTGTACAGCGGTAGACCCGGATATTCTGATCCTGGATGAGGTACTGTCGGTCGGCGATGCCAAGTTCCGGAAGAAGAGTGAAAAGAAGATTACAAGCATGTTTGATTCGAATGTAACGGTGCTTTTTGTATCGCATACCCTTGCTCAGGTCAGAAGAATCTGCAACAAGGCTATGATCCTGGATCACGGAAAGCTGATTGCTTTCGGTGATGTAGAAGAAATTGCAAACCGTTACGAAGAAATGACGGAGAAATAAAGGAGAGACGTATGAAGGGTATCATTTTAGCAGGCGGATCCGGAACAAGACTATATCCGCTGACAAAGGCAATTTCAAAGCAGATTATGCCGGTTTATGATAAGCCGATGATCTATTATCCGCTTTCTACATTGATGCTGGCAGGCATCAGAGAGGTTTTGATCATCTCTACACCGAGAGATCTTCCGATCTTTCAGGAGCTTTTCGGGGATGGTTCCCAGCTTGGCATGCGTTTTGAATACAAGATTCAGGAAGAGCCACGCGGACTTGCAGATGCTTTTATCATCGGCGAGGAGTTTATCGGAAAGGATCCGGTAGCCCTGGTATTGGGAGATAATATTTTCTATGGCCAGAGTTTTTCTGCGGTTTTGCAGAGAACAAAAGAAAGAACAGAGACCCAGGCAGGTGCTACGATCTTCGGCTATTATGTGCGCGATCCGAGAGAGTATGGTGTAGTTGAATTTGATGAAGAGGGCAATGCGATTTCTATCGAGGAAAAACCGGAGCATCCCAAGTCAAATTATGCTGTACCCGGACTTTACTTCTATGACAATGATGTTGTTGAAATTGCCAAGAATGTAAAGCCTTCTGCCCGTGGAGAAATTGAGATCACAAGTGTCAATAACGAGTATTTAAGACGCGGCAATCTGAAGGTAGAAACCCTTGGACGAGGCTTTGCATGGCTTGATACAGGCAATCACGACATGCTCTTGGATGCGGCTGATTTTGTTTCCGCTTTCCAGAAAAGACAGGGACTTTATATCTCCTGTATCGAGGAGATCGCATATAAGAGAGGCTTTATTACGAAGGAACAGCTGATCGAGCTGGCTCAGCCTCTTTTAAAAACAAATTATGGTAAATATCTGATCGAAGTTGCTGAAGGATTGTAATCAAATGGCAGATTATAACTATTTTGTAGAAGGCTACCGTTTCCATTTACAGGATCCGGAGGAACTGATTATAAGAGGCTGGTTTCAGGATGATAATCCCAAGGAATATGGCCTGATGCTGGATTTTGACGGAAAGACTTTCACGGATTATGAAATCGTGAAAGAATCCGGTATGGATATCCGTCAGAAATATGTCACCAGAAATGCCAATATCGGGGAAGAGGTAAGAATCGTCCTGCACCTTCCGAAGAATTGGAATTCTCTGAAAAAACTTCATGTTTATACCGTCAAAAATGAGCAGAACACGGAAAGAACTTTTTCGTGTTCTCTTTCTGTTTCTGAAATTCAAAAAAAGCAGAAGCAGCCGGATTATTATCTGGAAAATGTTTCTCTGACAGAAGGAAAGCTTTCTGTGAACGGATGGGCAGCGGCGAAAGATGAGGTGGAGATTTCTCTTCTGGATGCAAGAGGAAAAGCACTTCCGGTTCAGCTGACCAGACATTTTCGAAAGGATGTTGCGGCTTCTTATCCGGAGAGAAAAGAAAGCGGGCAGGATGGCTTTGCGCTCAGAGCTGAGATTAAGGAGATCAAGGGCTGCCGTCTTATCCTGAAAGCAGGAGAGAAAAGTGCAGAGATTCCGCTGGAAAAGGAAATCAGCCTGCCGGCCGGAAAAAGCTTTCGCAATTACTTTAGCAGCAGATACCTGCATAAGGTCATGTCTTATTACAGACGCTTTGGTTTAAAGCAGTCGATCAAGAGAACCAGGGAGGTTCTTTGCGGAAAGGCTACGATCACCTATGCCCATTGGATGAAAAAGTATGATACGACCGAGGCTGAGATTGCAGAGCAGAGAAAGGCGGTCTTTGCCTATCAGCCGAAATTCAGCATTGTCGTTCCTCTTTACAAGACAAAGGAAGAATATCTGAATGCACTGATTCAGTCGGTAATCGATAACAGCTATAGGAATTGGGAGCTTTGTCTGGCAGACGCAAGTGCAGATGAAGAGGGAAATTCTCCTTTGACAAAGCTTTTAAAGAGCTGGCAGGACAAAGATGAGAGAATTCGTTTTGTTACTTTGGAGAAAAACGATGGAATCTCAGAAAATACCAACCAGGCGATCGCTATGGCAGAAGGAGATTTCCTTGTCTTTTCCGATCATGATGATCTCTTATCTGCGGATGCCTTATATGAGGCAGTCAAGGCTTTGAATGAAGGCAGGGAGAGAGGCGATGAGGCAGATCTTCTTTATTCTGACGAGGATAAGATCTCCATGGACGGAAAAAAACGGTTTGAGCCGAATTTCAAGCCGGACTTCA
This sequence comes from Bacteroidaceae bacterium, assembly GCA_963620785.1. Lineage (GTDB taxonomy): Bacteria > Bacillota > Clostridia > Lachnospirales > Lachnospiraceae > RUG14243. The sequence goes on from CAVFAT010000016.1 coordinate 73,061, forward strand.
GTATTGACTTTCTCTGCAGCGTGAATTATATCTGTCACCTTCTTTTTGTTAGAAAAAGCCTCTTGGATGAGGTGGGTTACCTGAGAAAGGAATTTGACGGAGCCCAGGATCATGATCTTTTGCTCAGACTTTGTGAGAAAACAGAGAAAATTCATCATATTCCCAAGGTGCTCTATCATTGGAGAAGCCATATCGATTCTACGGCAGAAAATCCGGAGAGCAAGCTGTATGCTTTTGAGGCCGGTGCAAAGGCGGTAGAGGAGCATTATCAAAGAATCGGAGTTCCTGCCAGGGTTGAACAGGGAGCGGCTTATGGCCTTTACCGAAGCTATTATCAATGGGAGGAAGAACCTTTGATCTCCATTCTGATCCCAAATAAGGATCATATTGATGATTTGAAGAAGTGCATCAGCTCTATTCAGGAGCGTTCAAGCTACCGGAATCTGGAGTTTATTGTGATCGAAAATAATTCCACAGATCCCAATACTTTTGCTTATTACGAAGAAATCGATAAGCAGGATAATGTTAAGGTGGTCTATTATGAGGGCGGCTTTAATTTCTCAGCGATCAATAATTTCGGTGCCAGAGCAGCGAGCGGTGAATATTATCTTCTTCTCAACAATGATACCGAGCTTCTTGCCAGAGACAGCATTGCGGATATGATGGGCTATTGCATGCGGAAGGAAGTAGGGATTGTCGGAGCTAAGCTCCTTTACGAGGATGAGACGATTCAGCATGCAGGCGTTGTGGTAGGATTTGGCGGAATTGCCGGTAATACCTTTGTCGAAAAGCAGAGAAATGAATACGGCTATCAGGCCAGAATCTGTGTTGCACAGAATTATTCTGCAGTTACGGCGGCATGCCTTCTTGTCAGGAAGGAAGCCTTTGAACAGGTAAATGGTTTGACAGAGGAGTTGGAAGTTGCCTTTAATGATATTGATTTTTGCCTGAAGGTCAGAGAGGCAGGATACCTTGTTGTCTATGATCCTTATGCGGAATTTTATCATTATGAATCCAAATCCAGAGGAATGGAGGATACGCCGGAGAAGGTAGAACGTTTCGGACGTGAGATTGCCTGCTTCCAGTCCCTTTGGCCGAAGATCCTTAAGGATGGCGATCCCTATTACAATCCGAACCTGACCCTGGATAAAACGGATTTTTCCTTGAAGGCCTAAAAAGAAGAGCCGGAGGAAAAAGCAGGAATGGGCATAAATTAATTTAAGAAAAAAGCGGGAAGAAAAGCGAATGAATGTTGGAGAAACGATAGGAAGGCTAAGGGCTTTCTCGGATAAAATTAAGATCGATACAGAAAAATTACTGATCCTGTTTTTTCTTCTAATGGGAATTTTCGGTGGATGTATGTTTACGGTACTGACACCGGTAGGTATCATTCCGGATGAAATGACCCATCTGGAGTATGCTCTGGATTCCTGTGGCCTGGTGGATTATTACAGACCGGTTGAGAATGCGATCACGGATTCGGGAGCCTTTCAGGTAAAGCCCTTCAAGAACAACCATCTTGATATAGAAAAGTATAAAGCGGCCCTTCAGGAGAAAAATGAAGTCGGACTGCCTTTGAAAAAGCTCCATTTTGATCCTTATATTTTTAAGTATTTTCCGACCGTTATTGGTTTTATCATCGGCGGCGCCTTAAAGCTGCCCTATATGAGGATTCTTCAGCTTTGCAGTCTTTTGTCTTTGGCTTTTTATCTTTTTATGGGCGTTATGACAATAAAGGCAGCACCGGTAAAAAAATATATTTTTACCTTTTGCCTGCTTATGCCGATGAGCCTTCATATGGCAGCATCCATTAATTATGATACGATCCTGATTCCTTTTTGCTTTTTCCTGACCGCTTATATTCTGAAGCTGAAATGCCAGGAGGAAAAGGTTGGGTGGAAGGATATTTTGATCCTGATGATTGCATCCTTCTTCATCCTTTATATCAAGGTGATCTATGTTCTCTTGATCCTGATGCTCTTAAGCATTCCTTTGGATCATTTCGAGCTGAAGCTTGGAAATGACTTTGATCTGGCAAAGTGGATCAAAAAATATAAACTTTTCCTAATCCTGGCGCTAGTGCTCCTGATTCTTCTTGGGGCTTATCTGTTCCGCAGCAATACCTATGTTGTGATTATGACGGCATCTATTTTGGAATGGAAGAGGAGTCTTTCGATCTTCCGGGCAACCTGGCTGCAGGAATGGGAGTCTTATAAGCTTTGGTATATTGGCTGTTTTGGCTCTTTGGATGTTTATGTGCCTAAGGTATTTGCAAATCGTGTCTTGGTTGGCATGCTTTTGATGATCCTTTATTTTGACAAGAGGGACAAAGCGAATTATGAAAAGATTTCGGCGAAGAGCAGGGGCCTCTATCTCTTGATCGTAGCAGTGATCTTCGTGATGATCTTCCTTGCCATGATTACCTGGACTCTGACACTGGCAGATATCGACCCTTATGTTTCCATCGGAGAAATGAGGAAGAATCTATATAAATTCGGCGTTTACCTCGGAATTCAGGGAAGATATTTCATTCCGATCACGCCCCTTTTCATGTTGTCTCTTTCGGGAATCGGTCCGTTGAAAAAGCTAAGCTGCAATAAGCTTTTTTATCCGGTCTTTTTCCTTTTTGTTCTTTATATCATGCAGTTTATCAGCAGACTGCTTTTGTTTGAATTTTGGGTATAATGCCCCGGAAAGAATGAGTGTAGAAGAATGAGCCAATCTCTATTATTGATCTTTGCATACCTGGTCCTTTTTGCAGGCGTGTTTTTCGTAAAAAAAAGTAAAGAAAGTCTGAGACTGATCCCCTGGCTGGCAGTGAGCCTGCTTTTGACAATGATGATTCAGGCACTTGCCGGTGGGATTCTCTTTATCATTAAGGGACCGGATCCGGTCTGGTTTGTTGGTCTTTTTGATTTCATCATCGGACTTCTTCTCCTTTTTCTTTGCTTCCGAAAGGGAAAACAGGCCTATACATTTGCTTGGATCGATCTGATAGCAGCCCTTCTCGTTTTACTGGTGGCCTTTTATTACGGCAGCAGGCTCTTCTTTGGAAGAGGGCTGTATCCGAATTTTTCTTCTACAGATGCGGCGACACATTTTACCTTGGCAAGAACGATTGCCCTGCTGGATCGAATTGATACAAATCTTTTCTTTTCAGCTGTAAATACGGCTTATCTGATGAAGATTACTCTTCCTTTTACGGGAAGCATGTATTTGACAAAGGTTTATGTAGCCTTTGAGATCCTTCAATTTCTTCTCTCAGGAGCTGCTTTCTATCTTGTTATCGAAAAATACTGCCGAAAGGGCAGATTTTACCAGGTTCTCGGCCTTTTGGTGCTTTTGGCTTATATGATTGGTTATCCCCTTTATGGCATGGAATTTGGCTTTACCTACTTTAATATGAGTATCGTTCTGATTACGGTGCTGATTTATTTCCTTCAGCTTCTTTTTGATGGAAGTATCGATAAAAGAGTAGGGCTTCTTTTGATCAATCTTGGTCTGTATAGTATCTTTACAAGCTATACCCTTTTTGTGCCGGCTGTATACTTTGCGGTTTTTCTTATGATCTTGCTGCATCAATACCGAAAGGGCTGTCTTTTTTCCAAGGAGACCTTTCTTTTCCTTTGCGGTATTTTTCTGATTCCCTGTATCCTGGGACTTTTGATTTCCTGGGATAATATCAAATATCTATTGCCGGGAAGCTTGTCAGAAAGTGCGGTTTCGACCGGAGGAGACCAGGAACGGTCAGCCATTTCTCTGGATGGAGGCTGTTATAATGATCTTTATTCCAGTTTTGTCCTTCTTTTCCCCTTGAGCCTTTACGGATATATCAGGGGAATAAAGAAAAAAGCAGAAGCTTTAACGATTACCCTGCTGCCGGTGATGCTTCTCTTTACAGGAGCGATGGCCTTTATGGCTTTATCCAAGCAGGTTTCTGTTTATTATCTGGTCAAGAATAATAGTTTGATCTGGCTTCTTTTCTGGCTGGCAGCCTTCTATGGTATTTATGAATTATCTGATAAGGCAAAAGAGATGGTGATTTCAATAGCCCTGCTCTTTGTCTTACTTTTGGGAGGCCTCTATACAAATTTTGATGCAAGAGTATTGGCAAAAAATGACCGAATGATCACGAAGGGAAGCAGTGATTTCCTAGGCGTTTATTCTTTTGCAAAGGACTTTCTTGCAGCAGGAGCCTTTCATCCTTTACAGATGGATCTATATCAGTATGCTGCAGATCATTGTGCCAATGAGGAGGGAGAGGTCCTTTTCCTTGGCGATGATTATTTCTGTGTCTGGGGCAGAGTACTGACGGGCCAGCAACTCTTTTCCCTGGATGGAAGCAAGGAAGAAGTTGAGGCTTCTCTTGGAAAAAATACCCGCTATCTTTTGGTGGAAAATGATCTTTATGAGGCAAATGCTTCTTATCTGAAAGAGACTGGGAAAATCATTTATTCTAATGACAAGGGCTTTGTGATAGAATTAAAAGAATAATCAGAAAGAACAGTTTTTCCTATCTGTTCAGGAGTAGAAGATGAAACATACATTTGTTATTTGTGCATATCAGAAAAGTGAATATCTGGAGGCCTGTATTAAATCTTTGAAGAGGCAGACTCTGGCATCCGAGATCCTGATGGTGACATCTACTTTGAATGATCATATCAGCAGTCTGGCGGAAAAATACAAGATTCCCCTGATCGTAAATGAAGGAGAGGGTGGAATCACCCAGGATTGGAATTTTGCTCTTTCTCAGGCAAAGACTGAGTATGCAACGATTGCGCATCAGGATGATAAATATGAGCCCCAGTATACAGAATTGCTTCTAAAAAAAGCAAAGGAAGCAGAAAGGCCCCTGATTCTTTTTTCAGATTATTATGAGCTGAGAGGCAAAAGGAAGGTCTACCAGAGTAAAATGCTGAAAATTAAGCGGATCATGCTTTCGCCGCTTCGGATCAAAGCTTTTTCCTCCAGCATTTTTATGCGAAGAAGGATACTTTCACTGGGAGATCCGATCTGCTGTCCTTCCGTTATGTTTTGTCTGAAGAACCTGCAGCAGCCGATTTTCCGGAATCATTACCGCAGCTGTGAGGATTGGGAGGCCTGGGAAAAGCTTTCCGGGGAGAAGGGTGACTTTCTTTATGTAGCCAAGCCCCTGATGTGCCATCGGATTCATGAGGATTCCGAGACAAGCAAGATCATCCAGGACGGAAAAAGAGTAGAAGAAAATTACGAGATGTATTGTAAATTCTGGCCGGCTCCTATTGCCGGACTGATCAATCATTTTTATACGGATTCCGAGAAATCCAATGAGCTATAGAGGAAATATGAAGAATCTGATCATTATTCCGGCTTATAACGAGGCTGGGAATATCGAAAGGACAATTAAAGATATCAAGGAGCACGCACCTTCATTCGATTATATCATTGTCAATGACTGCTCCAAGGATGAGACCCTTGAAATCTGCCGGGAAAATCACTTTAATTATCTGAATCTGCCGGTCAATCTGGGAATCGGAGGTGCGGTTCAGACAGGCTATCGCTATGCCTATTTTCACGGATATGATACAGCAGTTCAGTTTGATGGAGACGGGCAGCATGATGCATCCTATCTGGAATATATGCTGAAGACGCTTACAGAGGAAAAATGTAATATGGTGATTGGCTCCCGTTTTATCGAAAAAGAGGGATTTCAGTCCAATCGTCTTCGCCGTTTTGGAATCCGCTATTTTACCGGACTGATCCGTTTTCTGACCGGCAAGGTGATCACAGACCCGACATCGGGTCTTCGAATGTCTGACCGGACGATCATCTCAAAATATGCCTTTGATTATCCGAAGGATTATCCGGAACCGGAGAGCGTGGTGACCATCATCATGGAAGGAGCCAATGTAAAGGAGGTTCCGGTTATGATGAGAGAGCGTCTTGAGGGAAAATCCTCAATCAATATCAAGGCTGGCGCCTATTATATGATAAAGGTCAGCTTTGCCATTATTCTTGCAAGACTGAAGGGGTAGAATATGTTATCGAATCAGCTTCGAATTATTATTATTGTAAGCATGCTGCTTGCTTTGATTTATATTATCAGTAATATCAGACGCCAGAAGATTAATTTCCGCTATGGCATAGGCTGGATGGTGGTAGCTGTTTTGATCATGCTGCTTGCCATTTGGCCCCAGACACTGGATCTGATTTCCTATGCACTGGGAATCGCGGTGCCTGTTAACATGCTCTTTTTCATGGGTTTTATTCTCCTGGTTATTGTTGTCTTTTTCCTATCGAGATCCGTCAGTGATCTTTCGGAAAAGGTAAAGCAGCTCTCCCAGGAGCTGGCGATAGCAAAAAAAGATACATACGATAATTATCAAAGAAAAGAAGATAAAAAAGAAAATGAATAAGGTATCGGTGATTATTCCCGTCTATAACGGGGAAAAATATATCAGACATGCAGTGCATTCCATCGAAAGACAGACCTATCCTCTGATCGAAATTGTTGCGGTCAATGATGGATCAAGTGACAGATCGCTTCTCCTTTTGCAGGAGCTGGCAGGAGAGCTGAGAGAAGGTGTCAGCCTGGTCATTGTAGATCAGGAAAATGGTGGAATCTGTAGGGCGAGAAACAGCGGACTGGATTTTTGCAGCGGCGATTATATTATGTTCATGGATCAGGATGATCTGATGAAGAAGGAGTGTATTGAGCAGCTGGTTAGCAAGCAGCAGTTTGAAGATTCCGACATGGTAATTGCCGGATATGATCTGATCGGAGAGGACAACCGCATATTAGAGAAGTGGACTTTGGATCCGAAACTGCCCTGGTGCAAATACCGGATCACAGCTCCCTGGTCAAGATTGTATCGAAGAGACATTATTGAAGAAAATCACATTCGTTTTGCCATTACGAAAATCAGTGAGGATTTTTATTTTAATCTGGTTTACATGAGCTATTGCCGGAGGATCGATGTGATCGAATACCGGGGCTATGGCTGGAAATATCGCATCAATTCGGAGTCTCATGCAAATATGAGCCGGATTGCAGAAGACAGAAATCCCTTGATTATGCTGACTCAGCTGATGAAGGATATGAGGCGGCCGAATCTTCTCGAGGAAGACCTGGTAGAATATGACATCTTAAAGCAGGTTGTCTGGTATATGCTCTATGTGGCAAAAGGTGCCTCTGCAGAGGATTTGAGCAGGATTTATCATGAAGCAGTTGTCTGGCTGGAGACTTTTCTGCCGAATTATAAGAAAAATAAAAAGATTTCGCTTTTTCAGCCAAAGGGTGAGAGTCTGAAGGTCAGAGTGGTGATTTGGAGCTTTATGCTTTTGCATAAGCTGAATCTCTTTTTGCCCTTTTTAAAGCTGTATTCTAAATTGTAAAGGATAGGAAGATGAATCAGGAAGAAGTCAAGGTCAGCATTTTGCTGCTTACCTATAATTCAGATTGGGAGCGGGTTCGACTGACTTTGCAGGGAATCATGAATCAGGACTACAGGGATTTTGAAATTCTTGTTGCGGATGACGGATCAAAGGATAATTTAAAAGAAAAGTTTATTGCATACTTTGCAGAGCATAATTTTGATCGTTATCAGCTGATCTTAAATGAAGAAAATCATGGAACAGTAAAAAATATCCTGTCAGGCCTGGAAAAGGCATCCGGCAGATATATAAAGCCGGTTGGGGCAGGGGATCTTTTTTATAACCGTCATTCCCTGGGCAGAGTCGTAAGCTTCATGGAAAGAAGCGGCGCAGAGGGCTGCGTTGGACTGCTGAGAGCCTTTGTTGAGGAAAATGGCAGATACCGTGGGGTCTATTATGAATCCCCCTTTGATATTGAAGCTTACCGCAAAAAGGACGGGGAGCGGATTCGAAGAAATCTTCTGCTTTATTCCGATAATGTAAGCGGAGCAGGCATGTTCTGTAAAACGGACTACTACAGAGAATATTTAGAGAAAATACAGGACTATGTCATTTATGAAGAGGATATTTTTCAAGTGATGGCAGCCCTGGACGGAAGAGAATTTCAGCTTTTTGATGAGTATTTTGTCTGGTATGAAGCAAATATCGGAGCTTCTACCGCAAAGGATTCTCCCTTCCGAAGAAAGATAGCAGAGGATGTTGACCGCTTTTATTCCCATATCATTCGGAGTTATCCGGAGAACAAGTGGGTGAAAAGACGGAAGAAGCTGATGAAGTATTATAAAATCGACAATCTCTATCTTCGAACTTTATTACGGACTTTCGAGAATCCGGGACTTGTTCCTTATTTATTGTCTCATTATAAGCAGAAGGCTTTCCGGGCGACGGATCAGAAAAATGCCGAAAAGGGATTTTTGCAGGAGAAGCGCTTTATGCGGGAACTTCGGCAGTCATAAGAGAGGTTAGGAATGGAAATAGTAAAATACAGATTTCAAAGGCATGGTGATGAAAGAGGAATGCTGGTTGCTCTTGAAGAAATGAAAGACATTCCCTTTGAGATCAAGCGTGTTTATTATATGTACGATACCTTAGAGGGCGTAAGGAGAGGCTATCATGCCCATAAGGCTCTGCAGCAGATTCTGATTGCGATCCATGGCTCCTGTTGGATCCATTTGGATAATGGAAGTGAAACGGCAGAGGTTTTGCTGGATGCGCCTTATGAGGGACTTTATATCAGCAATGATATGTGGAGAGAAATGTATAATTTCTCTGAGGATTGTGTTTTGATGGTGCTCGCTTCCGAATATTATGACGAGAGAGACTACATCAGAAATTACGATGACTTTATGAAGTATATCGGGAAGGAGAAAAAGTAAAATGTTTGTACCCTTTGCGGATTTTCGACCGATGCACGAGGAGCTTCGCCCTAAGCTGGATAAGGCGTATGGAGAAGTGATGGACAGTAGCTATTTTATTCAGGGCGAGCAGTGCAGATGCTTCGAGGAGGAATTTGCCTCTTACTGCGAAGCAAAGTATTGTGTTGGTGTCGGAACAGGACTGGATGCCCTCTACCTGATCTTAAAGGCAATGGAAATCGGAGAAGGAGACGAGGTCATCCTGCCTTCCAATACCTATATTGCGACAGCTTTGGCAGTTTCCTATGCTGGTGCTCAGCCGGTTTTTGTGGAACCTACAATTGAAAGTTTTAACATTGATCCGGACAGGATCGAGGAAAAGATCACAGAGCGGACAAAGGCAATCATTGCAGTACATCTGCAGGGAAGGCCGGCGGATATGGATCCGATCAGGGCAATCGCTGAAAAGTACAATCTCAGAATCCTGGAGGATGCTGCCCAGGCACATGGAAGTAGATATAAGGGAAAGAGAGTTGGCGGTCTTGGAGATGCAGCCGGATTCAGCTTCTATCCCGGAAAGAATCTGGGTGCCCTTGGTGACGGCGGCTGTGTGGTAACGAATGATAAGGAGCTGGCAGATAAAGTCAGAGCCCTTGGCAATTACGGATCAGATTATAAATATCATCACATTTACAAGGGAACAAACAGCAGATTGGATGAAATGCAGTCAGCTTTTCTCAGGGTAAAGCTGCCGGAGCTTGACCGATGGAATGCTTACAGGCAAAAGGTGGCAGAGCGTTATCTTGCAGAGATCAAAAATCCTCTGATCAGTCTTCCCCTTCCTTCGGATGAAGGCTTTGAACATATTTATCATGTGTTTGTCATTCGCTGCGAGAAAAGGGATGAACTGGAAGCTTATCTGGATGCATGTGATATTCATACAGTAAAGCATTATCCGACACCCATGCATCTACAGCCGGCATATCAGGAGTTGGAGATCAAAAAAGGAAGTCTGCCGATTGCAGAAAAGATTAGTGAGACTGTGCTCAGCATTCCTATGTATTACGGAATCAGTGAGGAAGCGGTCAGCTATGTAATAGAAAAACTGAATGCTTTTACTTTATAAAAAAATTTACTTTAATAAGAAATAGAGGGGTTCTCCTTATAAGGGAAAAGCTGAGGACAGGGAGTCAATGATGGAAAAGAGCGGTCAGAGAGAGTCAAATATTGAATTGCTGAGAATTTTGGCTATGGCCGGAATCATTATCCTTCATTTTAATAATCCGGATATGGGAGGCGCTTTTTCCTATGTGTCATACGGAAGCCTTAATTCCATTCTTTTGTATTTCCTGGAGATCATCTTTATCTGCGGTGTAGATGTCTTCCTGATGATCACCGGCTATTTTATGCTGAAAAAACAGGAAGTGAATCTCTATAAGCCGGCAGGTCTGCTTCTTCAGGTCGTGATTTACGGGATAGGAGTTTATTTCCTTCGGCTGATCCTGATGAAGGAAAACTTTTCTCTGACTGCTTTTGGTAATGCAGCAATGCCGAATAATTATTTTGTGATTCTTTATGTGGTTCTTTACCTGCTTTCGCCCTATATCAACCAGCTGATCGCTTCTTTGAGCGATGAGGCTTACAGGAGACTGCTTCTTCTTTTGCTTTTGCTCTTTGCCTTTTATTCGACCCTGATCAATATTGCGCAGAATCTCAGTGGTCAGAGTATTTCAGGGATTTCTTCTGTCGGAATTGACGGAGACCAGAATGGCTATACCATTCTTCTTTTTATTTTATGCTATCTGATTGGTGCTTATGAGAGCAGGAGAGGAGAAGGAAAGCAGAAAAAGAATCTCATATGGTTAGTTCTGGTATGGATTCTGAATTTTGCCTGGATCTACATCAGTCTGGGAATGGGAATTCAGGCCAGTACCCTGAATTATGATAATCCCTTGATATTGCTGGAGGCATATCTTAGCTTTTGTCTCTTTAAAAATCTAAAGATGAAGAACCGTCATCTGATCAATGAGCTGGCGAAGGGAGCCTTTGGTGTTTATCTGCTCCATATGGCTTTTCTGATCTTCCTGAATGTAGAAGGAATGACAAAAGGAAATCCTTTTATCATGATCCTGTATTTGCTGCTTTCCTGTATCGCTATTTATCTGATCTGCTATCTGGCAGACAGAATCTACCATTTTATATATGACAGAAGTCTTGGAAAGCTGCTGATTCCTTTAAAGAAAGTGAAAATAAAAGTATGAGATTAAGAGCATTAGAAGAAAAAGATGCTGAGAAGATGTTGGAATGGATGCATGATGCAGAACTTGTAAAGAATATGGCAAAGGATTTTTCTTCAATGACCATAGAAAACTGCTTGAATTTTATCCGTAAGAGCAAAGAGGATCAGGAGAATTTAAATCTTGCGGTTGTCGATGATCAGGATGAATATATGGGCACGGTCAGTCTGAAGGAAATTCGTCCGGAAGAAAAAAGTGCGGAATTTGCAATCACTGTCCGCAGATCTGCACAGGGAAAGGGTTTTTCAGCCTTTGCTATGAAGGAGATAATCCGGATCGGTAAAGAAAAAGGCCTGGAGAAGATTTACTGGTGTGTATCGAAAGCCAATCAGAGAGCACTTGCCTTCTATGATAAAAACCGGTATCAAAGAGTGGAATATGCCGAGCTGAAGCTTGAGAGCGGCTATACAGAAGAACAGCTGGCTGATTTTATCTGGTATCTTGCATAAGGAAAGAGGAGAAGGATGAAAATAATGATGATGGTGACCTGGTTCACCTCAAGAGATGCAGAAGTGTTGCTGGACGGCGTTTTTCATTATGAGCAGTCCATGGCCTTAAAGAAGTATGCAGATATGGCTCTTTACTATCCCTTTGATCAGAGCGAGGAAAAGGGTCTTGTTAAAAGAGTAGAGAGAGATCTTTTGACCTATCGCTTTGCACCAAAGCATAGCGACAGAGCAAGAAGATTTCCGGAGATCTTAAAGGGTTCGATTGAAGCTGTAAAGGATTATCAGCCGGATATTATCCATGCCCATGTGGCAGCAGGAGCCGGTGTCATTGCAGTGATCGTCGGAAAGCTGCTGCATATTCCGGTGATCGTGACAGAGCATAATCCGATTGAATTGTCTCATTTCGATCAAAAGATCAATCGTATGCTGGTGGATTTCGTTTACCGAAGGACTTATGCGAATATCTGCGTTTCAAGAGATTCCAGAGACAGGCTTTCCAAAATCTTTCCAAAATGCGAATTCCATGTTATTTATAATGGAATCGAGAATCCGGAAAGAATTGAAGCGGATGGTGAAAGCTATGCAGTAGAAGGAAAGATCAATTTTGCAATTGTAGCTGCTTTCTACAGTAAGGAAATCAAGGGCTATCAGTATCTGCTTCCTGCGCTTGCAGCCTTGAAGGAAAAGGGCTATTCCCTGATGCTGCATGTATGCGGCGGAGGCGATTATCTTGATTATTATAAGAATATGGCCAAAGAGCTTGGCATAGAGGATTCCATCATCTTTTACGGACAGTGTGAGAGACAGAAGGTTTACTCGATCGTCAGAGAGATGAAATTTACGGTTTCGGCCAGTATTTTTGAATGCTCCGGTGTCTCTGTTCAGGAGGCTATGCTCTTAGGAAAGCCTTTGGTTGTAACCAGATCAGGTGGTGCCAATTCTCTGGTAACCGATCAGACGGCAATCGTTGTTGACAGAGAGAGCACAGAGGCCTTGACAGAAGGAATCGAAAGGATGCTGAAGGCAGTTGAGAATGGTGACTTTGATTCGAAGGAAATTCAAAGCTATGCATATGGCCATTTTGAGATCGATGAGGTCAGCAAGCGTTATATGAAGCTGTATCAAAAGTGTCTGAGCAAAAAAGAAATCAAATAAAGAAATCAAATGAAAAAATTAAGCATTTCCATTGTCATTTATGAGGATTATACAGATGTAAAAAATGCGGTGGAATCGATTGAAAAAGTAACGCCGGCGGAGATTGAGAAAGAGATTTATCTGATCGATAACAGCGAGCATGATGAATCCGATGAAGGGGAAGCTGCATTCAGGGAGTGGATCACTGCTTATCCGGATGTCATTTACCGCAAGAGCGGAGGAAATATCGGCTTTGGAGCAGGGCATAACCTTTGCATGAAGGAATATGATTCCCAATACCATGCGATTGTAAATCCGGATATTCTTCTGAAGGAAGATGCCTTCTCCTCTATGATTCCTTTTATGGATGAGAATCCGGATATTGGCATGCTGATTCCCCGGATTTTATCAGAGGAAGGTGGGCTGCAGAAGGTCTATCGAAGAGACCTTACCCCTTTGGATATGTTTATCCGCATGTTCTGTAGCGGACATTTCAAAAAAAGGCAGGACTATCATACACTGCAGGATCAGAATTATGATGCAGTATTTGATCTGCCCTTCGGACAGGGAAGCTTTCTCCTGATCCGGACAGAGCTTTTTAAAGAAATCGGAGGCTTTGATGACCGCTTTTTCCTCTATATGGAGGATGCCGATCTTTGCAGAAGAGTAGGTCAGAAGGCCCGCTTCGTTTATTTTCCGGGCGCCTCTGTCATTCATAAATGGGAGAAGGGCTCTCACAAAAATAAAAAGCTCTTTCGTATCCATGTAGAGTCTATGATCAAATATTTCCGTAAATGGGGGATTTTTCAGAGATGATTTCAGTCGTGATGACAAGCTATAACGGTGAAAAATATATAGGAGAGCAGATCAGATCTGTTCTCCTTAACTTGTCTGAGGAAGATGAGCTGATCATATCGGATGATGGATCAAAGGATCAAACAAAAGAAATCCTTAGAGACTACCAAGAGCAGGATTCCAGAATCCGTCTCTATCAGGGCCCCCGGAAGGGAATCAATGCCAATTTTGAATTTGCATTGAAGAAGGCAAAAGGAGACTATATCTTCATTTGTGATCAGGATGACATTTGGGAAAAGAACAAAAAAGAAGAAGTGTTAAAGGCCTTTTCCCAAAAGCAGTGTATGGCTGTCGTTCATGACTGCAGGGTGATTGATGACAATGAAGAGGAAATCATTCCTTCCTTTATGACCTATCGGGGATCCGGCTCCGGGGCTTTGAAAAATATCGCAAAAAATTCTTATATCGGATGCTGTATGGCTTTTCGAAAAGAGCTTCTCAATTTGATCTTTCCGATTCCAGGGAAGATTGAAATGTACGATCAGTGGATCGGTGTACTTGCAGATCTGAATGGCGGCTCCTTCTTTCTGAAGAAGAGGCTGATCCGTTATCGGAGGCACGGAGAAAATGCTTCTTCCATGCAGCATTATCCCCTTCCCAAAATGATCAGAAACAGAGCGGTTTTCACAGCTGCACTTCTAAAAAGAATCTGCGGCAGAAGGCATAAAAAGCCAGTAGGGGAGAGAAGATGAAAATCTTAGCAGGAATTTCGGTTTACGAAGCGGACAGAGAAAAGCTGCTGGAAAATGTGACAGCAGTGATAGGCCAGACAGATGGCCTGCTATTGGTCGATAATGGTTCCTCAGATATTGATGAGCTGGAAAAATGGCTGGATCTGAAGCTGGAGGAAAAAGAAAAAACAGGTGAGCTTTCATCTGTCAGAGAAAAACTGGTCTGGCAGAAAAACGGCAAAAATCTAGGGTTAGCCAGAGCCTTGAATCAGATCTTTGAACATGCGAAGGCAGGCGGATTTGATTGGGTCCTGACCCTTGATCAGGATTCGGTCTGCCCACCGAATATGATCAGTGAATATAAAAAATACTGCAAGCTTCCCTGCCTGGGAATCCTTACGCCTCTTTTGCTGGATCGGAATTTTGATCAGGTGGCAGAGCATAAGGGAAAGACGGAGCTTCTGAAAGATTGTATTACATCCGGAGGAATGAGCCCGCTGAAGGCCTGGGAGGATGCAGGCGGCTTTTTTGATGATCTTTTTATCGATTATGTAGATTATGATTTTTCGGCCAGGATTCGAGAGCATGGTTATAGGATCTACCGGATCAATTCTGTCAGAATGCTGCATGAGCTTGGCAGAGGAGAAAATCATCACTTTTTTGGAAGAAAGATCACGGTCTTAAATCATGCCCCCATGCGTCATTATTATATTATCCGTAACTGGAAATATTATATGGAAATGCATAGAGAGGTCATTAATTATAACTATGAAAAGAAAAAGTATTTCTTTCATTATATAAAAACGATTTTATACGAAGAAAATCGGCTTGAAAAATGGAAGCAGATGATGAGGGGAAGAGCAGATGCGGCAGCTCTTATTCAAAGGGCTAAGATTCAGGCTAAGGAAAAGAAGAAAAAATAGGAAAATAGAAAGAAATAGAAGGAAAGAAATGTAAAGAAAAGGGAGTGAATATTGACACTTTAGACAAAAGGGGAGTATAATCTTAAGTCGTTACAATCGATATAAATCATTCTGTAAAGAATGAAAAACGGAGTATAGTGAGTTATGGCGAAGAAGAGAAAAAGAAATCATTACTACGAGGATGAGAGATATTATGACGACAGAAGAAGTCATTCTTCCAGAGGTCATAAAAGAAGACGCAGAAAAAAGAGAAAGATCATCATTCTGATTATTGAATTGATCGTATTCCTTTTGCTTGTTGCAGCCCTTTATGTATGGGCAAAGTTAAACCTGATCCAGAGAGATACCAGCATTGATGTTGCAAATGTCGGTATTTCAGATGAGGTTCAGAACAACGAAACCACTAAGGGTTATACCAATATCGCTTTGTTTGGTCTGGATAACCGTTCAAACGGTAATCTCAGCAAGGGTCTGAGTGATGTTATCATGGTATGCTCTATCAATAATGATACAGGAGATATCAAGCTTCTTTCTGTTTTCCGAGACACTTATCTTGCCCAGGGAACAGATAATTCTACATATGCAAAGGCAAATGCCGCATATTCAACAGGCGGACCGGAGAAGGCAATTCACATGCTGAACTCCAACCTTGACCTTGATATTACAGATTATGTAACCGTTGATTTCTATGCAGTTACAGAAGCAGTAGATCTGGTAGGCGGTGTAGAAGTTGATGTAACAGAGGATGAAGTAGATTATGTAAATGGTTATGCAGAGTCTGTTGCAGAGGTTACCGGAAAAGAACTGAATTATATTACAGGCCCGGGTCTGCAGACCCTTGACGGTGTACAGGCAACTGCTTACTGCCGAATCCGTTATACATCAGGTGGAGATTTCACAAGAGCACAGAGACAGAGAACCGTGCTTTCACAGATCTTCAAGAAGGCAAAGAAGCTGAATGCGGTAGAGTTGGATAATTTTGTTAATACCATTCTTCCGGATATTCAAACTTCTATGACAAATACAGAGATTCTTGCTTTTGCAACAAAGGCAAGCAGCTACAAGCTGGCAGATTCGACAGGCTTCCCATTTGATGTTTATGCAACAGATGTAAGCGAAAAGGGTTCTGTTGATGTTCCTTGTACTCTGTCCAGCAATGTCACAAAGATGTACGAATTCCTTTATGGTCAGACAGACTATGTTCCGTCCAGCACGGTTCAGGCAATCAGTGATCATATTGTTTCCGAAACCGGTTACACAGAGGAAAGTGCAGCCGATTATGGTATCGCGGATGATAATCTGTCAGAGACAGGTACAAGTGATTCCAGCGGAACAACAGAATAAATAAAAATCTTACCTGGGGGTGCATGACATGCATTCCCGGGTTTGTCAGTAAGATAGGAGATGAAGACACATGATGAACTTAAAGAGAAAAGCTGCTCTGACCGGTGCAGTTCTTTTGTTATCACTCAGCATGGCTACATCGGTTTTTGCAGAAACGGGTACAGTTACAGCGAACGTGAAGCTGAGAAGTGCAGCAAGCACGGAGTCAGAACTGGTAAGCGGTATTAACAGCGGTACGACAGTAGAAATTACCGGAGAAGAAAATGGCTGGTATAAGGTTACTGTAGATGGCATGGCCGGCTATATCAGCTCTGAGTATGTTACAAAAGGGGCAGTTTCAAGCAGCCAGACAAGTACTTCTACGGAGACGGATACTTCTACAGCTGAAACAACAGCTGCAAGTAGTACAGATAGTTCAGTACCGGTAACGGTAAATGGAGTGGAATATTATATTTCCCAGAATTTCCTCGAGACTGCAATTCCTTCCGGTTTCTCAAGCGGAACCGTAACCATCAATGGAAGCGGTTATACCGGAGCGGTTTCTGAGTCGATGGGAATCTCCCTGGTATATCTTTATAATGACAGCGATGAAGGCTTCTTTGTTTATGAAGAGGCAAGCGGATCCTTCAAGAAATTTATTAAAGTAGGAAATGACAGCAATTATATCATTCTGAATTCCCTGCCGGATGGTTTTGAAGCACCGAGCGGATATACTGCAGCTGCTCTGTCAAATGATCCGTCAGGAACAATTACTGCACTGACAAAGGATAATGCAGAGGCTTCCGATCTTTATTATGTTTATGCAAGCAATAATGAAGGCAATACCGGCTGGTATATTTATGATTCCCAGTTAGGATCCTATATCAGAGCATCCCAGCCTCAGGCAGCAAGTCAGACGGCAACAGAAGATACATCTGATGATCTTACATCTGCTTCTTCAGATGCGGCAGGGGTTTTTGATGGACGAATCCTGACCTATACACATCTGATCGCGATTCTGATCGGTGCAATTGTTCTTCTTTTGATCATCATCATTAATCTTCTCTTATGGTACAGAAGAGGCTATAAGGAAGAGCTTCTCGATTTGGAAGAGGAAGGATTTTCTTCTTACGGCCGTGGCAGAAGATATGAAGACGAAGATGATTTCGATGAGGAGGAAGAGGAAGATGAGGATGAGTTCCTCGAAGAAGAGGAAGAAGAGCCCCTTCCCAAGAGAAGATCCCAGTCAAAGCCCAAGGCAAAGGCAGAGGCTAAGCCACAGCCGAAAAAGCCTGCTCCGAAGAAAAGGGAAAGCAAGGCAGAGCTATTGGAGCATGATGATGATCTGGATATGGATTTCCTTGATCTGAATGATCTTTAAAAATGAAACAATCTTTTGAAAAGAAAATTTGCAGGATATAAATGCGTTAGAGCCGGCGTCTACTGACGCCGGCTTTTATTATCGAATTAGAAATATCCTTCTGATTCGATGAAAAAGTACAAGTTTAATAGGATATGGATAATAAAAAAGTTTTATCAAATTTCATATGGAGATTTGCGGAAAGAACCGGAGCTCAGCTGGTTTCTTTTGTCGTTTCCATTGTATTGGCTAGAATACTGGATCC
The DNA here is from genome assembly GCA_963620785.1 of Bacteroidaceae bacterium. GTDB lineage: Bacteria > Bacillota > Clostridia > Lachnospirales > Lachnospiraceae > RUG14243. Next base: position 91,106 of record CAVFAT010000016.1, read on the forward strand.
GGAGGTTTTCGGTACAGTTGCCCTTATGGTCGTTTTCATTACTATTTTGAATGTCTTTGTAGATAGCGGCCTTGGAAATGCCCTGATCCAGAAAAAGGATGCCGATCAGCTGGATTTTTCAACCGTTTTCTATACGAATATCACTTTCTGCACGGTTTTATATATCGGCATGTTCTTTGCATCGCCCTATATTGCAGGATTTTATAATGATCCGTCCATGACGCCTATGCTGAGGGTGCTTTGTCTTACCGTTTTGATCTCAGGTGTGAAGAATGTACAGATGGCTTATGTTTCCAAGCATATGATCTTCAAGAAATTTTTCTTCTCTACACTGGGAGGAACGATCGGGGCAGCAGTATTGGGCATAGCGATGGCCTTAAACGGCTTTGGAGCCTGGGCGATCATTGCACAGCAGGTTTTTAATACGGCAGTGGATACCTCTATCCTGTGGATCACCGTGAAGTGGCGGCCAAGCCGGGAATTTTCCTTTGAGCGGCTGAAAGGGCTTTTTTCCTTTGGCTGGAAGCTTTTAGCATCTGCTTTAATCGATACTGTTTATACCAATTTGAGACAGCTGATCATCGGCAAATTTTATCAGAAAAATGAACTGGCCTTTTATAATCAGGGAGAGAAATTCCCGAATGTCATTGTTACGAATATCAATAATTCGATCGACAGTGTTCTTTTGCCGGTTATGTCAAAGGAGCAGGACGATGTTTTGGCGGTAAAAAGAATGGCAAGACGATCCATTAAGACCTCTACTTATGTAATGGCGCCTTTGATGATCGGCCTTTTTGTGACAGCACCAAATATCGTTCAGCTGGTTCTTACCGAAAAATGGATGGGCTGTGTCTTTTTCCTGCGGGCCTTCTGCATTTCCTATATGCTCTATCCGATTCATACGGCCAATCTGAATGCAATCAAGGCAATCGGCCGCAGTGATATTTTCCTGAAACTGGAGATTATCAAAAAGATTGTAGGTCTGATCGTTCTTTTTATCTCTATGTTTTTCGGGGTAAAGGCAATGGTATTAAGTCAGTTGGGAGTGTCCTTTTTCAGCATGGCGGTAAATGCCTGGCCGAACAGAAGGCTGCTGCAATACAGCTATGGAGAGCAGCTTATGGATCTGATCGCCAATATACTTTGTGCAATCGGAATGGGAATTGTAGTTGCTTTACTGGATCTGCTTCCTTTATACTATGTAATCAGATTGATCCTGCAGATTCTGACAGGAGCTTTGCTTTATATCGGTTTATCCTATTTCAGTAAAAATGAAACCTTTTTCTACCTCCTGGATATTGTCAGGAAAAGAGGAAAGAAAGAAGCTGGCTGATTTTTGGGCAGACAGCTTTTCAGATAAAATTCTTTTAAGGAGCATATTCTATGGGAAAAGATGAAAAGAAGAAAGTAAATATGCCGCAGTTTCCAACCAATAATGCGGATTTCAGTAAATTGCCGCAGATCCTGGTTACCAGATCCTCCATGCCTTCTTTTGATGAGTATGTAGAGGAAATTAAGGATATCTGGGATTCTCATTGGCTAACCAATATGGGTCCCAAGCATCAGAGGCTGCAGAAGGAGCTGGAAAGTTATCTGGATGTAGAGAATATCGATCTTTTAACGAATGGCCATATGGCTTTGGAACTGTCTTTGCAGGCCTTGAATCTGCAGGGAGAGGTTATTACAACACCCTTTACTTTTGCTTCCACGACCCATGCCATTGTCAGAAACGGACTGACCCCGGTTTTTTGTGATGTCAAAGAGGATGATTTTACAATCGATACGGACAAGATCGAGGAATTGATCACAGACAGGACAACGGCCATCATGCCGGTGCATGTTTACGGCAATATCTGTAATATCGAGGAAATTGACAGGATCGCAAAGAAGTATGATCTGAAGGTCATTTATGACGCTGCTCATACCTTTGGTGAAAGCTATAAGGGAAGAGGAATCGGTTCCTATGGAGATGTTTCCTGCTTTAGCTTCCATGCAACTAAGGTATTTAATACGATCGAGGGTGGAGCGGTCTGCTTCCACGATACGGAATTTGGCTATACAATCGCCCGTTTGAAGAATTTTGGTATCCGCGGTCCGGAGATCGTAGATGGTATCGGTGCAAATGCCAAAATGAATGAATTTTGTGCCGCAATGGGAATCTGCAATCTCAGACATGTGGATGAAGAGATCGAAAAGAGAAGAATTGTGGTCGAACGCTATAAGGAACGCCTTGAGAATGTTACAGGTATTCAGCTGAATCCGGAGCAGAAGGATGTAAAATCCAATTATGCATATTTTCCGGTTATTTTCCGGGAGAAGGACTTTGGTGCAAGCAGAAATGAAGTTTTCGCGGCTCTGGCACAGAATAAGATCGCTGCGCGTAAATATTTCTATCCGATTACCAATACCTTTGATTGCTTCCATGGCAAGTTTGATGCTGAGCTGACACCGGTGGCTCTGCATTTGAGCAGAAGAGTACTGACGCTTCCTCTCTATGCAGATCTTCCTTTAGAGGATGTCGATCGAATCTGCGATATTATCTTAAGCTGTAAGCGATAAAGGAAAACAGAGCAGCAGATGCTATGCTGATGCTGTGATTATGGAAGATTATGGAGTAGGAAGAAAGTTTCCTATCATATAATTATATTAAAAAGACGAGATGCTTCCGGGCGGAAGATCTCGTCTTTTTTAACCTTTTTATCGAAATTTTATTGATTTTTTTATCGAATAGAAAGCTTCATTTCTAGTTGCGTTCATTGAGTTTATTGAGTTCAGCTTCTTTTATTTTGTCAGCAGAAGCATGATTTCATTGCTTCGTTTTACGAACTCATTCATATCTTCCGGAGACAGCGGCTGGTTGCTGATCTTGGCAAGATCGTAGATCTGTTTGCAGAAGAGAGAAGCTTTGTCATCTTCCTTATGGTCAAGAAGATAAGAAACCAGATCATTATTGAGGTTCAGGGTAAGTGTTTCCTCTCCCTTGAATAGATCGGAAGCATCTCCGTATACATTGTACATTTTCATCATATCAGCCATTCTACGGCTTTCCTCAGAAACAGTAAGAACAGAAGCGAGGCTCTTGTCCTTTAATTTTTCTGTTTTGATGGTCAGATTCTCCTTATCAAGAGCTTCCTTGAAGAGAGCTGTTAAACTCTCGGAAGATTCTTTTAATTCTTCTTCAGAAGCGTCTTCCTTCAGTGAATCAGTCAGATCCGCATCAATTCTGACAAAACGGTAGTGCTCGTTTCTGGCTTCCAGCTGTGTAATGAAGGAAGTATCGATCTGGTGGGTAAGAACAACCGCATTCATATCGTGTTCTTTGAACATCTGAATGTACTGTCCCTGCTGAACCGGATCTGTTACATAGTAGACGGTATCTTTTTCTTCTTCTTCTGCTGCAGCTTCAGAATTTTCAGCATCTGTCTTGTCTGCTTCAGCATGATCTGCAGAAGCTTCTTCAGTTGTTTCTTCCGCATCTTCTTTTTCGACCGGCTTTAATAATTCCGGAAGTGTCTGGTACTGATCGTTGATATCCTTAAAGAGGATATAGTCATTCATTTTGTCACAGAACTTGCTATCCTTCAGACAGCCATATTTGATGAAGGGGCTGATATCATCCCAGTATTTTTCGTAATTTTCTTTATCTGTCTTACACATGCCGATTAATTTATCAGCGACCTTCTTAGTGATGTACTCTGAAATCTTGCTGACAAAGCCATCGTTCTGAAGGGCAGATCTGGAAACATTAAGAGGCAGATCCGGGCAGTCAATGACACCCTTCAGCAGCATAAGGAATTCGGGAATAACCTCTTTGATATTATCAGCGATGAAGACCTGATTATTGTAAAGCTTGATCACACCTTCTGCAGATTCATATTCCAGATTGATCTTCGGGAAGTAAAGAATACCCTTGAGATTGAAAGGATAATCCATATTCAGATGAATCCAGAAGAGGGGCTCTTTATAATCATGGAAGGTAGTGCGGTAGAATTTCTTATAATCCTCATCACTGCATTCACTCGGACTCTTTGTCCAGAGAGGATGGATATCATTTAAAGCAACCGGTCTTTTCAGGATCTTTGCTTTTTCCTGACGGGGAGAAATCTCAACGGTTTCCTTTGTACCGTCTTCATTTTCCTTTTCTTCTGTTTTGGCTTCTTCTACGAATTCTTCAATAACGGTATCCTTGTCTGTCAGCTCAGACTTCAGAACGGTTTCATAAGCTGCCTCAGCATTTTCGTTCTCAAGATAGATCGGAGTCGGCATAAATGAGCAGTATTTTTCGATTATTTCACGAACGCGGAATTCATTTGCAAATTCAAGACAATCCTCGTTCAGGAAAAGGGTAATACAGCTGCCGATGCCCTCCTTGTTGCCGGCAGACATTTCGAATTCTGTGCCGCCGTCACATTCCCAATGTACAGCTTCTGCACCTTCCTGCCAGGAAAGGGTATCGATATGAACCTCATCGGCTACCATGAAGGCAGAGTAGAAGCCAAGACCGAAGTGGCCGATGATCTGATCGCCGTCTTCAGAACCCTGGTATTTCTGAAGGAAATCAGTTGCACCGGAAAAGGCGATTTGATTGATGTATTCTTCAACTTCATCTGCTGTCATACCAAGTCCGGTATCGATGATCTTTAAGGTCTTTTCTTTGGGGTTTACCTTGACCTGAATCTGAGCTTCATAGTCTGCCGGAAGCTCATACTTTCCCATTACATCCAGCTTTTTCAGCTTTGTGATGGCATCACAGCCATTGGAGATCAGCTCACGAAGAAAGATGTCATGATCGCTGTACATCCATTTCTTGATAATGGGAAAAATATTTTCACTGTTAATAGATAAATTACCGTGTTTTTCTGTCATATTATTGCATCTCCTATTTTAAACGATTAAACTAATGAATGATGTGCTTCGTGCTCATAATGTGAATCATAATACCCTAGGATAGAAAAGTCAATGAAAACTTAGCACTCGATAAAAAAGAGTGCTAACAAGAAGCCGGAGCAGATTTGCCTCAGAAGAATTGAGGAAGAAAAGAAGATTAAAGAATAGTTGCGCGTATATAGATATATAAAAGCAAATAGAAGAGATAGAAGAGAAAATAAAGGAGCATATATAATGGAAAGAGCGGGAACAAAGTGGGAAACAGTTTCGATGGATGAAAAGGAAAAGGCACTCGTTATCATCGATCAGACCCTGCTTCCGGGTGAAGTGAAAATGCTGCGTTTGACAAAGCAGAATGAAATTTGGGAGGCAATCAAGAAGCTTCAGGTAAGGGGTGCACCTGCAATCGGTGTTGCGGCAGGCTTTGGCCTTTATCTTGCAGCCCTTGCGATTGATACAGAAGAGAAAAGTGCTTTTTTTGAGGAACTGAAAAAGGCAAAAGAATATCTGAATTCATCCAGACCGACGGCTGTAAACCTTTCATGGGCCTTAAATCGTATGGAAGAAAAGGCACTTGCGAATTCCGATAAAAGCGTAAAGGAAATCAAGGAAATCATGCGGGAGGAGTCCTGGAAAATCAAGGAAGAGGATTCTGAAATGTGCCGTATGATCGGCGAGCATGCTTTAAAGCTTCTGAAACCGGGAATGGGACTTTTGACTCATTGCAATGCAGGGGCTCTGGCAACCTCAAAGTATGGAACGGCAACAGCAGCTATGTATCTCGGTCATGAGAGAGGCTATGATTTTAAGGTTTTTTGTGATGAGACCAGACCTCTTTTGCAGGGAGCAAGACTGACCAGCTTTGAGCTGGCAGAAGAAGGAATTGACACGACCCTGATCTGCGACAATATGGCACCGACAGTGATGAAAAAAGGCTGGATTGATGCCGTATTTGTAGGCTGTGACCGTGTTGCGGCAAATGGAGATACAGCAAATAAGATCGGAACCAGCTATGTAGCACTTGCTGCAAAACGTTTTGGCATTCCTTTTTATGTATGTGCACCTTCCTCTACGATCGATTTTCATACAAAAAGCGGGGATGAAATCGTGATTGAAGAAAGAGATCCCGAAGAGCTGAGAAGCATGTGGTATGAGAAGCCAATGGTTTCAGAGAAGGTGAAAATCTTCAATCCTGCTTTTGATGTAACGCCGGCTTCTGACATTACGGCGATCATTACAGAAAAGGGGATTGTCTATCCGGATTTCGAGGAAAACCTGAAAAAGACTTTACTTTAAAACTTTAGTATTGTAAAATTTTAAAGTAAGAAAAATGGTTTTAAGCCTTTAAGAAGAGGGAAAATAAATGAAAGATAAATTACATACAGAGGCAGTCAGTCATTTATTTCAGGCCATTCTGACCCTGGAAAATGAAGAGGAATGCTTCGAATTCTTTGAGGATTTGTGTACGATCAATGAGCTTTTATCCTTATCACAGCGTTATGAGGTAGCCAAGATGCTCCGCCAGAAGAAAACCTATCTGGAGATCGCGGAGAAGACCGGTGCTTCAACAGCAACGATCAGCCGGGTAAATCGTTCCCTGAATTACGGAAACGATGGTTATGATATGGTCTTTGCCCGTCTGAAGGAAGAGGATTAATACAGGATAAAGATAAAATATGATGAATCTGAATGAGATGCAGCAGGAGGCGGTGGAACATGTAAATGGTCCCCTTCTTATCCTGGCCGGAGCCGGCAGCGGCAAGACCAGGGTAATTACCCTTCGTGCTGCATATTTAATAGACAAATGCGGGGTAGATCCCTGGAATATTCTGGCAATCACCTTTACCAATAAGGCTGCTGCCGAGATGAAGGAAAGAATCCACCAGGAGGTGGGCTTTGGCTCAGATGCAATCTGGATCGCGACATTTCATTCTACCTGTGTCCGGATTCTGAGAAGATACATTAATCTGCTGGATTACGATACGAACTTCACGATCTATGATGCGGATGATCAGAAGCGCCTGATGAAGCAGATCATTAAAAAGATGAATCTGGACACAAAGAAGTATAAGGAAAAGGCTCTTTTAAATGAAATTTCTGCTGCAAAAGATGAGCTGATCTCACCTCTTGAATATAAGGTTAGAGCACAGGGAAATTATGCCGGTGAAGTCAAGGCGCAGGTCTACCAGGAATATCAGAAGGAACTGAAGAAGAATAATGCATTGGATTTTGATGATCTGATCTTCAAGACCGTTGAGCTTCTGCAGGATCATGCAGAGGTGCTTCGTTATTATCAGGATCGCTTTCGTTATATTATGGTAGATGAGTATCAGGATACCAATACTGCCCAGTTTGAGCTGATCCGTCTTCTGGCAAACAAGGAAAAGAATCTTTGCGTAGTAGGAGATGACGATCAGTCAATCTATAAGTTCCGGGGAGCGAATATTCACAATATCCTGGATTTTGAGAAGACCTATCCGAATGCCAAGGTAATCCGGCTGGAACAGAATTACCGTTCGACCGGCAATATCTTAAATGCGGCAAACAGCGTAATCGAGAACAATAAAGGCAGAAAGGGAAAGACCCTTTGGACAAGTAATGGCGAAGGTGCAAAGCCGATTTTCTGCAGGCTGGATGATGCTTATGAGGAAGCGAAGTATATCGCAGAGGCGATTCGCAAGGAAGCAAAGCTAAAGGGAAGGCGCTATTCGGATATGGCGATTCTGTATCGTACGAATGCCCAGTCACGTATCCTGGAGGAGAGGCTGATCTTAAGTGGAATTCCTTATAAAATTGTCGGCGGTCTGAACTTCTATGCGAGAAAAGAAATCAAAGATCTGATTTCTTATCTTCAGATTTTGGATAATCCATCAGACGATCTGGGGATTCGAAGAATCATTAACGTTCCAAAGAGAGGTATTGGAGCTACGACGATTGAGAGAATCCAGCTTTATGCAGAGTCTGAGGAGATCAGTTTCTATGAGGCAATGCTTCATACAGAAAGAATCAGCAGCATCAAGCGCTCAGCAGCCAAGGTAAAAGAATTTGCGGACTTTCTGGAAAATCTTCGGGAGGAAAGCAAAAATCTTCTTTTATCAGAGCTTATGCAGAAAATCATTGAAGGAACCGGCTATGTAGAAGAGCTTGAAGCAGAGGATAGCGAAGAAGCCAGAGGAAGAATCGAAAATATCGATGAGCTTCTCAATAAGATCCTTACCTATGAGAAGGAAGCAGAAAATCCATCCTTATCCAACTTTTTACAGGAGGTTTCTCTTGTAGCAGATATCGATGATTATGCAGAGGATCAGGATTATGTTGTATTAATGACCCTTCACAGTGCCAAGGGACTGGAGTTTGACTGTGTATTTCTGGCAGGGCTGGAGGATGGTCTTTTCCCGAGCTATATGAGCATTATGGCAGATGATCAGTCTGACATCGAGGAAGAAAGAAGACTCTGCTATGTGGGAATTACCAGGGCAAAGGAAAAGCTTTATATTACCTCGGCGTCACAGAGAATGACACATGGAGAGACACATTTTAATCCGGTTTCCAGATTTGTAAAGGAAATTCCAAAGGAACTATTGGAAGGATATATTCCAAAGAGCAGTTTTGAAAGGGAAATCGAATTCCAAAATACAGAATCTGCCATGAGCGTCATGAAGGGATCAGATCCGGTTGAAAAGACGATCAAACGTTCTCAGAAGAAGAAGCCTTATACCAATCTTTATCAAATGAAGGATATGACAAAGACAGACCGTTCCGATCTTGGATATGATGTCGGAGACCGGGTAAGGCATATTAAATTTGGTGACGGAAGCGTTCTGGAAATCAAGGATGGCGGAAGGGATTACGAGGTGACGGTAGAATTCGACCGGGTCGGAAAGAAAAAAATGTTTGCCGGATTTGCAAAGCTGAAACGGATAGAAGGCTGACAGAATAATTTATGAAATGAATCTGTTTTTCGAACTATTTGAGCAATCTGTAGCAAAGAGCAAGCTCAAAAAAGATTGTTTTCGATAGCAGGCCTGTGCTATACTAAATCTAGTTTTTAGTCAGGCATGCAGATTTTATCCGCCGACTAATAGGAATTGAAATGGAGGGCTTTGTCATGAGTACAAAAATGGAAGAATTACTTGGCAATGTAAAACTTGCTGATGTTCTTAACAAAAATGAAGAAAAGAAAGTATCTAGAAAAATCGTTGTAGGTCTTGCCATTGTTGGTGCTATCGCAGCAGTAGCAGCAATTGCAGTCTTCGTTTATAAATATTTCGCACCGGATTATTTTGATGATTTCGATGATGATTTTGAAGATGATGATTTCGAAGACGAGGACATTTTCGACGACGATCTTGATTAAGGAGAAAATCTTATATGAAGAAGGGTGAGATTCTTGAGGGAATGATCGAAGAGCTTCAGTTCCCGAACAAAGGAATTCTTCACGCGGATAATAGAACAATTACGATTAAAAATAGCGTACCTGGTCAAAAGGTACGCTATTCTGTTTCTAAGGTCCGTAAAGATAGAGCAGAAGGAAGACTTCTGGAAGTAACAGAAAAAGCAGATTATGAGTTGGAAGAGGCAAATTGCAGCCATTTTGGTATTTGCGGAGGCTGCAGTTATCAAAATTTGCCTTATGAGAAGCAGCTAGAGATCAAGCAGGGACAGGTAAAGCGCTTGCTGGATCCGGTTTTGAAAGAGGATGGTGGAAGCTTTGATGCTTTATTTGAGAAGTTGTATCATTCTCCAAAACAGTTTGAATACCGGAATAAAATGGAATTTACTTTCGGTGATGAGGTAAAAGACGGTCCTCTTTCACTTGGAATGCATAAAAGGGGAAGCTTTTATGACATTGTTCCGGTCAGAGAATGTCGGATCGTGGATGAGGATTATCGAAAGATTCTCTCTTCGACAATTGATTTCTTTGATGGAAAAGGAATCCCTTACTATCATCGAATGAGACATGACGGAATCCTTCGGCATCTTTTGGTTCGAAAAGCAGCAAAAACCGGTGAGATTTTGATTGATCTTGTAACCGTTCCGGATGATGAAATCAGGAAAGTCTGTCAGGAATATGCAGATATGCTTCTTGGCCTGGAACTGGAGGGCAGGATCAGCGGAATTTTGCATACCGTAAATGACTCACTTGCAGATGTGATCCGTGATGACGGTACGGAAATATTATATGGTAAGGATTATATTTATGAGGAACTGCTGGGACTGCGGTTTCAGATTTCTCCTTTCTCCTTCTTTCAGACCAATTCCCTTGGGGCAGAAGTTCTCTATAGCGTAGTCAGGGATTTTGTGGCTTTGAAAAATGATCCTGTCGTATATGACCTTTACAGCGGAACCGGAACAATTGCCCAGATTCTTTCTCCGGCAGCAGGACAGGTCATCGGAGTAGAGATTGTAGCAGAAGCGGTAGAAGCGGCCAAAGAGAATGCAAAGCTGAATGGCTTAGATAACTGCAGCTTCCTTTGCGGAGATGTATTAAAGGCCTTGGATGATATTGAAACACTTCCGGATTTTATTGTTTTGGATCCGCCCAGAGATGGTATTCATCCCAAGGCTTTGAAGAAGATCATTGATTATGGTGTAGAATCCATGGTGTATGTTTCCTGCAAGCCGACCAGTCTGGCAAGGGATCTTGTGACGCTGCAGGCCGGAGGATACCATGTGCAGAAGATTGCGCTGGTTGATATGTTCCCGGGGACGGTGCATGTGGAGACAGTAGTATTGATGTCTAAGGTACAGAAGTAAATAACGAGAAAAGGCTTGAAATCAAGGCATTTCCGAGTGTTCGGACGGTTCT
>CAVFAT010000017.1:0-13663 GCA_963620785.1 Bacteroidaceae bacterium
AGAGGTAGCTGGAACAGCTGCCTCGCGCTTAGCATCCGCTAGGTCTTCCTTCGAGCGAGAGCGTGTTTTTGATCCTGCAGAATCATTCTCTCCTTCGTTGCATATCGTAGATTATCAAAAGTTGTCCTGGAGGAAAATGCTTCCGTTCTGTGCATCAAAAAGAAAAAGAGGAAAATGCTTCCCACTTCTGTACTTCAAAAAAGTAAAAGCAGGAAGAAATATCGAACATACGATCGAAAAAATTTTACATAAATTTTAAAAACGCTGGATTTTGAACTTTACATTCGGGACGTAAGATAGGCTTCGTAAGTTGAAGGACTTACAAAAAGAAAAAGATTTTAGTAGCAAAGGCTACGCAGTTAACTTGGAGGTTAATTAAAATGAAAAAGAAAATTATTACAGCAGTTCTTCTTGCATCCCTTGGCATGAGCCTTGCAGCATGTGGCTCTTCATCTGATTCTGCAGCAGATTCTTCTGCAAGCACAGATGCAGCAAGCGAAACAGCAGATACAACAGCAAGCGAGGATGCGAGCACAGATACAGCAGCTTCTGATTTTGACAGCAGTTCTGATATCTCCGTAATTTCCAGAGAGGACGGATCCGGAACAAGAGGCGCTTTCATCGAGCTGACAGGCGTTGAGGAAAAGAACGGTGATGAGAAGGTTGATATGACAACCGAGGATGCACAGATCGCAAACAGCACATCTATCGTTCTGACATCAGTAGCAGGCGATGACTATGCAATGGGTTATATCTCACTTGGTGCTCTGGATGATTCCGTAAAGGCACTGAAGGTAGAAGGTGCTGAGGCTACAGCTGATAACATCAAATCCGGAGATTATACTCTTGCAAGACCTTTCAACATCGTAACAAAAGATGGCATGGACAATGAGGTTGCACAGGACTTCATCAACTACATCTTCAGTACAGATGGACAGGCAGTTGTAGAAGAGGAAGGCTATATTGCAGTTGATACAGCAGATTATGAAAGCACTCAGCCGTCAGGCAAGGCAGTTATCGGTGGATCTTCTTCTGTATCTCCTCTGATGGAGAAGCTGGTAGAAGCATATAAGGAAGTAAATCCGAATGCAGAGCTTGAACTTCAGACAACAGATTCTACAACAGGCGTAAGCTCCACACAGGATGGTACTTATGATATCGGTATGGCTTCCCGTGATCTGAAGGATACAGAAACAGGCGTTACTTCTCAGGCAATCGCAACAGACGGTATTGCAGTGATTGTAAACAACAACAACCCGCTGAGCGACATTACAGTTGATATGATCAAGCAGATCTACACAGGCGAAGTTACAAGCTGGGCAGATGTTCAGTAAGTTTAGAAAGCAAGATTCTGGAGAATAAAAGCGATGAAAGAAAAGGGAATGAGATTCATCTTTCTTCTGGCCGCATGCACCTCGGTGCTTGCGGTCGCGCTGATTTGCCTGTTCCTTTTTGCGAACGGAATTCCGGCAATGGGAAAGATTGGCGTTCTGAAATTTTTAACGGGAACGACCTGGAAACCGAATAATGATTTATACGGCATTCTGCCGATGATCGTAGGAAGCCTTTATGTAACGGCAGGTGCAATGCTTTTTGGTATTCCGATCGGCATTCTGACAGCAGTCTATATGGTTTTCTACTGTCCGAAAAAACTTTACCGGATCTTAAAGCCGGCAACAGAGCTTCTGGCAGGTATTCCGTCCGTTGTTTATGGTTTCTTTGGTTTGGTTGTGATGGTTCCCTTTGTCAGATCCATCGGTAAGGCCATTTCTAAGGTATCGGATATCAGCGGTGGTAACGGAAGCAGTATTTTAACGGCATCCATCATTCTTGGAATGATGATCCTTCCTTCTATTATCGGTGTTACAGAGAGCTCCTTGAGAGCAGTTCCGACACCCTACTATGAAGGCGCTGTCGGACTTGGTGCAACCCACGAGAGAGCAATTTTCAAAACAGTGATTCCGGCAGCAAAATCCGGTGTGCTGGCAGGTGTCGTACTTGGTGTTGGACGTGCAATCGGTGAGACAATGGCCGTAATCATGATCGCCGGAAACCAGCCCAGACTGACGGGAAACATCTTCAAGGGAATCAGAACCATGACAGCCAATATCGTAATTGAGATGGGATATGCAACAGACCTGCATAGACAGGCTCTGATTGCAACAGGCGTTGTTCTCTTTGTCTTTATCCTTTTGATCAATTTCCTTGTTGCTGTATTGAAAGAGAGGAGCGAATAAAAATGAGAGAAAAATCAAACTATATTGGCTCTAAGGTGATCAAGGTTCTGGTATTTGCTTCGGCAGCGATTACCTTTGCGGTTCTCCTTTTTCTGATTGCTTATATTCTGATCAGAGGAATTCCTTATCTGAAACCTTCGATCTTTTCCTTTACTTATACATCGGAAAACGCATCCTTGATGCCGGCTTTGATCAATACGATCATTATGACACTTTTATCCTTGCTTATTGCGGTTCCGATCGGTATTTTTTCCGCTATCTTCCTGGTAGAGTATGCAGGAAATCAGAACGGATTTATTAAGGTGATCCGTCTTACAACGGAAACCCTTTCCGGTATTCCTTCCATTATTTACGGACTTTTCGGTATGCTTTTCTTTGTAAGTGCTCTGCATATGGGCTTTTCCATTCTTGCCGGAGCATTTACCCTGGCGATTATGATTCTTCCTCTGATCATGCGTACAACAGAGGAGGCGCTGCGAAGCGTTCCAAACATGTATCGTGAAGGCAGCTTTGGCCTGGGAGCAGGAAAGCTTCGTACCATTTTCTGTATCGTTCTTCCGAGTGCAATCCCCGGTATCCTTGCAGGTGTAATCCTTGCGATCGGCCGAATTGTCGGAGAGACAGCAGCTTTGATCTATACAGCAGGTACGGTTGCCGGTGTTGCAAAGGGTCTGCTCGGATCAGGACGTACCCTTGCAATTCATATGTATGTGCTTGCATCAGAGGGCCTTTACATGAATCAGGCTTATGCGACGTCCGTAGTATTGCTCATACTTGTCATTATCATTAACCAGTTTTCCTCACTGGTTGCAAAGAAATTGGAGAAACAGTAATGGAATCAAAAATCAGTATTCAGGATATGAACTTACACTATGGTGATTTTCATGCAATCAAAAATGTAAATATGGAAATCCAGCCAAATAAGATTACTGCCTTTATCGGACCTTCAGGATGCGGTAAATCTACCCTGCTGAAGTCCATCAACCGTATGAATGACCTGGTAGACGGCTGCAAGATTACCGGAAAGATCCTTCTGGACGGAGATGATATCTATGCGCCCAAATATGATGTCAATCAGCTGAGAAAGAGAGTTGGAATGGTATTCCAGAAACCGAATCCATTTCCGATGAGCATCTATGATAATATCGCTTATGGACCGAGAACCCATGGCGTTCACAGCAAGGAAAAGCTGGATGAAATCGTGGAGAGAGTGCTTCGTGATGCGGCTATCTGGGATGAGTGCAAGGACAGATTAAAGAAGAGTGCTCTGGGCATGTCCGGTGGTCAGCAGCAGAGACTTTGTATCGCAAGAGCTCTTGCGGTTGAACCGGAGGTTCTTCTCATGGATGAGCCGACCTCTGCTTTGGATCCGATCTCTACTTCAAAGATCGAGGATCTGGCCATGGAACTGAAGGAAAAATATACGATCGTAATCGTTACTCATAACATGCAGCAGGCAGTTCGTATTTCTGATTATACAGCCTTTTTCCTGCTTGGTGATATGGTTGAGTTTAATGAGACAGAAAAACTCTTCAGTATCCCGGCTGATAAGAGAACGGAAGATTATATTACAGGACGTTTTGGTTGATAAAGCAGGATAGACTGCAAAAGAAAGGCTTATAAAATGAGAAACAGATTTGACAGACAGTTGGATGAGCTGAATACAAGACTGGTTCAGATGGGCAGACTTTGTGAGACTGCAATCAAAAAGGCAACCCAGGCACTTCAGAATAATGCCTTAGATATGGCGACAGATATTATTAATTCAGATGAGGATATCAACAGAGCAGAAAAAGCGATCGAGACGCTTTGCCTCCGTCTTCTGATGGAACAGCAGCCGGTAGCAAGAGATCTGCGTCAGATTTCTGCAGCCTTGAAGATGATCACGGATCTGGAGAGAATTGGTGACTGGGCAAGCGATATTGCAGAAATCATTCTTTCTTCCGGAGAGGTTCCGTCCGGAGATTATCCGAATGTTGTAAAAATGTCTGAGGCTGCTTCCAAGATGGTAGTAGAAGCAGTTGATGCTTATGTAAAGAGGGATCTTGGCCTGGCCAGAGAGGTGCAGGAGGAAGACGACATTGTAGATGAACTCTTCGACCAGAACCGCAATATGCTGATCGACAGAATCAAGCAGACAAGCGGTAAGGAAGCAACCGGAGCGGTTGATTTGATCATGATTACAAAGTACCTGGAGCGTATCGGTGACCATGCCGTGAATGTTGCGGAATGGGTTGAATTTTCCATAACCGGCGTTCATAATGGAGAAGAGGAAGGAGACTGAATATGAGCCGGATCTACTGTATTGAAGACGACAAGAGCATATGTAATCTGGTGAAATATACATTGGAAAAGTCTGATTTTGAGGCGTGCGGATTTAATGACGGCGCCTCCTTTTTCGATGAGATCAACCAGAAAGAGGCAAGGCTGCCGGATTTGATCCTGCTGGATATCATGCTTCCGGGAGAGGATGGCTATGAGATCCTGAAAAAGCTTCGTGCGGACAGCCGGACGGAGAATATTCCGGTAATTATGCTGACAGCAAAGGGAACGGAATATGATAAGGTGCTTGCCTTAGATCAGGGTGCAGATGATTATGTGACCAAGCCTTTCGGTATGATGGAACTGATTTCCAGGATCAAGGCTGTTCTTCGGCGCTATGGAAAGGCAGAGGAAAAAGAGGTCATGGATGCCTATTCCTGTGGCGATATACTGCTTGATGATGCCAGACATGAGGTCTTTGTCAAGGAAGAGGAGGTTGTTCTGACCTTCAAGGAATATGCACTTTTGAAGATCCTGATGTCTCATCCGGGAATCGTCTACAGCAGAGATCAGCTTTTGAATATGGTCTGGGGATTTGACTATGACGGAGAGTCCAGAACTCTGGATGTGCATATCGGTACCCTTCGGCAGAAGCTGGGAGAGGGCGGCAGTCTGATTGAAACAGTCAGAGGTGTCGGCTACAGGATGACTGACCGCAAATAATAAAGGAGCAGATGTGTGAGAGCCAGAATTCAAAAAAGCATGATTCTTTGCATAGTGGTAACGCTGGTCGTTGTCTATGGAATCATGACATTTGCAGTTTACCGGCAGACAACCAGTCTTGTCTGGGATGAAATTCGTCAGGAAACGAATTATATTTGTGCTGCGGTTGAGATTAGCGGAGAGGACTATCTGCATGAGATTGATATTGATCCGGAAAGAACCAGAATTACCCTGATCGAATCAAATGGTGATGTCCTTTATGATACGAACAGCTCAGATTCTCTTACCTTTGAGAATCACAGCAGCCGGCCGGAGTTTCAGGAAGCACTTCAGGAGGGAAGCGGCTCTGCTGTTCGAAAATCCGATTCTTTGAACAAGCAGATGTTCTACTATGCGAAGAAGTTATCGGATGGAAATGTTCTCCGTGTGTCGAAGACAACCAATACCGTCTTTGTCCTGGGACTGCAGTTTCTTCCGCCCCTGCTTTTGAGCGGACTGGCTCTTTTGATCTTTGCCTGGCTGATTTCAAAGTGGCAGGCGAAGCGTCTGGTGAGTCCGATCAATGAGATCAATATCGAGCGCCCTCTTGAAAATGAAATTTATGAGGAACTGAAGCCGCTTCTGGAGAGAATCGACCAGCAGAATAAGGCAAAGGATGCCGTGGCCGATATGCGTAAGGAATTTTCGGCCAATGTTTCCCATGAATTAAAAACACCTCTTACATCCATCAGCGGCTATGCAGAGATCCTGAAGGCAGGTATGGTGCCGGAGGAGGATGTCCCCGGAATTTCTGCTTATATCTATAATGAGGCACAAAGGCTGGTACATTTGATCGAGGATATTATGCGTCTGTCGAAGCTGGATGAGGGCTGTCTGGACGGGGAAATGTCTGAGGTAGATCTTTATGATATGGCAATGGATATTGGAAGACGTCTGGAGGATAGAGCCCGAGCAGCCAAGGTCAAGCTTTCTATCTCCGGAGAGCATGTGAAGCAGATGGGGGTTCGTCATGTTCTGGATGAGATGATCTACAATATCGTGGAAAATGCCATCAAATATAACCGGGAAAATGGAATCGTCAAGATCTGGGTCGGAGGTACGCCCTATGGCCCCAAAGTGATCGTTACGGATACCGGAATCGGTATTCCGAAGGAAGCCCAGGAGAGAATCTTTGAACGCTTCTACCGGGTAGACAAGAGTCATTCCAAGGAGACCGGCGGTACGGGACTGGGACTTTCCATTGTAAAGCACGGAGCAGCCCTGCATAATGCAAAGATCAATGTAGAATCTTCCCTGGGAGAAGGCACCCGAATGGAGATTTTATTCAGTAAGTGATGAAATGCCCCTTAAATGACAGTTTGCTGTCTACAGTGCAAGAATCCGGGAAGCATTCTCAAAAAATAGCTTTTCATAAAATCTTCTGGCAAAAAGAAGTAAAAACAGGTGACAAGACACTTGCATTTACAATATAAAAGCGTTATTATCTATCCAATGCGATTTTTAGAGTCGCATTGGATTTTTTTGTCATACATATAGGAAACTGCATTTCTATTCGATAAAAATCATAGGAATCGCATGACTTGTATTATCTGGGAGAGTGGAAGAAAAAATGGATAAGATAACAGCATTTTTGAAGAGAAAGAATATTGAGATCTCGGCCAAGCGTTACCTGATCGATGCACTTGGGGCTATGGCCCAGGGACTTTTTTGCTCCCTTCTGATCGGTACGATCATCAATACGATCGGCAGTCAGTTTGGGATCGAGTATCTGACAACCATCGGAGGCTTTGCAACGGCAATGTCCGGCCCGGCTATGGCCGTTGCAATTGGCTATGCTTTGCAATGCCCGCCTCTGGTTTTGTTCTCCTTGATCGCAGTTGGTTCGGCGGCCAATGGACTTGGTGGTGCCGGCGGCCCTTTGGCGGTTCTTGTAATTGCCATTATTTCAGCAGAATTTGGTAAGGCAGTCAGCAAAGAGACCAAGATTGATATTCTGGTGACACCGGCAGTCACGATTTTTGTCGGCGTTATTCTATCCAGCCTGATTGCTCCGCCAATCGGTGCAGCGGCAAGCTCAGTAGGACAGCTTATTATGTGGGCAACGGAGCTGCAGCCCTTCTTAATGGGAATTCTGGTTTCTGCAATCGTCGGCATTGCACTGACCCTTCCGATCAGTTCTGCGGCAATCTGTGCAGCACTTGGCCTGACAGGACTTGCCGGAGGAGCAGCAGTAGCAGGCTGCTGTGCCCAGATGGTTGGTTTTGCTATCATGTCCTTCAAAGAAAATAAATGGGGCGGCTTGGTAAGCCAGGGAATCGGCACCTCAATGCTGCAGATGGGAAATATCGTCCGCAACCCGAAAATCTGGATCGCACCGATTTTGACCAGCATGATCACAGGACCAATCGCAACCTGTATTTTCCATCTGGAAATGAACGGTTCTCCGGTATCCTCCGGAATGGGAACCTGCGGTCTGGTTGGACAGATTGGAATTTATACCGGCTGGGTAGCTGATATTGCGGCAGGAAATAAGACTGCGATTACCGGTTTTGACTGGCTGGGTATGCTTTTGATCTGCTTTATTCTGCCGGCTCTTCTGACCTATTTCTTTGGACAGATAGAGAGAAAGCTCGGCTGGATTAAGGATGGGGATCTGACCCTGAATTAAACTTTCTTTCTATACCAGATTTCTGGTTGCGATCACATTTGCACCGGTTCCCAGAAGATCCCGGATCAGGACATCCCCTGCATGAATCGGCAGGTCGGGATGTGTTTGGTAAATCGCCTTTGCACATTCCATCAGGAGAGCTTTCGGAACCGCTTTATCGGTCTTAACGCTAAGCGGAATATCACTTCCGGCAGGACGCATAAGGCAGGTCAGGATCCGGCTTGGGCAGGTCAGCTCAGAAATGGCATATTCCGGTCCCTTTTTGCAGCTTTGTCCGCTGACATGAAGGCTGTCATTTTCTTTTGTTACGGTCAGAATACAGCCCTTAGGACAATTGATACAGACCAGGCTGGCCGGAAAAGTAATATTAGTTTGTTCCAACATTAGGATTCCCTCCCTTCGATTTCAAATACAATTTCTTTGCCGGCTTTTGCCAACTCTTCGGCAGAAAGTGTCACCTTGCACATTTCTCCCGGTGTTAAGGCAATACAATTCTTATGGAATAGTTCCTTGCCCTCAGATGAGGCGGTAATAAGAGAGGCCTGATACTTCTTCTTGGGACGGAACATAAAGGAAACCTGACCGGAGGCAGGACTTTTTCTTACCAGCTGAGGGACTATGGCGCCGACACCCTCTCCGCTGACGCTTTGGATCATTTCAGAGTTCTCGCTTGTGGCTCCCTGAAGGTAGGACGCTGCGAAAAAGCCGGTTTCTTCGGCTTCTTCACTGACATAATCCACCAGGTCATGTACATGAAGAACATTGCCGCAGGAGAAGATGCCGGGAACGGAGGTCATATTGTCTTCTGTAACAATGGCGCCCTTGCTTGCAGGACTAAGGGCTACACCGGCCTGTTCTGACAGCTCATTTTCCGGAATCAGACCGGCTGAGATTAAGACCGTATCGCAGTCGATTTCAAATTCTGTTTCCGGAAGAGGTTTACGATTTTCATCTACCTTAGCAATGCAGACAGAGGAAACCCTTTCCTTGCCTTTGATCCGGGTGATCGAACTGCTGAAATAAACAGGAATATCAAAGTCTTCAATACATTGCTTCATATTGCGGGGAAGTCCGCCGGAGTAAGGCATGATCTCCACAAGAGCCTTGACTTCTGCCCCCTCTAAGACAAATTGTCTCGCCATGATCAGACCAATGTCACCGGAACCGACAATAACGATTTTTTTGCCCGGAAGATATCCCTTCAGGTTCAGATATTTCTGAGCAGTTCCAGCGGTTAAAATGCCGGCGCCCCTTGTGCCGGGGATCAGGATGGCATTTCGGCTCCTCTCACGGCAGCCCATGGCGAGGATAATGGCCTTGGCTGAAATTTCAAGCAGACCTTCCTGGGGACTTACCGCGGTTAAGGTCTTATCCGGATTTAATTCAATGACAAAAGTGTTCAGAAGATAAGGAATCTGTCTTTCTTCTACCATTTTGATATACTTTTCGGCAAATTCTACACCGGTCAGATCTTCTTTGAAACGATGAAGGCCGAAACCATTGTGAATGCATTGATTTAAAACGCCGCCTAAGGAATCATTTCTTTCCAGGATCAGTAAATTACGGATGCCCTGATCGTATGCTTTTACGGCAGCAGCCATACCGGCAGCACCACCGCCGATGATGACAAGATCGATTTCTCTCATGACATTTCCCCCTCTTCAAAAGCCTCTGAGCGGCCAAGTAAAATATTGGAAGAACCGCCGCATTGGGTTATTTCTTCCGGAGAGCAGCCAAGTTCTTCACTTAGGATTTCCAATACGCGCGGACTGCAGAAGCCACCCTGACATCTGCCCATACCGGCTCTGGTTCGAAGCTTTACGCCGGCAAGAGATCTTGCACCCAGAGGACGGCGGATGGCAGCGCGAATCTCTGCCTCGGTAACCATTTCACAGCGGCAGACAATTCTGGCGTAATCCGGATTTTCTGCAATGGCAGCGATTCTTTCTTCATTGGTCATTTCACGGAAGGGCTTCCTTACCTTACGATAAGGATCAAAGCTTTCCTTCTTTTCCGGCTTTAATTTCTCTGCGATCAGATCAGCAACATATTTGCCGATAGCCGGGCTGGCAGTAAAGGCCGGAGATTCGGTTCCGCCGGCATTAAAGAAGTTTGGAGCATCTTCAGGCTCACCGATCACAAAATCATTGGTATCGGCATGAGGACGAACACCGCCAAATACGGCAATGATTGAATCCATGGGGAAAGGACTTCCGTCTGAACCAAGGGGAAGATCCTTCCAGGCAGCCTTAAAATATTCGATGATCTGATTGGCAGAATCAGCAGACCATTCGGTATGATCCGGGTCATCGACTTCTGTTGCATCACAGCCCAGCAAAATAGAACCGCCGGTTGTCGGGATAATGGCCATGCCCTTGGTATGGCCGCCGCCCGGAAGATCGTGCGGTGTTTCCATCAGGGTGGTGGTCAGCTTCTTGGAAAGCTTGCGGTCTAAGATGACATGGGCACCGAAGCGGGGATGGATCCGGAAGGTATGAGAGGATACCATATTATTGATCAGGTCAGAGCATGCGCCGGCGGCATTGACGACCGTACGGGACAGGAAGGTCTGTCCGCCAGCTTCAATCTGCCAAAGCTCCTTTTCTTTCTTAATGGAAGTCACCTGACAATCCGTGAGAAATTCTACACCGTTCTGATGGGCATTTTCTGCCAGTGCAAAGGTAACGGAAAAGGGAGTTGTAACACCACCCTCCGGAACCCAGAGGACAGCCTTGACATCCTTGCCGATATCAGGCTGCAGTTCATAAAGCTTAGGTCCGGAAATGATTTCTACCTCTACTCCATTTTCTTTGGCAAAGCCCTTTAGCTTTTCAAGCTCGGCCATACCATTTTCATCCGTTGCAAAAATGGTCGTGCCGCTCTTCTCATAAGGGACGCCAAGCTCATCACAGAGCTGATACATCATCTTATTACCGGGGGCATTGAATTTTGCTTCATTTGTTCCGGGAATCGGATCGTAGCCGGCATGGATCATACCGGAATTTGCCTTACTTGCTCCGGAACAGACATCATGCCCTTTTTCCAGAACCAGAATATTCAAATCATAACGGGAAAGCTCCCTTGCGGTAGCACAGCCCACACAGCCGGCACCGACAATGACAACATCGTACATGGTCTCTCCTTTGAATGCTGAAAACTTTAGCTTGTTAACGCGTTAGCAGAACGCTCTCATCATTATAGCGACATATGACTTGCAAGGTCAAGCAAAATGGCGGTAAAGAAGGGGCAATTTTCTTGCGAAAAAGGAGGGCAGAAGGTATAATACACTTGCTTTACTGTTTTATTATGGTAAAGTGATAAAATGAACAAGAAATCCTTTTGCTTTGAAAAGAGTGAAAGGAAAAAGACAGGAAGGAAAGGCAAAGGGAAAATCCTTGTCTGATTTGAGAAATATGAATTATATCCTGGCAATTGATATTGGAACAACTGCCTTTAAGGCAGCGGTTTTTGATGAATATGGTTTGGAAAGAGGAGCACAGACCAAGGAATATAGCATTCTGACAGAACATGCAGGCTGGGCAGAAATGGATCCGGAAGTTTATCTGGAAACCTTTCAATTGGCGACAAGAGCAGCCATCCAGAAGGCCGGCATTGAGCCGGAGGAAATTCTATCCATCGGTATGTCTGCTCAGGGAGAGACAAGCATCTTTTTGGATGAAGAAATGAAGCCGCTTCGCAATGCCATCGTCTGGTTTGATACCAGAGCAACAGCGGAAGCAGAGGAAATTGTAGAGGAATTCGGCATAGAGCAGATTCAAAAAAAGACCGGACAGGTAGCGGCGGATTCCATCTGGCCGGGAGCGAAGCTGCTTTGGATCAAGAAACATGAGCCGGAGCTATATCAGCGCATAGGTAAGATCGTTCAGCTGAAGGGCTATTTTTCCTATATTCTGACCGGAAATATGTGCTGTGAGGATTCTATTCTGGGAAGCTCCATGTATTGGGATATCAATAGCAGAAAATATTGGAGCGAGATGCTGGATTTTCTGGGCATTTCCGAAAATCAGCTGCCAAAGATTGCGAGACCGGGCGAAGACATGGGCTATATCACAGAAGAAGCGGCGATTCGCTTTGGCCTCAGCACAAAAACCAGAGTGAATATCGGCGGCATCGATCTGGGCTGTGGTGCAATTGGTGTCGGCAATATTTATCCCGGTACCTTTTCTGACAGTATGGGATCCGCAATCTGCACTGTAACACAAACGAAAAAACCGGTGCTGGATCCGGACAGACAGATGCCCTGCTATTGCAGCGCTCTGCCGGGCCATTATATGATCCATGCCTATGCGACAGGCGGTATGTTTATGCGCTGGTTTCGCGATGCCTTTTGCGAACTGGAAAGTCAGGTAGAAAAGCAGACAGGAAAAAATACCTACGATCAGTTAGATGCACTTGCAGAAACGATCCCGATCGGAGCAGATGGCTTGATCGCCCTGCCCCATTTACAGGGATCCGGACCGCCTGATTTTAATCCCAATATGAAGGCAACTTTTTATGGACTCACCCTGGCACATAAGAAAGGTCATTTTGCCCGTGCCATCATGGAATCGGTGGCTATGGTCTTATGCAGAATGATAGAAGGAACCAGAGAACTGGGTGTGGATGTGAAAAATGTAATCGTGCTCGGAGGCGGTGCTAAGAGTCCTCTCTGGTGTCAGATCATGGCAGATGCGACAGGACTGCCAATCATGATCATGAAAAATCAGGAAAATGAATGCTGCCTGGGCGCGGCTATTCTCGCCGGTGTGGCAGCAGGACTCTGGGAATCGGTTGAGCAGGCAGTGGATGCGACGGTCGAAAGAAAACAGCTTTATGAGCCGGATCCAAAGGCACATCAGGAGTATCAGAAGCTTTTGAAGGAATATAAGCGTTTGATGCTTTGTATGCAGGAGATGACAAAATAAGAAGCTTTTTCTACGTTTAAAATGGAAGACACTGGGGCAAGAAGAGCTTAGTAAATTTGTCCTTCCCTGCTTTGGCTGTGGGGAGTGTCAACTTACAAGAAAGTGGATAGAATAAGGGAGAAAAGGAAAGATAGTATGGCAAAAATTGAGGTGCTGAAAGGTCTTCGCTTCACTCCGGAAATGTTCCTAAAGCGAATGGAAAAATCAAAGAAATTAAAAAAGATCGAAGTCAGACATGTCAATACGGTGTACAGTCTTTGTTGGATTTTTCAGTATCGCATTCTTTTGCAGGCCTCCAAAAAGACCACCCGCTATGCGGGCTACTATGGCGGCTATGATGAGTCTGTTGCCAGCCCCGGAAAGCTGGCCCTTTTGCCGTCTGCCGAGGAGATGGAAGTTCCCGATATCTGCATACTGGCTGATAAGCTGACAGAGGAGGAGGCGCTTAAAGCCTCCTGGGAATACAATAAGCGGGATGTGATCCGCAAGTTTCGCAGTCTCTATGCACCGCCTGTTTTGGAAGCACATAAAACAGACCGGTATTATAAACCGCTTTACATTTTTGAATTCTATAATAAGGAGCTGGATGAAAAGAAGTATCGTATTCTGGATTCTTTGACCGGGGATCTTGATGAGATAGAGCTTACAGAATAAAAAACCCAACAGATGCTATTTCGCTTTGGAAATCGGTCGTTTTAAGACCGAAGGGTGGCTTCTGAAACTCATACTGCTTGCTTTTAAGATAGCAACAGAAGGAATCGTACAAGGTGATA
This sequence comes from Bacteroidaceae bacterium, assembly GCA_963620785.1. Taxonomy (GTDB): domain Bacteria; phylum Bacillota; class Clostridia; order Lachnospirales; family Lachnospiraceae; genus RUG14243. The sequence continues at coordinate 13,589 of CAVFAT010000017.1, forward strand.
CGTTTCGTTTGCTCTTCCTCGCGGCGTCTTATTCGCGACAGCTCCTACGCAATTCGCTTTTACTTTTCTTATGCC
>CAVFAT010000018.1:0-21378 GCA_963620785.1 Bacteroidaceae bacterium
CGCTGTCGCTGACAGCCGCATCGTCAGGACGCAAGCCTCACGAATCATCACCTTGCACGATCCTCTTCTGCCGCAATCTGTAGAGGCAAGAACAAAGCTATGCTTTACAGAGTTGGTGGAGCTATCCATATTTTACAAGTCTTTTCTGGCCATAGAAGTATTTTAAAAGGACGAGATGTTCTGCCCAGGGGCAAAAACCGTTAGGAAGACCTCGGTGCTTAGCAAGAGGTAGCTGGAACAGCTGCCTCGCGCTTAGCATCCGCTAGGTCTTCCTTCGAGCGAGAGCGTGTTTTTGACCCGGCAGAATCATTCTCGTCCATTTACATAACATTGGATACTGGATACTACTTCCAGTATATGTGAAAAAAGTAAACTTCTCCCGTATTTTCAGAAGTGTATTTACAAAAGAAAGCCTGTTCGGAGGAATAAAATCCGAACAGGCTTTCTTTGAGAAATAAGTCCTTATAGCTATTAGAAATCGTGCTTGTTGAAAACGTTATGCTTCAGCAGCATTCAGCAGAGCTTCAAACTGCTTTGTGCTCATCTGCACACCGGCAGATACAGTCTTGGCTTTTGGTGCATCCCCTTCCTCAAAGCTCTTTGCATAATCAAACATATCCTGTACATCCTTAGGCGGCGCCGGTGTCAGAAGGGACACAATAATATAGGCTGCAATCGCAAGTACAAGGGCTGCAAAGAAGGTATGGATATTGGTGATATCCTGCAGGAGATAGTACCAGAAAAAGCCGGTCAAAGAACCAACGATCATGGCAGCTGCAGCACCCTGCTTGGTTCCTCTTTTCCAGTAGAGTCCGCCGACAACACAGGGAATGAAGGCAGGAGAAAGAACCGACCAGGCAATCCATGTCAGCTGGTAGACGCCCACAGAGAAAAGCGGAATAAAGCACATCGCACAGGAAACGAGACCGAGAATGTAGGTTGCCCATTTGCTGATGCGGATCTGTGTCTTTTCGTCTGCATTCGGACGAAGCATGGTAAAGAGGTCATTTCCTGCCGAGGAGCCGATAACCAAAAGCAAGGCAGATGCAGTTGACATAACTGCGGCTGCTGCACCGGCCAGAATCAGTCCGGCGAGAGGCATGGGCAGGTTGGTCAGGGTCAGCATAGGCATGATATATTCTGCACTTCCGCCCGGAAGCATGGAAGCATCCGGATAGGCAACACGACCGATCATACCAAGGGTATAGACACCAAAGGAAAGAACAAATCCAAATACGGCACCGATCAGGGGAACCAGCTTGATGGATTTCTCATCCCGGATGGCAACAGTTTTGATGATCAGGTGGGGCTGTCCCATATAGCCGATAAAGTAGACCAGGGCAATACCGGCGATCATAAGCGGTGCGCCCTTCAGATAGTAATCCTCGCCCCAAAGGGTGGCAAGTCCGGAATTAATGGCAATGAGACCATGATTCATACCGGAAAAGCCGCCTACGGAATGGAGGCAGACCGGAATGAGAATCAGAAGGCCGATAACCATGAGAATGGACTGAACAAAATCAGTATAGGCAACTGAAAGATAGCCGCCAGCTCCGGTATAGACCAGAATAACGATACAGCCAAGGATCAGGGAGAGGGCATAATTCCATCCGGTGATACAGGAAATCAAAATACCCATGGACATGTATTCCACCAAAAGAGAGATCAGCATGGCAATGATCAGAATCACAACAGACAGATAGCGGATCTTTTTGCTGTAATAGCGGTGTCCGAAATATTCCGGAATGGTCAGTGACTTGGACTTTTCGGTATAACGTCTCATTCGTCTTGCGATAAAGCCAAAGTTCAGGATAGGACCGAATACATCGCCTGGAGCAGCCCAGAGGGCAGAGGCACCGGCTTCCCAACCATACTGGGGTCCGGCAATATACATGCCGCCGCCGAGAGAGGAAGAACCGTGTGCGAGAGCGGTGATCCAGGGTCCCATGGAACGTCCGCCGACAAACCAGTCCTCGGAGTTCTTAACCTTTCTTGCTGCCAAAAGGCCGACCAGCAGCACAGCTACGATATAAATGATCAGCATGGCAGGAACGATGAGGGGGATCTGAAAGCCCAAAGCCTCCTCAAGTGAATCAATGTTTAACATACTTTTTCTTTTCCCTTCAAGTTTTTTTCAGGCCTTTTTCTGCCGCATAAGAGAGGGCAGGAGCCGGCCGTTTGCTCTAGTCAGACTGCTTTAGAATTTCCAGAGCCCTTTGGCAAAGGTGATGGTTGCAGTTAAGGCGAATGCGATTGTTGCGATGATCAGGGCGGCAGTGCTGACCGGAAAATCAAAAAACCAGGATACGAGCTGCATAAATTTCCTCCTTACTTTGACTGGTGAAGTTTGACAGTTATCCGGGGAATGAGGAGTTTATCTGCGATTCCCTGAGGATGTTTGCTACATTTTGAAAAGAAGCTTTGCCACAGCCTTTTCCTTCTGATTAATAAAGCGGAAGGCCTGATCGCAGTCCGAAAGGTCATATTCGGCGGAAATCAGGGGCGCAACATCGATGTCTGCATGGGAAAGTAAAGAAATGGCATCTTCCAGATGATGTCTGTCATAGCAATTGCAGCCGATCATGGAGATCTGCTTGCCAACCAGCAGGTTAAGATCCAGGGAAAGCTGCTCTGCTTCATAGACGCTGACTAAGGCAATCCGGCCGCAGACAGCACTATTGGCGATTGCAGCATCCAGACAGGTCTGATTGCCGGCAGCTTCAATGATGGCATCATAAGCACTCTGATCGGGAAAATGAGCATAAGCTTTGGCGCCGAGAGCCTCTGCCAAATTTAGCCGATAGGCAGAGCGGCCAATACAGCTGATGTCCTTTACCTGATAGAGTTTTTTGGCGAGAAGGATGCAAAGAAGTCCGATAGGACCGGCACCAACTACGGCGAGTCTTTCCTCTGCTGCAGGAGATAGACGCTCCAAAACATTCAGGGCAACGGCAAGGGGCTCTGCAAGTGCAAAATTTTTGAGATCTGCTTCAGCCGAATAATCCTTCGGAAGCGGAATCAGGGCATCCTGTGGAAGGGCAATATATTCCGCAAAGCAGCCGGGCCTGACCTCACCGATAAAGCCGAGATTTTCACAGCAGTTGAAATGTTTTTTCCGGCAGGCAGGACAGCTGCCGCAGGAAACCATGGGATTGGCAATGACGGCATCTCCTTCCGAGAAGCCTTTGACCAGACTGCCGGCTTTTTCGATCCTGCCGACAAATTCATGTCCCATTGTTTCGGGAATGTTCTGAATAAACATCTGCTTATTGTAGATATGCAGATCAGAGCCGCAGATGCCGGCATAGGCAACCTTGACGAGAAGCTCATCCTCTTTGATTGTCGGGATGGGAAGATCCTCACAGCGAACATCCCGGATTCCGTAGTAGCGTGCTGCTTTCATATAGTATTCCTTTAACACTTTACCATGCTAACATAATAGCTTGCAAAAGCAGTATAGCGAATCAGAAAGTAATCTGCAAGTGGGAAATGAAATTTCTCTTCAATAAAAAAGCTGCGGCACCGAATTTTGATGCAGCAGCTTAAAAAAGAAGCGATAAATCATATTTTCGCACAAGTGCAAATTCAGCTGATTCCTGTAATGATCGAGACCAGAGGAATGGTGATGACAGAAAGGATCGTGGTCAGGGCAACCGCCTTTGAAGCAACCGAATAATCGCCGCCGTATTGAAGGGCCAGCATAGGAGAGATGGCAGCAACAGGGGTTGCGATCATGATCAGAAAGATGCTTTGCAGCATAGGATCCGAAATGAGGGCCTTAATAATAAACAGACCAATGATGGGAATGACCAGGAGCTTGAGTGCCGAAAAAGCCAGCAAACGCAGATCGGTAAAAAGAGATTTCAGGTCGATATTGACCAGGGTGGTACCGATGACGATCATGCTGAGGGAAACCGTTACATTGGCCAGATTGGATATGGTTGTCTGGACAAAGGAAGGCATTCGAATGTCGCAAAGAGCAATGATCAGGGTCAGAATGGAAGCAATGCTTCCGACATTGATCATCTGCTTTATCTTGATCTTCTTCTTGTCCGGATCGCTTTGCATGCAGTTTACACCATAGGTATAAACCAGAATATTAAAGGGAAGGCCGAAGATAGAGGCATAGAGCAGAGCTTCCGAGCCGTAAAGGGCGCTGATCAGAGGAATGCCCATAAAGCCGATATTGGAGAAGACGATCATGACATGATAAGCGCCGCGATCCTTCTTTTCCACATCCAAAAGGGCAATTGCCGGATAGGAGATCAGGATCAGGACCAGGTAGAAAATAACGGCAATACCAAAAAGCTTCAGAAGAAAAAGGGGGTCGACAGACTCTTGTCTGGTCACGCTGGCGGAGAGGATAAGAGCCGGATTGAAAATATTGACGATCAGCCAGGAAAGGCTGCCTGAGCCGGCATCATCTATGATATTTGCCTTTCTGACACCATAGCCGATCAGCATAAAAATAAAAAGTGCAATCATCTGCTGCAAAAGAATCATGATATATTCCTTCTTTCAAATTCAAGTATTTTTTTCTTTGTTTATTTATGGAAAAACAGAAAAGGACTGTCCCCGCATAAAGAAAACCGGCATAAAGGAGCCGGAAAAGAGGAAAGTCTATCGTAGTCTTTTCCTATATTTTATAAAAGAAAAGGGCAAAAAGCAAAGAAAAAAAGGGAAGGAAAAAGGGAAAGGAAAATTGACAGAAAGAAAAATGCGTGTTATATTACAAATAGAACAAAGAAAGCAAGAAGGCCAGGATTTTCAAAAGAAAGACCGGCCTTTTTCAAAAGGATTGCGCTCCATTTATAAGCAGCTATTGCTGCCGGCTCACGGAGTGTTCCTGTGCTTTGCGCATTGCATATTGAAGAAAGAGAAAGGAGGCCTTTGCATGAGCACAAAGAGAGATTATTATGAAGTTCTTGGCCTGAACCGCAATGCAGATGCTGCCGCGATTAAAAAGGCCTTTCGTAAGCTTGCCAAAAAATATCATCCGGACACCAATGGGGATGATCCTGTGGCAGCAGAAAAGTTTAAAGAGGTAAATGAAGCCTATGAGGTTTTAAGCGATAAGGAAAAAAGAAAATTGTATGATCAGTTCGGCTTTGCAGCCTTTGATCAGACAGGATCCGCCTATGATGGAGGAAATAGTCAGAGCTGGAAGGGTGCGGATAGCGGAGGCTTTTGGAGAAAGGGCAGCGGGCCCAATGGTCAGCAGTATCGGGAATATCATTATAGCGGCGGAAATGGCGCGGATTTTGAGGATATTCTAAAGAATATGTTCGACGGTTTCGGAGGCGGAGGCACTGGCAAAGGCGGCAGCAGATACAACAGTTTTTTTGGAGATGACTATGGAGATGCCTTCAGTGGCTTCGGAGGCGGGAAGAGCTATTCAGGCTACGCAAGCGGAAAGGGTCAGGATATCACAGCGGAGATTAGGGTCGATTTTGAGGATGCCCTCTATGGTGCAGATAAGACCATCAGCCTGCAAAATGAGCAGGGCAGGACCCAGAGTTATCAGATCCATATTCCGGCCGGCATCGAGTCGGGCAAGAAAATCCGTTTGCAGGGCAAAGGCCAGTCTGGTGCAAATGGGCAGGCAGGAGATCTCTATCTTCTGGTTCATGTCAGGGAAAGTCCGGTCTATGAGAGAAAGGGACAGGATCTTTACTTTACGGCAAGAATTCCCTTTACCACTGCGGTATTGGGCGGGGAAGAGATCATAAAGACCCCTTATGGAAATGTCAAATGCCGGATCAAAGAGGGGACAGCACCCGGTTCTAAGATCAGGCTGAAGGGAAAGGGACTTCCCTCTATGAAAAACAAGAATCAGCGTGGAGATGCCTATGTCAGACTTGAAATCCAATCACCCGGCTATATGAGCCCTGCGGCAAAGCAGAAGCTGAGGGAGTATCAGCAGGCCATGGGAGAAAAAAGAGCCTGGAATTAAGAAGGAGAAGGATAGAAAAGGATTACAAAATTAGTATTTAGGACAGGTCTTGCCCCTTTTTTTAGATAAAAAGTGGCAAGGCCTGTTTTTCTTTGTTATAATATCGATTTAGTGAGTTAAACTTTAAAAGATTAAAGAGGAAAAGTAAATGAAAGAGAAACAAAGAATTACCGGACATACGGAATTGATTGGACTGATTGCCAATCCGATCCGTCACAGCAAATCTCCCATGATGCATAATACAGCATTTGAGGCACTTGGCCTGGATTATGCCTATCTGGTATTTGAAGTAGACAATGAGACCCTGGAAGACGCAGTAAAGGGCCTGAGGGCTCTTGGGGTAAGAGGTTTTAATGTTTCCATGCCGAACAAGGGACCGATCATGCAGTATCTGGATGAGATCCTGCCGGCAGGCGAGCTTTGCCAGGCAGTCAATACTGTTGTAAATGAAAATGGAAAGCTGATCGGTACCAGTACAGATGGCAGTGGTTATATGGCGGCCTTACAGGATCAGGGAATTGATATTATCGGAAAGAAAATTACCCTTCTGGGAGCAGGTGGTGCAGCAACGGCGATTGCTATGCAGGCAGGGCTGGACGGAGTAGGAGAGATTTCTATTTTCAACAGAAAGGACGAATTCTGGGAGCGTGCCCTGGAAAATGCAGAGAAGCTCAACGCTAAAACCGGCTGCAAAGCCAAGGCCTATCCCTTAGAGGATCTGGACTGTTTAAGAGAGCAGATCGAGGATTCGGTTCTTCTTGCAAATGCAACCTCCTGTGGCTTTGGCGAACAGAAGGAGCTTTGTCCGATCCCGGATGAAAGTTTTCTGCGGAAGGATTTGATCGTAACCGATGCCATCTATGAGCCGGATCAGACCAAGCTTTTGCAGATGGCGCAGAAGCTGGGCTGCAGGAATATGAACGGCATTGGCATGATGCTGTATCAGGGTGCGGCAGCTTTTGAAATGTGGACGGGAAAGAAGATGCCGATCGAGGCGGTCAAGGAAGTCCTTTAATCTCATGGGCTAAGGAAGAAGGGCGTCTATTCGTCTTTCCCTAAGAAATAAAAATTGGGATAAGTAAATGATGTTATGAAGGAGAAATGTGTGAAAGTAATCAAATGGCTCGACAACTATCTGGAGGAGTTCCTACTGGTCCTTTTGCTGATCGGGATATCAGCAGTTATGGTCCTTCAGGTTATCTGCAGATATGTTTTCAATTATTCCTTATCGTGGTCTGACGAGCTGACAAGATATTTTTTGGTATGGTCCTGCTTCTTGTCTGTCAGCTACTGCGTAAAAAGGAGAATTTCAATCAAGATCAAGCAGCTTCAGGAAGCTTTTCCTGAGAGCGTTCAGGCTTGGATCTGTATCATAAGACATACGATCGTATTTATTTTCTGTCTGATCATGATTCCCTATGCCTTTACCTATGTAGGGCAATCCATCAGCAGTGGGGCAAAAAGCTCAGCCCTGATGATTCCGATGTATTATATTCAATCTGCTCCTCTGATCTGTTTCCTGCTGCTGGCAGTCCGTGTGGCGCAGGCCTGGATCAGGGAGTTTAAGACAGCCTTCCTATTTCGGAGGGAAAAAGCAGAGAAAAAGAAGGAAAGGGAGGTAGAGAGAAGATGACAATCGTAATTATGCTGAGCTTTGTGATCCTTCTTGCCATTGCGGTGCCGATCGGAATTGCGGTTGGGATCACCTCTATGCTGCCCTCTCTTTTGACAGATTCCTTTACGGTTTCCGGTGTATTTATTTTAAGATCCATGGTCGGCGGCATTAATCAGACAACGCTTCTGGCGATTCCTCTTTTTGTTCTGTCCGGTATTATCATGGCCAGGGGCGGAGTATCCAGAAAGCTATTTGATGTTTTTGCCTATTTTATCGGAAAGAAAACAGCCGGCATTCCCTGTGCTGTTGTCATTACCTGTCTCTTTTTCGGTGCCATTTCCGGATCGGCACCGGCAACGGTGGCAGCAGTCGGTTCCATGACGATTCCGGTCATGCTGAATATGGGATATGATAAAAAATTTGCGGTTTCTCTGGTCGCAGTCGCAGGTGGACTGGGGGTTATCATTCCGCCTTCTATTCCCTTTATCTTATATGCCCAGGCTGCAGGTGTATCGGTATCCGATATGTTTATTGCCGGTGTAATCCCCGGTTTTATGGTTGCCTTTGTTTTGATGGGATATGCCTTTTATTACTGCAAAAGGCATGGAGAGGACAAGGAAAAAATTGCCCAGGTAGTCGATGAACTGCACAAGCAGTCCTTTGGTCAGGTCTTTTTGCATTCTATTTGGGCTCTTTTGACACCGGTAATTATTCTGGGCTGTATTTATACGGGTGTAACCTCTCCGACAGAGGCTGCTGCAATTGCGGTTTTGTATTCCCTGGTGATCTCTCTTTTTGTTTATAAGACCTTAAAGATAGAGGAACTTTGGGGAATCATGGTAGAGTCCGTAAGAACCTTTGCGCCGATTCTTTTTATTCTGGCGTCTTCTGTTGCCTTCAGTCGTATTCTGACCCTGATGCAGGTTCCACAGACGGTATCAAGTTGGCTGGATGAGAGCTTTGGCAATAAGATCATTCTTCTTTTGGTGATTAATGTCATTCTTCTTTTTGTCGGAATGATCATGGATACGACACCGGCGATTATGATTCTTACCCCCATCCTGCTTCCGGCCTGCACGGCCTTCGGCATTGATCCGATTCACTTCGGTATCATTATGGTGGTAAATCTTGCGATTGGTTTTGTAACACCGCCGATCGGCGTGAATCTTTTTGTAGCATCCTCCCTGTCCGGGGTACCGGTGATGGAAGTGGCAAAAAAGGCAGTTCCGATGATCGTTCTGGATTTTGTTGTTCTGCTGCTTCTTACCTATATACCGCAGTTTTCAACCATTTTGATTCAATAAGGAGGGTGACAAATGAAAAAGAAAAAAAGAAAGTTGTCTGCCCTTCTTTTGTTGGGGCTTTTAGCGGGCTGTCTGCTAAGTGGCTGCGGAGAAAAAGAGGGAGAACAAACCTATGCCTGGGTAATGGCAACGGCAAGTCCGGCAGATACGGTTACCGGTCTTTATGCAGAAAAATTTGCAGAAGAGGTGAATACTCTTTCCAATGGAGAAATGAAGGTACAGGTTTATCATAATTCAACTTTGGGAGGAGATACGGAGCTTTTGGAATCCGTGCAATGTGGGGACATTCCCTTTGTTGTGCAGAATACGGCTCCGGAGGTAAGTTATCTGCCTCGTCTGGCCCTCTTTGATCTGCCTTGTGTTTTTGATAATCTGGATCAGCTGCATGAGGTGCTGGATAATGAAGACTTTATGCAGAGCATCAATGAAATTTATACGGAGGGCGGGATCCGTCTTTTGGGTATGGCGGATCAGAATTTCCGTGTGATGACTTCTAATGTGAAGATTGAGAGCATGGATGATTTTAAGGGAATCAAGATCCGAACCATGGAGAATTCCTACCACATGGCCTTCTGGCAGGCCCTGTCGGCAAATCCGACGCCGATGGCCTTTGCGGAGCTTTATGTCGGCCTCGAGCAGAATACCGTTGATGCCCAGGAAAATCCCTATGAGGTGATCGTATCCAATAAATTTTATGAGGTGCAGGATTATGTGATCGAAAGCAATCACCTGCCCCATTTGCTGGCTTTGATCACCAATGATGATTTTTATCATAATCTGACCAAGGAACAGCAGGAGATCATTGATGAGGCGACAAAGATTGCGACTGAGTATGCCAGAGAGCAGGCGCAGGAGCGGGCGGATTCAAAGATTGAAGAAATCGAAGCAGGAGGTGCTGAAATCGTTCCGGTATCCGAGGAACTGCGTTCACAGATGAGACAGGCTTCCACAGAGCTTTATGAAGAAATCCGTGAGGAAGTAGGGGATGACAATCTCTTCTTTACCTATTGCGGAAATGTATATGACGGAAAGACAATGAAATAAAAAGCAAATAAAAAGAAAAAAGCGATGGCTGTGTAAAAAAAGCTGCGTTCTATGTTTTATGAAAGCATAGAACGCAGTTTTTTATGTAAGAGGAAACTTGCTTGATAGGATCCGCCGTAGGCGTAGAATGCTGCAAGCGGGATTCTTCCTTATTTGACTAGGTTTGAATAGGAAAAATTTTGCTTGATAAAGGATAAATACAACAACTGATGGGTTGTAAATCGAGCTTTACTTATTGTCATTCCGCAAGAAAGACTGGGCTATAATAAGACTAGAAATGGTAAAAGTACACAAAAAAGGAAAAGGAGGAAAGTGGTTTTGAGTAAAAAATTCAGCCCGGAAGAGCTTCTGGGAAGATGGGAGGACCAAAGAGAGATCAAGAATCTCATGGGGCGCCTCTCTCAGGATTATACGCTGAAGGAAGAAGGTTCCATGTATGAAAAATACTGGAGCAGGCGGGAAGATGTTTGCCTGGGAATCAACAGCGGATGGTTCACGGGTCCGAAAAATGTTGCGGCTTATTATGCGGATCAGGATCGAAGGATTCAGCTGGAAAGCAGGCTGATTGCAAAGGCCTTTCCCAAGAATCTGGAAGGAAAAACAGAAGAAGAACTGCATGGCGTAGGTATGATGACGTATCGCCCGGTAGATACGCCGGTGATCGAACTGGCCGAGGATGGTGAGACGGCAAAGGGACTTTGGTCGATCAGAGGCTCTTATTCCCAGCTTACGGAAGGCGGCCCTCAGGGAATCTGGGAGTGGGGCTGGTTTGCAGTTGATTTCATCCGGGAAGAGGAAGAATGGAAGATCTGGCATATGCAGTATCTGAAGGAAATTGACAGACCCTGCGGAAGCAAGTGGACAGGTCCCAAGAAGGAGTATGAGGCACTTGCAGAATTTGCAGAGATGAAGGACTATGAGCCCCTGCAGCCCAACCTTCCGCAGCCCCTTCGTCAGACCTGGAGTCCGGAACGTCCCTTTACACCATCTCCAAGGATGCCGGAAGCCTATGATAGCTTTGACCATACATTTAGCTACGGTATTTGAAGGGAGGTAAAAGGATGAGCAGAATATTTACGGAAGAAGAGCAGCTGACCCGTCTTTGGGACAAGGAAGAGGTCATTAAGACGATCAACCGTCATAGCTACTATATGTCAAATGAAATGAGAGAAGAAGAGCTGGAGGCTCTTTGGGTAAAGGATGCAGAGCATCAGAAGACAGCTTCCCTGGGTGTTAACACAGGATATTACACCGGAATGGAGGAAATCCGCAAATTCTATATAGACTATCGCAAGGAACAGAGAGAGGCTTTGCTGAAGGGCTATCTGGAAAAGGATCCTTCCCTTTCGGAAACGGATCTGGGAATTGGCAGTACTTGTATGAATACGGCGACAACACCTTTGGCCTACATTTCTGATGATGGAAAGAGCGCCCAGTACCAGGGCTATCGTGCAGGCATGCAGTGCAAGGGAAGGGCAGACGGAGAGGCCGACTGCTATATGGATCTGGGACTGATTCATTGTGATTTGCTCAAGGAGGACGGCGAGTGGAAAATCTGGCATCTTGAGCTGGAAAGAGACCATACCTTTACAGTGGCTGAAAATTATGCAAAGCAGGAGGCAGATCCTGCATGGCCGGATCCTCTGGCAGAGGATTTCGGAGAGCCGACGGTAAAGCAGACAGTTTATGATCCCTTCTATGGCTGGGAGTATATGTTCCAGGATATGCCCCGTCCCTATGAGACAATGACAGATGAGAGAAGTTATGGACCCAAGGGTCAGCTTGGCAAGCCCTACTATGAAAGAGATCCCAGATAAGGAGGCAGGATATGAACAAGAAATTAAGCTTTAGTGAGCGCCTCCATAATGCGGTTGCAAGTCAGACCGTGGAGGAATATAAGGCAAGACATGCCTATCTGCATGGCGTGGGCTATTCCAGAGAGGAATGGGATTACATGTGGATGAAGAGTAAAAATACGACCTGGGCTCATCAGTTCGGCCGCATGGTTGGTTATGAAGAAGTCTACTTCAACAGTGTAGGTCATATGGACAGTATGTGTGCCCGTTCCTATTCAGAGACCATTAAGAAATTCCCCCAGTATATGGGACATGATATTCGTTCTTCAGGAAGCAGCGGCGTCCATGTTCTGGCTTCGGATGTCATTGAGGTAGCAGAGGACGGAAAGAGTGCAAGAGCTTCCTATCTGACACCGGGAACATTGACAGGACCGGTAGGCTTTGACAATGTGCACCGCGGTGGTGTTTGGCTTTGGGAGCGTTACGGATCAGAATTTGTTTATGTAGATGGAAAATGGCAGTGGTTCCATGAGCAGGTTTGCCCGGATCTGGCCGGTGATTACGATGCAGGTAACTGGGCCCATAACCGCTATATTGATTTTATTGAAAGTGATTGTACCGTTGGTGAGCTGGGCGGTCGCCCGGCCAAACTGACAGAGCCGGGACTTTTCCATAGAGATTATACGGTTGTGCAGACCGTGCAAAATACGGTTCCGGCACCGAAGCCTTACAAGACCTTAAAGGAGGTTCCGGATAAGGAATCCTATTCACCGGGCCGCTGGGACCCGACAGATCAGGTCCTGATCAAGGTGGAGAAGGAGGCCGTTGGCAATCTGGATGCGGAAATGGCAGATAATCCTTTCGGAAAGATCAGGGAGGAGTAGGGAAAATCGAAAATCCCCAGCAAAAGGATATTTTGAATTTTAAATAATAATAAGCTGAAATAATAAGTAAAAGAAGCTATTGCACCGCTGCCCGATGTAATAGCTTCTATATTTATAATTTATGGTGTTTTGTGCTGGAATAGCTGCTTAAAGAATGGTTCCTCCGCCGATAATATAATCTTCTTCATCATAGAAAACAACGGCTTGGCCGGGGGTTACGGCCCGAACCGGTTCATCAAAAAGAACATGGATCCGGTCTTCTCCGGCTTCGGTAACGGTGCAGGCGGCACCCTTATGAGAATAGCGAATCTTGGCACGAGCCCTTAAGGGCTGTCCATGCAGACCGTCAATCGACATCCAATTAAGATTGTTGGCAGAAAGCTCACGACTAAAAACATCTTCATTTTCGCCAATGACAACCTCATTTGTTTCGGGGCGGATCTCTGTAACAAAAACGGGATGGCCCATGGCGAGTCCAAGACCCTTTCTTTGGCCAATGGTATAATGGGTGATTCCCTTGTGGCGTCCCAAAATTTCACCATCTGCCGTGACAAAGTTACCCTCCGGCAGCTTCTCTCCTCTTTCTCTTTCGATAAAGCCGGCATAATCGCCGTCTTCTACGAAGCAGATATCCTGACTGTCCGGCTTATTGGCTACGACAAGACCGATTTCTTCTGCGATTTCACGAATCTGTGGCTTGGAATAATCACCGTCCGGCATGAGGGTATGGGCGAGCTGATCCTGGGTCAGATTGTAGAGGGCATAGGTCTGATCCTTGTCCGGAATCTTAGACATCTGCAGGGTGTAGCGGCCGTTTTCCAGAAGGCAGACCCGGGCATAGTGACCGGTTGCAATATAGTCTGCACCAATTGCCAGACTTCTCTGCAGAAGAGATTCCCATTTAACATAGCGATTGCAGGCAATGCAGGGGTTGGGTGTGCGGGCATGCAGGTATTCATCGACAAAGTAGTCAATGACCTTGGCCTGAAATTCTTTCTTGAAATTCATGACATAATAGGGAATATCCAGACTGTCTGCTACCCGTCTGGCATCCTCTACGGCAGAGACACCGCAGCAGCCGCCCTTGCGTTCCAGCTGACAGCTGTCTTCATCCTGCCAGATCTGCATGGTAACGCCGATGACCTCATAGCCTTCTTTTTTTAATAGGTAGGCAGCAACAGAACTGTCTACACCGCCGGACATGCCGACGACTACTTTTTTCTTTTCCATTCGATCGATTCCTTAAATTTTATGAAAACTCTCTGATATCTCTTATATGTATATGTAACTTCTATATGTGACTCGTCTAACGAACTTATAGGATAACTGGTATCTTATAGGATAAATGCTATATATCTGGCAGACAGCTGCCTTTTAGGGAAGTAGAATCTCCTTTAAAACGGCAATGGTCTGATTCAGTTCTTCTACTGTCGTTTCATGGCTGATGCTGAAACGGAGGGTAGAAGAAGCAGTTTCTTCATCCAGACCGATTGCTGTCAGAACATGGGAAGGATCCAAGGATCCGCTTGAGCAGGCCGAGCCTGCGGAGGCACAGATCTGATGCAGATCCAGCATGATCAAAAGGGTTTCTCCTTCCTTGCCCGGAAAGCTGACGTTGATATTGTTGGGCAGACGATGCTGCAGGGAACCGTTGATCCGGCAATCCGGAAAATTGCTTTTTAATTCTGCTATAAAATGATCCCGGTAGGTAATCTGCTGATCCATTCGCATAGCAAGATTCTGCATGGCAAGCTCGGCAGCCTTCGCCATACCAACGATCGCCGGCGTATTTTCTGTGCCGGCTCTGCGATTTCTCTCCTGGGCACCACCATGGATCAGGGCGGGAAGGGGAAGTCCTTCCTTTATATATAGAAAGCCGATTCCCTTTGGACCGTTTAGCTTATGGCCGCTGGCGCTGAGCAGATCAATATGCATCTCCTTTACATTGATGGGCAGATGGCCGTAGGCCTGAACCGCATCGGTATGAAAGAGTACCTTATGATCCTGACAGATCTGTCCCAGCTCGGCGATGGGTTGGATGCTTCCGATCTCATTATTGGCAAACATAATGCTGACCAGGCAGGTATCCTCCCGGATGGCAGCTTCCAGATTAGATGGATTCAAAAGGCCTTTTTCATCCACCGGCAGATAGGTGATTTCTGCTCCTCTTTTTTCCAGATAAGAGAGGGTCTTCAGAATGGCCGGATGCTCAATGGCGGATGAAATGATATGTTTCTTTTCCGGAAAGGCTTCAAAGCAGGAAAGAAGGGCCCAATTGTCAGACTCACTTCCGCCCGAGCTGAAATAAAGTTCGGAGGGAGAAGCACCGATGCTCTTGGCGAGCGTCTCTCTTGCCCTGTCGATGGCTCTTTTGCTTTTTTGACCCAGGCGGTAAGCGGAGGAGGCATTGCCATAGTCCTCACAAAAATAAGGAAGCATTGCTTCCAACACCAAAGGGTCGGTTTTGGTTGTCGCTGCATTATCCAGATAAATCATGGGAAAGCCCTCACATCCTGTCCGTAAATCATCAATATGATATATGGAATACTGTAAAAAAGCAAGAAAAGACGGGAAAAGAACAAAGATTAGCTTTGCATTACAGTAGGAATAGTATATAATAAAATGAAATTCATACCAAAATCGTAGGAAATGCCGCAGGGATAGAGATGAAAAGCAAAAAAGCAGTCTCTTTGTTGAGAAAACAAAACCCTGCCATTTTGTATGAATATAAGAAATAAAGTATCAGCAGCTGTATGGAGGAAATATGTCTGAACAGTTATTAAAAATTGAAAATCTGCATGTCAGTGTAGAGGATAAACAGATTCTGAATGGTTTGTCCCTTGAAGTGAACAAAGGCGAGACACATGTTCTGATGGGACCGAACGGCGCCGGCAAGTCAACACTTGGCAATGCGATCATGGGTAATCCAACATATGAAGTAACAGGAGGAGAGATCTTCTTCAATGGAAAGAATCTTCTGGAGGAAGCAGTAAACGAGAGAGCAAAGGAAGGAATCTTCATGTCCTTCCAGAATCCGATCGAGATTCCGGGTCTTTCTCTTTCCAACTTTATCCGAAGTGCACTGGAGAGAAAGTCTGAGGACAGACTGAAGCTCTTCACCTTCCGTAAGGAACTGGCAAAGGCAATGGAGGTTCTGGATATGGATCCGGCCTATGCAGACCGTGATCTGAATGTAGGCTTTTCCGGTGGTGAGAAGAAAAAGGCAGAGATTCTTCAGCTTCTGATGCTGAAACCATCTCTGGCAATTCTTGATGAGACGGATTCCGGACTGGATGTTGATGCAGTTCGTACCGTATCCAAGGGTGTAGAGGAATTCCAGAAGGATAAGGATTCTGCCCTGATCATTATTACCCACAATACCGGTATTCTGTCTTCTCTTCATGTAGATAAGACACACGTCCTGGTAAATGGAAAAATTGTTGCAGAGGGAGATGGCTCTCTGGTAGATGAAATCAACGCAAATGGTTTTGCAGCATATGAAAAAGGGGCAGAGTAATGGCAGATAAGGAAAAGACATACGTAGAGGACATTGACCGTTCTCTCTATGATTTCCGGAATGAAGATGAGGACAATTACAAGCTGCAGGAAGGCCTGACACCGGCCCTCGTAGAACAGCTTTCCTCAGAGAAGAACGATCCTGAATGGATGAAGCAGTTCCGCCTGAAATCTCTGGAAATCTATAATAAAACACCGATGGTGAACTGGGGACCTTCCATTGAAGGCCTGGATATGGATCATATTGTTACCTATGTAAGACCGAATACAAAGATGTCTGCAAAGTGGGAGGATGTACCGGAGGATATCAAGGATACCTTTGATAAACTGGGAATCCCTGAGGCGGAGAAGACCTCTCTTGCCGGTGTTGGTGCCCAGTATGATTCCGAGCTGGTATATCATAATGTAAAGGATGAAGTTGCGGCCCAGGGCGTTATTTATACCGATCTGGAAAGTGCCATGCACGGTCCTTATGAGGAAATGATTAAGGAGCACTTTATGAAGCTTGTTCCGCCGACAGATCATAAGTTTGCAGCTCTGCATGGAGCAGTATGGTCAGGTGGATCCTTTGTCTATGTACCCCCAGGCGTTTCCGTTGAAATTCCCCTGCAGTCCTATTTCCGTCTGAATGCACCGGGTGCAGGCCAGTTTGAGCATACCCTGATCATCGTAGATAAGGGCGCATATCTTCATTTTATTGAGGGATGCAGTGCTCCAAAATATAATGTAGCCAACCTGCATGCGGGCTGTGTGGAACTTTTTGTAGGAGAGGATGCAACGATCCGTTATTCTACCATTGAGAACTGGTCCAAGAATATGTATAACCTGAATACCAAGCGTGCCCTGGTCGAAAAGGGCGGCAAGGTAGAATGGATCTCCGGTTCCTTTGGTTCTAATACCTCCTATCTCTACCCGATGAGTGTTCTGAATGGAAAGGGCGCAAGATCAGAGTTTACCTCTGTTACCTTTGCCGGTCACGGACAGAATCTGGATACCGGATGTAAGGTCGTACATAATGCACCGGATACTTCTTCCTATGTAAATACCCGTTCTATTTCCAAGAGCGGCGGAATCAGTACCTTCCGAAGCAGTGTTGTGATCAATAAGAAGGCAGAAAACAGCAAATCTGCAGTTTCCTGTCAGTCTCTGATGCTGGATGCGATCTCAAGGTCAGATACCATACCGGCAATCGACGTTCGCACCAACAAGGCAGACGTTGGACATGAGGCAAAGATCGGAAGGATCAGCGATGAAGCTATCTTCTATATGATGAGCCGCGGTATTCCGGAAGAGGATGCCAGAGCCATGATCGTAAGCGGTTTTGCCAACAATGTCGGCAAGGAGCTTCCACTGGAGTATGCAGTTGAGATGAACAATCTGATCCAGCTGGAAATGAAGGGTACAATCGGATAAGGAGGCCGGAAAAATGGATTTAAAGATTAACAGTCTGCCGGCTTTTACCTTTGGCTGGCTGAAGATGAATGAAAGGGAGGTTGCCGGACTGGAGGCAGGACATGAGATTCTGCCGAAAGAGGAGCTTCCGGAGAACCTTCCCATTACAAAAGAAAAAAATGTAGTTCTGGAAAATATTACTACAGGCGGAGGCGGAGGAGTCGATTATCTCATCAAGGCCTCCGGCGTGGAAAGAAAGAACTTTGTCCTTGCAAAGGATCAGAAGGCAGCAGAGCCGCTTCGGATGGAATTTTCCCTGGAGGGACACAAGAAAATTTCCGTGAATCCTTATGGATTTGACCTGGGAGAGAATGCGGAGCTTACCGCCATCATGGAATTTGACTCTGAGAAGAAGGTGCATGGAAATGCAGCAGTACAGAGCAAGATCCATCTTGCAAAGAACGCCAGAATGACTCTGGTACAGATCTTCCGTCTGGGTGATGAGGACAGAATGATCAATGATATCGGGGCATATCTGGAGGAAGGTGCCTGCTTTAATGTGATTCATATCGTGCTGAGCGGCAAGGAGCTTTACCAAGGCTGCAAGGCAACTCTCTTTGGAGACCGAAGTGAGATGCATGCCAATATCGGATACGAGGTAGACAAGGATCATCTTCTGGATATGAATTATGTTGCTGATCAGATTGGCAAAAAGACCGTCAGTGAAATGAAGGTCAATGGCGTTTTGAGAAATGAAGCCAGAAAGCTTTTCCGCGGAACGATCGATTTCAAGAACGGCTGTGCCGGCTCAACCGGAGACGAGGTGGAGGATGTTCTTTTGATCGACGAGGATGTAGTCAATCAGACCATTCCCCTGATCCTTTGCGCAGAAGAGGATGTAGTCGGTAATCATGGTGCAACCATCGGCCGTATTGATGAAGAAATTCAGTTCTACATGCAGTCGAGGGGCATTGCAGCAGAAGAAATCTATGATATTATGGCAAAGGCAAGAATAGATTCTGTGATCCATATGATTCCTGATGAGCAGACAGTGAAAAAACTGCTTGATTAATGCCTATGAAAAAAATACCGCATGTGGCCCTGCTTATGGTCCTCTCACTCCTGCTCCTTTCCGGATGCGGCTGTGGGAATTCTTTATCAGAAAAATCATCGGAAGCCTATATTGGCGGAAGCGACAGTGCAAGTACCCTCTCTTCAGATGAGAGCCTTTCTTCGGAGACCGCTTCTTCGGCAGCAGATACTGCAGATGCTGGGGCAGTAGATGAGGATGCATTGTCTGGGGAGGATAGCTATGCCCAGCAGAGTGAGAAGCTGATCTATACAGCGAATCTTTCCCTGGAGAGCACAGAATACGATAGCGACAAGAAAGCAATCGAAGACCTGATTCAGGAGAATCAGGGAATCCTCCAGTCGGAAAGTGAGTCGGACAGCAATTATGACTGGTATAGTGAGGACAGCAGCGGTTCGCAGCGTTATCTTTATCTTACGGTATTGATTCCGGCAGATCAGTATGAAGCTTTTCTGGATGAGGCAGCAGCGATCGGCCACCTGACCTCCAGCAGCCAGAGCGTGGAAAATATCACAAAGCAGTATTCGGATAACGAAGAAGTGATTGCAGCGCTTGAGAAAGAAGAAGAACGGCTCCAGGAAATGATGGACAAGGCGGAAACGATTGAAGACATGATTTCCGTAGAGGAGCGGATCACAAGCGTTGAGACCCAGCTGAATCAGGCAAAGAATGCGAAGAGCAGTATGGATCAGTCCATCGACTATTCGACAGTTTATCTAAGTTTAAGCGAGGTAAAGGAATACAGGCAGAGTGATAGCTCACTCAGCTTTGGCGAGAAGATCAGGCAGACCTTTTTGGGCGCTCTGCATTTCTTCGGTCAGGTATTTGAGCTTCTGCTTTATCTGATCATTTACCTGATTCCCTTTGCGATTCTTGCAGGTGTGATCCTTTTGATCATATTCGGATCCATCCGTCATGCAAAGAAGAAAAAGGCAGGAAAGAAGGCAGAAAAAGAAAATCAGACAGATCAGCAGAAAAGTGCTGATGAGAAAAAAGAAAAATAAGAGTCTGAGGTGATAAGAAATGACAAAGGAAGAGAAAGAGATAAGAGAAGAGTTTCCTCTCTTGCTGAAATATCCGGAAACAGCATATCTGGACAATGCGGCTACAACCCAGAAGCCGGTTTCGGTAATTGAGGTTTCTGAAAAATATTATAACGGAGCAAATGCGAATCCCCTTCGCGGTCTTTACGAGCTTAGCCAAAAGGCAACAGATGTATATGAGAATGCGAGAGAAAGCGTAAGGGAATTTATCCATGCCAAAAGTGTGGAAGAAATCGTATTTACCAGAAATGCGACAGAGTCCTTGAATCTGGTTGCCTACAGTGGCTCAGAGCTTTTCCTGAAGGAGGGAGATGAGATCCTGATTACGATCATGGAGCATCATTCCAATCTTCTGCCCTGGCAGCAGGCGGCAAAGAGAAAGGGCGCAAGTCTGAAATTCCTGGAATGTGATGAAGAGGGTAAGATTACAGAGGAAGCCTTCCGCGCAGCCTTAAGCAGCAAGACAAAAATTGTATCCATGACTCAGATTTCCAATGTACTTGGTGTAAAAAATGAGATCAAACGTTTTGCAGAGCTTGCTCATGAAAATGGTGCAATCTTCATTGCAGACGGCGCCCAGTCAGTACCGCATATTCCGGTGGATGTTGAGGATCTGGATGTTGATTTTTTGGCTTTTTCCGGACACAAGATGCTGGCGCCAATGGGAATCGGTGTTTTATACGGTAAGAAGGAGCATTTCGAGAAAATGCCGCCCTTCCTTTATGGTGGGGAAATGATCGAATATGTGACAAGGGAAAGCGCCACCTATGCAGAGCTTCCTCATAAATTCGAGGCAGGAACGGTTAATGCATCCGGTGCGGCAGGATTGGACGAGGCCATTCAGGTTTATAAGAAGTTTGGATGGGATTTGATCCTTCGACGGGAAGAAGAACTGAGCGAATATACGATGGAAAAGCTGAGTGCGATTCCTTATGTACATATTCTCGGTTCCAAAGTGGCAAAGGAGCATCACGGTATTTTCACCTTTACAGTGGATGGGGTTCATCCGCATGATATCGCAGCCATTCTGGATGCAGATAATGTGGCAATCCGTGCAGGCCATCATTGTGCACAGCCTCTGATGAAATTTATGGGAACGCCTTCTACGGCGAGAGCAAGTATTTCCTTCTACAATACGAAGGAAGAAATTGACCGTCTGGCAGAATCAGTCGGCAGTCTTAGAAAGAGAATGGGTTATGGAGTTTAATAGTTTTTATAATGATATTCTGACAGATCATAATCTGCATCCCTTGCATAAGCATGCAATCGAGGGTGCAAATTATGAATTGGAGGGTGTAAACCCGAGCTGTGGGGATGATATTGTTCTTCAGCTGAGAGTGGAGGACGGAAAAATCCTGGATGGCGGTTATGTCGGCTCAGGGTGTGCGATATCCCAGGCTTCAGCGGATATGATGCTGGATCTGGTGATCGGCAAAAGCGTGGAAGAGGCAGAGCATTTGAAAGATATCTTCATGCGAATGATCAAAGAAGAGGTTTCCGAGGAAGAGCTGGAAGAGCTGGAGGAAGCCTGTTCCCTGCAGGATATTTCTCATATGCCGGCACGAGTAAAGTGTGCCGTACTGGGCTGGAGAACCATGGATGAAATGCTGAATGAAAAGGCTTGATCCCTGCGGATGATCCCTAAGGATTGCGCGAATGCGAATAGAGCAGGATGGGATAAAAAGCTGGAGGCGCTACTAGAGGAGCTATAAGAAACATAAGAGAGGCTGTCACACGAATT
>CAVFAT010000018.1:21546-36787 GCA_963620785.1 Bacteroidaceae bacterium
CGTTTTCTACTCCGCGCACGCGGCCTATTCGCTTCGGCTCCCGCGAAACTCGCTATTACTTTAGTGGGTGTATTACTTTATGTTTCATATAGGGGACGCCAACTTATTGTAGCTCAAACAGTCGCTCCGCCGAAGCTGCCAGCGTGCACGTCCTTACGAAAGCCTTGCGAATCGTCACAGCAATTATACGACACTGGGCTTTGTGCCCATTTACATTACAGAATATGCACCTTAGATTTAGCAATTCCTGACATGGACCTTGCTGTAGGAAACGCAGCGTGTCTTGAGCTGCATATCTCACACGTGCAATGTGATAGTCGATCTGTATGAAGAATTTGCCAAAGACTACTTGACAGTAACTAATCAGAGGGAGGATAAAAAACAGCTAAAGATGCTAAGGAGATAAGTGATAATATATTAATATGATTCAGGAGAATAATAGGATTAAGAAAAGATGTTAAGCTGAATCCCAATCTGATGGGGGATTTCCTTTTTATATCTAAGAACGTAGGTGGGCACGATGTCTGTCAGAACTCGCTGAGGTGACGATTCGCAAGGCTTTCGTAGGGACGTGCACATTCTCAGCTCCGGCGGAACGACTGTTTGAGCAGCATAGAATTATGCGGTATCAATAAAAGAATAATCCTTGGTGCTTTCAAAAAATGCAATGGCGAGTTTCGTGGGAGCCGGAGCGAATAAGAGATGTGCACGGAGTAGAAAACGCAGCGTGTCACAGCAGCGAGATTCGACAGACGAGTGCCTTTCAATATTAATTTGATTTTCATCTGTTTGTCATAAAATAAACCTCCAAACTGAGTAAATTCATCTTACATCAGTTTAGAGGTTTACAAAAAAATTGAATACTCTCGCTCCAAACCGTATAAGCCTTGTCTTATATCAGTTTGGAGCTTTTATAAAATTTGTAATAGACCAAAAAACTTGGAAAAGCCAATTATTCTACGCTCTTCAGCGACTCCACCATATCAATCAGCTTCAGTTTAAAATACATCACCAGATTCACGACAACAGCAAAGAGCGCTGTCCAGAAAAGTCCGTGAACATAGCTCATAAGCTTGATCGTTCTTCCGAACATAGCCGAATCAATCTCAACCGTCGTGATGATATAGGTATGCAGAAGCTTGCCCAGGAAGAGTCCGATGATCATACCGAAGATGGTAAGAAGTATATTTTCCCGGTAAACATAGGCGGCTACCTCGCGGTCAAAGAAGCCAAGCACCTTGAGGGTCGCAAGCTCCCGCCGCCGTTCCGTAATATTGATATTGTTCAGATTGTAAAGAACGATAAAGGCCAGAAGACCGGCTGAGGCAATCAATACAAGAACGATGGTATCCAGCATATCCAGAATGTCATCCATTTGTGAACGAAGATCATCAACAAAGGAAATATTGATGACAAAGTCCTCCTTCAGGAAGGATTCCGCAAGTGCATCTTCAGTTGATTTTGAGCTGTCCTGCAAAGAGGCAAGGAGCACATTCGGTGAGGAAGACTCTCCAAAGCATTGCTGATAATAGTCAGTTGTAACATAGACATAGTTGCCCAGATAATTTTCGCAGACGGCAGAGACCGTAAGCGAAAAGCTTTCCTTATCTTCATTGAAAAGGGTCAGGCTGTCTCCGGGAGCAAGACCTAATTTCTTTGCCAGCTTCTCTGAAATAATGGCACCGGAATCATCCAACTGATAGGGCTCATGTCCCTTCCGGCTGCGGAAATGATAAAAATCAGAGATGGAAGACAGATCCTGAGGAACGATCAGATAAGCACTGATAGAATCAGATCCCTCACCGGCATCCATAGAAGTCATTTGGATGGAAAGCGTCTTCGCAATGGCATCCGTGGAGCTGGCCTTGCTGTAGAGAGAAGTCCAGTCCTCCTCTGTGGCAGAGTCATTTAATACGATCATAGAATCGTAAGTCTGCAGCTCATTGTACTGAATATCCGTAATATCACCAATGGAATCCTTCAAGCCATAGCCCAGGATCATCATAGCCATACAGCCGCCGATACCAAGAACCGTCATCAGGAAACGCTTCTTATAGCGGAAGAGATTTCGCAGGGTGGATTTTCTGGAGAAGGAAAGGCGTCTCCAGAAAAAGCCGATCCGCTCCAAGAAAATTCGCTTTCCATTTGCCGGGGAGAGAGGCCGCATCAAAGAAGCGGGAGTTTCAGCCAGTTCATGGAAGCAGGAATAAATGGTAGCGATGCTGACACAGGCAACGGCTGCAAGTCCGGCCAAAAGGGCACAGGGCAGATTATAAGGAATCACCAGAGTGTCAAGGTGCGGATACATGATCTTGTAGGCGGTGATAATGATCCAGGGGAAGAATTTTTCTCCGAGAAGAACACCAACCAGGCTTCCGCTGACCGTCGCAGACAGGGCATAGGTGATATATTTAAAGGCAACATCACGATTGGAATAACCAAGAGCCTTTAGGGTGCCGATCTGAAGGCGCTGTTCTCCGACCATTCTGGTCATGGTGGTTAGGGAAATCAGGGCAGCGATCAGGAAAAAGAGTACCGGGAAAACGGTGCCGATCGCGCCCATACGAAGGGCATTGTCACCAAGTTCAGTATAGCTGGTAAAGCCGGAACGATCTGTGACATACCATTTTGGGTATTCGATATCATTTAATTCTGCCTGGGCGTCATCCAGTTGGGACTGGGCATCTGCTATTTCGCTTTCGGCTTCTTCCTTGCCATCTTCGTATTCTGTCCATCCATCATCCAACTGGGTCCGGCTGTCGGAAAGCTTGCTTTTTCCTTCTTCCAGCTGCAGCTGTCCGGACTGATATTCCTCCAGTCCCTGGGCCAAAGTGGCTGCATTGGCATCGATTTCAGCCTGGGAAGCATCCAGAGTGGCCTGGGAGCTGCTGAGTTCTTCATAGGAAGCATCCAGAGTGGCCTTTGCATCTGCAAGCTGCTTTTCTCCGGCCTCGATCTGCGCCAGGGAAGCCTGCAGGCTTGCCTTGTCCGGAAGAGAGGAGGCGTTTGCTTCCAGGGAAGCCTTCTCTTCATTTAAGGAAGCTTCCTGAGCAAGGAGGGAGTCCATGCTGCTGCCGTCCGGAAGAGTAGAGCCCTCCGGAAGCTGGGAAAGGGCAGATTTTGCCTCGCTGATGGCAGTTAAGGAATCCTCGATCTGCGTCATTGCAGATTCATAGCTTTCGATGGCGGCAAGTCCGGATTCGACCTGGCTGCGGGAGTTTGCCAGAGTCTGTACATTCTGGTGATATTCATTGAGACCGGCATAATACTGGGACCAGCCGCTTTCCAGCTGGGCAGCTCCCTCATTCAGCTGGGCCTGTCCATCCTCCAGTTGGGTCTGTCCATCTGTAATCTGCTGATAGGCATCCGCAAGCTGCTTTTCGCTTTCCTGGATTTGATCCAGTCCATCCTGATACTGCTTTTCACCGTCTTCCAGCTCTGCCAGGGCATCAGATAACTTGCTCTTTGCATCGGCACTGGCCTGATCCAGCTCGGCCTGCGCATCGTCAATTTTGCCCTGTGCCTCATCGAGAACCGAAGTATAACGGATCTGACAGCGTTTATCGGAAAGGGTATCTTCGATGGTTTCCTTCAGGTCAGAGACAGCGTCCTCATAGGCTGATGAATATACAATGGCAGATTCTGCCTTTACAGAAGCCAGATCAATATAGGTATAAACATCAAGGGAGAAGGCCTCCGGTGTAACAATGACGAAGGCATCCAGGCTTCCGTCGCCGATAGTAGTTGAGCCTCTGGAATAGGAAATGTATTCCGGACTGGAACCGATGCCGACAATGGTATAGCTGGCCTGACAAAGGGTATCGGATAGATCAGAGTCATCCGGAGAAAGGAAGGTAATGCGATCCCCGATTTGATAGCCATAGTCTGTCATGGTACCGGCATCGATCAGACATTCTCCGACTTTTTCCGGCATCCGTCCCTCGGTTACATCGATCTTGTTTTTGTCACCCAAATCGGCAATCACCTTAAAGTTCAGAAGGGCATCATTGTATTGGGCAAGGAGGTCGGCACTTTTGCCGCCGACCGCCCATTTGACATCCTCAAGGGAGGAGATAGCCGAAAGATCATCCTCGGTCAGACCAAGGGTACTTTGGATGCGGATATCGGTAAAATTGTGGGAATCGTAAAATTCATCTGCAGTTAAGGTCATATCCGGCTCTGTGGAACGGATGCCGGAGAAAAAGGCAACGCCCAGCGTTACGATCAAAAAGATAGAAAGAAAACGGCTGGGTGCCTTTCGGATTTCCATAAAGAAATCCTTGATCAGCATTGTTTTTTTCAAGGAAGCCACCTCTACCATTCTATTGTTTCTACCGGAACCGGATTCGGATTCAGTTCCTCGGAAATGACTTTTCCGTTCCGAACCCGGATAATGCGGTCAGCCATAGGTGCAATTGCTGAGTTGTGGGTGATGACAATTACGGTCATGCCCTTTAATCTGCAGGTATCCTGCAAAAGTTTCAGAATATTTTTGCCGGTATTATAGTCCAGGGCACCGGTTGGTTCGTCGCAGAGCAGAAGCTTGGGATTTTTGGCAAGAGCCCTTGCGATAGAAACCCTTTGCTGCTCACCGCCGGAGAGCTGGGCCGGGAAATTGTCCAGACGTTCGGCGAGGCCGACTTCCTTCAGAACCGTCGCGGCATCCAAAGGATCCTTGCAGATCTGAAGGGCTAGTTCCACATTTTCCTTGGCGGTCAGGTTGGGAACCAGATTATAAAACTGAAAGACAAAGCCAATATCATCTCGCCGATAGGCAGTTAGCTGGCGTTTGCTGTATTTCGTGATATCCTTTCCGTCTACGTAAATGGCGCCGCTGCTGGCCTGGTCCATCCCGCCGAGAATATTCAGCACCGTTGTTTTGCCGGCACCGCTTGGACCGGAGATAACGACGAATTCTCCTTTTTTTACCTCGAAAGAGATTCCATCTGCTGCATGAATCTCAACTTCACCCATTTTATAGGTCTTTTTTACCTGATCAAAGCATACAAATTCACTCATTTTTATCACCAATTTTAATCTGAAATGACTTTTTTGATTATTATACCATCGAAGAAAGGAGACTAAAAGTGCGATTACAGAAAAGGGAGCAGCGGGCGGGGATTTGCAGACGGTGGAAAGAGAGGAGGAAAGAGAAAACAGCAGAATGCACAATGAAATGGAAAGGAGTATTGGGAGAAGGAGGGAGAAAGTTGATAGAGAATTGTGCATATTGATAGAATTGTGTTAAAAATCAGACAATTCTTTTATGCAGAATAACCGAATGCTATACTTAATTAGGTTCATGAAACCGAACATGCAAAGAATAAAAGCATGAGGGAAGTTAAAATTGCTAGGAAATAGGAAAGTAGTTTAGAAATGAGTAAAAGGAGGAAACTGAGATGAATTTTAATGATTATCCGAACCTGTCAGAAGAGGCAAAGGATCTGGCAAAGGTGATTGAGGATTTCTGTGAGAAGGAAGTAAGACAGAGGGCAATCGAAGCAGATAAGGCTGACGGAGATATTACCGACGTAATCGAGAAGGCAGCAGCGCTTGGATTGAATTCACTTGATGTACCGAAGGAGCATGGGGGACCGGGCTTCTGCAAGTATGATTCCGTAGCCCTTCTTGAGTGCATGGCATATTATGATGCAGGTTTTGGTATAACTGTTTCCGCAAACGGACTGGCAGCAGGACCGGTGCTGATCGGTGGCAATGAAGAGCAGAAAAAGAGAGTTTATGAGCTGATCGTAAACGGCGGTATCGGCGGCTTCTGTCTGACAGAGCGTGGTGCAGGCTGTGATGCTTCTGCAGGCCAGGCAACCGCAGTGAAGGATGGCGATGAATATGTAATCAATGGTACCAAGTGCTTTATCACAAATGGACCCATCGCTTCCTATTATGTTGTATTCGCAATGACAGATAAATCCCTGGGAGCAGGTAAGGGCTATACCGCATTCTTCGTAGAAAAAGGTACACCGGGTCTTTCCATCGGCAAGATCGAGGACAAGATGGGTATCAGAAACAGTCAGACATCAGAGGTAATCTTTGATAATGTAAGAGTTCCGGAGAGCGCAGTAGTCGGCAAGGTAGGCGGCGGCTTCAAGCTGGCAATGCAGACCCTGGATCTTGCCCGTATTACATGCGGTATCACGGCAGTTGGTATTTGCCAGAGAGCAATCGATGAGGCAAGAGATTATATCACACAGCGTGTACAGTTTGGTGCTCCGCTTTCCAAGAATGAGACCATGCAGTTCAAATTTGCTGATATGTATATGCGCACCCAGGCAGCTCGTCAGCTTTGCATTCATGCTACAGAGCTCTATATGCAGCATAAGCCTTTCTCTGCAGAGGCAGCAGCTGCAAAATGCGCGGCAGGTGATGCAGCAATGTATTGCTCAACAGAAGCAGTTCAGATTCTCGGCGGCTATGGCTACATGAGAGAGTATCCGGTTGAGAAGCTGATGCGTGATGCAAAGATCTTCCAGATCTTCGAAGGTACAAACGAAATTCAGAGACTGGTTATGGGCAGAAATATTCTCGGCAGATAAGAGAAAATAAGAAGAAAAACGATAGATTGGGGCTGCTGCACGGATTAGGGGCGTGTAGCAGCCCCAATTTATGCCAAGAAAAAGGAAGTTCAAGTGGATAAAGACTAAGGCTTTGTAAGGCTGCTATCCGGCAGAAAGGAAGAGGAAGACGGCAGAATGGAAATTCTTGTTTGTATGAAAAGTGTTCCGGATGAAAGAGGAGAGATCAGATTGGATCCGGAAAGCGGAAAAATGGATCTGAGCCTGGCAGAAAAAAAGGAAAATGAATTTGATGCCTATGCCCTGGAGCTGGCCCTGAGAACCAAGGAGGTCTATGGAGGCAGGGTAAGCGTGCTCACAGTGGGGACAGAAGAGGACAGTATTTGCATCCGAAACGCTTTGGCGCTGGGGGCAGATACAGCTTTTTTGATCAGGGAGGATCTGGCAGGGGAGAAGGATGCTGCAGAAATTGCGCAAATCCTGTCAGATGGCATTCCGGAGATGGAAAAGAGGCAGGAAAAGCCTTTTGACCTGATCCTGACCGGAAAGGAATCTACGGATTATGGAAGCGGACTGGTCGGTGGGATTCTTGCAGAAAAGAGAAAGCTTCCCTACCTGTCAAATATCATCGAACTTAAGGCTGAGGAAGATATTCTGCAGGCCAAAAAAGAGCTGGATCATGGCTATCAGCTTTATGAAGTAAAGACGCCGGCTCTTTTGTCTGTTGCAAAGGGAGAGTTGGAGCTTCGTTATCCAAACATTATGAAAAGACTAGCATCAAGAAAGGCAGAGATTCCTGAAATTATACCGGAAGAGGCAGAAAGAGAAAAGAGACTCGAATACCTTGATCTGAAGGAAGTGGCAAAGAAGAAAAAAGGCAGAAAAATAAAAGAAGCAGACAGCAAAAAAGCGGTGGATGAGCTGCTTTGTCAGCTGGAAGCAGATAAGATTTTGCGAGGAGAGATGGGATGAAGTTATTGATCTATATGGAAAAAGACAAAGAGAGAATCAGTCCATCCTCTTTAAGGCTGCTGGGGCTGGCAGAAAGTCTGGGGGCAGACAGGGATCTTCTTTTATTCGGAGACAGAGATGAAAAGGCAGAAAAGGAACTGGGGGCTTTTGGAGTAGGAAGAATTTATTTTGCCGAATGTCGGGGTGAGGAAGGAGAAGAGGAAGACGAGGAAGCGATTCTGCGGGCTTTGAGCCAGCTGGGGGCAGGCTATGATCTGATCCTTCTTAGCGCAGACAGAAGGGGAAAGTCTCTTACGGCTCAGCTGGGAGAAAGACTGGGCGCAGCTGCTGTCAATGATGCTTTGGAAGTGTGGCTGGAAGAAGGCAGTATCTATGTCAAAATACCACTTTATGCAGGCCGTTTTTATCAAAGGGTAAGACTCTTAAAGGAAAAGGCGGTCATCAGCATCCGGCCGGGAAGTTATGATAAGCCGAAGGAGAAAAAAGGAGAAAGTGCAGAGAAAAGAAGTGAGATAATCGGAGAAAAAATCAATCTGTCAGGAGAAAAAGATGGAAGAATCCGATTGCTGAAGACGGTTAAAGAAAAGCTGGCAGAGATTGATCTGAAGGAAGCAGAGATCATTGTCAGTGGCGGAAGAGGAATGGGATCGAAGGAAAATTATGAAAGGCTTTGTGGCGGGCTGGCAGAGCTTCTGGGAGCCGCTCTTGGTGCAAGCCGTTCGGCAGTAAATCAAGGCTGGATCGGCCGGGAGCATCAGGTCGGCCAAACGGGAAATCTGGTGAAACCCAAACTCTATATTGCCTGCGGGATTTCCGGCGCGCCTCAGCATCTGGCCGGTATGCGGGACAGCGACTATATTCTGGCAATCAATCAGGATGAAGAGGCGGAAATCTTTGATATCGCCAATATTGCCCTTGTCGGTGATGTGAATCAGATCATCCCTCTTCTAATCGAAGAAATCAAAAAGAAAAAGCAGCTTTGACCCTAAAGAAAAACTATGGTATGATGGCGGATGTTTCCGGCTTTATAGGAAGTGATTCCGGAAACGACTGTGATATCAATGATTTTGGGAAATATGGAAATCTGTTTAGACCTATTTTCCGGAAAGAAAAGGATTGTTTTTTACTTTTGCAAAAAGCAGTCAAAAAAGGAGAAAAAGAATGCTGACACAGTATCTGCTGATCTGTCCCCTGGTTTTTCTGGCGGGAATGATTGATGCGATTGCGGGAGGAGGAGGACTGGTTTCTCTTCCGGCCTATATGATTGCAGGTCTTCCGGTTCATAATGCAATCGCAACCAATAAAATGAGCTCTTCCATGGGAACCTCGGTTGCAACCTTTCAATATGCCAGAGCGGGATTTGTGAAATGGAAGCCGGCTCTTTGCTCGGTTGTGACGGCTTTTATCGGTTCCAATCTTGGTGCAAAACTGGCACTGGCTCTATCGGATGAGATTTTCCGGATCGTGATGCTGGTGATTCTCCCCCTTACAGCGGCCTATGTCATAAAAGGCAAGGCTTTTGAAGAGGATAGAGAGGAGCTGCCGGAGGCAAAGATGATCCTTGCCTGCGTATTGATTGCTTTTGTAGTCGGTATCTATGATGGATTTTATGGTCCCGGAACGGGTACATTTTTGATCCTTCTGCTCAGCGTATTTGCCCATTTAAAGCTGGGCGAGGCAAATGGTGTAACCAAGGTGATCAATCTGTGCACCAATATCAGCGCCCTTCTTGTTTTTTTGATGAATGGCGTGGTTCTGCTTCCCCTGGGAATTATTGCCGGAGGCTTTAATATTCTTGGTAATTACCTGGGCTCGCTTCTCTTTAAAAAGGGCGGAGCAAAGTTTGTAAAGCCGGCCATGATCATTGTGCTGCTGATCTTCTTTATTAAAACCATATATGAGCTTATCCTTTAGGATAAAAAAAGAAGGAAGTGAGTTATCTGCGGAGAAAAATCCCGGATACATCACTTCCTTCTTTTGTATTGTTTATCTAATAGGGAAGAACGCTTTCCCTCAGACTAGATTTTTAGTTTTTAGATTCTTAGTTAGAATCTCAGTTTCTTAGTTTGCAGCAGCCTTTCTTTCGGCTCTTTTCTTCATGCGATTGCTTACAACCATTACGCAGGAAGCATCACCGGTGATGTTCAGAACAGTACGTCCCATATCAAAGATACGGTCAACGCCGGCAACAAGGGCAATACCTTCTACCGGAAGTCCGACAGACTGAAGTACCATGGTCAGCATAACCATGCCGGCACCCGGAACACCTGCTGTTCCGATAGAAGCAAGGGTCGCGGTAAGGACGATGGTGATCATCTGTGCAAAGGTCAGATGAATGCCATAACAGGAAGCGATGAAGATGGAGCATACGCCCTGGTAGATGGCAGTTCCGTCCATGTTGATTGTTGCGCCGAGCGGAAGAACAAAGGAAGCAATCTCACGCGGAGCGCCCAGCTTTTCGGTGCATTCCAGGTTGAGCGGAAGGGTTCCGACAGAGGAAGCACTGGAGAAGGCGAACATCATTGCAGGAAGCATTCCCTTGAAGAATTTCAGAGGGCTGAGACCGCCTAAGGTACGAATGGTAAAGGAATAAACAACAGCGGCATGGACAGCGTAGCAGATATAGGCAACGATGAGAACCATAGCCAAAGATCCGATTACCTTCGGACCGTTTGCGGCGATTACCGGGCAAAGCAGGCAGAAAACACCGATCGGAGAAAGTTTGAGGATCATTTCCATTGCTTTCATGAAAACATCATTCAGATCATTGATGCCGACAACGATACGATCATTTGCTTCCGGATTGCTATCATGGATGAGAATGATCGCAAAACCAATGATAATGGAAATCACAATAACCTGAAGCATATTGGCATCAACCATGGGCTGAAGGAAATTGGACGGAAAAATATTGACCAAGGTGTCAATAATAGAAACCGGTTCGGATGCTTCATAGCTTAAACCGGATGTGGAAAGGATCGGAAAGCTTCCTTTAAAAAGATTTCCGAAAAGCAGTCCGATGGAGATGGCAAAGGCGGTTGTAAAAAGATAATAGAGAACGGTAGTTCCGCCGATGGCACCAACCTTTTTGATATCGCTCATGGAAACGATACCGGACATGATGGAAAAGAGAACGATCGGTACGACAATGAATTTCAACAGATTCAGGAAAATCGTACCAAAGGGCTTGATATAGGTTTCCGCAATTCCGGAAACATTCTGCATCAGAAGTCCGACAAGAATTGCAAGGACAAGAGCAATGAAAATCTGTCCTGCAAGAGACAGCTTTTTCTTCTCTTTGGTCTTTGTAGTCTCACTCATATTAAATAGCCTCCATTTTTTGTTTTGATTTATGATAACAAACTATTCAACATTCTAAGAGTTTTACGACCATTTTGCAATAGTAAATATATATTTAACAAAGACCAGGGCTTGGCAAAGTTAAGCAGAAGGAGTAAGGTTTAGCAAATTCAGCAGACCAGGCTGAATCTGGATTTCCAGCTCATGAGTCTTGCCGGGAACCTCTCCGTCTGTATGAAAGTAGAGTGCCTCTTTGGAACGAATCAAAAGCTGCCTTGCCTGCCTCGTCGTAACGAAGCGGTATTTGACATGAGAACCCTGGTAAGCACTGGAAAACATGATCAAAAAAAGAAGTTTGCTGAGATTGGAAATAACACAGACATCCAACAGGCCATCATTTCCTTTGGCCTTGGGACAGAACATAAAGCCCCCTCCCTCATATTTATGGTTCATGCAGACCGTAAAGAGGCAGCGCCGGAAGGGGAGTTTTTCCTTATGATCCAGAATCAGTTCGAATTCAGTCGGTTTTGCTGTCAGGATTTCTTTTAAGGCGACCAGGATATAGATCAGCTTGCCAAGATGCAGGCGGTTCAAAAGCTTTTTCATGGGTGTGTGATCGGCACCATAGCAGATCATGGCATCAAAACCAAGGCCGCTGGAAACAATGAAATAGCGGCATAGCTTTTGTTTTCTTTCTTCCTCGTAACAGAGCATCTGTCCCAGATCCAAAGGGGCAAAGCCTTCGGACAGGATTTGCTTTGCGGCCTCTTCCGGAGAAGCCTGTCCCAAAGCCCGGCCAAAATCATTGCTGGAGCCGGTTGGGATAAAACCAAGATAGACCCTGCTAAAATCCCGGATTCCATTTAATACCTCATTCAGGCTGCCGTCTCCGCCCAAAACGATCAGGTTGATCGGATCCGAACATGCGGTCAGCTCATGCGCCAGCTTGCCCATACCGAACTCGCTTTCAGAGTAAAGCAGTTTGTAGGAAATGCCGGCTGCATCAAAAAGAGGGGCAATATCCTGCCAGACCTTCAGGCTGTAGCCGGAACGGCTGGCGGGGTTGATTAACACATAAGTAGGATAAGAAGAATTCATTACTTTGCTTAGAACCTTTCTTAGCTGGTGAAAACAGCTTCCATGGAAAGAATAAAACGGTCAAAGGCGGCCTGTCCGGCAGGAGTTCTCTTGAAAACAGCAGAGTCCTCCAGCATATGCAGAAAAGCGATCCCAATTTCTTTTTTTAGGACAGAGCTGATATTGTCGGGAGTCAGACTTTTGTGATCGCGGCGGATATCCTTTGCCCAGTCAACATGACGTCTTAGCTCTGCATTAGAGGCCAAAGAACGTTTTTCCAACAAGGCTTGTTCGATTTGCTCCAGATCCAGCTTCAGCTGCCAGGGAAAGATCATAAGGCCGCTTAGTTCCAAAATGCCGATACCGCGGGAAATAAAATGCTGGTATTGCCTGCGGGGATAGAAGATGCCCTCCGGATGTTCCCTGTCGCAAAGATTGCTGCGGAGGATCAGATCCAGCTCAAAAAGCGTTTCTCTTTTTCTTGCGATTGTGCTGATGCTATGATGAACTTTTCCCTCTCCTTCTGCAATAAGGGAGATACTTTCATCGGAATAGGTCTGCCAGTTTTTCAGTATCTGTTCAGCTAGCTCCGATAGCTTCTGCGGATCTTCGCTCTGAAGGCGGATAACAGAAGCCGGCCATTTGACAAGACTGCAGCGAATATCCGGATATCCCTTTACAGAGAAGGAACGGTCAGCTTCTGCTTTTGACAAAGGACTGGCAAAACGACCGCCCAGAAAGTGCCCATGCTGAGATGGGCTTACCTTCGCAAAGGGAAGATCTGTGTCCAGCCCTATAAAATAATGAGGAAACTGACGGGTAAATTCCAGAAGACAAAGAAAGGACTCTTTGTCTGTTTGGATCTTTTCATGCTTTCCGGAAGAAAGCAGAAAAAGCTCGGGAGCGGCAGCTCCGGGCAAAAACTGGAAGTCGTAATCTTTTCCCCTAAGAGGCAGGCTTACGCTTCGCCTGTTTCTGCCGGACGGATAGGAAGAATGACCGGAATAGCCGATATTTTCCCGACAAAGAATGCAGGCCGGATAAGCATGCTCGGTATAGGATGAATATTCTTCCGGACGAAAGAGAATCGGATCCGAGGAAGCATCAATGGTAAGCATTAAGTCTTCGTAAGAGGTAAAACTTGTCCAGTGGATATTTTTGGCAGTCTGATAGCGACGGATATAATTGCAGTTTTGCGTAAAATCATAGAACCAGTCACTGGCAGCTTCGGCAGACAGGGCATATTTTTCCTGAAAAAGCCGTTCTACCTCAGAGGGCGGCGGCGTAATATAGGCCATAATGCGGCTTGCGAAATCTTTTTCTTTGGTATAGGAAGGCAAAGGGAAATCCTTTTTCAGGCGGCCTTCCATAAAAAGAAGAAGGGCTTCTAATTCCTGACCGGTTTCAATATCCGTTTTGGAAATGGTGGAGGCCCTATGCATAATATCCTCCGGACGGAAAGTAACTTCAAAAAGTCCGAAGAGGGCAGAAAGAGAATTCAGCAGAAAAATGAGATCTTTTTCCGGGACAAGGCCTGTGCGGTAAGCGTAGGCAGCCAGATCGCGAATAGCGATTTGTATATCCATATCGACTCCTTTGTGAATACTTGTATTAATGTATTTCTTCCTATTATAATGGAGCTTACGATAAGCCCATGGACGAGGAAGAAAAATCTGCATTTCTATTCTTCAGTATAGCATAAAGAGACTTGAAAATTATATGTAAATAATGCTTGCAATCCCTGTAAATATCGGATATAATTACTCTTGCTGTGGCATGATAGCTGTGAAGCGTGAGGTTGCTGCCTATATATGGCAGGTTTTCCGTGGAGCGAATGTCAAGTTAGGAAACTGGCGACAAGTCACTGTATCACATAGTCTACATAGTAGAAACAACGTGTGGAGTTCTTTGAAGAAACACACGGAAGAGTGTACAGTCACCGCTTGTCGTACTCATTTAGAGCGCGAAAAGGAGGCGACTTTTTTTATGGCAAGTCAGGTAATGCGAATCACATTAAAGGCTTATGACCATGAGCTGATCGATGCATCTGCAAAGAAGATCATCGAAACTGTAAAGAAGAATGGATCACAGGTGAGCGGACCGGTACCGCTTCCGACAAAGAAGGAAGTAGTTACAATTCTGAGAGCTGTTCACAAGTACAAAGATTCCAGAGAGCAGTTTGAGCAGAGAACTCACAAGAGACTCATCGATGTCATCACACCGACACAGAAGACAGTAGATGCACTTTCCAGACTGGAAATGCCGGCTGGTGTTTACATTGACATCAAGATGAAAGACAGAAAGTAACAGTAGTAATTCTTCAACACACAGAAATCCTATCAGGCAAGGCCTGTTCTAGGATGAACGCCCTGGCTGCGTTCCGCTGTAGATTAACAGGAGGTAAAAGAATTGAAGAAAGCAATCTTAGCTACGAAGATCGGTATGACACAGATTTTTGCTGAAGGTGGAGAACTGATCCCGGTTACTGTACTTCAGGCCGGACCTTGTGCTGTAACACAGGTTAAGACAGTTGAGAACGACGGATACAGCGCTATTCAGGTTGGATTCGTTGACAAGAAAGAAAAGATCGTTAACGTTGATGCGAACGGCAAGAAGGAAGTTTACAACCGTCACGGTGTGAACAAGGCTCAGATGGGTCACTTCCAGAAGGCTGGCGTAGGCGGAAAACGTTACGTTGCAGAGTTCCGTCTGGAAAACGCAGAAGAGTACAAGCTTGCAGATGAGATCAAAGCTGACATCTTCGCAGACGGCGATAAGATCGACGCAACAGCAATTTCCAAAGGAAAAGGCTTCCAGGGCGCGATCAAGAGACATGGACAGTCTCGCGGACCGATGGGACATGGTAGTAAATACCATCGTCATGCAGGTTCCAACGGCGCTTGCTCCAGCCCGAGCAAGGTATTTAAGGGCAAGAGAATGCCGGGCCACATGGGTGGTGTAAAGGTAACGGTTCAGAACCTTGAAATTGTACGCGTTGACGCAGACAAGAACCTGATTCTGGTTAAGGGATCTGTTCCGGGACCGAAGAAATCTTTAGTGACGATCAAGGAATCTGTAAAGGCTTAAGCCTTTCGGAAAGGAGGACATACAGATGGCTAACGTATCTGTTTATAATATGGAAGGCAAGGAAGTTGGCACAATGGAACTCAATGATTCCGTGTTCGGCGTTGAGGTAAACGAACACCTGCTTCACATGTCTGTTGTACAGTACCTTGCTGACAAGCGTCAGGGTACTCAGAAAGCAAAAACCCGCTCCGAGGTATCAGGCGGCGGAAGAAAACCGTGGAGACAGAAGGGAACCGGTCATGCAAGACAGGGATCTATCCGTGCTCCGCAATGGA
>CAVFAT010000019.1:0-11918 GCA_963620785.1 Bacteroidaceae bacterium
AGCAGAATTATGATAAAAGATAAAGGTCAGACACCGCTTTTCGGTGCCTGGCCTATTGGTTTAAGTAGGAGATATGTAAATATGGCAGTAATCAAACCATTTGCGGCAATCAGACCGTCAGCGGAAAAGGCAGATAAAATTGCGGCTCTGCCTTATGATGTTTATAACAGGCAGGAAGCAAAGGAAGCGGTTAAGGGCAATCCGGATTCCTTTTTGAATATTGACCGTCCGGAGACACAGTTCCCGGATGACTTTGATATGTATTCCCAGGAAGCCTATGAGAAGGGCAAAGAGCTGCTTTGGAAGATGGTAGATGACGGCAGATTTATCCGGGATGAAGAGGAAAACTACTATATCTATGAGCTGACAATGGACGGACGTTCCCAGACCGGTATTGTGGCCTGCGCTTCTATTGATGATTATGAGAACAACGTGATCAAGAAGCATGAGAACACCAGAGCAGAAAAGGAAGCAGACAGAATCCGTCATGTGGATACTCTTGGTGCGCAGACAGGTCCTATTTTCCTGGCTTACCGCTATCAGGAGCAGATTGCCGGCATTGTGGCAAAAGCAAAGGAAGAAAAGCCAGTTTATGACTTTGTTTCTGAGGATGGTATTTCTCACAGAGTCTGGATCATTTCCGACAGGGATGCCGTTGCCGGGATTCAGAAGGCTTTTTCAGAGATCAATGAGATCTACATTGCAGACGGTCACCACAGAGCGGCTTCTGCCGTAAAGGTTGGCCAACCACAGAGCGGCTTCTGCCGTAAAGGTTGGCCAAAAGAGAAGGGCGGAAAATCCGAATACCAGCGGAAAAGAGGAATATAACTACTTCTTATCCGTTCTTTTCCCGGATGAGGAGCTGAGAATTTTCGACTACAACCGTGTCGTAAAAGATCTGAACGGAATGCAGGAAGAAGAGCTTTTGAAGAAGCTGGCAGAGATCCTGGATCTGAAAGAAATTCCGACAGAGGAAGCTTCCCCCAGGGAGCCGCATCACTTCGGCATGTATCTTGGGGATAAGTGGTATGATCTGGCAGTTCGCAAGGAAGATCTGCAGGATGATCCGGTGAAGGGCTTAGATGTTTCCCTTCTGCAGGATCTGGTGCTTGAGCCTCTCTTCGGAATCACAGATCCGAAGACAGATGCCAGAATTGACTTCGTTGGCGGAATCCGTGGCATGAAGGAATTAGAAAAAAGGGTTCATGAGGACTGTAAGGTTGCTTTTTCCATGTATCCGACCTCAATTGCAGAGCTTTTTGCAGTTGCGGATGCCGGACTTTTGATGCCGCCTAAGTCTACCTGGTTTGAGCCAAAGCTCAGGAGCGGACTCTTTATTCATGAAATCTAAGGAAAGGCGTTTATATGGAAACTGCACAGGCATATATTGATAAGGTTCTGCCGGCACTGATCGCTTTCGGAATGAAACTTTTGGTGGCCGTGATCGTTCTTTTGGTCGGCATCAAGGTCATTCGGGCTGTTATGAACCATATTTACAAGAGGTCGGTCGAGCATGGCATGGATGTGGGCCTGGCCCAGTTCGTCAACAGCTTCTTCAGGGCGGCCTGCTATGTGGTTCTTGTCATTATGATCGGAACCCAGTTCGGTGTAACGACTGCATCTGTGATCGCGATCCTCGGCTCCTCCGGACTGACCTTAGGTCTTGCACTTCAGGGTTCCTTGTCAAATTTTGCCGGTGGCGTCCTGATCCTTTTGCAGAAGCCCTTTGAGGTGGGAGATTATATTGTAGAGGATACCCACGGAAACGAAGGCTTTGTAAAGAAAATCACATTGACTTATACGACATTACGCACGGAAGCAGGAGAGAATGTCGTCATACCGAACGGAACCCTGGCAAATTCTTCCATGAAGAATATCACACCGGAATCCATGCGAATGGAGAAGATCCTTGTGGGAATTTCTTATGATTCCGATATCAGCAGGGCAAAAGAAATTATGAAGGAGCTGGTGGAAAAGGATCATAGGACTATCCAAAAGCAGGGCGTTTCTGTTTTTGTGGATGCTTTGGATTCCTCTGACGTGAAGGTCGGTGTGATCTTTTGGGTTAAGATGGAGGATTACTGGCCGGCCAGAAGAGATTTTCTGGAAAGGGTGAAGGAATGCTTTGATCGGGAGGAAGGAATTGAGATTCCTTTCCCGCAGCTGACCCTCTCTTTTGATCAGGAGATACAGCAGGAAAAAGAAATGAAAAAGAGGTAAAGGAATTGGATTTTAATAAATTAAAGGCATATGAATTAATAGAAGAAAGACATCTGGATGATCTTGGTGCAGAGGGCTATCTTCTGAAGCATAAGAAGAGCGGAGCACGCCTCTTCCTGGTATCAAATGAAGACAATAATAAGGTCTTTTCCATTGGATTTCGGACACCGCCAATCAACAGCTGTGGTCTGACCCATATCCTGGAGCATTCCGTGCTTTGCGGCTCCCGTGAGTTTCCGGCAAAGGATCCCTTTGTAGAGTTGGCAAAGGGCTCTCTGAATACTTTTTTGAATGCCATGACCTATCCGGACAAAACGGTTTATCCGGTAGCCAGCTGCAATGACAAGGATTTTCAGAATCTGATGCATGTTTATCTGGATGCAGTTTTTTATCCGAATATTTATCAGAGGGAAGAGATTTTCCGTCAGGAGGGCTGGCATTATGAGCTTGAGGATGAGAAGAGCGAGATTCAGATCAACGGTGTTGTCTATAATGAAATGAAGGGTGCTTTTTCTTCTCCGGAAGGCGTTTTGGAGAGAGAAATCCTGAATTCTCTTTTCCCGGATACACCCTATGGCTTTGAATCCGGCGGAGACCCGGAGGTGATTCCGGAACTGTCCTATGAGACTTTCCTGGACTTCCACAGACAGTATTATCATCCGGCAAACAGCTATATCTTCCTTTACGGAGATATGGATATGGAGGAGAAGCTCCTTTGGATGGATGAACATTATCTGAAGGACTTTGATGAGATCAGGATTGATACAGAGCTGAAGGAGCAGGCTCCTTTTGCAGAGCAGATTACCGTAAAGAAGGACTATTCCATAACGGAAGAGGATAGCCTGGAGAACAATACCTATCTGTCCGAGAACTATGTGATTGGAAGCGCTTTGGATGCAAAGCTCTATACAGCAATCGAGGTTCTGGAGTATGCCTTGATCACAGCACCGGGAGCACCTTTAAAACAGGCACTTTTGGATGCAGGCATTGGTCAGGATATCATGAGTTCTGTAGACAATGGAATTCTTCAGCCGGTATTTTCCATCATTGCAAAGAATGCAAATGAAGAGGATATGGAAGCATTTAGTGCACTGATCCGAAGCAGTCTGGAAGAGCTGGCGGAGCAGGGACTGGATAAGCAGACCCTTTTGGCTGGTATCAACAGTCTGGAATTCCGTTACAGAGAAGCGGATTTCGGAAGATTCCCGATTGGCTTATCCTATGGTCTCCAGTGCATGGACAGCTGGCTTTATGATGAAAAAGATCCCTTCATGCATCTGGAGGAAAATAAAGTATTTGCCTTCCTGAAAGAAGCTGCTGAGGGAGACTATTTTGAAGAGCTGATCCGCAAATATTTCCTGAACAATCAGCACAGCAGTATCGTGATCTGCCGTCCGAAAAAGGGCCTGACAGCAGAGAATGAGAAAAAGCTGGCAGAAAAGCTTTCAGCCTATAAGGCTTCCTTAAGCGAGGAAGAAATCAAGGCTCTCGTAGAGGAGACAAAGCATTTAAAGGAATATCAGAGTGAACCGTCTACAAAGGAAGAGTTAGAATCCATTCCCTTGCTTGCTCTGGAAGATATCAAAAAAGAGGCAGAGCCTTTTGTAAACAGACAGGAGATGGCAGGAAAGGTGCCCATGCTTTTGCATGATCTGGAAACAAAGCAGATCGCCTACCTGGAATTTGTCTTTGATGCAGAGCATATTTTGGAAGAGGAGCTTCCTTATTTGGGAATCCTTAGCTCTGTTCTGGGTTATGTGGATACAGAACACTATAACTTTAGAGAACTTTCTAATGAGATCAACATTCATACGGGCGGAATTGATTCCAGAGTCAGCATTTATACGGATCATTCAGAGGAAATGGCCTGCCATGTGAAGTTTATTCTTTCCGCAAAGGCACTTTTTGAGGAAGTGGATCAGGTCTTTTCCCTGACAAAGGAAATTCTTTTCTCCTCCCGCATTGAAGATGATAAGAGATTGAAGGAGATTATCTCTCAGCTGAAGTCAAGAGTACAGATGACGATGAACAGCAGCGGTCATGCAGTGGCATCCATGAGAGGAATGTCTTATTTTTCAGAAAGTGCAGCTGCTATTGATGCAAGCAGCGGTGTAGCCTTCTATCGTGTTCTGGAAGAGATTCATGCAGATTTTGAAGGTCATAAGGAAGATCTGAAGAAGAAACTGCAGGCACTTTGCAAGAAGCTTTTCTGCCAGAATCACCTCCTGGTGTCCATTACTGCGGGAGCTGGCATGGAAGAAAGCTTCCGGAAGGAGACAGAAGCACTTGGAGAGAAGCTCTATGAGGAAAAAGCCGATGCAAAGGCGCTTTATTCCTGCGAGAAAAAGAATGAGGGCTTCAAAACAGCGTCCAAGGTAAATTATGTTGCCAGATGCGGTAACTTCAAAAAGCATGGATTTGCTTATTCAGGAGCCTTGAAGATCCTCAAGATTGCCATGAGCTATGACTATATGTGGAATCAGATCCGTGTACTGGGCGGAGCCTATGGCTGTATGTGCGGCTTTGACCGAAACGGAGATTCTTATTTTGTTTCCTACCGTGATCCGCATATGAAGAGAACAGAAGAGGTTTATGAAGGAATTCCGGACTATCTGAAGAACTTTGATGCGGACGAAAGAGATATGCTCAAGTTTATCATCGGTACCATCAGTATGATGGATACACCTTTGAATCCTTCCGCAAAGGGAAGCCGGAGTCTGATGGCATATTTATCCGGAGTGGACTTTGCCTTGCTGCAGAAGGAAAGAGATCAGGTGCTTTCCGCTGGAAAAGAAGATATTCGCGCCCTGGCGCCTTTGGTAGAATCCATCCTTTCTGATGACTGCAGATGCGTGATCGGTGATGAAAGTAAGATAACAGAAAATAAAGACAGATTCGGCAGACTGGAAAATCTGCAGTAGGAGAAGATATGAGTGAAGAAAAAAAATCCGGATTTGTGGCCCTGATCGGTCGTCCGAATGTGGGCAAATCAACCCTGATGAATACTGTGATCGGACAGAAGATCGCAATCACATCCGATAAGCCGCAGACAACAAGGAACCGTATTCAGACGGTTTATACAGATGAACGCGGACAGGTGGTTTTTGTGGATACACCCGGTATCCACAAGGCCAAGAATAAGCTGGGAGAATATATGGTTACGGCAGCAGAGAGAACCCTGAAGGACGTGGATCTGATTCTCTGGCTGGTAGAGCCGACAACCTATATCGGTGCAGGCGAGGAGCATATCTTAGAGGAACTTTCCCATGTTGGACTGCCTGTGCTTCTGGTAATCAACAAAATCGATACTGTAAAGAGAGAAGAACTGCTTCCGGTAATTGCTGCTTACAGTGCAAAGTATGATTTTGATGAGATCGTACCGGTTTCAGCCCTGAAAAATGAAAACACACCGGATCTTCTGGAGACCATCTTCAAGTATCTGCCCTATGGACCGGCTTTCTTTGATGAATCTACCGTTACAGATCAGCCGGAGCGGGCAATCGTTGCGGAAATGATTCGTGAAAAGGCCCTGCGTTCCCTGAATGAGGAGGTTCCGCATGGAATTGCGGTTGCGATCGACAGCATGAAAAAGAGAGGAAAAAATAATCTCTATGATATAGAAGCGACCATCGTATGCGAGAAAAATTCCCATAAGGGAATCATTATCGGGAAAAAGGGAGCCATGCTGAAAAAAATCGGTACGGAGGCCAGAAAAGATATTGAAAATCTGCTTCAGGCTAAGGTAAACCTGAACCTCTGGGTTAAGGTGAAGAAAGAATGGCGGGACAGTGATTTCCTGGTAAAGAACTTTGGATACGATAAGAAGGAGATCTGATGACCGGAGAACAGATCCGTGTGCACGGCATGGTGCTCAGCGCGATCTCCATCGGGGAATATGATAAAAGGATTACCATCCTGACGAAGGAGCTGGGCAAAATTCAGGCCTTTGTAAGAGGGGCGAAACGTCCGAACAGCCGTTTTTCAGCGGTGGCAAATCCTTTTGCCTTTGGCAGCTTTGAACTATATGCAGGCAGAAATGCCTACAATCTGGCGTCGGCATCGATCAGCAACTATTTTGATTCCTTGAAAAGTGATCTGGATGCGATTTATTACGGTTCCTATTTTCTGGAGCTGGCGGATTATTTCGGAAGAGAAAATATAGAAGCGATGCAGCAGCTGAACCTGATCTATCTTGCCTTGACGGCATTGGGAGATGAGCGTTATTCCAAAGGCCTGGTCCGTTTTATTTATGAGCTGAAGACCCTGGTGATCAACGGGGAATATCCGGATTTTTTCACCTGTGCAATCTGTGGGAAAAAGGAGGATCTGACCGGTTTTTCCCTGCAAAGGAGGGGCTGCGTCTGTCGGGCCTGCTTTTCTCAGACGGCAGCAGAGCCGCTTTTGCCCTCTTCCCTATATGCCCTGCAGTATGTAATCAGCAGCCCGATTGAAAAGCTTTTTACTTTCCGGGTAAGTGATGAGGTAGAAGAAAATCTGAAAAGGGTCATGAAGGGGCTGATGAAAAGAAGTGTGGACAGGCCCATGAAATCCCTGGCTTTTTTGGAATGAAGGTCTGCCTTTTTTGGAATGAAGGTGTTGAAATGAAAAAGTGGAATGCTTATAATGGTGTCTGATATGCAAAGCAGAAATGAGGACAGGAT
Organism: Bacteroidaceae bacterium; assembly: GCA_963620785.1. GTDB lineage: Bacteria > Bacillota > Clostridia > Lachnospirales > Lachnospiraceae > RUG14243. The sequence goes on from CAVFAT010000019.1 coordinate 6,882, forward strand.
GAGTAAGAAAAGACTGTGCATGGCCCTGGCTGTGCTGTTTGCCTTTTTGATGCTGACGGCATGCGGATCTGCCGAGCCTGCAGAAATCAGTAGGATCGAGGTTCAAAAGGATGGATCGATCATTCAGAATACAGTCGGATCTTTTGATCAGGACTATTATTCCAAAGAAGATCTTGAGAGCTTCGCGCAGGAGCAGATTCAGTCCTATTCAGCATCAGGAGACGGAACGATAGAGTTGTCGTCGGTTTCTCTTTTGGATGACGGCAATGTAAAACTGAGCTTGAAATTCGATAATAGCGAGACCTATACGGCTTTTGAAGGAAAAACCCTTTTTATGGGTACGATAGCCCAGGCAATTGTAGCCGGCTATGAGCCAACAGGCTATATGACACCAATCGAAGCGGGAGAGAGCGCCGATGCCTCTGTAAAGGCAAAGGATGCAGACTATAGCATGGACATGAAGATCCTTGTGGCAGAGGAACAGTATGAAATTACCGTTCCCGGAGAAATTCTCTGGGTATCTTCGATTGGAACGAAGGTTACCGGCGAGTCATCTGTAGAGATTCATACAGATGAGTTAACCTATATCATTTATGAGTAGAAGGAGAAAGCAAAATGGAAAAGACAATGGAGAAGATCGTAGCCCTTGCGAAGGCACGTGGATTTGTATATCCGGGTTCCGAGATCTATGGAGGACTTGCAAATACATGGGATTACGGTAATCTTGGTGTTGAGCTGAAGAACAATGTAAAAAAGGCCTGGTGGCAGAAATTCATTCAGGAGAATCCTTATAACGTAGGTGTTGACTGCGCCATCCTGATGAATCCGCAGACCTGGGTTGCTTCAGGACATCTCGGAAATTTCTCCGATCCTCTGATGGACTGCAAGCAGTGTCATGAGCGTTTCCGTGCAGATAAGGTTATTGAGGACTACTGTCAGGAAAATGGAATCAGCATAGAAGGAAGTGTAGATGCCTGGTCCAAGCAGGAGATGGCTGACTATATCAAAGAGCAGGGCATCGGCTGCCCGAGCTGCGGCGGACATGACTTTACAGATATCCGTGAATTCAACCTGATGTTCAAGACCTTCCAGGGTGTTACAGAGGATGCTTCCAATACAGTATACCTTCGTCCGGAGACAGCACAGGGTATTTTCGTTAACTTCAAGAATGTACAGCGTACTTCCCGCAAGAAGATTCCTTTCGGTATCGGCCAGATCGGAAAATCCTTCCGTAATGAGATCACACCGGGTAACTTTACCTTCCGTACCAGAGAATTTGAGCAGATGGAGCTGGAGTTCTTCTGTGAGCCGGATACAGATCTGGAGTGGTTTGACTACTGGAAATCCTACTGCATTAACTGGCTTTACAGCCTTGGCATCAAGGAAGAGGATCTTCGTATCAGAGATCATGAGCCGGAAGAACTTAGCCATTACAGCAAAGCTACAACAGACCTTGAGTTTATGTTCCCCTTCGGCTGGGGTGAGCTTTGGGGTATTGCAGACCGTACCGATTACGACCTGACACAGCATCAGAATGTTTCCGGTGTGGATATGTCTTACTTTGATGATACAAAGAATGAAAAATACATTCCTTATGTAATTGAGCCTTCACTTGGTGCAGACCGTGTAGTTCTTGCTTTCCTTTGCGAGGCTTATGATGAGGAAGAACTTGAAGGCGGAGATAAGAGAACTGTCCTTCATTTCCACCCGGCACTTGCACCGGTTAAGATCGGTGTTCTTCCGCTTTCCAAGAAGCTGGCAGAGGGTGCAGGCAAGGTATATGAGCAGCTTTCCAAGAAATACAACTGCGAATATGACGACAGAGGAAATATCGGTAAGAGATATCGTCGTCAGGATGAAATCGGAACACCTTTCTGTGTAACCTATGATTTCGAGTCAGAAGAAGATCATGCAGTAACGGTAAGAGACAGAGACAGCATGGAACAGGTAAGAATTCCGATCGCAGAGCTGGATGCTTATTTTGCTGATAAATTCACATTTTAAGCTTGTTTTAAACGAGCCTTTGTGATAATATATTTTGGTATGTTATCAGAAGTTGACGGTCCGCTGGTTCTTACTTGCAGATAAGATGCTTTCGAAGGGAATTAAGAACGTCGAGTCACGGCGGTGATAGGCTGCCGATTTACATAGGAGGTCGCAATGAACGACATTATCAAAGAGATTGAAAACGCACAGCTTAAGGATTCTATCGATGAATTCGCAGTAGGTGATACTGTTCGTGTTTACAACAAGATCATCGAGGGAAGCAAGGAAAGAATCCAGGTATTCGAAGGAACTGTTCTGAAGAAGCAGGGAAGCAGCAACAGAGCTACTTTTACTGTAAGAAAGACATCCAACGGCGTTGGTGTTGAGAAGACATGGCCGCTTCACTCTCCGAACGTAGATAAGATCGAAGTTGTTCGCAGAGGTAAAGTCCGCAGAGCAAAACTCTTCTACTTAAGAGATCGTGTTGGTAAGAAAGCAAGAGTAAAAGAGCGCATCTAATCGATTTGAGTGACAAAGAGCCTGTATTTATGCAGGCTCTTTTTTATCATATGGAAACAAAGTTTCCATATGATAAAAAAGAGCTAGTGGATCACACAGCGGCGGATTGGAAGAGGGTCGCAAAAGCGACCTGCCGCAGCTTATATCCTGCAAGCAGGATTCTTTTTGAATAGGAAAGGATAAAAATGAAATTACAATGGTATCCGGGTCATATGACCAAGGCAAAAAGACAGATGCAGGAGGACCTGAAGCTGATCGATCTTGTAATCGAGGTAATCGACAGCAGAATCCCCTACAGCAGCCGGAATCCGGAGATTGACCAGCTGGCACAGAACAAGGCCAGAGTAATCCTGATGAATAAGGCAGATCTTGCCGATGAGAAAGCAAACCGGCTTTGGGCAGAATATTTTCGGGAACAAGGGGCTTTTGCCGCTCTTGCAGATTCCCGTAAGAAAAATAATATGAAGGAAATCCGCAGCGCGATCGACCAGGCCAGCGCCAAGAAGAAGGAAAGAGACCGGAAGAGAGGAATCCTGAACCGTCCGGTAAGAGCTATGATCGTCGGTATTCCCAACTGCGGAAAGTCTACCTTTATTAATACGATCTCCGGCAAGGCAAGCACCAAAACAGGCAATAAGCCGGGCGTAACTAAGGGCAAGCAGTGGATCAAGCTGAATAAGGATATCGAGCTTTTGGATACACCGGGTATCTTATGGCCCAAGTTCGAAGATGAACAAGTCGGAACCAATCTGGCTCTCGTAGGCTCGATCAAGGATGAAATCATTCCCTCCGAGGAGCTTTCCCTGGAACTGATCGATTTTCTGACGAAGACTTATCCGGGTGTACTCTGCGAAAGATATCATATTGATGAAGAAAAGAAAAACAGCGATATCCTGATCGAGATTGCAGAGAATCGTAAATGCATCAAGAGCGGCGGAGAGGCAGATTATGAAAAGGCGGCAAAGCTGCTTTTGGATGAATTCAGAAGCGGAGCCCTTGGAAAACTGACCCTGGAAAGGCCCTGATATGGCAGAAAAGAAGATCAAGACAATTACAGAGGAGCTGAAAGCAGCGAGAGAAGAGGATCTGCCCGCTTTTATTGCAGAATATCTTTCTGATGAGAGAGGCGGCGTGCAGAAGCTGGTTAAGACCGCGCAAAACAGGCTGAAAAAGCTGCAGGAAGAGAGAATGCGTCTGGAAAAAATGCGGCTCTATGAGAGGCAGAATGACAATTATCGCCTGATCTGTGGTGTAGATGAAGCAGGACGAGGCCCTCTGGCAGGACCAGTTGCGGCAGGCGCGGTTATCCTGCCCAAGGACTGCGAGATCCTCTATCTGAATGATTCCAAGAAATTAAGCGAAAGCAGAAGAGAAGAGCTTTATCTGGAGATTCAGGAGAAAGCCATAAGCTGGGCGGTTGGGCTTTCGAGTCCGCAGAGGATTGATGAGATCAATATTCTTCAGGCAACCTATGAAGCTATGCGGTCGGCAATCAGCCAGCTTTCGCCTGCACCGGATCTTCTCCTGAATGATGCTGTAAGGATCCCGGAGCTCGCAATTGAACAGCGTCCGATCGTAAAAGGAGATGCCAAATCCGTATCGATCGCGGCAGCCTCTATCATGGCAAAGGTGACACGAGATCATATCATGTATGAATATGATAAGGCTTATCCCGAATATGGATTTGCCAAAAACAAGGGCTATGGTACGGCAGATCATATCGCCGCTTTGAAAAAAATTGGGCCGACACCTATCCACAGAAGAAGCTTTATCGGCCATTTTGTAGAAGAAAGTCAGCTGAATCAGCCGGAAGAGCTTATACAAGAAGAAAATAAGAGTACCTTAGGCAGAAAGATGGAAGAAAAAGCTGCCTATTATCTGGCAGATAAGGGCTTTCAGATCCTGGAACACAATTTTAAATGTAATCTGGGAGAAATCGATCTGATCGCGGAAGAAAGAGGCTATCTTGTTTTCGTAGAAGTGAAGTATCGCTCCTCTTCGGGACAGGGAGATCCCTCGGAGGCAGTTGACATAAATAAACAAAAAAGGATTTCCAAGGCCTCGGATTATTACCGGCTGATCAATCAGATTCCGGAAAATATGCCTGTTCGCTATGATGTGATTGCTATGACTGATACAGAGATTCGCCATATCGTAAATGCCTTTGAATATCAGGGCCTACGATAATAGAAAGATCTGTTAAAACTTAGGCGCAAAGTGCTTTTGGAAAAACTATCATAAAATCATGAAGCTGAAAAAATCGAAAGCTTTTTTCTGTGGGTTTGTGCCGGACTGCGAATTTTTGGCTTCTTTGTACCGAAGCAAGATAGCCTGCCGGCCTAAGACGATTTGCGAGGCTTCCGTAGGGAGCTGCAGACTAGCAGCGAAGACGGGAGCATGTGCCCAAGGGGCCGAAGGGCGAAGCCCTGAGTGAGCACGAAGTGCGAGTTTTGCGATAGTCTTCGCGAATAGGCTGTCTGCAGCGAGCAGGAAACGAAGCATGTCTTAGGCCGGCAGGCTATCTGCGAGGTA
>CAVFAT010000019.1:12097-22194 GCA_963620785.1 Bacteroidaceae bacterium
ATAAAAAGCGATAGATAAAAAGCCAATCGTACGAAAACATATAAATTATGACAAGAATGTAAAAAGAAGCCGTACTTTTTTTCAGTTGAACAATAAGAGAATCAGTGATATATTTAAACGCGGATGGTACACGAGTGGCATAATGCCTGTGACTATACCAGGATATTATTTTTTCGGAAAACATCACTTTTCCAGCAGAATACAGGATGAGATCCTGTAGGAAGAGCAGGAGGTGATGCAATGGACATTGGAATAATCGGAGCAGGGAAGGTAGGTTTTTCCCTGGGCAAATATTTTACTCTGCAGGGAGTAAAGCTAAGTGGCTATTACAGCCGTAATCCAGAGTCCGCAAAAGAAGCGGCAGAGTTTACCGGAACAAAAGCGGTCGACACGATGAAACAGATAGTTGAAGTGAGTGATGTTTTGGTTTTGACGGTTCCTGACGGGCAGATTTCCCAGGTATGGGAAGAGCTGCGGGAGTTAGACCTTGCCGGAAAGATAATGGTACACTGCAGTGGTGCACTGACAACAGATGTCTTCGATCAGAAAAGAGAAGACACCTTTGTATATTCTGTTCACCCGCTCCTGGCAGTTTCAGACAAATATGAATCTTATCAGATTTTTAAGGATGCACTTTTTACCATCGAGGGAAGTCCCGAGAGGATGGAAGAAATGTGCATCCTTTTTGAGTCCTGCGGAAACAGAATCCAACCGATAGAGAAGGAAAGCAAAATGCTCTATCATGCAGCTGCATCTGTTGCATCAAATTTCATGGTGACAATTGCAGATACGGCTCAGCAGATGCTGCAAAGATGTGGATTTTCAGAGGAAATGGCAGAAAATGCCCTTTCTGTTCTGATGAGAGAAAATATCAATTCGGTGATTCAAAAGGGAACAAAGGCGGCACTGACTGGTCCGATCGAGCGTGCGGATACAGGAACGGTAAAGGGACACATCAGTGTTCTGACAGAAGAGGAAAAAGAAGTCTATCTGGCTTTGGCACGCAGAACAGTAAAACTTGCAGAGAAAAAGCATCCGGAAAGAAGTTATCAGGAAATGGAGGAAGTACTGAAATGAAGAATACGGTTTTAACACTGCAGAAACAAAAAAAAGAAGGAAATAAGATCACCATGCTGACAGCCTATGATTATTCAACGGCTAAGCTGGTGAATGATGCCGGCATCGAGATGATCCTGGTGGGAGATTCTCTGGGAATGACCATGCTTGGTTATGAGGATACCCTTCCGGTAACAATGGAGGATATGATTCATCATACAAGGGCGGTTACAAGAGCGACAAGCGAGACCTTTGTTGTAGCTGATATGCCTTTTATGTCCTATCAGACATCCGTTTATGATGCGGTATATAATGCAGGCCGTTTGATCAAGGAAGGCGGCGCTCAGGCAGTAAAGCTGGAAGGCGGAGCTGCTGTATGCGAGCAGATCAGGGCAATTGTGGATGCATCCATTCCGGTTTGCGCTCATATCGGTATGACACCTCAGTCTGTCAACACCATGGGTGGATTTAAGGTACAGGGCAAAAACATTGATGTAGCAAAGAAAATCGTAGAGGATGCGAAAAAAGTAGAAGAAGCAGGAGCCTTTATGGTCGTTCTGGAATGCGTTCCGGCCAAGCTTGCAGCCTATGTAACAGAGCAGCTTTCTATTCCGACGATCGGAATCGGAGCCGGAGCCGGCTGTGACGGCCAGGTTCTGGTATATCAGGATATGCTCAACATGTTCGGCGGACATCAGGCAAAATTTGTCAAGCATTTTGCCCAGATCGGCGAAGCCATGAAGGCAGGTTTTAAAGCCTATGCTGAGGAAGTTAAGGCAGGAAGCTTTCCGGCAAAGGAGCATACCTACAAGATTGATGATGAAGTAATGGAAGCAGTAATGAGTGAGGAAAAGTAAAAATGGCTATCATAAGAGCAGAGAAGATTGCTGATGTTAAGAAGTATGTAAGAGAATGGAAGAAGGAAGGCCTCAGCATCGGACTGGTTCCGACCATGGGTTATCTTCATGAGGGACATGCAAGTCTGATCAAAAAAGCAAGAGAAGAGAATGACAGAGTCATTGTCAGTGACTTTGTCAATCCGATTCAGTTTGGTCCGAGTGAGGATCTGGAGTCCTATCCAAGAGATTTTGAGGCGGATTGTGCCCTCTGCGAATCAATCGGAGCAGATCTGATCTTCCACCCGGCAGCAGATGAGATGTATTTTCCGGATTTTTCCACACATGTAGATGTGGATGGAGTGTCAGCAGGTCTTTGCGGAAAGAGCAGACCCATTCATTTCCGCGGTGTCTGCACTGTTGTTTCCAAGCTCTTTAATATTTCAGAAGCTGACAGAGCTTACTTTGGCCAGAAGGATGCCCAGCAGCTGGCGGTTGTCCGCAGAATGGTAAGAGATTTGAATGTGAATATTCAGATCGTGGGCTGCCCCATTATCCGTGAAGAAGACGGACTGGCAAAGAGCTCCAGAAATACCTATTTGTCAGCTGAGGAGCGTCAGGCTGCAACCGTTTTAAATAAAGCATTGACAGAAGGCCGCAGAATGATAGAAAATGGGGAGAATGATGCAAAGGCGGTTAAGGATAAGATTCGCAGCATCATTGAGGCAGAACCCCTTGCAAAGGTAGACTATGTTGAGATTGTAGACTGGAATCAGCTCGAAGAGGTTGAGAGTACAGAAGGAGATATTCTGGCAGCAGTCGCAGTTTATATCGGAAAAACAAGATTGATTGATAACTTTATCAAGGAGAACTAAAATGACAGTAACAATGCTGAAGGGCAAGATCCACAGAGCAGTCGTAACGCAGGCAGAGCTGAATTATGTAGGAAGCATCACAGTAGATCCACTTCTTCTCGAGGCTGCCGGCATTTATGAATATGAGAAGGTTCAGATCGTTGATGTAGAGAACGGCAATCGTTTTGAGACTTATACCATCGAAGGGGAACCGGGCTCCGGCATGATCTGCCTGAATGGAGCTGCAGCCAGACAGGTGCAGGTTGGGGATCATGTGATCATTATGTGTTACTGTGAGATGACTCCGGAGGAAGTGAAGGAGCATAAGCCGCATGTGGTATTCGTAGATGACAAGAACGGAATTTCTTCTGTTGCCAGATACGAAAAGCATGGAGAAATCAAATAAAGCAATAAAGAAAGGCTTTCATTAGCATTTTCAAAAGGAAAAGTGCAGAAAGAAAAGGCACAGAGAGAAAAGGCTTTGAAAGGCTGTAAGAGGATATTCGGATGCTGAAGGGAAAGACTGTCGTATTGGGCGTAACAGGCTCCATTGCCGCTTATAAGATTGCAAATCTTGCAAGTGCCCTTGTAAAAAGACATGCAGATGTGCATGTGATCATGACAGAGAATGCAACTAATTTCATTACACCGGTCACATTTGAGACATTAACAGGAAATAAATGTCTGGTAGATACCTTTGACCGGAATTTTCAGTTTCATGTAGCACATGTTTCGCTTGCGAAAAGGGCGGATGTTATGCTGATCGCACCGGCTTCTGCCAATGTAATCGCCAAGCTGGCACATGGAATTGCAGATGATATGCTGACAACAACAGCCCTTGCCTGCAATGCCCCTATTCTGGTTTCGCCGGCAATGAATACGCAGATGTATCAGAAGCAGGTAACGCAGGACAATATGGAGATCCTTCGTAAATATGGCATGGAAATCATCGCACCGGCAAGCGGTTATCTGGCTTGTGGTGATACGGGCGACGGCAAGATGCCGGAGCCGGATACTCTTCTCCAGTATATTTTTAAGGCATGTCTGAGAGAAAAGGACATGATCGGAAAGAAGGTTCTTGTCACAGCAGGACCAACCCAGGAGGCTTTGGATCCGGTTCGTTATCTGACCAATCATTCCAGTGGAAAGATGGGCTATGCCCTGGCCAGGGAATGTGCCTGCAGGGGAGCAGAGGTTGTTCTGATCAGCGGACAGACAGCTCTGGATCCGCCGCCTTATGTGAAGCTGCTTCCAATTCTTTCCGCAAAGGATATGTATGAAGCGGTTATGGCGGAGTTTCCGGATACGGATATTGTTCTTAAGGCGGCAGCAGTTGCGGATTACCGTCCCAAGAGCTATGCAGACAATAAGATCAAGAAAAAAGACGGTGACAGCGTGATCGAGCTGGAGCGTACCGATGATATCATGAAGACTCTGGGAGAAAAGAAAAAGGAAGGTCAATTCCTTTGTGGTTTTTCCATGGAAACAGAGAATATGCTGGAGAACTCCCGCAGCAAGCTGGAGCGCAAAAACATGGATATGATCTGTGCAAACAATCTGAAGGTGAGCGGTGCAGGCTTTATGACAGATACCAATGTTATGACACTGATCACAAAGGATAGTGTGATCGAGCTGCCCATGCAGACCAAGGCTTGTGTATCAAATGAGATCTTAAATGAGATCATGAAAAGAATGCAGTAAATTTTTCTTGACAAAAGTTGGAAAAATTGTATAATAGGGAAGGAGCTTTTTTGAAAGGTTCAGGAAAGCTCCTTTTTTACGGGGTGTGGCGTAGCTTGGTAGCGCGCCTGACTGGGGGTCAGGAGGTCGTCGGTTCAAATCCGGTCGCCCCGATTATGAAAATATTAGTGATCAGTGATACACATAGGAATCCGAAGAGAATTGACAAGGTTTTAGATCAGGAAGAAGGAATCGACCTGGTCTTTCATCTTGGCGATTTTCAGGGCGGATTGGACTACATAAGAGAGGCTTGTGCTGTGCCGCTTCTGGCAGTTCGCGGGAACTGTGATTTTGGCAGTGATGAGCCGGACGAGAGGATAGAAGAGCTGGCTGGGCACAGCTTTTTTTTGACCCATGGACACAGATATGGGGTAAATTACGACCTGAGCGAGTTGGAAGAGGTTGCAAGAGCCTGTGGGGCTGATATAGCGATTTTCGGACATATTCATAAGCCGGTTTTTGAGAGAAAAGAAGACGGATTTATGATTTTGAATCCGGGATCATTGGGACAGCCAAGACAGTATCCGCCGGAAGCAAGCTATATGATTTTGGAGATAGAGGAAGAAAGCGGCTTGCTTCATGTTTACAGAAGAAGTATAAAGGTTTAATGTGGACTGAATCGGATAAAAGCCGATTCAGTTTTTTTCTATAATAAGATATAGCAAGGATGCACAAATTGCGGAGAGGAAAGAGAGAATGGGAATTGAGACAATCGGAGCGCTGCTTCGTTTTATAGAAAAGAGCCCAAGTGTTTATCATGTGGTTCAAAATATGGAAAGAGAGCTGGATAAGGCCGGCTTTGTCAAATTAGATGAAAGAAAAAGATGGGAACTTCATCTTGGAGGAAAATATTATGTAAACAGGAATGGGAGCAGCCTGATCTCCTTTTCCATTCCGGCCAGGATGCCGAAAGGCTATCTGATGATGGCCAGCCATACAGACAGTCCCTCCTTTCAGATCAAAGAAAACCCGGAGATTTCACTTACGGGCTTTTATACAAAGATCAATATTGAGAAATACGGCGGAATGCTCTGTGCACCCTGGTTTGACCGTCCCTTGTCTGCTGCTGGCAGGGTTTGCCTGCGGACAGAAGAGGGGATTGAAAGCCGTCTGGTGGATCTGGGCAGACCCATGTTTCTGATTCCTTCTTTGGCGATTCATATGGATCGGGAGGCAAACAGTTCGGCATCTTACAATGTGCAGAAGGATATGCTGCCTCTTTATGGAGAAGATGGCGTGAAGGGAAAACTGAAAGAAAAGCTGGCTCTGAAGCTGGGCGTATTGCCGGAGCAGATCCTGTCTACAGAGCTTTTTCTCTATAATGCCGAAAGAGGAGTGCTTTGGGGAGAAGAGGATGCCTTCTTTTCCGCACCCAAGCTGGATGATCTTGCCTGCCTCTATCCAAGCTTCCGGGGCTTTTTAAAGGCAGAAAATGATTCCTATATTAACATGCATCTGGCTTTTGATAATGAAGAGGTCGGCTCTACGACGAAGCAGGGTGCGGATTCAAGCTTTTTACAGGATGTGATGGACAGAATTGATGGAGCGCTTGCTTTTGGAGAAGAAGAGGGCAAGATGCGCAGGGCAGGAAGTTTCATGATCTCTGCTGATAATGCCCATGCCCTTCATCCGAATCATACGGAAAAGGCAGATCCGGTCAATCGCCCCAAAATGAATGGGGGAATTGTTATCAAAAGAAGTGCAAATCAGAAATATACAACAGATGCCCTTTCTCAGGCTCTTGTGATGGAAATCTGCGAGAAGGCAAATCTGCCTTATCAGATTTTTACAAACAGGGCGGATATTCCGGGAGGCTCCACGCTTGGCAATATTTCCAATTCACAGGTATCGCTGAATACGGCGGATATCGGACTTGCACAGCTGGCAATGCACTCCTGCTATGAAACAGCCGGTGCCAAGGATCCGGGCTATCTGGAAGCCTTTTCCCAGGCTTTTTATGAAACAAATCTAGAGAAGCTTCTGAGATAAAAATATGAATGTGGCAAGAAATAGAAGGCTTTTGGCGTAATTGAGTTATGACAGTATGCGGAAAGCGATTCCATTAGGAGAAAGTGATTCTGTTAGGAAAAACAGTAGGATATAGGATAGAGAAGAGGGAAAGAATGAGCGATGATAAAAGATTTGCGGTATTGATCGATGCCGATAATGTTTCGAAAAAATATATCAAGGCCATCTTGGAGGAGGTCTCCAATTTCGGCGTTGCAACTTATAAGAGGATTTACGGAGACTGGACGAGAAATAATGGCTGGAAGGATGCCCTTCTGGAAAATTCGATTATTCCTATCCAGCAGTACAGCTATACAACAGGAAAAAATGCAACGGATTCTGCCATGATCATTGATGCCATGGATATCCTTTATTCCGGCAATGTAGAGGGCTTTTGTCTGGTATCTTCAGACAGCGATTTCACCAGACTTGCTGCCAGACTTAGGGAGGCAGGTATGTATGTTGTCGGTATGGGAGAGAACAAGACACCCAGCGCTTTCCGTAAGGCCTGCAATATTTTCCGTATTCTGGAGGTTATCTCGGGAGAGCAGGATGACCGGGATGCTGCCGGCAGTGCAAAGGATAAGGATACCGTTACTGCAGTTGCAGAGATTGAGGACAGCGTCTGCAAGATTATCATGGAGAATTCCAATCAGGGAAAGGAAACCCAGATTGGAGAGATCGGCAGCAAGCTGAACCTGCTTTATCCGGATTTTGACGTGAGAAATTACGGATATTCCAAGCTGACGACCTTTTTGAAGACAGAGTGTGAGAGTGTATCCCTGAATGTCTCCAAAAGGCATATTGTATTGACTTTAAATGAGAGAATCTCGGATGTGGAAAGTACGATCATCAATATGCTTCGTGAAAACGGCGGAGAGATTGATAATATCGGCTGGATCAACATGACCCTGAAAAAGAAGATTCCGGGCTTTAATGTGAAGAATTACGGCTATAATAAATTCAGCAATTTCCTCAAGAGCATTCCCGGCGTAGAAATCGTAAACCAGAACGGCTTACGACTTCTTTGAGAAGGGAGAGGGAAGCTGAGCCAGGATGACACCGGCAAAAACCAGAATGCAGCCCAGGATTTCCCGGTTGCTCATATTTTCTCCCAGGATCAGCCAGCCGCTGAGAACAGAAAATACGGATTCTAAGCTCATGAGTAGGCAGGCAATGGTTGGGTTGACATTTTCCTGGCCTAAGATCTGGCAGGTGTAGCCAATGCCGCTGGACATAATACCGGCATAGAAGATCGGGAAGGCGGCCTGCGCAATCAGGACTGGATCCGGATGCTCGAAAAGAAGCATCAGGATAAAGGAAAGCAGGCTGACCACCATAAACTGAAGGAGGGAGAGGCGGATGCCGTCTACCTTGGGTGAAAAATGATCGATGACCAGAATATGACCGGTAAAGGCAAAGGAGCAGATCAGGACTCTTGCATCTCCCGGACTTAAGGAAAAGGATTCTGTAAGACAGAGAAAATAAAAGCCGATCACGGCAAGAATAACGCTCAGAATCAGAAGGGGAGAGGGATATTTCTTAAAAAAGATTCCTGCGATCGGCACAAAAATAATATAAAGGGCGGTAATAAAGCCGGCCTTTCCGGCAGTGGTATAGGCCATGCCGGACTGCTGCATATAGCTTGCAAAGCAAAGAATGCAGCCACAGCAAATGCCTCCGGTCAGGAGGTGTTTTTTTTCGGAAAGAGTGGAAGGCTTTTGGGTTACGATTCCTTTTTTGTCAAAAATCCGGATAACAATCGAAAGGAAAACGCAGGCAATGATTGAGCGGGAAAAAAGAAAGGTAAAGGGCTCAATGGTATCTGCTGCCGCGTCCTGCGCCACAAAGGTAGTGCCCCAAACGAAGGCGGCAAGCAGGAGCAGAAGGGCATGTTTCGGTGAGGTTTTTTCTTTCATAGTCGTGTCCTTATCGTAAATACTTAAAATCGATGATTTTGCTTAAAAATTCTGCTTTTTGGCAATCTTTTTTATTATACTGAATTGTTTTGAATAGTCAAATGAGGTAAAATACATATTTAGATATTCTCATGAGCTTCTTTTGTGACAGCGGTTTCAAAAGAAACTTCAAAAGAAAATCTGAGAATTGAAAGAGAATAAATCGGAGGAAGCATTATGGCAACAGTTAGAACAAGATTTGCACCGAGTCCGACAGGAAGAATGCATGTCGGCAATCTGCGAACAGCATTATATGCATATCTCATTGCAAAGCATGAGGGAGGAAGCTTCATGCTGCGTATAGAGGATACAGACCAGGAAAGATTTGTACCGGAAGCATTGGAAATCATCTACCGTACAATGGAGAAAACAGGACTGGTTGCAGATGAAGGCCCGGACAAGGATGGCGGCTATGGTCCCTATGTACAGTCAGAGCGTCAGGCAGAAGGAATTTATACCAAGTATGCCAAAAAGCTGATCGACACCGGACATGCCTATTACTGTTTCTGTGACAAGCACAGACTGGAGTCCCTCAAGCAGGTGATCGACGGCAAGGAGATGGTGATCTATGACAAGCACTGTCTGCATCTGTCCAAGGAAGAAGTAGAAGCAAATCTTGCAGCAGGAAAGCCCTATGTCATCCGTATGAATATGCCGACCGAAGGCACAACCACTTTTAAGGATGTTATTTACGGAGATATCACTGTTGAGAACAGCGAGCTGGAGGATCTGATTTTGATCAAGTCCGATGGATATCCGACCTATAACTTTGCAAATGTAGTGGATGACCATACTATGAATATTACCCACGTGGTTCGCGGTAATGAGTATCTTTCATCTGCGCCGAAGTATAACCGTATTTATGAGGCTTTTGGTTGGGAAGTACCGACCTATGTGCATTGTCCTTTGATCACGGATGAGAATCATAATAAGCTGAGCAAGAGAAGCGGCCATTCCTCCTTTGAGGATCTGATCGAGCAGGGCTTCCTTCCGGAAGCGGTTGTCAATTTCATTGCACTTTGCGGCTGGAGTCCGGAAGAGGAAAGAGAAATCTATTCCCTGGAAGAGCTGGTGAAGGTATTTGACTACCACAGAATCAATAAGTCCCCGTCCGTATTTGATCTGACCAAGCTGAAATGGATGAACGGAGAATATATCAAGGCAATGGATTTCGATGCCTTCTATGAAATTGCTGAGCCTTATATTAAGCAGGCAATCAGCAAGGATCTGGATCTGAAGAAGATTGCCGAGATCGTAAAGAGCCGAATTGAGATCTTCCCGGATATTCCGGAGCTGATCGATTTTCTGGAGGAAGTGCCGGATTATGACATTGAGATGTATCGTCATAAGAAGATGAAGACAAGTCCGGAGTCTGCTTTGGAAGTGCTGAAGGAAGTACAGCCGATCTTTGAAGCACAGGAAGATTATTCCAATGATGCTCTTTTTGCAGCATTAAAGGCTTATGTAGAGCAGAAGGGCTGCAAGAACGGTTATGCAATGTGGCCGGTTCGTGTAGCGGTATCCGGCAAGCAGTCCACACCGGGCGGTGCAACGGAGATCATGGAGCTGATCGGCAAGGAAGAGAGTCTGAAGAGAATCTCTGCAGCGATCGAGAAGCTGGAGAGCGAGCTGCAGAAATAAGAAGC
>CAVFAT010000019.1:22246-45605 GCA_963620785.1 Bacteroidaceae bacterium
TTGCTTTTTCTATAGAGAGCAGCAAAAGAAAGAAGCACAAAAGCAAAAAAGTGGTGAGAGAGATAAATAACTGCACATAGGGTGCGGAAGGAGAGCCACTTGAACTATAATGAAGAACAGGAAAGGGCCGTCCGTCATATGGATGGCCCTGCTTTTGTATTAGCAGGCCCCGGTTCCGGAAAGACTGCGGTTTTGACCGGAAGAATTTTGAATCTTGTGGAAAAGGGGATTCCTCCGGCAGATATTCTGGTGATAACCTTTACCAGGGCTGCGGCAGAGGAAATGAAGGAAAGATATCTGAAGCTGGCGCAAAGAGAAAGAACAGAGGTTAGTTTCGGAACCTTTCATGCGGTCTTTTTTCATATCCTCCGGATGGAAAGAGGCTATGGCCTGCAGGATCTGATCAGTTCCGGAGAAAAGCAAAGAATGCTTCGTTTTGTCCTAAAAGAGCTGGGGATTGAGATCCGGCAGGATCAGGAAAAAATGCAGGAGCTGGAAACAGCAATCAGCAAGTGGAAAAACCTGGGGATGCGCAGGGAGGATCAGCCGGACTTTCCTTATCTGGAGGAAATCTGTCTTGCCTTAGAGAAAAGAATGCAAAAGCAGGGCAAGCTGGATTTTGATGATATGCAGCTTTTGACCTGCCGCCTTTTCCGGGAGGAGAAGCGCATTTTGGAAAAATGGCAGAAGCGTTATCGCTATATTCTTGTAGATGAGTTTCAGGATATAAATCCGGTTCAATATGAACTGGTGCAGCTTCTGGCTTTGCCGGAGAAGAATCTTTTTGTGGTGGGAGATGATGACCAGTCGATTTACAGCTTTCGCGGTTCGGATCCCTCTATTATGCTTTCCTTTCCGGAGCAGTATCCGGATGCGGAATCTTTTATGCTGGGAATCAATTACAGATGTAGAAGACAGATCGTAGAGGCAGCAGGGAAGCTGATCTCTCATAATCAAAAGCGTTTTGCAAAACAGATAAGAAGTGCTTTGGCGGAGGATGGACTTCTTCGCATTTTGGAGCATGCTTCATCGGAAAAGGAAGCGGAGATGATTACAGAGGAGATCAGAAGGAGATTAGAGAGAGGACAGAATCCGGAGGAGATCAGCCTGCTTTTTCGAACCAGGATGCATGCTGACAGCATGCGGATCAAGTTGGAAGAAAAGAATATCCCTTATTATATGGAAGGAAAAGAAGACGATTTATATGCCCACTGGATTGCCAGAGATCTTTTTTCTTATCTGGAGCTGGCAGAAGGGAAAAGAAAAAGAGGAGATCTGCTTCGTATTTTGAATCATCCGCCCAGAGGGCTGGGCAGGGAATATCTGGAGAGAGAAGAGCTTGATCTTTGGGACTGGCAAAGACAGCTTCCGAAAGAAGAAGCTCTTGCGGCAGGCAAACTGATCCGGGATCTGGAACGGATGAAGGAGATGACTTGCTTTGCCAGGCTTAGCTATATCAGTCATGGAATGGCTTACCGAAACTATCTGAAAAGCTATGCGACAGAAAAGGGAATCGAGGAAGAAGGCCTTTTGCATATTTTGGAGCTTTTGCAGGAGGAGAGCAGAGTTTATAAAAGCTGGGAGAGCTGGAAAGAAGCGGTCAGGCTGAGGAAAATCAGACGGGAGACAGAAGAAAAAAGCCCGGCAGGCAGGATCAGCCTTCGCTCCCTTCATGGAGCAAAGGGACTGGAATTTGAAACGGTTTATATTATCGAAATGAATGAGGGAAAGATTCCATATAAAAGAGCCATAGACGAGGGCAAACTGGAGGAGGAAAGAAGACTTCTTTATGTGGGTATGACCCGGGCAAAAAAAGAACTGATTTTGTCCTATACCGCTCCCGGCGGACGCAAAAAAGAAAAGGAATCCCGCTTTTTTTCGGAATGTGAAAAATACAATGCAGAAGAAAAGGAAAAATGATATAATCTTTAGGATATCGTTAAAAGATAAGAGCAGACAGGAAAAGGAATGAAGGCTTGGAAGCATTTCTGCACAATTACATATCATAGATGGCTGGTTATGCTGGGTTGTTTCCGCTTGGGTCTATACCGGCAGGGTCTGATGCATGATCTGTCAAAATATTCTCCGACAGAATTTCTGGCTGGCTGCAAATATTATACAGGCAGCAGAAGCCCGAATGATCTGCAGCGGATGGAGGAAGGTTATTCCGCATCCTGGCTTCATCACAAAGGAAGAAATAAGCATCACCTGGAATACTGGATCGATTACAATCTGGACAGGGAGGCGGGCTTTCCATTAACCGGAATGAAAATGCCGACAAGATATGTAGCAGAGATGTTTTGCGACAGGGTAGCGGCCAGCAAGGTTTACCAGAAGGAGGCTTATCGTGACCGCTCTGCTTTGGATTACTATCTGAGAGGAAAAGATCACCTGATTATTCACCCGGAGAGTGCGGCACTTCTTGAAGAGATGCTGACCATTCTCGCAGAAGAGGGCGAAGAAAGGGCCTTTCATTATATTAAAAAAGAGATCTTACAAAAAGAAAAGAGGAAGCATTATGGAAAAGGATAAGAAGGTACTCTACAGTGCCATGCAGGCAACCGGCAATCTGACATTGGGAAATTATCTGGGAGCTCTGGACAACTGGATCAGTCTCAGCGAGGAGTATGAATGTTTCTATGCAATTGCTGATCTGCATTCTCTTACGGTTCGTCAGAATCCGGCAGAGTTCAGAAAGCGTGCCAGAAGCCTGATGACACTTTATATTGCGGCAGGACTTGACCCGGAGAAGAACTGCATTTATTTCCAGTCTCATGTTCCGGCACATGCAGAACTGTCCTGGATCCTGAGCTGCTTTACCTATATGGGCGAGCTTAGCCGTATGACCCAGTTCAAGGATAAGTCTGCAAAGCATGCGGACAATATCAATGCGGGACTTTTCACCTATCCGGTCCTGATGGCAGCAGATATTCTTCTTTATCAGGCAGATGTTGTTCCGGTTGGTAAGGATCAGAAGCAGCATCTGGAGATTACAAGAGATCTCGGCCAGAGATTTAACAGCATCTATGGCGATGTCTTCACCATTCCGGAGCCTTATTTCGGCAAGCAGGGAGCAAGAATCATGAGCCTGCAGAATCCGGACAAGAAGATGTCCAAATCCGATGAAAATGTGAATGCAAGCATTTACCTTCTGGATGATCCGGATACGATCAGACGCAAATTCAAGCGTGCCGTAACAGATTCTGAGGGACAGATCGCTTACAGAGAAGAGCAGCCGGGTGTTAGAAATCTTCTGGATATCTATTGTGCATGCACAAAGAAGACGCCGGAAGAGGCTTTGAAGGAATTCGAAGGACAGGGCTATGGCTATCTCAAGGAAGCAGTTGGTGAGAGTGTTGTTTCTATTCTGAAGCCGCTTCAGGAACGTTATGAGGAGCTGAGCAAGGATAAGAGCTATATTGACGGCATTATCAAAGAAAACGGAGAGAAGGCTGCTTACTTTGCAAACAAGACCCTTCGCAAGGTACAGAAGAAGATCGGTCTGACAGAAAGAATCAGATAAATCATATAAAAGTAAATCCGAATAAAAGTAGGATCATGATAAGGAAGATGGCGGCAGTCATCTTCCTTTTTTTCTTCTCTTGTGCTAGGATAAAGCTATCTTTTCATCACGGCAGAATTCTTTGTCGTTATTCCGTAGCAGGAAAGGAACAAATGTATAGTGTGATATCAACAGCGGCGATTCATGGTCTGGAGTGTCGTTTTGTTTGCGTAGAAGCAGATGTAAGTGATGGTCTGCCCTTGTTTGAAATGGTGGGCTATCTTTCCTCTGAGGTAAGAGAGGCGAAGGAAAGAGTCCGGACGGCAATGAAGAACAGCGGTTTTTTGCTTCCGCCGAAGCGGGTGACCGTCAATCTGGCTCCGATTCATCTGAGAAAGGAAGGGAACAGCTATGATCTGCCGGTAGCCATTGCGGTTATGGCGGCACTTGGCATAATACAGGCCAGGGATCTGGGTAGTTTTCTGGTCTTGGGAGAGATAGGCCTGGACGGGAAAATTCATTCAACCAGTGGTATTTTGCCCATGGTTTATGCGGCAAAGAAGAATGGTTTCAAGGCCTGTATGGTACCGGAGGAAAACCGTAATGAGGCTCTGATCGTGGAAAATATCAGGGTGATCGGTGTAAGAAGCCTGACAGATGCAGTCCGCTTTTTCAATACAGAGGAAGCGCTAAGGGAATACAGCAGGCCGGATCTGACAGCTTCTTCCGAAGAGGAGGAAAAGCTGCCTGATTTTGCAGATATCAGCGGGCAGGAGAGCCTGAAGCGGGCATGCGAGGTTGCGGTTGCAGGCATGCACAATTTTCTCATGATCGGTCCGCCTGGCTCGGGGAAAACCATGCTGGCCAGCAGAATCCCGGGTATTCTTCCCAAAATGTCCAAAGAAGAAGAGATGGAGATTTCCAAAATCTACAGCATTGCGGGAATGCTGCCGGAAAGCGGAGGCCTTCTGCAGCAAAGACCTTTCCGTTCACCCCATCATACCTGTACCCTTTCGGGTCTGTGCGGAGGCGGCAGGGTGCCGGTTCCGGGAGAGGTAACGCTGGCGCATAAGGGTGTCTTATTTCTGGACGAGCTTCCGGAATTCAAGAAAAATGTTCTGGAAACCCTAAGGCAGCCACTGGAGGATCGGAGAATCACCCTGGTGAGGCAGGGAGGAAGCTATGAGTATCCGGCGGACTTTATGCTGGTTTGTGCCTGCAATCCCTGCCGCTGTGGTTACTATCCGGATAGAAACCGCTGCAGCTGCAGTCCGAGGCAGGTTGGGGACTATCTCGGGAAGATCAGCAGACCACTTTTGGATCGGATCGATATTTGTGTCGAAGCACCCAGGGTTTCCTTTGCAGAGCTGACGGACGGGGAGAGAGAAAAGAGGGAAAGTTCGGCGGAAATCAGAAAAAGAGTGGCAAGAGCCCAGGAAATCCAGGCAGAAAGATACCAAAGCTGCAGCTTTTCCTTTAATGCCCAGCTGAAAGGACCGGATGTAGAAAAGTACTGCAGGCTGAATGAAAAGCAGAGAGGGCTGATGGAGAAGGCCTTTGAGCATTTTTCCTTAACGGCAAGAGGCTATTATAAGATTCTGAAGGTGGCAAGAACGATTGCTGATCTGCAGGGCAATGAGAAAATTTCTATGACAGATCTGGCAGAAGCGATTTCTTACAAGAGTCTGGATGACCGTTATTTTGGGGAGGTGATCCGATGAAGTATTGCTTGTGGCTGCATAGTATTGAGGGCTTTGGAGCGATGTCAGCAGGAAAAATGCTGGAAGAAGGTCTTTGCGCAGAGGATATTTTTCGTATGAAGGCGGATAAAATCGAAGGTCTTCCTTTCTTGCGAGCTGATCAGAAAAGAAATATCATCCTGGCGCAGGGGAAAAAGGATCCGGATCAGCTGATGGAGGAGCTGAAGAAGAAGAAAATTGATTTTTATAGCATAGAGAAGGGAGAATATCCCAAAAAGCTGAGGAATCTGCGGGATGCACCCTATGGACTTTTCTGTAAGGGAAAGCTGCCGGATGAGAAACGTTTTACGGCTGCAATAGTCGGAGCGAGAAGCTGCAGCAGCTACGGAAGAAGCATTGCCCGTCGGATTGGCCGGGAGCTTGGAAAAAATGGAGTAGAGGTGGTCTCGGGTCTGGCAAGAGGCGTGGATGGGGCCGCTCAAAGAGGAGCGATTCTCGCCGGCGGAAGGTCCTATGCGGTTCTGGGATGCGGCGTCAATATCTGTTATCCGAAGGAAAATTATGATCTTTTTTCGGAGATCGAAAAGGAAGGCGGGATCATCAGCGAATATCCGCCGGGAACAGAAGCACTTGCAGGGCATTTTCCTTTGAGAAACCGGATTATCAGCGGACTTTCGGACTGTATTATTGTGGTAGAGGCAAGAAAAAAGAGCGGGTCATTGATCACGGCAGAATATGCCCTCGAACAGGGCAAGGAAGTTTATGCGGTTCCGGGACAGCTTGACAGTAAGCTAAGCCAGGGCTGCCATCATCTGATTCATCAGGGAGCCGGAATCTATGTATCGACAGAAGAATTTCTGCAGGACATGTCGCTTACTTTTGAAAGTGGAGAGGCCGTTTTGGAAGAGGGCAATCTTGAAAAGCGTGAAAAGTTAGTGTATAGTAGTATCACTTTGTTGCCAAAAAGCAGCATGGAAATTCAAGCGGAAACCGGACTCGACCTGAGAGAACTTTTGGAAATCCTTTTGCAGCTGGAGCTGAAAAAGAAGATTCTGGAGCTTAGCAAGGGAAATTATATCCGGATAAGACGATAGAAAAGAGGTTAAGGGAAATGGCCAAAAATCTGGTAATCGTGGAATCACCGGCAAAGGTCAAAACAATCAAGAAATTCCTCGGAAAAAATTACGAGGTAGTTGCCAGCAACGGGCATGTAAGGGATCTTCCGAAAAGTCAGCTCGGAATTGATGTAGAGAATGACTTTGAGCCAAGATACATTACGATCAGAGGAAAGGGAGAGCTGCTTGCATCCCTTCGAAAGGAAGTAAAGAAGGCAGATAAGATCTTCCTTGCAACTGACCCGGACCGAGAGGGAGAAGCAATTTCCTGGCATCTGATCTCTGCCTTAAAGCTGGAAAATAAGGATACTTCCAGAATCAGCTTTAATGAGATCACAAAGACTGCAGTCAGAGATTCTTTAAAGAATGCCAGAGAGATCGATATGAATCTGGTAGATGCCCAGCAGGCAAGAAGAGTTCTGGATCGAATTGTGGGATATGAGATTTCTCCGATTCTCTGGACAAAGGTAAAAAGAGGCCTGTCGGCAGGAAGGGTTCAGTCAGTCGCTCTTCGCATTATCTGCGACAGAGAGGATGAGATCAATGCCTTTATTCCGGAAGAATACTGGAAGCTGGATGCCCAGTTTCATGTAGAAGGACAGAAAAAGCCTCTTACAGCAAGCTTTTATGGCAAAGATGGCAGCAAGCTTGATATCCACAATCAGGAGGAAATGAATCAGATTCTTTCCGAACTTGAGGGAGAAGATGCAGAGATTCGAAATGTAAAGAAGAGCCAGCGATCCAAAAATCCGCCTCTTCCCTTTACAACAAGTACCCTCCAGCAGGAAGCTTCCAAGCAGCTGAATTTTTCAACCCAGAAGACCATGCGTTTAGCCCAGCAGCTCTATGAAGGTGTTTCTCTGAAGGGAAAGGGCACGATCGCCATGATCACCTACCTTCGTACCGATTCTGTTCGTGTATCGGATGAAGCACAGGCAATGGCAGAGTCCTATATCAAAGAGGCTTTTGGCGAGGAATATATCGGAAGCGGCAATACAGCCAAAAAGGGAAATGCAAATGTGCAGGATGCACATGAGGCGATCCGCCCGACGGATATTACCCTTCTGCCTTCCGATGTAAAAGAACTTTTGCCGAGAGACCTGTTCCGCCTTTACCAGCTGATCTGGAAGCGCTTTACTGCCAGCAGAATGAGCCCTGCCAGATATGAGACAAAGCAGGTTAGAATCGGTCTTGGCAGCTATGAATTTACGGTAACCGCATCAAAGACCGTCTTTGATGGTTTCACCTCTGTTTACAGTACGGAAGAGGACAAGGAGAAGAAGAATCTCCTTCTAACCAATATTGATGAGGACAGCAAGCTGAGCTTGGGAGAGCTTGAACCCTCCCAGCATTTTACCCAGCCGCCCGATCATTATACGGAGGCTTCTCTGGTAAAAACCCTGGAGGAGCTTGGCATCGGAAGACCGAGTACCTATGCGCCGACGATCACAACCATCATTGCCCGCCGTTATATCGCTAAGGAAAAGAAAAATCTTTTCGTGACGGAAATCGGTGAGGTGGTAAACAATATTATGAAGGAGTCTTTCCCGGATATTGTCGATCTGAACTTTACCGCAAAGGTTGAGGCCAATCTGGATGAGGTCGAAAGCGGAGACCGGGAGTGGAAGAGTATTCTGCGTGAATTTTATCCTGCCTTCAGCAAGGAAGTAGAGATTGCGGAGCAGGAACTGGAAAAGGTAGAGCTTCACGATGAAGTGACCGATACGATCTGTGAGAACTGCGGCCGCAACATGGTGATTAAATATGGCCCTCACGGAAGATTTTTGGCTTGTCCGGGATTCCCGGAATGCCGCAATACCAAGCCATATCTGGAGAAGGCTGAAGTTGCCTGCCCCAAGTGCGGCAAGGAGATCCTGATCCGTAAGACGAAAAAGGGCAGAAGATATTATGGCTGCGAGGGATATCCGGACTGTGATTTTATTTCCTGGCAGAAGCCATCAGCGAAGAAATGTCCGAATTGTGGCGGTTATATGTTAGAAAAGGGCAATAAGCTGGTTTGTGCAGATGAAAACTGCGGTTATGTCGAGAAGAATGAAGGATAAAGTTTGAATAGTTCGAAAAGTGGATATAATATCTGACAAATCATTGCAACTCTCCTGTAAATGTGCTAATCTTCATAATAAGAGGCAGTTTGAAGAGGGAGGAATCACAATGAGCGTAGAGCTGTTAGATAAAACGCGAAAGATCAACAAACTTTTGCACAATAATAATTCATCAAAGGTTGTATTTAATGACATCTGCGATGTGCTTTCCGGAATCCTTGATTCTAATATCCTCGTGATTTCAAAAAAAGGCAAAGTGCTTGGACGCAGCAATGCAGAAGGGGTAGAAGTGATTCAGGAGATGATTTCCGTAGAGGTAGGGGAATTCATCGATGACACATTGGATGAGCGCCTTTTGGGTGTTCTTTCCACCAAGGAAAATGTAAATCTTCTGACACTTGGGTTTGAATCCGAGATTATTTCCAGAATCAGGGCAGTAATCATTCCGATTGTTATCGCGGGAGAGAGGCTTGGAACCCTGTTTGTTTATAAGTCAGGGGAGGATTATTCGATCGACGACATCATTTTATGCGAATATGGTACGACGGTAGTCGGACTGGAGATGATGCGTTCCGTTAATGAAGAAAATGTAGAAGAGAGCCGAAAACTTCAGGTTGTAAAGTCGGCGATCAACACATTATCCTTCTCAGAGCTTTCCGCTATTATTCATATTTTTGATGAACTGGACGGCAAGGAGGGTATCCTGGTAGCGAGCAAGATCGCAGACCGGGTCGGAATTACCAGATCCGTCATTGTAAATGCCCTTCGCAAGTTCGAGAGTGCGGGAATTATCGAGTCCCGTTCCTCCGGTATGAAGGGAACTTATATCAAGATCTTGAATGACGTCGTATTCGATGAACTTGCCAAGATGAAGGATATTTCCTGAGAAATACCGAAAAATCAGCAAAATCCTGTTAATTTCTGTTGAAATGCAGGCTTTGCTGTGATATATTAATTAAGCTATTAAAAGGCATTCTTCTGAATGCCTTTTTTATTAGTCGAAATCCAGGAGGATTTCGGTCACATTAAACACATGTGTGGATCCTGCAGCCGGTGCCGAAAAGGTTGCTGCAAAAGAAACATGGGCGCATGATATGCCTTTGTTTTATCATATTGTCTGACAATATGACAGGAAAGGAAGCACATGAATGATTAACCATTTGGAGGTATAAAATGGGCGTTATTTCAATGAAACAGTTACTCGAGGCAGGTGTTCACTTCGGACATCAGACAAGAAGATGGAACCCGAAAATGGCTCCGTACATCTACACAGAGAGAAACGGAATCTACATCATCGACCTGCAGAAGACTGTTGGAATGGTAGACGATGCTTACAAGGCAGTATTTGATATTGCAGCAGAAGGCGGCACAATCCTTTTCGTAGGTACAAAGAAGCAGGCACAGGATACCATCAAGGCTGAGGCTGAGCGTTGCGGCATGTACTACGTAAACGAAAGATGGCTTGGCGGTATGATGACCAACTTCAAGACCATCAGAAGCCGTATCGAGCGTCTGAAGAAGATCGAGAAGATGGAAGCAGACGGAACATTTGATCTTCTGCCGAAGAAGGAAGTTATCGCACTTCGCAAGGAACTTGAGAAGCTGCAGAAGAACCTTGGCGGTATCAAGGAAATGAAGAAGCTCCCGGATGCAATCTTCATCGTTGATCCGAAGAAGGAAAGAATCTGCGTTCAGGAAGCTCATACACTGGGAATTCCGCTGATCGGTATCGCTGATACAAACTGCGATCCGGAAGAGCTTGATTACATCATCCCGGGTAATGACGATGCAATCCGTGCAGTAAAACTTATCACATCTACAATGGCTGATGCTGTTATCGAAGCAAACCAGGGTGAGGAAGTTACTGAGGTTGAAGAGACTGCAGAAGCAGAAGACGCTGAGTAATTTATAGATTTTTTGGAGGAAATTTATCATGGCAATCACAGCAGCAATGGTAAAAGAATTAAGAGAGATGACCGGCGCAGGCATGATGGACTGCAAGAAGGCACTTTCACAGACAGAAGGAAATATGGACGAGGCTGTTGAGTTCCTGAGAAAGAACGGACAGGCTAAGGCTGAGAAGAAGGCTAGCCGTACAGCAGCAGAAGGTCTTTGCAAGGTTGTTCTTGACGGAGATCAGAAGGCAGCTGTTGTAGAGGTTAACTCTGAGACAGACTTCGTTGCTAAGAACGATAAGTTCCAGGCTTTCGTAGCTCAGGTTGCAGATCAGGCACTTGCTTCTGATGCAGCTGATATCGATGCTTTCCTTGCAGAAGCATGGGCAGCAGATACTTCTAAGACAGTTAATGAAGAGCTTGTTTCTCAGATCGCTGTTATCGGAGAGAAGCTTTCCATCCGTCGTTTTGCTAAGGTTGAAGCAGCAAACGGTTTCGTTGTAAGCTATACACATGCAGGCGGAAAGATCGGCGTTATCGTTGAGGCTGAGTCTGAGAGTAAGGATGCTGCAGCAAAAGAGGCTGTAACAAACATCGCTATGCAGATCGCAGCAATGAGCCCGA
Organism: Bacteroidaceae bacterium; assembly: GCA_963620785.1. Classification (GTDB taxonomy): domain Bacteria; phylum Bacillota; class Clostridia; order Lachnospirales; family Lachnospiraceae; genus RUG14243. The sequence goes on from CAVFAT010000019.1 coordinate 33,146, forward strand.
AATATGTTGATGAGTCTGAGATCTCTGAAGAGTATATTGCTCATGAGAAAGAAATCCTTCTTGCTCAGATCATGAATGATCCGAAGGAATCCCAGAAGCCGGAGAAGGTTATCCAGGGTATCGTTACCGGACGTGTTAAGAAGGAACTCAAAGAGATCTGCCTTCTTGATCAGGTATACGTTAAGGCTGAGGACGGAAAGCAGTCCGTTGCAAAATACCTTGAGCAGGTTTCCAAGGAAATCGGCACAAAGCTTTCTGTTAAGAGATTCGTTCGTTTCGAGACAGGCGAAGGTATCGAAAAGAAAGAAGAAAACTTTGCAGAGGAAGTTGCTAAGCAGATGGCAGGCAACTAATTCTCGGCAGATAGAAGAGAATGACATCGGCGCATTTATAAAGCCTTCTTCCGGAAAGCTTGGCGCCTGGTGCATCCCATCGCTTTGCTTTGGGATATATAATAAGAAAACGCTCAGGCTTTTGGCCTGAGCGTTTTTTATCTTATATTGATTGAAATTTCAAAATATTTTCAATATAATCAAAGTTAGAGCCAACTACATAGAAAATATTGTGAACAAAGGAAATGAAAAAGGGATGAAGATGAAAACAAAACACAATCGTTTATTGGTTTTTCTGATGGCTGCTTTAGTCCTTGTACAGCAGAGCAATGTCACAGCTTTTGCCGGTGAAATATCTGAGGTGCAGGAGACTGGATCAGAGATAGGAGTTGAAACAAGCAAAAATTCTGAGATAGGAGCTGAAACAAGCGAGAATTCTGAGATCGAAACTGAAACAAGCGAAAATCAGGAAGAAGGATCAAAGGCAGAAGCAAGCGATATTGCTGCAAAGCAGGATTTTACATATAGCCAGACTGGCATGGAAGTATCTCTTCACTTGTCATCTCCGGTTGCAGAGAATGCTGAAGTATCTCTTACAGAGCTTGATCCGGATGATTTTGAGAATGAAGCATTCACGAAGTGGATCGGTGAAAAGACAGTTGTCGGTGCGAAAATCTATAAGATTCATCTTGCTGATGCAAGTGGAAATAATATAGAGACCGGCAAAGTGAATTTTAAAATGAATCTCTCGGAGATTGCAGTTCCTGAAGCAGAAAGTGGGGTGGATACTAGGCTTTCCTTCCTTCATATTAAAGATGACGGAACTGTAGAAGAAGGCAGCGTTAGTGAAGAAGGAAACACTGCAGAAATTACTGCAAATGGACTTTCTACATTTGTATTCGTAAGAACTGTTTCATCTTCAAAGGAGAAAGAAAAGGGAATTCTTTCTATTGGTGTAGAGGATGGAAATACTTTCTACGTTGATTCTGAGGAAGCTTTGCAAAGTGCTCTTACTAGCATTAGCGAAGGCGAAGGAAGCTATACGATCCATCTCAAAGATGATATTACAATGTCTTCTGCGATCAACATCGAGAAGAACACTGTGACGATTATCGGAGATGGACATACTATTAGTTTCCAAACAGTAGAGGTTCCTATTCGTGTAGATGGTGGTACAAGCGGCACGCCTGTCCTTATTTTGGGTGACTCAGAAGATAGCAGTAATAAGTTGGTACTGAATGGTGACGGAGTAGCAAAGGACGGCGGACATCTGATTGTAGTAGCCGGAATTGGAAACGTCATCGGCAATGGTACGGTCAAGATATATGGTGATACGACAATTCAAAATTCCGTATCTAATAATGCTTTTGGTGGAGCAATTGCCGTTGGTCAGGGTGGATATCTTGAAATGAATGGCGGTTTGATTACCAATTGTGGTATTAATGGTGGCTCTGTCAACTTTGGCGGTGGTGTTGCTGTTATTAATGGCGGCCACTTTACAATGAATGGCGGCTCCATTTCTGATTGCTATACCAGCACCAGCTATGATAGTGGTTGGCAAGTACCGGCAGGAGCAGGAGGAGCAGTATTTGTAGGCCAGGGTTCTACATTTACCATGAACGGTGGTTCGCTTAGCAATAACAGGGCTTCGGCAGATGGTGGCGCAGTTGCCCTAATTGCATCAAAAGACAGTTATACGGATCATGGGGGATGGGGATTTCTTGACAGCAGATTTGAAATGAATGGTGGTACGATTTCAGGCAATACTGCCGGTTATGTAGGCGGTGGCCTTGCTGCGCTTGGTACCTGTATTGATGCTTATGGACTTTGTACCGCTACATTAGCGGCCGGAAGACCTGAAAATCCAGGTGTTTATATCAATGCCGGAACAATTAGCGGAAATAGCGCTCACGAGGGTGGTGGTATTTTCTTAAACTGGATTAGAAGCAGTATCCCTGTTCAGATTCACAATGCCACAATTAATGGAAATACAGCAGATAGTGGTGCCGGTATTGAAGTCATGTCCTATTGGACCCAGGCTGATATTGACGGATGTAGCATTAGCGGTAATCAGTCAACAGATGGTAAAGGTGCCGGTATTTATTTAAAGGGGAATGGGGCCGGTAATGGTACTACCCTTAAAAATACAACGATCACGAATAATACATCTACTGAGTTGGGCGCAGGCGTTTACTATGATGCAAATTCCAAGCTTACCATTTCAGGTAAAAATACGATTCAGAATAACACATATAAAGGAACAATCAATAACTTGAATATTCTTGATAAGGATCATCCTGTATATGTAAATGGAAGCTTGGCCGGTTCAAGCATCGGTCTGTCTGATCCGACATTATGGAGTGATACTCTCACGGATGAGAACAGTTCTGCTGTATCCACTGCAAAATTAACAAGCGGATTTAAGGAGTATAACGCTGATATCAAGCCGGAAGAGGTATTCACATCAGATCACAACACCTGGGTTCCTGATTACGGAGAGAAGAAGGAAGATACTACAAGTTTTGGTTATGATACTACTGCCGCCAGCTGGAGCGATATCAAGGTTAAGGATACCGTGTGGGTTGTTCCAAGCATAGATGAATATTCTGGCTCAAAAACCTTATATTATAATCCAAATACAAAGGTGTACTCTATTAGCTCTTCAGGCAGTTATCCGGTAGCGATGATATTAAAGGATAACACATACTATCTTGCATATAAGAACAGAACCAGTTATTACATCTTAAAGACATTTTCGGGAGAACCCGAGATGCGCTCCTATATTCTGCCTGGAAGAGAAATGACTTACGGACATTTTCCGAGTGATCTGTCCTTAGAAGGTTATTCTTATTATCGAGTTAACGATTTTAGCACATCATCAACTAAGGATATTTCTTGTTATGAGTTAATTAAGATTAGCAATGGTGACGGCTATGACTATACAAACGAGGTTCGTTTGGTTCGTGGATATGCGATAAAGTATATGGACGGAGAGTCTGAGGCCAATTTCGATTCTATCGAACACCCGACCACATATAGCAATAAGGAGCTTACTCTTGTTAATCCTGCAGAAAAGACAGGTTACAAATTTGTAGGCTGGTACCGTGACGCTGCTTTCAGTGACGGCCCAATAACAAAATTAAGTGCTGATGAGCTTATTGATGATAATGGCAACATTGTTCTTTATGCAAAATGGGTGCAGGATATCAGTTCGGAAGGAATTGTCATTGGTGACTTAGAAAATCTGGTCTACAATGGCAAGAATCAGGAACAGGCACCTAGCGTTAAGACAAAGGATGGCACTGATTTAACAGCATCAGATTATACTGTCAGCTATTCAGAGGATACAAAGAATGTAGGCACAGTTACAGTGACGATTACAGGTAAAGGCAACTACACAGGAAGTGTAACAAGAACCTATGACATCACAAAGAAAGAGCTTACAGTAAAGACAGAAAGTGCTGAGAAGAAGTATGACGGAAAGCCGCTTACTGCAGAAGGCTCAATCGACGGATTTGTTGAGGGAGAAAGTGCAGAGCTGAAAGTGACAGGTACGCAGACGGATGTAGGAAGAAGCAGCAATACTTACACAATCGAATGGAACGATGTAACCAAAGAAAGCAACTACGAAGTCAAAGAAACTGTCGGTACATTGACCGTAAAAGAGCAGGATAAAAAGGATAATACTACTCAAAAGGACAACAAGAACGACAATAAGAATGACACTCAGGACGGCAATAAGGCTCAAAATGACAATAAGAAGAGCCCTCAGAACAACAAGAACACGCAGAATACTGCCGGCACAAATGCATCAAAGGCCAATGCCACAAATGCAGTAAAGACTGGCGATGAGAGCAATATCTTCCTTTGGCTGGCTCTGCTCCTCGTGAGCGGCGGTGCAGTCACAGCGACAAGTTTTGTGGGCAAAAAGAGAAAGAATAAGAGATAAGAAGGCAGATTAATTTAAAGGCGGCTACCGAAAGGTGGCCGCCTTCTTCTGTCCTAGGGCGAATCAGATAGTATATCTCGCACTATGAAGAAATATTCAAGGTGAGTCTGAAAAGCATCCTAGTAAATAGGAATCGTAGATAGTAATCAGCTCTGTGCCTTGCTGATATTGATAAAGTCACTTACCGCCTTGGTGAAAATGGCATTCTTCTTATAAGCAAAGCCGACATCCCTGGGCGGAAGGGGAAGGGGAGAAGGAATCTCGATCAGGGAACCCTCCTTCAGATCTTCTTCTACGAAGGATCGGATAACGCTGGCGATGCCGAGCCCGATCTTGGCGAAATCAATGAGCAGGTCCATCGTGGTGATTTCAATGTGATCAGAGGAATCCAGAAATTCCTTGAGAACACTGTCGATGTAGGTTCTCGCCTGATTGTCCTTATCCAAAAGCATCAGCATGCCTTCCCGGAAGTAATCTTCCGGAGAAACGCCTCTTGCATTCAGGTTGGCAATGTAATCCGGTGATGCTACAAAAATGTCCTGGGTTTTTACAACCGGACGAAAGTCAATATCCTTCATATGATGGAACATGCCGACAAAGCCAAGATCCAGCTTATCTTCCGAAAGCATTCTGAGGGATTCGTTGGAATCCTGACAAATAATGGAGATTTTGACATTGGGGTTTTCTTTGATAAACTGGCTGAGATAGGGCATCAGCATATATTTGCATAGAGTTGTGCTGACACCGATGCGCAGATGGCCGATGCCGAGTCGGATATTCTGCTGCAGCTGCTTTTCACCGTCATCCAGGATAGAGAAGGCCTCTTTAACATGCTGGAAGAGGAGTTCCCCTTCATCGGTAAGGCGGACGCCCTTCGAGCTGCGGATGAAAAGCGTTGTTTCCAAACTTTCCTCCAGCTTTCGGATGGATTTGCTGATAGCTGGCTGGCTGATATAAAGCTCTTTGGCGGCTTTTGAAATATTGCCGCATTTGGCGACAACGTAGAAAATACGATAAGATGACAAATTTTGGGTCATAGCTACCTCTTTTGAAAAATAGGGAGTCTGTCAGATGTGGTAACATTATATTATAACAACAGGTTATAAAATGCATTTGTGATATGTATTTCTATTATAACATAAACTATGCTAAAATAAGAAAGATTATATAGTGTCATTCTCACATTTTTATGAGGTTCTATGTTAAAATTATACATTAGAGCATTGGCATATTTTTATATAGAGGAGAATCGAAATGAGCGAAAGTAAAGTCTGGAAATTCGATAATGATGTGGATACGGATCAGATCATTGCATCCCAGTATCTTCTTTTACCGAATGTAGAAGAGATGAAAAAATATACCTTTGAGTCTCTGGACCCGGAATTTGCAGCAAAGGTAAATGCGGGCGATATCATTGTTGCCGCTGAGAATTTTGGCTGTGGTTCTTCCAGAGAGCAGGCACCTTCCGTACTGAAGGCCCTGGGTGTAAAGGCTGTATTAGCAAAGTCCTTTGCAAGGATTTTTTACCGGAATTCCATTAATATCGGACTGCCGGTTATTGTCTGCAAGGAATTGCATGAGCATGTAGAAAATGGCAGTCTGGCAGATCTGGATCTGAGTGCCGGAACCGTCTGCGTAGATGGCCAGACTTTTGAATGCACAAAGCTTCCGGAATATATGCAGAATATTCTGAACCAGGGCGGATTGATCGCATCATTAAATAAGGAGGACTGATCAAATGGGAATGACAATTGGTGAAAAAATCATTGCCAGAGCGGCTGGTCTTGATGAGGTAAAGCCGAATGATATTCATACCGTAAAGCTGGATCGTATGATGAGCAATGACGGTACCACACATCTTACGGTTGATATGTATCATAATAAACTGAAGCATCCGAGGATTGCAGATCCGGATAAGGTCGTATTTATCATGGATCACAATGTGCCGGCTGAGAATCCGAAGACAGCGGAAGCCCACAAGAAGATGCGTAATTTTGCCCGGGAGAATGGGATTAAGCTTTATGAGGGACAGGGCGTCTGCCATCAGATCATGATGGAGGACTATGTATGTCCGGGAGAGCTGATCTTTGGTGCAGATTCCCATACGACCACTTATGGCGCTTTGGGCGCTTTCGGAACCGGCGTTGGCTGTACCGACTTTTTATATGCTATGGTAACAGGCAGTTCCTGGGTTATGGTTCCGGAGACAATCCGTTTCAATCTGCACGGCAAGCTGAGAGAGGGCGTTTATGCCAGAGACCTGATCCTGAAGATCATCGGTGATATCGGAGCAAATGGAGCAAATTATAAGATTATGGAATTTGCCGGAGATGGTGCACATAATCTTTCTGTTAACGATAGAATCGTTCTTTGCAATCTGACAGTTGAGGCCGGTGCAAAAGCCGGTATCGTAGAGCCGGATGAGAAAGTTGTAGAATATTGCAGGGAGCATGGCAGGCAGGCAGTTCATCTCTTCAAGAGTGACGAGGATGCAAACTTTGCAGCTGTATATGAATACAATCTGGACGAGATCGAGCCCTGCTGTGTCAGACCGGATTTTGTAGACAATTATGCAACGATCGCAGAAGTATCCAAGGAAAAAATTGCGATTAACGAAGCTTTTGTCGGTTCCTGCAACAATGGCAGAATTGATGAACTTCACCAGGCGGCAGAGGTTCTGAAGGGACGTAAGGTGGATCCCAAGGTCAGATTTATCGTGACGCCTGCTTCTCAGGCTGTCTACATCGAGGCTTTGAAGGATGGAACGATCACGACCCTGATGGAAGCAGGTGCCATGATCATGAATACAAACTGCTCTGTTTGCTGGGGGAGCTGTCAGGGTGTTATTGGAGAAAATGAAGTCCTGATCTCAACCGGAACCAGAAATTTCAAGGGAAGATGCGGAGCGGCTTCTTCTAAGGTCTATATGGCAAATGCCGCTGTTTGTGCTGCATCTGCTGTGGCAGGATATATTACATCGCCGGAGGAATTGGAGTAAGATATGGAAGAATTTAAAGGAAAGGTTTGGGTGCTGGGAGATGATATTGATACCGATATCATTATTCCGACAGAATACCTGGCATTACCGAGCGTAGAAGATATGAAACAGTATGGTTTCTCTCCCCTCAGACCGGAGCTTGCCGGTCTGATCGAAGAAGGAGATATCATTGTCGCAGGCAAGAACTTCGGCTGTGGCTCTTCCAGAGAGCAGGCACCGGAGATCATTAAGGCCTTGGGGATCCGTTGTGTGATCGCTAAGTCCTATGCCCGCATCTTTTTCCGCAATTCCATCAACAATGGTCTGCTTCTGATCGAGAATGACCAGCTGCAGGAAGCGGTAAAGGAAGGCAATGAGATCAGGGTAAAGGTCGGAGAAGAGATCGAAGCCGGCGGAAAAAGCTTTCCGATCCAGCCCCTTCCGAAGAACCTGACAGATATTCTGGAAGCTGGCGGACTGGTAAAGGCCATGCAGCGCCGTAATAAGGGAGGAAACTGAAATGGGAAGTACTCTGATTGAAAAGATTATTCAGCATAATACAGGTCTGGACAAGGTAAGCCCGGGACAGATCGTAACAGTAAATGTGGATCGTGTGATGATTCATGATATCTTTATTCCCTTTGTTGCGGATAAGTTTGAAGAAATGGGCTTTTCCAAGCTTTGGGATCCGGATAAGGTGGTTTTGATCTATGATCATCTCGTACCGGCGAGTGCTGTGGAGGATACCCGTCATTTTAAGATCGGTGATGCTTTTGCAGAAAAGTATGGCATGACGCATGTGCACAGAAATGATGGAATCTGCCATCAGCTGATGACAGAAATGGGTTATGCAAAGCCGGGCAATATTGTTTTCGGTACAGATTCCCATACAACGACCTATGGCTGTGTTGGCTGTTTTTCCAGCGGCATTGGCTATACAGAGATGGCTTCTATCCTCGGAACAGGCGAACTTTGGGTGAGAGTACCGGAGACGATCAAGGTTGTCATTGACGGACATCTGCCGGAGGGCGTGATGGCAAAGGATGTGATCCTGCGTCTCCTTGGGGATCTTCGTTCAGACGGAGCAACCTATAAGGCTTTAGAGATTACAGGCTCTGCAGTAGATGAGATGAGTGTTGCCAGCCGTATGACCATTTCAAATATGGCGGTTGAGGCCGGTGCAAAATGCTGTCTTTTCCGTCCGGATGAAAAGACCTGTGCTTATTCCAAGGTGAAGATGGAGGATGTAGACTGGCTCTACGGTGATGAAGATGCCGAATATGCAAGCGTGATCCGTTATCAGGCAGAAGAACTGGTTCCGGTTTGTGCATGTCCTTCCCAGGTTGACAATATCCATCCGGTCAGCGAATTGGTTGGTACAAAGCTAGATCAGGTTTTCATCGGATCCTGTACCAATGGCAGACTGGAAGATCTTGCAATTGCTGCAAAGATCCTGAAGGGCAAGAAGGTAGCCTGCAAGCTGATCATTACGGCAGCCAGCAGAAGCATCTATGAGAAAGCTATTGAAAAGGGCTATATGCAGACACTTGCAGAGGCAGGAGCAATCATTACACATCCGGGCTGCGGACTTTGCTGTGGCAGGGCAGGCGGAATCCTGACAGATGGAGAAAGGGTGCTTGCGACCAATAACCGTAACTTCCTTGGCCGAATGGGAACCTCAAAGGTTGAAATCTACCTTTCTTCTCCGGCAACAGCAGCAGCATCTGCAATCCATGGGGCAATTACCCTTCCCCAGGATTGACGCAGAAGAAAAAGTTTATTATATTGAGTGAGCGAAGATAAACCGATCCTGAGCGGGATCTCATCAAATGAAAAATACAGAGGTATTGATATGGATCTGATGTACGTTAGTACGAGAAATGCAAATGAAAAGGTAACAGCTTCCCAGGCAATTTTAAAGGGACTGGCAGATCAGGGCGGACTTTTTGTTCCGACACAGATTCCTGCATTGGAGCTTGACTGGGATCAGCTGAAGGAGATGAGTTATCAGGAGACAGCCTATGAAGTAATGAAGCTTTTCCTGACAGATTTTACTGAAGAAGAGCTGAAAAACTGCATCAAGAATGCCTATGACGAGAAGTTTGATACAGAGGAGATTGCTCCCCTTCGTAAGGCGGATGATGCATATTTCCTGGAGCTTTTCCATGGATCAACCATCGCTTTTAAGGATATGGCACTTTCCATTCTGCCCCATCTGATGATTACAAGTGCAAGAAAGAATCAGATCAAAAATGAGATCGTGATCCTGACTGCAACATCAGGAGATACAGGCAAGGCTGCTTTGGCCGGTTTTGCCGGAGTTGAAGGAACAAAGATCGTTGTCTTCTATCCGAAGAATGGTGTTTCTCCGATCCAGGAGAAGCAGATGATCACCCAGAAGGGAGACAACACCTGTGTAATCGGTATCCATGGCAATTTCGATCAGGCACAGACAGGCGTGAAGACCATGTTCTCTGATCAGGCGCTTGCAGAGGAAATGCATGCGGCTGGCTATCAGTTCTCTTCCGCAAACTCCATCAATATCGGACGTCTGGTACCCCAGATCGTATATTATGTTTATGCCTATGCAAAGCTTTTAAAGCAGGGTGCAATCGAAAAGGGAGAAGAGATCAATATCGATGTGCCGACAGGTAACTTTGGAAATATCCTGGCTGCTTTTTATGCAAAGAATATGGGACTTCCGGTTGCAAAGCTGATCTGTGCATCCAATGACAATAAGGTTCTCTATGATTTCTTTGAGACAGGTGTTTATGATAGGAACAGAGAATTTATTCTGACAACTTCTCCGTCTATGGATATTTTGATTTCCAGCAACTTAGAGCGTTTGATCTATCGGATCTGCGGCAATGATGCAGAGAAGAATGTAAAGCTCATGCAGGAACTGAAGGAAGCGGGCAAATACGAGATTACAGCCGAAATGAAGGAAGCGCTTTCCGGCTTCTATGGCAATTACTGCACAGAAGAAGAAACTGCGGCAACGATCAAGAGAATCTATGAGCAGGACGGCTATGTAATTGATACCCATACAGCAGTTGCAGCAGGCGTTTATGACAAATACCGCAAGGAGACAGGCGATAAGAAGGTGACTGTGATCGCATCTACGGCAAGCCCCTTCAAGTTCACTAGAGCGGTAATGACTGCAATCGATCCGAAGTATGCAGAGATGGAAGACTTTGCCCTGGTAGATGAGCTTTCTGCTCTGGCGAAGGTAAAGGTTCCGAATGCGATTGAAGAGATCCGTACAGCACCCATCAAGCATGATATCCAGTGTGAAGTAGAGGGTATGCAGGCAGAGGTGAAGAAATTCCTTGGAATTTAAGCGGATTTAAGCAGAAAATCTATAGTTAATCTATATTTAATAATAAATAGGATTAAGCGAAAGAAGGAGGAGGATTCTGCCTGGTCAAAAGCATGTTTTTGATTCGGCAGAAGAGCTCCTTCTTTTTTTCTTGTCATCAGAATTCTTATCGAGTATAATAGAGCCATCCCGAAATGCGATATTTCCTGATATTTTGAACCTACAATTACTTTAAACGGGATTCTTATATTGCCGATTTAATGTCGGGCCTCACTTAGCCGTATGGCACAGAGGAAGGCAGCGATGAGGTTGCGGTTGCCCACCTAGCATTCAGCTAGGAGTCAAAATACAGGACGTGTTCCGGGTTTTTTTGCGACTTTTTTCAGAAAATCCGGCAGGGGGAGACTTCTGCTCATAAAGAAGAGAGGAGAAGAGCCGGATTTTTTGCAGAAATATACATGGGAGAGAGCATGAAGAGGCTGCTGATTGATTATGTAAAAGGGATGATAAAAACCTATCAGGAGGATAAGGTGGCATTATATGCGGCCCAGTCTACACTCTTTATTATGATGTCCCTGATCCCTTTTCTTATGGTACTTATTTTTCTGATCCGTATTCTGAATCTGGATGAATCCGTGATCATGGGTCTGATCAGCAACTATTTTCCTGATTTTCTGAAGGATAATATCAATAGTCTGATCGACAATCTTTTTACCAGATCCTATGCAATTTTTTCCCTTTCAATATTATCGGTACTCTGGTCTGCGGGAAAGGCACTGCAGGGAATCCAGTATGGCTTGAATAATGTAAGAAATATCGAAGACAAGAGAAACTGGTTTTACCTTCGCTTTCGATCTATTCTCGCTACGATCATTTTGCTTTTTGTGATCTTTTTTATCACGGTATTCGTTGTTTACGGCGGACAGGTTTCGGAGCTTTTCAAAGCAGCTTCCCCGGATGGAAAAAGACCCCTTGCCCTGACGATCATTATGATCTTCCGTTATCCGATCATGATCGCCATGATGGTCAGCTTTTTTACAGAGGTTTATACCATGCTGCCGAATGCAACGACAGAGTTTAAGGATCAGCTTCCGAGCGGAATTGCCTGCTCTGTTGCCTGGTTTGTCTTTACCATTGCGATTTCGATCCTGACCAATTATTTCGGTTTCTTTTCTGTTTACGGAAGCCTGATGATGGTACTTTTATCCATGTTCTGGCTTTATATGTGCATGATCATTTTTTTTGTATGCGCAGAAATACAGCCCATGCTCCGTTATCTTTGGACTTATTACCGGGTTAGGAAGATTGACAGGGATTCCATACTCGAGGTTCCGGTTCCGGAGGCTGTTCTGCAGGTATGCGCGAAAGGACGCGAATAGGTGTGAATAGTTGCGAATAGAGGGATATGGAAATCCTCTTGCGAAAAGAAAGTCAGTATGATAGAATCAGTCTTAGTGTTTTGCAGGATTTCATGCAAAATCTAAAAAGAAGAAAGCAGGCAGCTGCTTTCAGACAGATAGAAAAAAGGCGAAGATGGTGCATTGCTTTTTGCAAAGAGGGAATTATTTCCTGAAAGAGAAGGGAAGTCAGAGGCTGAAAGCTTCCTGCAGGTTCAGTAATATCCTGAATTTCACACCGGAGCTGCATTTCCGAAAAGAAAAGCGAGAATAAGCGAAGAAGAAAGTAAGAAATGACGTTGCCGTACGTTACACGGTTCTTGAGTGCCTGGTCTAAGGATCAGGAATCAGGGGTGGTACCGCGGAATATTTCGTCCCCAGCAGTTTTGCTGGGGACTTTTTTATCGAATGGAAACAAAGTTTCCATTCGATAAAAAAGTCATATGATCGCACTGCGGCGGATAAGAAATCTGTCGCTTACGCGAC
>CAVFAT010000019.1:45803-69484 GCA_963620785.1 Bacteroidaceae bacterium
ATTTATCTTTGTTAAATAGAGATTATACATATACAAAGGAGAAGCAAGATGAAAGAAGAACTGTTGAAGATCAGGGAAGAGGCCTTGAATCAGATCAAAGAATCTGCCAATCTGGATGCTTTGAATGAAATCAGAGTATCTGTACTCGGCAAGAAGGGTCAGCTGACTGCTATCTTGAAGGGCATGAAGGATGTTGCACCGGAGGATCGTCCCAAGGTTGGACAGCTTGTCAATGAGACCAGAAGCGCGATCGAGGAGCAGATGCAGGCCAGAAAGGAAAGCCTGGAGAAGGAACTTCAGAATCTGAAACTGAAACAGGAAGTAATTGACGTTACCCTGCCGGCAAAGAAAAAGAGAATCGGTCATCCGCATCCGAATACAGTTGCCCTGGAAGAGGTAGAGAGAATCTTTACCGGACTCGGTTATGAGGTAATTGACGGACCTGAGGTAGAATACGATTATTACAACTTTGAGGCCCTGAACATTCCGGCAAATCATCCGGCAAAGGATGAGCAGGATACCTTCTATATCGGCAATGACATTCTTCTTCGTACACAGACATCTTCTGTTCAGATTCATGCAATGGAAGCCGGCAAGCTGCCGATCCGTATGATTGCACCGGGAAGAGTTTTCCGTTCCGATGAGGTAGATGCAACCCATTCTCCTTGTTTCCACCAGGTAGAAGGACTGGTTATCGACAAGAATATTACCATGTCAGACCTGAAGGGAACCCTTCAGCAGTTTGCGGCAGAAATGTTCGGAGAGGATACAAAGACAAAATTCCGTCCTCATCATTTCCCCTTCACAGAGCCTTCTGCAGAGATGGATGTTTCCTGCTTCAAATGCGGCGGTAAGGGCTGCAGATTCTGTAAGGGAGAGGGCTGGATCGAGATCCTTGGCTGTGGTATGGTTCACCCGCATGTGCTTGAAATGGTAGGCGTAGATCCGGAAGAGTATACAGGTTTTGCCTTTGGTGTAGGACTTGAGCGAATCGCACTCCTGAAATACGAAATTGATGATATGCGTCTTCTTTATGAGAATGACGAGAGATTTTTGGATCAGTTCTAAAGTTCTAAGTTCTAAGAAATGCTGACGAAAGCGTTTCCGTAAGGAGAGGCTGACGAAAAGATAGTAAAAGCAGAATCGGAGGAAATAACAGTGAATACATCACTTAATTGGTTAAAGGCATATGTACCGGAGCTGGATGCGACTCCCCAGGAATATATGGATGCAATGACGCTTAGCGGTACAAAAGTTGAGAATTATGTAAATCTCGATGCAGATCTGGACAAGATCGTAGTCGGACAGATCGACAAGATCGAAAAGCATCCGGATGCAGATAAGCTTGTGATCTGCCAGGTCAATGTTGGCGGAGAAGAGGATATCCAGATTGTAACCGGTGCACCAAATGTACATGAGGGAGATCTGGTTCCGGTCGTTCTTGACGGCGGCAGGGTTGCCGGCGGACATGACGGAGCAAAGACAGAAGGCGGCATTAAGATCAAAAAGGGTAAGCTTCGCGGAGTGCCCTCTAATGGTATGATGTGCTCCATTGAAGAGCTGGGTTCAGACAGAAATATGTTCCCGAAGGCACCGGAATATGGCATTTATCTCTTTGACGAAGAAGATCATGTAAAGCCGGGCGATGATGCCATTGAGGCACTGGGACTGCATGATACGGTTGTAGAATATGAAGTAACCTCCAACCGTGTGGACTGCTACAGCGTGATCGGTATTGCCCGCGAGGCAGCAGCAACCTTCCGCAAGGAATTTATTCCGCCGGTTATTACAGAGACCGGAAATGCAGAAGATGTGAATGATTATATTAAGGTTACCGTAGAAGACAGCGAGCTTTGCCCCAGATATGTGGCAAGAGTGGTAAAGAATATCAAGCTGGCTCCTTCACCGGAGTGGATGCAGAGAAGACTGCGCAGCGTTGGCATTCGTCCGATCAATAACCTGGTTGATATCACCAACTATGTTATGGAAGAATATGGTCAGCCGATGCATGCCTATGACTGGGATACCATTGCAGGACATGAGATTATTGTTCGCCGTGCAAAGGATGGAGAGAGCTTTGTTACACTCGATGGCCAGGAGAGAAAGCTGGATCATGATGTTTTGATGATCTGCGATAAGGATAAGGAAATCGGCCTTGCCGGTATCATGGGCGGTGAGAATTCCATGATTACTGATGATGTGAAGACCATGCTTTTCGAAGCTGCCTGCTTCGATGGAACCAACATCCGTCTTTCCTCCAAGAGAGTCGGCATGAGAACAGATGCATCCGGCAAGTTTGAAAAGGGTCTGGATCCGAATACAGCTCTTGAGGCAATGAACCGTGCCTGCCAGCTGGTAGAAGAACTTGGCGCAGGCGAGGTTGTTGGCGGTATGGTTGACATTTATCCGGTTAAGAAAGAGGGCAACAGAGTTCCCTTTGAGCCGGAGAAATACAATAAGCTGCTTGGAACAGAGGTTTCTGCTGAAGAAATGCTGGAATACTTCGAGCGGATTGACCTTGGCTATGATAAAGAAACAAATGAAATCGTGGTTCCTTCCTGGAGACAGGATCTTCATGTTATGGCTGATCTTGCAGAAGAGGTTGCAAGATTCTATGGCTATGACAATATCCCGATGACGATGCCAAGCGGACAGGCTTCTGCCGGCAAGCTTTCCTTTGAGAAGAGAGTAGAAGCTGAGGTTAGAGCAGTTGTACAGGCAAACGGATTTTCCCAGGCTATGACCTACAGCTTTGAGAGCCCGAAGGTATTTGACAAGCTCCTTCTGGCAGAGGATGCTCCGGAAAGAGCAGCCATTAAGATCGCAAATCCTCTGGGAGAAGATTTCAGCATTATGAGAACCCTTCCTCTGAATGGTCTTTTGACTTCTCTGGCTTCTAACTATAAGCACAGAAATAAGGAAGCGGCTCTTTATGAGATGGCAAAGATTTATCTGCCCAAGCAGCTTCCGATGACAGAGCTTCCGGACGAGAGAATCCAGCTGACCCTGGGTGATTACGGCGAGGGAGACTTCTTTGATATGAAGGCTGTTCTTGAGGAAGTTCTGGAGCGTGTCGGCTTAAAGGGAAGCCTTTCCTATGATCCGCAGGCAGGCAAGAGTTTCCTGCATCCGGGACGTCAGGCTCTGGTAATTTATGAGGGCGAGACGATCGGATATCTGGGTGAGGTTCATCCGACTGTTGCAGACAGCTATGGCATTGATTCCAGAGTATATGTTGCAGTATTGGATATGCCGATGATTACGGCAAAGGCTACCTTCGATAAGAAATACGAAGGATTTGCACGTTATCCGGCAGTAACAAGAGATATTTCTCTGGTTGTTCCGAAGCAGATTTTGAATGGTCAGATCATTGAAACGATCCGCAAGAACGGCGGTGCATATCTGGAAAACATTGAACTCTTTGATATTTATGAGGGTTCCCAGATTCAGCATGGCTTCAAATCCATGGCTTATACCATTCGCTTCCGTGCGAAGGATAAGACCCTGGAAGAGGCTGATATCTCTCCGGCAATGAAGAAGATTGTGGATAAGCTGGAAGAGATGGAAATCAAACTGAGAGCATAAGAGCATAATTGAGGACAAAAATGGAAGTAAAAGAATTTGATTATGAACTTCCGCAGGAACTGATTGCACAGGACCCCTTAGAGGATCGTTCCTCTTCGAGACTGATGCATGTTGATCGAAAGACGGGTGAGGTTTCTCATCACGTCTTTCGTGACGTTTTGCGGTTCTTAAAGCCGGGCGACTGCCTGGTCATGAATAATACAAAGGTAATCCCGGCCAGACTATATGGGGCAAGAGAAGATACCGGGGCAGGAATTGAGCTTCTTCTGCTGAAAAGAATGGAAAACGATGTCTGGGAAACCTTGGTAAAGCCGGGCAAAAAATGCCGTCTGGGTGCCCGTTTTGTTTTTGGAGAAGGTCTGCTTCGAGGAGAGATCATTGAGGTGAAGGAAGACGGAAACCGTCTGATTCACTTTGAATATGAAGGAATCTTTGAGGAAATTCTGGATCAGCTGGGACAGATGCCCCTTCCGCCTTATATTACCCATGAGCTGAAGGACAAAAACCGCTATCAGACTGTTTATGCAAAGCATGAGGGATCCGCAGCGGCACCGACAGCAGGTTTACACTTTACAAAGGAGCTTCTGGAGCAACTGCATGAAGCAGGGATAAAGACAGCAGAAGTAACCCTGCATGTCGGACTCGGAACCTTCCGTCCGGTTAAGGTGGAAAATGTTCTGGAGCATCATATGCATTCAGAATTTTATATGATCAATGAAGAGGCTGCGAAGACCATTAATGAAACAAGGGCAGAAGGCGGCAGGATCATCTGTGTTGGAACGACAAGCTGCAGAACTTTGGAGTCAGCGGCAGCAGAGGATGGAAGCATTCAGGCCTGCAGCGGATGGACAGAGATCTTTATCTATCCGGGTTATCGTTTTAAGATTATGGACGGCCTGATCACAAATTTCCATCTGCCCAAGTCAACCCTTCTTATGCTGGTCAGTGCCTTTGCGGGAAGAGAACATATGCTGGCAGCCTATGAAGAGGCCGTCAAAGAAAGATATCGCTTTTTCTCATTTGGAGATGCGATGATCATTCTCTGATGTTAAAATAAACAGAAATAAAGAAATGCTTCGCTAGGATTGCACAAGATGCATGAAAATAAAAGAAGATAAATAAAAATAAGAAGATCAAGAGATTAAGAAGACTAAGAAAAGAAATTTTTCGGAAAGGATCTATGAAAAAAGGAAAAGGACTTGCATTGACAGCTGCAGCAGCTTCCGGACTGGTTCTGGCACAATACCTGGAGCTGAAGAAGTTTGCACTTACAAATTATAAGTACAAAACAAAAAAGGTATCAAAAAGAATTCGGCTTGCCGTTGTCGCCGATCTCCATGGCGTGGAGTTCGGAAAGAACAACAGCAGGCTTCTTGCTGCGCTTGAAAGAGAGCAACCTGATCTGATCCTGATTCCGGGAGACTTTATTACAGCAGAAAGGGATACCCTATATCAGAAAATCGGCTATCCTTTTTCTGCTGCAAGAAGCCTTTATGGTCTGACCGAGATTGCACCTGTCTATTACAGCTTCGGCAATCATGAGAACAGACTGGCCGAAGATGAAAAAGAAAAAATGCGGGGGCATGTCTGGGACTGGTATCATAAAGAGGCAGAAAAGGCCGGCGTGCATTTTCTGAGAAATGAGTCAGCTCTGGTCAGCGTGGACGGAGATTTGCTGGAGATCAGCGGACTGGATATTGATTTTTCTTATTATGCCAAAATGGTTGATATTCAGATGAGAGAGGGCTATATCGAAAGTCTTCTTCCGGAGAAAAAGAATGCAGACGCCCTGCAGATTTTGCTGGCCCATAATCCTGCCTATTTTGAACAGTATCTGAGCATTCATCCGAATCTGATCATCAGTGGTCATACCCATGGCGGCCTGGTTCGGATTCCGGGCTATGGCAGCCTCTTTTCACCGGAATTAAAGCTCTTTCCGGATTATGATGCGGGCAGATATGACAGAGAAGGTGCCTCCATGTTCGTGAGCAGGGGGCTGGGAACCCATGGCTATCCAATCAGGGTCTGCAACCGGGCAGAAGTGATGCTGATTGATCTGGAGCCGGTATGAGACAGGAACAGGGATGGAAATTGATGTAAAGCTGGATGCCTTTGAAGGTCCTTTGGATCTTCTTCTGCATCTGATTGAAAAAAATAAAGTAAATATCTATGACATTCCGATTGCGGAGATTACCGAGCAGTATCTGATGTATCTGGCAGAAATCCCGGAGGAGGATATGGATCGGGCGAGTGAATTTCTGGTTATGGCGGCTACCCTGATCAATATCAAGTCCAAGATGCTTCTTCCGCCCGAGGTTAATGAAGAGGGAGAAGAGATTGATCCGAGAGAGGAACTGGTTCAGCAGCTTCTGGAATACAAGATGTACCGCTATATCGCGGATGAGCTAAGAGGCAGGCAGATGGATGCCGGCTATATCATGTATAAGGATCCGAGCATTCCCAAGGAGGTGCTGTCTTACCGGGAGCCACCGGATGTGGATAAGCTCTTTGCCGGAATTGATCTGGAAGACCTGCACAGCATCTTTGAACGTCTGATGAAACAGCAGGTGCAGAGACTGGATCCGGTCAGAAGCCGTTTCGGCAAGATCGAGAAGGAAAGCGTGACCCTGCCGGATAAGCTGGACAAATTAAAAAAGTATGCGAGAAAGCATAAGCGTTTTTCCTTTCGTAAGCTGATGGCAGATACCGAAACAAAAATGGATATCATCATTACCTTTATGGCAGTTCTTGAGATGATGAAGCATGGCAGTATTGTAGTAAGACAGGATCATGCTTTTGATGATATTGAGATCGAATCAAAGCTGACAGAGGAAGATGCTGAAGGTACAGAGGAAGCTAGAGATAGGGAAGAAGAGATAGAAGAGGCTTCTGCAGAAAATGAGAAATCTGCCTTTGCAGATGAAAAAGAAGAAGCAGAAAATGCAGAAGAAAGTGCGATAGATAAAGCAGAGGAAGATGGAAGAGAATAAGGCAGAAGAGACGATAAGAGAAGAAGAAAAAGCTGCAGAAGCAAATAAAGAGGAAGGAAAAAGCCTTGAGGGAGCAATCGAAGCAATCCTTTTTTCTGTAGGCGATTCCGTAGAAATCTCCAAGCTGAGTGAGGTCTTGGAGACAGACAAGAAGCAGATTCGTGAGATCCTCACCAAGATGCAGGAAAAGTATGAAAGCAAGGAGAGAGGGATTCGCATCATGCTTTTGGAGGATGCGGTTCAGCTTTGTACCAAACCGGAATACTATCAGCAGCTGATCAAGGTGGTGCAGAAGCAGAAGGCCTATACCCTGACGGATACGGTAATGGAAACCCTCTCGATCATTGCCTACAAGCAGCCGGTAACCAAGGCGGAAATGGAAAAGATCAGAGGGGTCTCCTGCGATCATGCGGTAAATAAACTCCTGGAGTTTGGCCTGATCCGGGAGCTGGGCAGATTAAATGCCCCGGGACGGCCTCTTTTATTTGGTACGACCGAGGAATTCCTGAGAATTTTCGGGGTTTCCTCAACAGACAATCTGCCTGTTCTAAATACGGTGCAGATTGAGGAATTCAAGAAGGAAGCAGAAGAGGAAATTGCGCTTTCCTCTGAGACGGTTGAGGTATAAAAATGAAGAATGATATGGTGAATCGGATCAACCGCAAATATGCTTCCATGAGCAAGGGGCAGAAAAGGCTTTCCGCCTTTCTGACAGATCATGCGGATCAGGCGGCCTTTATGACAGCGGCAAAGCTGGGAGAGGCTGTCTCTGTCAGTGAGTCTACCGTGATTCGTTTTGCATCGGCCCTGGATTACAAGGGCTTTCCGGAACTGCAGGCAGCAGTCCGGGATCTGATGAGAGAAAAGATGGATGATTCTGTCATTGCCTCTGAGCGGAAAATGACAGAAAAGGGAGATTTTCTCTCCGGTATGATGCTGGCGGATATCGAAAGAATCCGGAGAAGCCTGGAACTGATTGATGAGAGTGTTTTTCAAAGTGCGGCAGAAAGGATTCTCTCTGCCAGAAGCATCTATCTGGTCGGTGTCCGGGAGAGCGGTGAGCTGGCAAGGATCCTGGGCAGACATTTGAACGGCATGTTTCGGGATGTTCGGGTAATTGAAAATGAAAATATGAACGGGATGATGGAAAAGCTCCTGCATCTTTCAGAAAAGGATGTCTTGATCGCGATCAGCTTTCCCCGTTATTCCTATAGCACCATAAAGGCAGCAGAATATGCCAACAGCAAGAGGGCGGGCGTGCTGACCATTACTGATAGTACGAATTCCCCCCTGAATCTGTATTCTTCCTGCAATCTTATCGCCCTGTCCGAGACAGATTCTCTTATGCCTTCCTTAACAGCGGCCCTAAGTCTGATCAATGCCTTGGTCGCAACCTTGGCGGCAAAAAGAAAAAGAGAAGTCACAAGGACAATGAAAAGCATGGACGAAATCTGGAAGAATCTGGGCGATGAAGGAAATGATGAGATGGAATATGTAGAGGACATTCTTATGTACAGGTATAGCGGGAACGGAGAAGAGAATGCGTAAGGTTTGTGTGATCGGCGGCGGCCCGGCAGGAATGTTTGCGGCAATTGCTGCAGCAGAAAAGGGGCATAAGGTTACTCTCTATGAGAAAAATGAAAAGCTGGGCAAGAAGCTTTTTATTACCGGAAAGGGCAGATGTAATCTGACCAATGCCTGCGATACTTCGGAGCTTTTTGAAAAGATTCCGGGAAATCCCAAATTCCTCTACAGTGCCATTTATGGTTATGACAATTTCAGAGTGATGGATTTCTTTGAAAGCAGAGGGGTTAAGCTGAAAACAGAAAGAGGAGAGAGAGTCTTTCCCCTTTCGGATCATTCCTCGGATATCATCAGAGCCCTGGAAAAAGAATTAAAAAGCTGCGGTGTTGAAGTAAAACTCAAAAGCGGCGTAAAGGATATCCTGTCAGAAGACGGCAGGATCTGTGGTATCCTCAGGGAGAATGGAAAAAAGGAAGCTTATGATGCTGTAATTCTGGCAACGGGAGGCCTTTCCTATCCGCAGACCGGTTCTACAGGAGATGGCTACCGTTTTGCAGAAGAAAGCGGGCACAGACTGACCGAGCGGATTCCAAGTCTGGTGCCGATCATTCTGAAAGAAAGAGAATATCTTGCCCTGCAGGGGCTTTCCCTTCGAAATGTAGAGCTGACAGTTGATCTAGGCAAGAAAAAGAAAAGTTATTTCGGTGAGATGCTTTTCACCCACTTTGGGATCAGCGGTCCCTTAGTCTTGACGATCAGTGCCGAGCATGGCAAGGAACTCAATAAAAAAGAAGTTCCCCTGGAACTTGATTTGAAGCCGGCTTTAACCGACAAGCAGCTGGATCTGAGACTACAGAGAGATTTTGAAAAATATATCAATAAGGATTTTCGAAATGCCCTGTCTGACCTTCTTCCGACCAAGATAATCCCGCTGATCATCGAAAAATCCGGAATCGAAGCGGAAAGAAAGGTACATGATATCACCAAGGAGGAACGCTTGTCTTTGGGCAGTCTGATCAAGCATCTTTCGATGACAGCCTCAGGGTTGAGAGGTTTTTCGGAGGCAATCATTACCAAGGGCGGTGTCAGCGTGAAGGATATCAATGCCTCCAGCATGGAGTCCAAGCTGATTCAAGGCTTATATTTTGCCGGGGAGTTGATTGATGTAGATGCCGTAACAGGCGGATATAATCTGCAGATTGCCTGGTCGACGGGGTATCTGGCAGGCAGCAGTATAGAAGACTGAAGCAAGAGAAGAGAAAAGTAAGATCTGCAAGGTAAAAGAGATTAGAAATAAGACCCTTAGCAGAGCAGGCATACGGAGATCTGCTATCAAAAGATAGAGATAAGAGAAGAGATATAAGATAGGGAAGCATAAAGGAGAAGGACATATGAATATAGCAATAGACGGGCCGGCGGGCTCCGGAAAGAGCACCATTGCCAGAATTTTATCCCAGAAGCTGGGCTTTATATATGTTGATACAGGAGCAATGTACAGAGCGATCGCTCTCTACTGCCTTCGAAAGGGCTTAAAAGCAGAGGAAGAAGAAAAGATTGAGCGTCTTTTGCCGGAGATCGAGGTTTCTATTGCTTATGAAAAGGGAAGTCAGGTCGTATATCTGAATGGAGAGGATGTTTCCGGTCTGATCCGTACCCCTGAGGTCAGTGCCATGACCAGTCCGGTTGCAGCCTATGGCCCGGTCAGAGAAAAACTGCTGGATCTGCAGAGAAAGCTGGCAAGAGAAAATGATGTTGTCATGGATGGAAGGGATATCGGAACCCATGTTCTGCCGGATGCAGAGCTGAAGATCTACCTGACAGCCAGTGTAGAGACCAGAGCCCTGCGCCGCTTTAAAGAATTGGAAGAAAAGGGAGATCAGACGCCTCTTTCCGAGATTGAAGAAAGTATCAGGGAGAGAGATGAGAGGGATATGAATCGTGAGATCGCTCCTTTGAAACAGGCGGAGGATGCATATTTTCTAGACAGCTCCGAACTTAGCATCGAGGAAGTAGTAGCCAAAATGGAAATGCTCGTGGCAGAAAAGTCCTGAGAAAATGCGGATAAAGACTTTTCCTGGATGGAAGCTGTTTTGCCTAGCGAAAAATATAAATACGGCGAAAGAAAAAAGAAGAGGAGAAAGACAATCATTATGGAAGTAATTCTGGCAAAAACAGCAGGCTTTTGCTTTGGCGTGGAAAGAGCAGTGGCCATTGCTTATGAAGAGGCAGAAAAGAAAAATTTTCCTCTCTATACCTATGGACCCCTGATCCATAACGAAGAGGTGATCAGCGATCTTGAAAAAAGAGGCGTTCACGTGATCGAGAATGAGGAAGAACTCAGGGAGATCCATGAAGGAACCGTGATCATCCGTACCCATGGAGCAGTTCCGCGCATCTATGACATCATCCGCCAAAATGGTTTGGGACTAATTGATGCCACCTGTCCCTTTGTCAAGAAAATCCATAGGATCGTACAGAAGTATTCGGAAGAAGGTTACAGCATTATGATCGCCGGAGATGAGAGTCATCCGGAGGTGATCGGCATCATGGGCTGGTGTGTAAATAACCACATTTATGTGGTAAAAAGTAAAGAAGATCTGGAAAATTTTGAAAATAAATGGGGAGAAAAGGTCTGTGTGGTCTCCCAGACAACATTTAATGCAAAAAAATTCCAAGAATTAGTTGCAGTATGCGAGGAAAATGATTATACTGATATTGTTGTGAATACTATATGCAATGCAACTGACGAAAGGCAGAAGGAAGCGCGTGAAATTGCTTCCCAAGCGGATGCGATGGTTGTCATTGGCGGGAAGAACAGTTCGAACACTCGAAAACTGTATGAAATTTGTAAAGACGAATGTGACAGGACGTACTTTATTCAGACGTTAGATGATTTCGCTTTCAATAATCCTGAAGAGATTCACACTATCGGGATAACCGCCGGGGCTTCGACCCCAAAAAAAATTATTGAGGAGGTTCAAAATTATGTCAGAAATGAATGAATTTGAACAGTTGTTCGCAGAAAGCGAAGAAAAAATGCAGAAGATCAGGAACGGGGAGATCGTAGAAGGCGAAGTCATTGATGTGAAGCCAGATGAGATTGTTCTGAATATCGGTTACAAGTCCGATGGAACAATTTCTTTAAAAGAATATACAAATGATCCGACTGTTACGGATCTGACAGAAGTTGTCAAGGTTGGCGACAAGCTTGACGCAAAGATCCTGAAGATCAACGACGGAGAAGGACAGGTTGTTCTTTCCTACAGAAGAATGCTTCAGGAGAAGAGCAACGAGAAGCTGAAGAAAGCTTTCGAAGACAAGGAAGTTCTTACAGCAACTGTTACAAAGGTACTCAAGGGTGGACTTACCGTTTCTGTTGACGGTTCCAGAGTATTCATCCCGGCAAGCCTTGTATCCGATACTTTCGTAAAGGATCTCAACGAGTACGAAGGCAAGGAAGTTTCCTTCGTTATCACAGAGTACAATCCGCGCGAGAGAAGAATCATCGGTGACAGAAGACAGCTCGTTGCAGCAGAGAAGGCTCAGAAGCTTCAGGAACTGCTTGATGGTCTTAAGGTTGGCGATGTAATCGAAGGAACAATCAAGAATGTTACAACATTCGGTGCTTTCGTTGATCTTGGCGGAGCAGACGGTCTTCTTCATATCTCTGAGATGTCTTGGGGAAGAGTTGACAATCCTAAGAAACTCTTCAAGCCGGGCGACGAAGTTAAGGTATTCGTAAAAGAGATCAAAGAAAACAAGATCGCACTTTCTATGAAATTCCCGAATGAGAATCCGTGGAACGACGCAGCAAACAAATATGCAATCGGCAATGTAGTAAGTGGTAAGGTTGCTCGTATGACTGACTTTGGTGCTTTCATTGCACTTGCTCCGGGAGTAGATGCTCTTCTTCACGTATCTCAGATTTCCAGAGATCATGTTGAGAAGCCGAGCGATGTTCTCGAGATCGGTCAGGAAGTAGAAGCTAAGATCGTTGATTTCAACGAAGAAAATCACAAGATCAGCTTGAGCATCAAGGCTCTGCAGGCTCCGAAAAAGAAAAAAGAAGAGCAGGCTGAGGATGAAGATGTAGCAGATGTTGATGTTGAAGCATTCATCGCAAATCAGGATGAGGAAGCTACAGAAGAATAATTCTACAATATATTCCGCAAATCGATACCCCTCACAGGAGTTCCTGGGGGGGGGTATTTTTAAGTTATGGGAAATTCCGCATTGGCTATAAAAGATGGGATAAAAGATGGAAGGAATCTACGATATTCATACACATATTCTTCCTATGGTGGACGATGGAGCGGCTTCGATTCGAGAAGCTCTGGCAATCATAGGGGAAGAGTCTGATCAAGGGGTAGGCGCAATCATGCTTACACCTCATTTTCGTGAGAAAATATTTGAAACAGAGGTTGAGGTCATCTGCCAGCGATATGAAGAATTGCTTGACGCCGCCTCTGAGCTTTATCCGGATGTGGATCTTCGTCTGGGTTGTGAGCTGCATGTCCTGTCTGATATGGGAGGCACTCTGGAAGGCAGAAAATATAGCAGTCTGAATAATTCAGAGCATGTTCTGCTGGAATTTTCCGGGTCGGATACAGCAGAATATATCAGGCTGAAAACAAAGGAAGTAGTTAAGCTTGGCTATCGGCCGATCCTGGCTCATATCGAACGCTACCCGGCTTTGATTAATAATCTGATCCTAATCGAGATGCTCCGAGAGCTTGGGGCGGCCATACAGGTCAATGCAGACAGTGTCTTGGGAGAAGGAAGCGCTCTGGAGAAGAAATTTTGCCATAAACTCCTGAAGCGGGAGATGGTGGATTTCGTTGCTTCCGATGTTCACAATATGACGACCAGGAGAAGCAATATCGGCAGAGCTGCAGATCTGATTGAAGAAAAATACGGAAGAGTTTATGCAGAGCGGATTTTTATCAAGAATCCGGAGCAACTCTTTTTGAATAGAAAAAGAAATGTATAATTTCAACATAAAAATAGAAAAAACATAAGAAAATGACAAGTGAATGCTGAAAAAGATTAATTGACGAATAATTTATTCAGAGTTGATTGTTATTTTCTTAATTATCATTATATAATAAATGTTAATGCGGAAAGAATTGTAAGGAAAGACTTAGCATGAAAAGTATAGAGATAAAAGAAGAAAGAGAATTATCAGCTGTCATGCGTGATAACTTCCGAAGAATCAAGGTGAATACGGAGTTCTCCGGGACAGGTCAGAAAAGCATATGTATCACTTCCTCTGTCGTTAACGAGGGGAAATCTACAGTTGCCCTTGGCCTGGCAAAAGCCTTTGCAGAGGAAGAAGGAAATAAGGTCTTGCTTATAGACGCGGATATCAGAAAATCCTATATGCATTTAAGACTGGGATATGATGCTGACAGCAAGGGTCTTACAGAATTTATCACCGGCAAATCCGATGCAAATGATGTTATTTACAAGACAAATATCGAGGGACTTTATCTGACCCCGGCTGGAAGAATGACCAATAACTCCACCCAGCTTTTTAAAAGAGAGAGCTTTGCAGAATTTCTCAAGGAAGTAAGAAATGCCTTCGATATGGTGATCATTGATACTGCACCCTTGGGAATTCTTGTTGATGCTGCGATTGTAGCAGCCTTGTCAGATGCCAGTCTGCTCGTTGTCGGTTCCAATATGGTCAGCCGAAAGGAAATTAAGAAGAATATTACAGAGCTGAAGAAGGCAAATGACAATTTCCTGGGCGTTATCCTGAATAAGACAAAGGAAGCTGCGGACGGCTATCACAGAAAATATTACTACAGATACAGTGCTTATCATAAAAAAGGAAGAAAGTAAGATGAAAGAGAGAAAGAAGGAAAGCATTGCTTTCGAGGCAAAGGCAAGGATGGCTCAGGCAGATGAAGTAGAAATCGACCTTCTGGATCTTGCCAGATATATATTAAAATTCTGGCCTCTGCTGATTCTTGGCTTCCTGCTTGGTGGTCTGGCCTTGGGTGGCCATCGCTATATGCAGAATTATACCTATTCTTCTTCTTCCATGCTCTATGTTCTGTCTTCAACGACATCCATTACCAGCCTGAACGATCTGGAGCTCAGCACTCAGCTGTCAGATGATTATGCCGATATGGTCAAAAGCAAGCCGGTGTTGGACAAGGCGATAGAAGAGGTTCAGAAGGAAACCGGTAAGAAAATCACCAGAGAGGAAGCAGCAGCAGCCTTATCTGTTAGCCATACGACGGATACCCGCCTTCTGACCATCAAGTGCACAACAGAAGATGCCGAACTTTCAAAGGTACTATGTGATGCCATTACAAATGAAGCGGCAGAAAGGGTCAGCGAGATCACGCAGACAGATTCTCCGAGCTTAGTAGAAGCGGCGGAGGTTGCCGATAAGCCCAATGACCGTGGTGTTGTCAGCGGAATCGAGAAGGGCGGACTGATTGGATTCGTTGCGGTTGCAGCAATTCTTTGCCTCCTCTATCTGCTGAATGATAAGGTCCGTAAGGCTGAGGATATAGAAAAGTATCTGGGTGAGGTTGTCATTGGTGTGGTTCCATATGAAAAATCCCTGATTTTCCGTAAAAAGAAAAAAAGATGATTCTGATATTTATGCCTGGATCCGGATCGAGGACAATAATCGCCTGCTTTTGGGCGCGAAGCTTATAGAAGTAGAGTAAGGAAGATCAAGACAGAGAAAGAGATTTCATGGGTAAGAATAGAGTATGGAAAACAGGGGTACTGATCCTCTGCCTCTTAATTGGAGCCGGAATGCTTCTCTTCCTGCTGAATGTAAGGCAGGAGGATGCCAGGACCACAGAAATGGCAGAAAAAAAGGCTCAGGAACTGAATGCCTCCGCTGATGCGGATCTGAGTCACGTAATCAGCTACAAAGGGAAAAAATACAAGCAGAATCCGGATATCAAAAATTATCTCTTTATCGGTGTTGATGAAAGAGAGGATGATTTTGTTGATGAGGAATTAAGCCCGGGAGAAGCCGGACAGGCAGACTGTCTGATCCTTCTTTCTGTCAATACCAAAACAAAGAAAGCAAATATCCTGCAGATCAACCGTAATGCCATGACTGAGCTGGATATCTATAGTGAGCTTGGTGAAGTGGCAGAGACCATGAATGGTCAGATCTGTCTTCAGTATGCCTATAGCAGAGGCGGCAAGAGAAGCTGTTATGCGACCAGGAAAACGGTAGAGGTGCTTCTCTTCGGAACAAATATTGATGGCTATTTTGCCATGAGTCTGCCCAGTATTGCAGGAATTAATGATAGCTTAGGCGGCGTCGACCTTACTATGGAGCAGGATTATACCTGGATCAACGAGGCCTTTGTAGAAGGAGAAACTGTTCACCTGCAAGGGGAGATGGCAACTGAGTTTGTGCAGACGAGAGATACGGACGAGTTTGACTCTGTTCAGGATCGAAT
Organism: Bacteroidaceae bacterium; assembly: GCA_963620785.1. Classification (GTDB taxonomy): domain Bacteria; phylum Bacillota; class Clostridia; order Lachnospirales; family Lachnospiraceae; genus RUG14243. Next base: position 61,345 of record CAVFAT010000019.1, read on the forward strand.
GGAAAGACAGACAAGCTATGTGGTTGCAATGATCAGCTCCCTCAAGGAGAAGGAAGATACTTCTATTTACAACATGTTGAGTTCCTATTTGGGTAAGGGACTTATTACGAATCTCTCGGCCAGGGAGATGGATGATCTCAAGAACTATCAGTACAATACAGATGAAATTTATTATCTTCCGGGCGAAATGATTCAGGGAGAAAAATATGAAGAATATATCGTTAATAACGATGCACTGGAAGAGATGGTGATCGATCTCTTCTATGAAGAAGAGTAGGAATTCATATAGGTTAAGTATTCAGGGAAAGAATAACATAAGTTAATGAAGAAAGTCTTTTCCTGAAGCAATTTCGAAATAATCGATAATCAAATTAAGATAAAAGTAAGAGAATAGAGAATAAGGAAAAAAGAAATGCAAAGCAAGAGAAGAGAAAAGAAAAGAAAGTTTCAGCACTGGCATTATGTGACAGCGATTCTTCTGGTATACGATTTTCTGGCAATTCTTTTTTCCTATTTTTTTGCCCTTTGGATCCGCTTTGACTGCAGCTTTTCAAAGATTCCGGACAATTATATGGGCGTGTATTTACGCAGCATTTTCATTTACGCCTTGATCTGCCTGGTTGTTTTTTATTGTTTTCGTCTCTACAAATCAATCTGGCGGTTTGCAAGCTATATCGAGCTTTACCGCCTGATCCTCGCAACAGTAATCAGCTTGCTGATCCAGATTCTGCTGACTCTTGTATTCTTCGGAAGAATGCCGGTATCCTATTTTATTTTTGGTATCACCATGCAGTTCCTTATGACAGTGGTCATCCGTTTTTCCTACCGTTTTATCCTTCTTGTCAGAGCCCAGAGGACGACAGAAGAGAAAGGCAATGAACATGTTATGCTGATCGGTGCAGGTCAGGCGGGACAGTCCATTCTGCGTGATATCAAACGCTCAAAGGAAGTCAACGAAAGGGTATGCTGCTTCATCGACGATAATCCCAATAAGTGGGGCCGCTTCATTGATGGAATTCCTATTGTCGGCGGCAGAGAGAAAATCACAGAAAGCTGCGAGAAATATCTGATCGACAAAATCTATTATGCAATTCCCAGTTCAGATACAAAAAACGAAAAAGAAATTTTGAATATCTGTAATACCACCCATTGTAAGATAAAAAAGCTTCCCGGTATGTATCAGTTCATGACAGGAGAGGTAACCCTATCAGATATGAAAGAGGTGCAGATCGAGGATCTCCTGGGCAGAGATACCATCAAGGTTGATCTGAAAGAAATCTTTGCATCAATACAGGGAAAGGAGGTTCTGGTTACAGGCGGGGGCGGCTCTATCGGTTCTGAACTTTGCAGGCAGATTGCAGCCCATGCTCCCAAGCAGCTGATCATCTTTGATATTTATGAAAATAATGCCTATGAGATTCAGCTGGAGCTGAAGAAGAAATATCCCAATCTGCAGCTGGAGACCATTATTGGTTCTGTCAGAGATGGAGAGAAGATGCTGAAGCTGATGGGAAAATATCGTCCCCAGATCGTTTACCATGCAGCAGCCCACAAGCATGTGCCGCTTATGGAGGACAGCCCCTGTGAATCCATCAAAAACAATGTACTAGGTACCTTTAACAGTGCTTTTGCAGCGGCAGCCAATGGCTGTGAGCGTTTTGTTTTGATCTCTACAGACAAGGCTGTCAATCCGACCAATATCATGGGAGCCAGCAAGCGTCTTTGCGAGATGATCGTTCAGACCATGGATGCTGCAGTGAAAAATGGAAAGGCAGAAAGACTGGTAAAGCCCTTTTTGCATATGGCAGCTTCCGGAAATTCCCTTGGTGATGAAGAGGGGGATGCCCTTCGGGAGAAGATGGGAGAAGCAAAAACGGAATTTGTTGCGGTTCGTTTTGGAAATGTTCTGGGCAGCAATGGTTCTGTTATTCCTCTTTTCAAGAAGCAGATCGAGGCAGGCGGTCCGGTCACGGTTACCCATCCGGACATCATTCGCTATTTCATGACCATACCGGAGGCAGTGAGTCTTGTACTGCAGGCCGGTGCCTATGCAGGAGGCGGCGAGATCTTCGTCTTTGATATGGGAGAGCCTGTGAAGATCGATACACTGGCAAGAAACCTGATTCGCCTTTCCGGCCATGAGCCGGATCTCGATATTGAGGTGGTTTATACAGGCCTGCGTCCCGGCGAGAAGCTTTTTGAAGAAAAGCTCATGGCAGAAGAAGGTATGCAGAAGACGAAGAATGATCTGATCCACATTGGCAGTCCGATTCCTTTTGATAAGGAAAAGTTTATAGAGCAGTTAGAAGAGCTGATCTGTGATGCTTATCAGAATGATGAGCAGATCAGGGAATGTGTAGAGAAGATAGTAACAACCTATCATCCGGAGAAGAAGGAAAAATAGATTATGTTCAAGAAGAAGGAAATGCAGGAAATACAAGCCTTTGAATCTAAGGTATGGCTGGCAAGTCCTACCATGCATGGCGAAGAGCTGCAATATATGACAGAGGCCTATACAACAAACTGGATGAGCACAGTTGGTGCGAATATCAATGAAGTTGAAAGACTTGCGGCAGAAAGTGCCGGAGTAAAGTATGCGGTTGGCCTTAGTTCATGTACGGCAGCGCTTCATTTATGCGTTAAACTTGCGGGTGAGAGATTGTATGGAAGGCCGGCAATTTCACATGGAGCTTTGGAAGGAAAGAGGGTTTTTTGTTCCGATATGACCTTTGATGCTACGCTGAATCCTGTGGTTTACGAAGGTGGTATTCCGATTTTCATTGATACGGAAGCAGCTTCTTGGAATATGGATCCGATTGCCCTTGAAAAGGCCTTTGAAATTTATCCAGAGGTCAAGCTAGTTGTTTCTGCAGAGCTTTACGGCTTTCCGGGTAGAATGGATGAGATTAAGAAAATATGTGAGAAGCATGGAGCACTTTTAATCGAGGATGCGGCAGAAGCTATGGGAGCAAGGATCGATGGTAAACCGTGTGGGAGTTTTGGTGATTACAGTGCAGTAAGCTATAATGGTAACAAGATCATAACAGGAAGTTCCGGAGGATGTCTTCTTACTAATAATCTTGAAGATGCGGATAAGGCCAGAAAATGGTCAACGCAGTCAAGAGAGAATGCCCCCTGGTATCAGCATGAAGAGGTTGGCTATAACTACCGGATGAGCAATGTGATTGCAGGAGTTGTTCGCGGGCAGTATCCGCATTTGGAGGAGCACATCGTACAGAAGAAGGCGGTTTATGAAAGATATCGCGAGGGGCTGAAAGACCTGCCGGTGTCTATGAACCCGATCACAGAGGGCACAGAGCCGAACTATTGGCTGTCTGCCCTGATTATAGATGAGGATTGTATGTGTGAGCAGGTCAGGGACGATTGCAGGGCATTATATAGAAGTGAAAAAGGAAAGTCTTGTCCGACAGAAATATTAGAAGCACTTTCATTATTAAATGCAGAGGGCAGACCAATCTGGAAACCTATGCATATGCAACCTATGTATAGAATGCATGATGTAATCGGAAGAGACGGAAGCATCAGATGTCGTACCAATGCCTATATTGAAGGTGACGTAGAGAATGTTGGGGCAGATATTTTTGAAAGAGGATTGTGTCTGCCAAGTGATAATAAGATGACGGAAGAGCAGCAGAATAGGATTGTTGAGACAATTAAGAGATGTTTTGAGTAAGAACGGGATAGAATATCGGTTGATCATTTGAATATAGCCGTATCGCTGTTTAGAACGATAGCGAAAAATTGCTGGTTTACTGATTATCACTACAGAGAAGAGGAAGGCGAATGAAAACAATATTGATTACTGGCATAGGTGGCTTAACACCCCGCTCTATTGCAACAATAATAAGAGAAAATCATCCTGATTACAGGCTTATTGGCTGTGATGTTGACAAAAAAGCCATTGGTTTTTTTATGAGTACTAAGGATGACCGAAAGCTAATGGATAAGTGTTATCTAGCTCCTCGATGCGATGATAGTTCATATTTTTCATGGATTGAGGAATTAATAAAATGCGAGTGTATTGATTATGCATTTGTACAACCAGAGGCAGAGATTGTTGAGTGGGGGCAGTATTATGAAGAACACGGAAAGTTTCCTGTACCAGTGTTTATGGGATGCAAGCTGTTGTCCGAATCCCTCCGTGATAAGTCCATCATGGCGGAACTGTTGGAAGATACTGAATTCATTCCAAAGACAATAAAGGTCACGCAGGAGAATCCACGCTTTGAGGATGTGGAGAACGAGATTGGATTCCCATGTTGGATTAGAGCGACGGAAGGCACAGGCGGCCTCGGTTCTCTCCGTCTTGATGACATCAGTTCCTATAAATCGTGGCTTTTTATTAATAGCCGTATTCCGGAGTTCACAGTGTCGGAATTCCTCACCGGACGACATCTGGCTAATCAGATGCTTTATTACAATGGGGAGTATGTGAAAGGCGCAGCGCTTGAGTGTGTGGAATATGTTATGGCGAATACAGCGCCATCTCATGTTACTGGAAATACGCACTTCGGTCGATTTCTCAACGAGGACAGGATTAACAAATTCTGTGACGATTGTATCAAGTATTTGGAGAAAAAACTCGGTGTTCTGGCTCACGGCATATTGTCTTTCGATTTGAAGGAGGATAAGAATGGGGAGCTTAAAGTTACTGAGGTCAACATCCGTCACATGGCATACACAGGTGTAATGGCTCATGTGGGTTTTGACTTGATTGAAGATACGATAAGAATTCATGAGGATGGAGATAGCAGGAATGTCGTCCGCGATCAGTTCCATCACTATGAGAAGCCGTATATATTCCTGCGCGATGTGGATGTTGAGCCAATTGTGTTGGAAAGCGAAGACGTGTTTGATGATCCACATTCGAGAATGTGAGTGATATAGGGGCAGAGAGTGGGTGATTCTGAATGAATATTTTAATTGTGGCCAATTTTACTAGAGACTTTTCGTCTACAGATAATGGTCGTTTTCTGTATTTGACTAAGAAATTAGCGGTTAATAATAATAGGGTGGAAATCGTTACAACTGAGTTTAGCCATGGCGACTATGCTTCTGGTGGGCTTCCTGTCGTCAGCACTCAGGAAAACGAAGAATATCGAGCCCTAGTTGAAGCATACAATATGGGGTGCAATTGTAAAAACAATGATGCAGTCGATTTGGCTAATAAAAATGAACGTTTAATTACAGATAAGAAGCTCAGAGAGCAAATGGGAACTAATGCATGGCGCTGTGTCGGGGAAAAGTTCGACAGAAAGAACTCTTATATTGCGTTAATCTCCGAAATTCTGGGGGGTATATGTCATCTACATGATTACATTGTACTTCTTGCCTTTGTATATGAATCGTCTCGAATGGAGGCAATTGCATGAAGAAAAAACGCTTGCTGCAAACTATCGGTCTATTTCTCAAAAAAGGCTCTGTCGCAAGAGGGCAATATCTCCGCGAGAAGAATATCTTTGCAGATGTTGGGGAGAATGTGAGGTTCCAACCAAGGCTTATCCCGCTTTACCCAGAGCTGATAAAGCTGCATAACAATATCATGGTTGCAGCTGGAGTCCGCTTCGTGACGCATGATGCTTCATATACAGTGTTGAGTAAATTGGGACTGGGAAAATTTCCGGAACGAGTCGGGTGCATTGAAGTGATGGACAATGTGTTTATCGGCTACAATGCAACGATTCTTCCCAATGTGAGGATAGGAGAGAACTGCATTATCGGTGCAAGTTCCACAGTGACAAAGGATTTGGAACCAAATGGTGTGTACGCTGGGACCCCTGCAAAGAAAATAGGTTCATTTGATGAGTATGTGCAAAAATGCGCCGAAAATTCTCGGGGGGGGTACAGCTATTCCTATGTTTCGCGTAATCAAAACATCTCTGAAGACGAGATTCAGAGAGCTTGGAGTTTCTTTAATAATGAGAGAAAATCCAAGGTTCATGCTGATGTATAGCTAAAAAAATGGTGGTAGAAGGGTATGGGTCAAAAAGGACTATACAGAACTTATATAAAGCGACTATTGGATATAGTACTGTCAACCATGGCATTGGTGGTGCTTAGCCCTCTGTTGGGTATCACAGCTCTCTTAGTGCGCACAAAGCTTGGCAGTCCTGTGATATTCAAGCAGGCGAGGCCGGGAAAGAATGAAAAGACATTTTATCTTTATAAATTTCGCAGTATGACGAATGAAGTTGGGGTGGATGGAAGACTTTTGCCAGACGCACAGAGGCTTACCAAGTTTGGGAAGTTCCTGCGTGCTAGCAGTCTCGATGAATTGTTGGAATTGGTCAATATTATTCGAGGAGATATGAGCATCGTAGGACCGCGTCCGCTTTCCATCTATTATTTGCCACACTATCCAGCGAATCTGAGAAGGCGACATGACGTTCGTCCAGGACTTACCGGTCTCGCTCAAGTCAGTGGAAGAAATAATCTTCCTTGGGATGAGCGATTTGAAATGGACATCAAGTATGTGGACAGTATTTCCTTTACCCTCGATGTGAAAATTATTTTGGACACCGTAATGAAAGTTCTCAAACACTCGGATATTGCTGTGCGTGGTAACTCAAAAGTGAAGGATTATGGTCCATATAGGGTTTTACAGGAAGAGAATAATGGGGGTGAGCAATTGAATGGTATGACATATTCGGAAATAGGAAGCTACTTCTGGCTGGATGAGAATACGGCAACTTCATCTGGAAATAAAGTAGAATGGCTGCCTTCTGTGGAGGACAGCTCATTTGCGTTTTCTGGAAGGAACGCTATTGATATTGCTGTCAGGGATATTCTGAAGGAGAGAAAGATTAAGACGGTGTATGCTCCGTCTTATTGTTGTGTGTCCATGCTGCAGTCGTTCATTGATAGAGGACTGAAGATAGAGTTTTATGATGTTGGCTATAAAGACGGTATGTTTACATATCAACTTCCGGCTGTGAATGAACAAAGTATTGTCCTGATCATGAGCTACTTCGGGATTGGCACAATGGAAGCACACAGGCAGATAGAGGAAATTAAGAAGAGTGGAGCAGTGGTTATTGAAGATATCTCTCACTCCATGCTGAGCGCAAATCCGGCATCTGAAGACAGTGATTACTTAATTATTGCACTAAGAAAGTGGTTCGGCATCCCAACTGGGGGCTGGGTTGGGAAGAAAAAAGGAACTATATCTGAGAAACCTGATTTGGACAGTAACCACGCCGTGGAAGAGAAGATCGCCGGTATGAAGGAGAAGTACGATTATCTGACCGGCAAGATTGACTCGAAGGATAACTTTCTCGTTGTGAATGCCACGTTTGAAAATGACCTGATTCATGTAGACCGAATGCTAAAGATCGATGATACATCGCTGAATATCATCGGTTCGATTGATATCGAGAAAGTTATAGGGCAGAGGCGGAAAAATGCCGCAGCGCTTTGCACAGGGCTGCAGGATTTGGATGGGAGAATTTTATCCCTTCCAACTGTTGATCTGACAGCGGACACACCGCTTTTCCTCCCCATCTTCATGAAGAACGAGGAAAGGGATGCTCTTCGTAAGTACCTGATTGGCAAAGGTATCTACTGCCCGATTCATTGGCCTGAGGTTATGGGCGCGGAAGTTGGTGTCAGGGTGAATGAGTTATCACTCATATGTGATCAGCGATATAGCGAAAGCGATATGCAGGCAATCGTGGATGCAATACATGAGTGGGTAAACACAACTCAGGAAGAATTGGTATACTAGTAACAGATTGGGATAGGACGAAAAGAGAAGCTGTCTATGGACAGCAGAAAGAAGGAAACAGGATGAATTTGAAGGGCAAAAGGCTTCTTATACTTGGAGGCTCTCGTATCTCTTGTGAAATTATCCGCCACGCCAAAGCGCTGGGGGTTGTGACGGCTGTAACAGATTACTATCCGCTAGAAAAGTCCCCTGCAAAGCAGATGGCTGATGAGGCATATTACGAGGACACCAGTAACGTTGAGCGGATGGCGGAGTTTATCAAAGAGCAGAAGTTCAACGGCGTCCTGACCGGCTTCACAGATTCAGTTCTCCCCTATTATGCTGAGATGTGTGAGAAGGCAGGCCTTCCGTCCTACGGTACAAAAGAGCAGTTTGAAATCTTTATTGATAAGCAGA
>CAVFAT010000019.1:69729-83344 GCA_963620785.1 Bacteroidaceae bacterium
GAAGCTACGGTATTTTGGCTGTTTGTGGACGGGCAGTATTACCTAATGATGATTGGGAACCGCCATGTAAAACATAACCAGGAGGGTGTAATTCCGCTTCCAGCAGGATATACCTATCCGTCTATTGTACAGCCGAGATTTCTGAGAGAGACAGCACCAAAAATGGAAGCAATGTTTCATTCTGTCGGAATAAAAAATGGCATGATGTTCATGCAGTGCAAGATTGTGGACGGCGAGTGCTGGGTATATGACATTGGCTACAGGCTTACAGGGAGTCTTGAATATATCAACTTGAAAGAGGTTTGCGGATACGATCCGCTGGACATGCTCATTCGTTTCGCACTTACAGGAGATATGGGCGAACCTGATATCGCGCAGAAGGTTAATCCTTATTTCGATGGGAGGTACACCTATAACGTTTCCCTCCTCTGTAAGCCTGGGAGGATTGCGAGGATTACAGGTCTTGATGAGATAGAGAAGCTGCCAGGTGTAATCAAGGCAGTTGTTGCACACCCAGAGGGTGACGAGATCACTCAGAAGATGAAAGGCCTGTTGGCACAGATCACGGTAAGGATTCTCGGTAAAGCGGATGATATTGAATCTATGAAGAATGAAATGTTGGAGATTCAGAGTTTAGTGCATGTAATTTCGGACACAGGAGAAGAGATGGTTTTGGCCGGCTTGGAAGAGTCAGACTATGTAGGAACGATTTATGAGTAAGAAGATTGTCATAACAGGTGCATCTGGTTTTCTCGGAAGACATTTGGTGGATAGACTGAGGAATGATAGGCGGTATGAGGTGTATGCCTTGTCCTCAAAGCCGGAGCAGCTGATGGAAAAGCTCGGAGGAATGAATGTAGAGTATTGCCACAGGAATATGATGGACACTGACATGATGAAGGATTCCATTGTCATCAATTGCGCTTATCCAAGAAACTCCACCGGAACTGCCATAGCTGACGGACTTGAGTACATCCAGAAGATGTTTGAGCTTGCTGTTGAGAAGCAAGCTTCAGCCATCATCAATATCTCCTCCCAGAGCGTTTATTCGCAGAAGCGGACGGAGACAGCCACAGAGGAGACTCCTGTGTGCCTTGAGAGCCCATATGCGGTTGGAAAGTATGCAGTAGAGCTAATGCTAGAAAGTATCTGCAAGGGGAGTAAGACGAGTTATACAAGTCTTCGCATGGCAAGTCTGATCGGACCAGAGTTTGATCAGAGGATTGTGAATAGGTTTGCGAGGCAGATGTTAAATCAAGAGCCAATCACAATTGTAAGGCAGGAAAAGAAAATGGGATTCCTTGATGTGGAGGATGCAGTAAATGCAATTATTGCGGTTTCTTATACCGCCTTTCCCTCTTGGCAACCAGTTTATAATGTTGGAAACGGACATGGGCACACGGTTGAAGAGATATATAACTCCGTGGCCTCAAAGTTGAGGGATAGAGTGGAGCTTGCCCCTGTAATCTTTGAAACGGGCTCAGATACTTCATCAACGGCTGTTTCATATGAACGCTTGAACAGAGATACCGGATTTGTCCCTGTATTAGATTTACGTGAAAGCGTAGAAAGAATTATAGCTCGGATGTGAGCGGCGCGAAGGAGGCATCATCAATGGTAATATGGGTGATAGGGAGAAACTATCCACTTCCTGAGAATGAAATGAAAGGATCGTTTGAGCTGGAGCAAGCAAAAATGCTTGCACGTTACGGAAATGAAGTTCATTATATTGCGTGCTCATTGCATCCAATCAAAAGGATTAAAGGTAAATGTGGTATTCAAACGTGGAACGAAGACAATGTTCAAATAACGGTTTTATCTGCTTTTTTTTTACCGCGTGTTTTTCCAATTTACTTTGTAAGTGGCAGAAACAAGCAGTGGAGAAAACTCTTTGTTGCAATAGAAAAGAAAAGCGGTGTTCCTGATGTTATACATATCCATTATCCTGCCATGCTCATGATTGCTGATCCATTGAGAGAATATCACGACAAAGGTGTTCGGGTGGTAGCCACAGAACACTGGACAAAGGTACTGGGCAAGAAACTCGATTCTATAGAACTAAGAGAATATAAAAAATACAGTGGAGTACTTGATAGGATTATATGCGTAGGCTCACCACTAAAGAATTCCGTTAAGGAACTTACCGGAATGGATGGAGAAGTAGTTCCCAATATAGTAAATGAACTCTTTAAGCCGAGCAAGAAAAGCCATGATGATTATAGGTTTGTTGCTATAGGGCGGCTGGTCAAGGTAAAGCAATTCGATAAAATCATTGAAGCGTTTTGTGATTGCTTCTTGGGACAGAAGGGCATCTCATTGACAATTGTTGGAGGAGGAGAAGAGAAGGATAACCTTCAGAAGATTATCGAGGCAAAACATGCTGAGACACAAGTGAAACTTGTCGGAAGTCAGTCGCGCGAGAAGACGGCTGAGATTGTGTCAAATTCTGATAATTTGATCTGTTACAGCACATTTGAAACATTTGGTGTTCCGATTATAGAAGCATGGGCCTGTGGCCTTACTACTACTACTACTACGGCGGCGGCGGTTATTGATAACTTTGATGATCGACTTGGAGTAGAGGTGGATTATAAAGACTTTGATGGCTTGAAGAAAGCTTTGAAGCATATTTATGAGCATAGGGACGAGTATGATAAGGAATTTATAAGTACATTTTCATTGAAACATTTTTCAGAGGATTCAATATATAGCCGTCTTGATAAAATTTACAAAAAATAACAGCAACCGATGAGGAAGGATATCATTGAATACAATTAGATTTAAAATCGGGAAAGATGTAAACAAGGATATTTCACTGTTAAGTATAATAACTTTCCTTTATATGTGTAAATCAAGCTTTACTAATTGTGCTACTGCCATAGGGTTTAGTACAACTATTACGGCAGGAGTAATTTTGATTTCTGCCCTTGGGATTTTACTGCTTTATACACTTGGCAACCTCAAAGGCATAAGATTCGATGGGATTTTCTTGATTTTGGCTTGCCTAGCTTTTTTTGCAATTACGATTGAAATTCATCCCGAGTATAGCTATAGATATCAAGATATATATAATGGAGGCCGTTTTAGTGCAGCGTCTGTATTTGGTTTGGGAGCAGGTATTTATACTTACTACATTTTTCGCTTGTATGGAACCGATGTTGAATTAATATATGAAACCTATAAGCCAATTCCGTATTTCATCTTTTTCCTAAATATTCCAACGATGCTTAAAGGCTCATATGACTATGCGATGGACTTTGGCTATCAGATGGAACTCGCAGCAATTTTATTTCTTGTACAATATTTACACGAAGATAAGAAAAAAAGGAAGCTAATTTTCAGTATTCTGGCTATGCTTTTCAGCGTGGTTTATGGAGCAAGAGCATCAATATTGGGTTATCTGGTATTTATTGTATTCTATTTAATTTGGAAGAAGGAAGCAACAGTAGAAAGAATTATTTTCTTGGGAGTAATGATTGCCGGTGCACTAATCTATAATTCGCGAATTATCATGATGGGGATGTATAATTTTATCTCATCAATGGGAATCGAATCAAGGACTTTGTATTTGATTGCTACTGGAGATATTTTGGCTAGTGATTACGCTCGACAAGATAAAATTTGGCCAGTGCTAACTAAATTAATTAATGAAAGCTCTTTGTTTAAAGTGTATGGTGCATTTGGAGACAGATATTATTTGAGTCCTAATTACCCATATGCACACAATATGGTTCTTGAGATCCTAGTTACTTTTGGAAAATTTTTTGGCGGTATTATCTTAATATTGATAGTATATCATTTCATTAAGACCTGCGTAAGAAACAGAGGTACAGGAGGAATTCTAACATTGGCATTCGGTTGCTTCTGCCTATGCAGGCTGATGTTTTCTAGTTCCTTCTGGATGGAGCCATACTTTTGGGTATTCCTTGCGATGATGGTTAATTGTGGAAAACTATACAAATTCGAACATCGGAATGAATTCTCATTTTGAGTAAAAAGGAAGAAATTCTATATGAAAGTTTTATTTATAGCAACTTATGAGGGATTATCTGGCGCAAGTTATTCATTGTTGGGAATGATTGAAGAACTTCGCCAGATGGGCGTCGAACCATATGTTGTACTACTTAAAAATGGCAAGATGCAGACTGAACTTAAAGAGAGGGGCATACCATTTTGCACAGTAAGAGGGTATCCATGGGTTGTTGCTTCCTCAAAGAGAAGAAAACTCAAAGAGAGATTATTCTGGACATTAAAGCGTTTGTATAATGCAAAAGCTGAAAATGATATTTGCAAGATTATCAAAGAGAAAAATATTGATATTGTCCACATAAATGCATTTACCGCCTCGGTAGGATTTATTGCGGCGAAGAAAATGCAAGTGCCAATTGTATGGCATATCAGAGAATTTGTTGAGGAAGATTTGGGAAAACTTTTCTGGAACAAGAAGAAGGCATTAAAAAGACTAGAACAAGCAGATAGAGTTATTGCTATTTCGGAAAGTGTAGGAAATAAATACAGAAGGCTTGCTCCGGATGCGAAAATTCAAGTTATCTACAATGGAATCCCTACAGACAAATATAATGATGGCAGAAGAACTCCTGCGTTTTCCGAAGTATCAATTTCTGCAATACTTGCAGGACGTATTGATCCGGGAAAAGGGCATGAAGAGGTAATAGAGGCTTTAAGTGAGATTGGTGCAGATAATCTGAGTAACTTTCAACTGAATATTGCTGGTATAAGCCAAAGTAAAGAATTTGAAGAGAAAATACGGAAGTTGGTTTCGGACTCTGGATTAGAAAAAAATGTCCATTTTTTGGGGTTTAGAACAGATCTCCCAGAGATCTATAAAAACTCTGATATTGCAATTGTATCATCCAAAGCGGAGGCATTCGGCAGGGTTACTGTTGAAGCTATGATGGGCGGAACTTTGGTTGTCGGTGCTGACACTGCCGGAACAAAAGAAATAATAGGCGAGAGGTATGGTGTTCTTTATAAACAAGGGGACAGTCACGATTTGGCAGAAAAACTTAAGTTTATCCTTGCTAACAAAGAAAAATATTGTGATGTAGCTAAGTGCGGCCAAAAATATGCTTTGCATACATTTACAGCCAAAAGAAATGCAGAGAATGTGCTAAAAATATACTCTCAACTAAAATTGGTAGATCGAGGAGAAACACGCGCAATTTACAAGAAACTTGAATGAAAGGTAATGGAAAAGAATAGCGTAAAAACGAATTTTATATTCCAAGCCTCATATGAAATTTTATTGATGGTTTTGCCTTTGATTACATCACCGTATATTCCCAAAAGGCTTGGAGCTAGCAATATTGGGATATATTCATATACCTTTACTGTAACGTACTACTTCACACTAGTTGCAATGCTAGGCATTAAAAACTATGGCAACAGAGAGATATCAAGGTGCCGAGATAATTAGGAACAGTTGAATCAAACATTTAGTAGTATCGTGTTTCTTCGCATGATTATTTCGCTAATTGTTATTTTTGCCTTTCCAAGGATGTCAAATGTTATTGCGAAAGGTGATGAAGAAAAAAGCAAGAAATATATTGCGCTTTCTATCATATCTGTCGTGATGATGGGTGCCGCAATGGCATTCGGTATATCAGGGATAGCGAATAATTTTGCGCCGATATTTTGGGGAGAGGAGAATGATTATGAAAGTTGGAATTTTGACTTATCATCGTTCAATAAATTATGGGGCTTATTTACAGTCATGTGCTTTGGTAAACAGACTGAATATGGAAGAAGGAATTTCTGCCGAAATCATAGATTTTCATATGAAAAAAGAGGTCAATCAATATGCATATAACTGGTCTCTTAATGCAAAGTTGCGCCACTATGGTAAATATCTTTTCTTGTCGAAAAGAAAGGATGCCATTAAAACCGCGCATGATGATCCACTCATGGTTAAGTCTGTGGATTATTGTCTTAGCGATACCATTGAGGCTTTTAAGGACTTTGTAAAAGGAAAATATGACTTGATTATTGTCGGCAGTGATGAGATTTGGAATTTTAACAGCTTCAGAGGATTTCCTACACCATATTGGCTGATAGGTGATCTTGGTTGTCGTAAGATGTCCTACGCTGCTTCATGCCGTCAAGACTTTTCGTCTTTGTCGGCAGAACATCAAGCTTTAATCACAGGTACTTTGGAAGAATATGAGTTTATTGGTGTGCGAGATCCACAGACGAAAGAAGGTATCGAAAATTTATCAAAATCTCTGAAGCCGGTAATTTGTTCTGATCCAACATTTTTATTTGACTTTCAGGTTTCAAGAGAATTTTTTGATAAGAGATTGCAAAGAGAAAAGAAGTACAATCCAAATTTGAAAACCATTGTGGCGATGTCTGATGACTTGAAATTAAACAGGTATTTATACCATGAACTTCATCATGATTGCAACTTAATCTCAATTGGTAGTTACACTCCAAAATTTATTAATTTGCCGGATCTTAAGCCTTTAGAGTGGATAAATGTGATCGCCAGAGCCGATTTAGTAATTACAACATATTTTCATGGAACATGCTTTAGCATTATTGAGAAGAGACCTTTTTTAGCATTTGGAACTGAAGAAAAAAGCAGCAAGGTAGGAAGTTTGCTTTCTTTGAGTGGTTTAAATGACAATTATGTGCCGGAATCACAGAAATTTATCAATGAAAATCGGATACATGAGGTACTAGATTACTATTCAGATGATGAAAATTACCAGATACTTGCTAACAAGAGCGAGGCATATATAAAACTGAGCAGGGAGAGATTTTCATCGCAATTTCTAAAGGCTATAAAAGCGCATACAATATAAACAAAAGAACAAAGATGAGGACTTAGAATATATGAAAACATTAGAAAATCAAAGTCTAGGTAAATACACCACTATTAGGATAGGCGGTACAGCCAAAAGATTTCTTGTTCCTGAATCGGTTGATGAGTTAATCAACTTAGTTTTAAAGGAATCTCCTGAATATTTTATCGGGGGGGGATCCAATCTGTTGGTCGCTGATCGCGAATTTGACACAGTTGTAAGCCTGAAAGAATTCAATCCGATTTTAGAATTTCAGGGCAATGGCATATTTAAGGTTGGCGCATCTGTCCGTCTACAGTACCTTATTAACAATATTAACGAAGAGGGGTATGGAGGAATAGAGTATCTTTATTCTGTACCTGGACTTGTTGGTGGGGCTGTAGTGATGAATGCCGGGCGCGGAAGAAATTATAATCAAGCGATATCCGACTATATTCTTTCTGTTGATATCTTAAGAGGTGGTAAGGTGATTACCTTGGAGAAAGGCGAGTGTGGATTTGAATACCGAAAATCCGTGTTTAAGAATTCCAATGCTCTTGTCCTAGGTTGTACATTAAAATTTCCAGTGATGGACAAAACGGAATCTGAGCAAAGAAAGAGAGAGCGTCTTGATTTTTGTCGGAAATCACAGGATACATCGAAGCCAAATTTTGGCACCGTGTTCTGTGAAAGTAACGCCGGCATCATGAATCTTATAAAAAAGAGACAGCTTGGCAAGAAAGTACATTTTTCTGGAAAAACGCAGAACTGGCTTTTAAATGATGGCGGAGACTATGATTGTGCAATAAATGCAATTAAAAAAGTTGAAATGCTTCATAGACTGTTATTAAAAAAGTGCATTAGAGAAGTGATAGTTTGGGAATAGAAAACAAATTTGTCCAAGAAAGTGATCAGGCGCTATCAATAACAAGGCTAATAGCCGCCTTACTATCATTACAACGCATAATGATTAATGAGCCGATTTTTTTACGATTAGAGCGGGTAAGAACTTAGAGGATCGTGGGCTGAATTTAGCTTACTTCTATATCAACGATTAGCGAGGGTATGAGCGTATAAATGAGCAGAGAAAAAGAACTTGCAAAAAATACAATAATATTATCGATAGGAAGATTTCTTCCCAAACTGTTTGCGTTTATCACGCTACCGATACTAACAAAGTATTTAACGAAGAAAGAATATGGCACATATGATTTAATAGCGACACTTGTAATGTTGATTATACCGATTGCTACATTGCAGATACAGTCAGCTGCATTTAGATACCTAATTGACTGCCGTGGGGATAAAGATAAGTCATCGGATATAATTACCAATATATTCATTGTCACAATACCAATCAGTCTCGTGGCAAGTATCATCGTCCAATTCTTTTTTGTTGAGTGGGGCTTTGGAATAAGATTGTTTATTATTTTCTACTTCTTTTTTGATACAATCTATCTGACAGTTTCGCAGATTGCTAGAGGATTAGGAGATAACAAGGCGTATTCTGCCAGTTCTATTGTTGTTTCGGCAACTTTCATGGTTGCGGTTGTGGTAGCGGTATATTTGCTCGGAATGGGTTTACTGGGAATAACTATTGCGATGGCTTCTGCACAAATTGTCAGTTCGATTTTTCTTATCTGGCGAATTCATTTACTGAGATACTTGTCCTTACGAAGAGTTTCAGGAAAACATATCAAGGATTTGTTAGGCTATTCATGGCCTATGGTTCCTAATAATCTCTCAGGGTGGGTGCTGAAACTTTCGGATAGACTTGTAATAACAGGTTTCCTTGGCGTAGAGGCAAATGCAGTTTATGCGGTCGCAAATAAAATACCCAATTTACTGTCAACGGCACAATCGGTATTGGTAATGGCTTGGCATGAGAATGCATCCATTGCTTCTGGAGATGCTGATACTGACCAGTATTATACTAAAATGCTGGACTGGGTTTTTGATCTTATGTTTGGTTGTACAGTTTTACTAATTGCTGCTACTCCAATTTTGTTTGCACTTTTGATTCGAGGAGACTATGAGGAGGCATATTTCCAGATGCCAGTTCTGATTTTGGCTATGTTTTTTTGCGTGATGTCTTCCTATTTTGGTGGACTTTATATTGCGCATAAGAAAACGGCTAATGTAGGTCTTTCAACTATGGTCGCTGCTGGAATCAATCTGGCAATTGATCTTGTATTTGTAAAGCTGATTGGGATATGGGCCGGTTCAGTATCTACATTGGTTGCTTATGCAACTCTATACTTCTATCGGATGTTTAACTGCCAGAGATTTCAAAAAATCAATGTAAATTACAAAAAACAGGTTATGTTGATCCTTATTATGGTGGCACTATTGATAAGCTGTTTTATGAAAAAAACATATCTGAATATAATAAATATTGTGGTGGCTTTTGCCTTGTTTTGGATTTTTAATAGGAAAATAGTTAAAACCGTCGTGAGTTCAGTAGCGAGTAAACTGAAACTTGGGAAAAAAGAATGAATCTGATTTTCCTGAAAGTCGTTGTTATATGATACAGGGAAACAGAAAAGGAAAAGGCTGGTGATAAATCGAATTTTAGTTGGTAATGTCATCGCATCTAATTGCACTGTAGCTTTAATCTCTGATCTGCACGACAGCCAATTCCAAGGGCTTGTGTTCGCAGATTGCGGAGATGAGAGAAAAAGTATGACACGGGATTGTTGCGTTGGGGAATAATGAGAGTCGAATGAAATATCATCAGATGCTGCAAGAATGCGGTTATACCGTACCGACGCTCATCCATCCGACAGCATATATAAGCCCGGACGCTGAGATTTCAGAAGGCTGTATTATACGAGCAAAATGTGTCGTCAACCGCTACGTGAAACTTGGTGAAGCAACAATATTGAATGTCGGTGCACTAATTGACCACCATGTGGAGATCGGTGCGGGCTGTCATATCCTGATGGGATCTGTAATCAGAAACAAGGCGAAGGTTGAACCGTTGACGAGGGTGGAGAGCTTGAGTGTGGTGGAGTAGATTGAAACGCCAGAATGTATAGTTGTTCTAAATGTCAGAGGAGGAGCGCATGATCGACCATAAGAGTGTATTATCAATAATCAATGCCGCATTAGGTGGAGCACCTGACAATGTAAGTCCAGATGCTTCAATTGACGAGTATGTTCAATTTGCCAGAATGCAGCAAATTGAAGCTTTAATGATTATCGGTTTATCTAAATCCGGGGTTCTGGTTTCTGAAGATGTGCGGAGGGTACTCTATGGTGCGGTGGCAGTCAGTGTACGTCAACTCAGCGCATTGAAACAACTTTGTGAGACCTTTGATGAACATGATATCGACTATATGCCGCTCAAGGGTAGTATGTTGAAGAACCTCTACCCATCAAATGAAATGCGTTCAATGGGTGATATTGATATACTGGTGCGAATCGGTCAGTATGAGCGCATACGCCCGTTAATGTTGGCAGAAGGATATGAAGAAGATCACGAAAGTGACCATGAGTATGTCTGGAATGGCAAGGGCGTGCATATCGAGCTGCATAAGTTGTTTTTTCAGCCATCCAATCAGGATTACTTTGATTATTTCGGAGAATGCTGGCAATTCGCACGGAAAACCGATAAATCGCATTGTTACGAGATGAGCCCGGAAGATACGCTTATCTATCTGTTTACTCACTTTTCGAAGCATTACCGCAATGCCGGAGTAGGAATTCGTCAGGCATTGGATCTTTACGTTTATAGACGAGCCTATCCGGACATCGATGAAAAATATGTTTTAGAGAAAATGAGGCTGCTTCAGCTTGACCGTTTCTATAAAAACACCATGCATATGTTGGATGTGTGGTTTGAAGATGCAGAACATACCGAGGCGTCTAAACTGATTTCTGATCGCCTATTTGAAAGTGGTGTATTTGGCAGGCAGGAAGATTTACAGCAATCAAAAGTACTTAGACGAGCAGGCACGGATGTAAATAAAGCGAAGCTACGAATTTGGCTTGAACGTATATTTCTACCGCTTAACGGAATGAGCGAACTGTATCCGATTTTAAGGAGGCTTCCTGTTTTGCTACCTGTCATGTGGATTGTTCGATGCTTTCATGTTGTCTTCCATAAAAGAGAACGTCTACACGGCTATATTCAACAGGACAAGAAAGTGAGCAAGGAGAGCGTAAAAGCCTATCAGGATATGCTCCGCAAATCTGGGTTAGACTTTAATTTTAAAAGGTAACATTGGTGTCAGGCAGTGCGCCCAGCGAAGGGCATGTAATCCGGCAGATGGAAACCCTGTCAAACAAGCTGCTATCCACAGCACATTAAGATGTGAGGTGACACGATGTGGACAGCTTGATAACCTCGGATACACCAAGAAGGACATTGCATCCAGTGTACACAGTTCCAGGAATACCGTTTCTGAAGTCCTGACATTTGATGGCCATTATATGACGATGTCACTGTGTAGAATAAACAATATATAAAAAAAGTCGAAAAGTTATTTACCATTTACCTTCAGTTCATCAGTAATGGATGCACAGAAGCCTCTTCATATCCTGAAAAGCGCTGTTTGATGATAAATGAATTCGTTAAATGCTTGACAAAACATGTAAAATCAAGGGATATTGTTGAACATGCACTAAAAAAAATAGAGAGTGAAGAGAATTGCTTATTGGTACAAGAACAAAAGAAAGTATGATTGCTTCGTTTGCTGCGTACTTAGATATTACAAAAGATGAACTTTTTCAGTATATTGAACATGCAACTAACAAAGCTCAACTAGATGACAGGGGATTTGATCCTGATATTTTTGAAGAAGAACTTCTGTCGTTTTTTTCGGTTATACATCCAGTAGAGCATATTGATGAAATATATGTATATCATTTAACGCGAAGATTAAACGATTCTATCGAGGATAAATCCAGTGATAACTTAAAGTCACTGTTGTTAAAAGAATCACCAATAAGTGTTGATTGTCAAGTAAAATTGACCCACTTTTACGCTTAATTCTGACCCACCTGAATTCAGAAATTATCTGATTTTCAAGTGGGTCATTTCTGTATGTAAATCTGATTTTTTACACTGTGAATTGACCCACCAAGGATTGAATTTGTAAAAACGATTGACAGTATCGTCACACTAATCTCTTTTGAAGATATCTCTGGTATATACCTTATCTTTTACATCATCCAGGCAGGAATCGTAGCGGTTTGCGATAATGGCCTGGCTTTTCTTTTTGAATTTTTTCAGATCATTGATTACTTCAGAGCCGTAGAAAGTCACACCGTTCTTTAGTGTTGGCTCATAAATAATGACCTTGGCACCCTTTGCTTTGATACGCTTCATGACACCCTGAATACTGCTTTGACGGAAGTTATCAGAATTGGATTTCATGGTCAGGCGGTAAACACCAATGATTTTTTCGCCCTCTTTATCAGGATCCCATTGACTGTTGGCTTCGTAAGCTCCGGCCATTTCCAATACATGATCTGCAATATAATCTTTTCTTGTCCTGTTGCTTTCTACGATAGCAGTAATCATATTCTGCGGCACATCATTGAAATTTGCCAGAAGCTGCTTGGTATCTTTTGGCAGGCAATAGCCGCCGTAACCAAAGCTTGGATTGTTGTAGTGGCTGCCGATACGCGGATCCAGGCATACACCGTTGATGATCTCCTGCGTATTAAGGCCCTTTGTTTCGGCATAGGTATCCAGTTCATTGAAGTAAGAAACGCGAAGAGCCAGATAAGTGTTGGCAAAGAGTTTAACAGCTTCCGCTTCGGTAAATCCCATAAATAAGGTATCGATATCTTGCTTGATTGCTCCCTGCTGAAGGAGAGCTGCAAAGATATGTGCTTTTTCTTTTGATTCTTCATCACAGGAAACGATGATTCTGGATGGATACAGGTTATCATACAGAGCTTTGGATTCACGCAGAAATTCCGGGCTGAAAATGATATTTTTTGTATGGTATTTTTCTCTTACCGATGCGGTATATCCTACGGGTATGGTGGATTTGATAACCATGATAGCATCCGGATTTACTTTTAATACTAATTCGATAACTGCCTCTACAGCTGAGCAGTCGAAGAAGTTTTTCTTGCTGTCATAGTTGGTCGGAGCAGCGATGATAATAAAATCTGCATCCTTATAGGCAGCTTCACCGTCGAGTGTGGCGGTAAGGTCAAGATCTTTTTCTGCCAGGTATTTTTCAATGTATTCATCCCGAATCGGCGATTTGTGCTGATTAATCAGGTCTACTTTCTCAGGAACAATGTCAACGGCTGTTACATGATTGTGCTGAGAAAGGAGAGTAGCAATAGAAAGCCCTACATATCCGGTGCCGGCCACGGCAATGTTGTATTTTTTATCAAGCCTGGCTTTCGGTGATAGTAATTCCTCCGGTTCTTCGAACAGGTCTACCACCTCGAAATCAAGTACTTCTGCAATAGCCTGAAGCTGATTGATGGAAGGGATGTAATCGGAGCTTTCCAGGCGGCTGACCATACCGCGGTTCATGCCGGTCATTTTTGCCAGCTGAGCCTGGGTAAGATTTTTATCTTTTCTTAGTTTGATAATGGTTTTTACCATTTTATCTACAGATAGTTTTTTCATAAATGTCTCCGAATGTCGCTATAAACGACAAAATTATTCTAGAATTAATAGTTTAGATACTGTTAGTATCGTATCAATTGACTTTTAAGATGTCAATGGAGAAACAACGAAATAAGAAATTCTATTATATCTCACACGTGCTATGCGATAGCCTTAATTTCCAAAACTGAATAGCCCTAACGAAAAGAAAAGTTAAAAAAAGCCCGTATTT
>CAVFAT010000020.1:0-52208 GCA_963620785.1 Bacteroidaceae bacterium
AGAACGCCGCCCTGTCACGGCGGAGGTCGCGGGTTCAAGTCCCGCACGGGTCGTTATCCCGGAAGCTATTGCTTCCGGGATTTTTTATTGAAGAAAAAAAAGAGATTTTTAAAACAACTTTAAGTATGTTTTTTCCTATAATAAAGGGGAGGGCCATAGTAATGATTTTCTAAATCATTACTATGACACTCCCCATCTCTTTGATACTTATAAGGATTCTTATAATTTTTTAGTGTTGATGATTATCTGACCAAGGTATCCATAAGGTAAGCGTAGACATCAGAATAATGCTCCTTCCATTGCTGGCAGACTGCTTCGGCCTGGCGTTTGGTCGGAAGGGACAGGGTGAGATTTACAACTGTCATATTGTGCTCACGGATCTGGCAGTTTGCATTATAGCTTCCGTCTGTGCTTTTATAGAAATCACTGTAGACTGTCAGAATTTCCTTGATCTCGACTTCATTATCCATTAAATAGGAAATAACATTCTTTCTGACATCGTCCGGAATGTGATCATTGTAATATTTTAATGTATTTTTACCGGTAGAGGTAATCCGGTAGAGGGTTCGGTTATAGGTCGTCTCTGTTTTGATCAGATTGGAAGAAATCATCTCATCGAGAAGTTTCCGGAAGGTGAAGTAATCACCGCTATCCTGCGTGAGCAGAAATTCGGAAAGCTGGTCGGTAGCAAGAGGTCCTTCAACCAGATCAAGCATGAAGAGTACGATCAGCTTGAATAGCATGGAATCTGACATAAGGCTTACCTACCGGATATTATCTTTGACAGCCTTGCTGACAACATCTGCAACACGGGGATCAAAGGCATCCGGAAGAATGTAATTTTCATTGAGCTCTTCATCGCTGACCAGAGAAGCAATGGCATTGGCCGCAGCCAGTTTCATTTCCTCGGTAATTGCCTTTGCGCGTCCCTCTAAAGCACCACGGAAAATACCCGGAAAGGCAAGAACGTTATTTACCTGATTCGGGAAGTCGCTTCGTCCGGTACCGACAACCTTTGCGCCGGCGGATTTTGCAAGATCCGGCATGATTTCCGGAACCGGATTGGCCATTGCAAAGAGGATTGCATCCTGGTTCATGCTGCTGACCATATCGGCACTAACGATGCCGGGAGCGGAAACCCCGACAAAAATATCAGCACCAACAAGGGCATCGGCAAGGCTGCCGCTCTTGTTGGAAAGGTTTGTATACTGAAGCATTTCCTCCTGAACCGGGTTCAGACCTTCGCTGGATTTGGAAAGGATACCGCGGATGTCACAGAGGGTAAGATGCTGAAAACCATAGCGGAGGAGAAGCTTGCTAATGGCGATTCCGGCTGAACCGGCACCATTGACAACGACCTCACAGTCTTCTTTTTTCTTTCCGGTAACACGAAGTGCGTTGATAATACCGGCAAGAACGATGATGGCTGTACCGTGCTGATCATCATGAAAAACAGGAATATCCAGCATTTCCTTTAATCTGCTTTCGATCTCAAAGCAGCGGGGAGCAGAAATATCTTCCAGATTGATGCCGCCGTAAGAAGGTGCAAGATAAGAAATAGTCTTGATCAATTCTTCAGTATCCTGTGTATCGAGACAGATCGGAACGGCATTGACACCGCCGAATTCCTTGAAAAGAACACATTTGCCTTCCATAACCGGCATGGCAGCAAGTGGGCCGATATTGCCAAGACCCAGAACAGCACTTCCGTCAGAGATTACGGCAACTGTATTTGCCTTCATGGTATATTTGTATGCGGCCTCAGGATCCTCTGCAATTACTTTACAGGGCTCGGCTACGCCCGGGGTATAGGCAAGGGAAAGATCCTCACTTGTCTTTACCGGTGATTTTGCTTCTGTTGAAAGCTTACCATTCCATTCTTCATGCAGCTTTAGTGCTTTTTCTGCCTTTGTCATTTTCTACTCCTATTATGTCTTCTTACTATATATATATTGGCTGGAAATTGCTTCCTCAGCGCTTTCTCAGTCTTTTCGTATAAAATTTTTACCTTACAGAAAATTCGTGAGGAATCCTCTATAAGGATAAAGGTACGCTGTCCATTTTATCATTCCAAAAGGCGCAACTCAAGAAGAGTAGGAAAGAAAAGTAAAAGAAAAAAAACTTTCTATTTAAAAAAGCTTAGTGTATAATTTATAGAATTGAAGAGAAGCCCCATTTTTCCTTGGGTGATGGGGAATATCTATGCCCCAATAATTAAGAAAATCTGTATCTGTCACTGAAAAGACGGCAGGCGAGGCCCTATGTGACAGTCTGAATCAATTCTAAAGTTGCTGATTCCAAAAAATAGAAATGAATACAATTATATAAAATGATAAAGGGACCTGTAGTGAAAGGTGATGATGGTTATGATGCGTGAAAGATATGAAAGCCTTCCTTTGAAAGAACTGCGAGAAATTGCCAAAGCAAGAGGAATGAAAAGCATTTCGGCAATGCGAAAATCAGAGCTGATCGATCGAATGTGTCAGGAGGACGAGAGGGAAAAGGCCGCAGAAGAAAAGAATATAAAAGAGGTTACAGTAAGAGAGAATATCGTAAAAGAAAATGCAGCAGAAGAAAATACGGCAGAAAAAAATACTGTAAGTGAAAAGAAAGCAGATGGAAAAGCTGCGGAGAAAAAACAGGGAAGAAGAAAGCCGGCAGGCAAGAGAACAAGAGAAGATAAAAAGTCGGAAGAGAAGATAGCGAAAGTTAAAAAGCCGGAAGAGAAAATAACGAAAGAAAAAAGGACGGAAGAGAAAATAGGGGAAGGAAAGGAAGCAGAAAAGGAGAAAGCAGAAGCAAAGAAGCCGGAAGAAAATAAAGCTGTAACAGAAGATCGAAGGTCCTCTTATCAGGGAAGGAAGAGAAGAGCCTTCGATAATCAAAGACAGCAAGGAGAAAGAAAGACGGCGTCCTATACAAAGAAAAGGGAAGAGATAAGGCAGCCGGCAGAGGAGAAAAAAGAGAAGGAAGAGATAAAGCATAGAGAAGAAGGAAAACAAGGGGAGGAGATCAAGCAGGAAGAGAGAATTGAAAAATATTCTTATTCTGCAGATGCGGAAGAAAGGAAGCTTCCAAATGCCGCAGATTGGTCGGAAGAAGCAGAAAGAAGAGATGAGCCGAGAAGCGTCCGGGGTATTTTGGAGGTGCTTTCGGATGGATACGGCTTTATCCGTAGTCATAATTTCCTGCCCGGCGATAATGATGTCTATGTATCTCCCTCTCAGATCCGCAAATTCAATATGAAAACGGGTGATTTTATTACCGGATCAACCAGAAGAAAGGCATCCGGAGAAAAATTCAGTGCCCTGATCCATATTGATCAGATCAATGACCGTCCGCCTATGGAGGCAAGAACAAGAAGAAATTTCGAGGATATGATACCGATTTTTCCGAATGAGAGGATTCGGCTGGAAAGAGCTGGAGCAGATACCTCCATGCGCATCGTGGATCTGGTGTCTCCGATTGGAAAGGGACAGAGAGGTATGATCGTTTCTCCTCCTAAGGCCGGAAAAACTACCTTGCTCAAGCAGGTGGCAAAATCCATCCAGAAAAACAACCCGGATATGCATATGATCATTCTTCTGATCGATGAGAGACCGGAAGAGGTAACAGATATGAAGGAGTCCATCCAGGGGGATCATGTAGAAGTGATCTATTCTACCTTTGATGAGCTGCCGGAGCATCACAAGAGAGTATCAGAGATGGTTATCGAAAGGGCAAAGAGACTGGTAGAACACAAAAAGGATGTCGTGATCCTTTTGGATTCCATCACCAGACTGGCAAGGGCTTATAACCTGACAGTTCCGCCAAGCGGAAGAACCCTTTCCGGTGGTTTGGATCCGGCAGCTTTGCATATGCCGAAGCGCTTTTTCGGAGCAGCCAGAAATATGCGGGAGGGCGGCAGTCTGACCATTCTGGCAACGGCTCTGGTTGATACGGGAAGCAAGATGGATGATGTGGTTTACGAGGAGTTTAAGGGAACCGGTAATATGGAGCTGATCCTTGACCGTAAGATGTCAGAGAAGAGAATCTTTCCGGCAATTGATATCGTACGTTCCGGAACCAGAAGAGAGGACCTTCTTCTCGACCAGGAGGAGAGGGAGGCTGTTTATCTCATGCGCCGCGGTCTGAATGGCCAGAAGCAGGAAGAGGCAGTTGAGTCTCTTTTGAATCTTTTTGTACATACCAAAAACAACCGAGAATTTTGCGCAATTGTAAAGAAGAAAAATTAAGAAAAAGATCCAAAAACTCAATAAAAAGGTCTGTTAAATGTAAATGACTGAAAAAAAAGGGAAGCCTCTTCAATGAGGCTTCCCTTTTTCAGTTAGTTGTATCAGTTACTTATTTTCATCATAACGATATCATTAAATCATATCTATAGAAAATAAAATATTGTCCTGATTATTTTGTGTTGGAGTTTTCGTATTTTTTTGCAATATCTACGATCAGCTCAGCACATTTATCATATCCGACGATTCCTGTGTTGAGAATCAGATCATAATCATGATAATCTCCCAGGACATGCTTGGTATAAGTCTTGTAGTAGGTATCTCTAAGGCTGTCTGTTTTGAGCAGGCATTTTCTGGGATCCTCATCGCCGTTCAGGCCCAGTTCTTTTATGTGGGCAATGCGGGATTCCTGGTCTGCGTAGAGGAAAACATCCAGACTTGGAATGCCTGCCTCCTGCAGAATGATATTGGAACAACGGCCAACCAGAATGCAGTCACTTTGCGCAAGCTTTAATACCAGTTCCTTCTGTGCTTCATAAATGACATCGTGAGAGCTATGGTAGCTGGCGGTATTGTTCAGGATCTCATCCAGAAACTTGCTTTTCAGGCTCAGTGTTTCTCCCTCACGTTCAACATCTTCAACAGAGTAGCCGCTTTCACTGGAAGTCTGCTTTACAAAATCTCTGTCAAAGTACGGAATCTGAAGCGCTTCGGAAACGGATTTGGCGATACTGCGACCACCGGCACCAAATTCTCGGCTGATGGTGATAACAGGGTATCTGCGATTTGACATCTTATCTCTATCCTCCAAAATTTTTCATATAATCTCTTTTACTCTGAACTTGTGTTCAAAGTGTCTAATAAATTTATTCTATCGTTTTTAATAAATTTCTTCAATAGGGGAATTGTAATAATTGTATATGATAGTGTAAAATTATAAATTATTTGCTATAATTATGCATAAATATGAAAACTAGGGAGGAGAGAGCCTATGATTAAAGATAGAAGTTCTATTTTAAAGGGCAAAAAGAAGAGAAAAAGACTGGGCAGGCTAGGGGCATTATGCCTTTTGCTTGCATTAATATGCAGTCTTCTGACTGGATGTTCCAGCGGAAAAGAACGCTTGATGTTTGGTACCGGTGGTACAGCCGGCACCTACTATTCTTATGGTGGTGTGCTTGCCCAGTATATGACAACTTATTCAAATACAAAGGTTACAGCGGTATCGACAGGCGGTTCCAAGGTGAATGTGCAGTCTATTCAGGATGGAGATTATCAGCTGGGCTTTGTTCAGTCAGACGTTATGGCTTATGCATGGGATGGTGTCAGAGCATTTGAGACAGATGGCGCAACGCATGACTTTAGAGTGCTTGGTGGTCTCTATGCAGAGACAGTACAGCTTTTTACCATGGATCCGGATATTAAGAGTGTTGAGGATTTGAAAGGAAAGAGCGTATCCATCGGTGCAGCAGGCTCCGGCGTATATTTTAATGCGATCGATGTACTTGAGGCAGCAGGACTTACCATTGATGATATCAAGCCTCAGTATCAGTCATTTGAGGACAGCAAGGAGTCAATGAAGGATGGCAAGATTGATGCAGCCTTTGTTGTAGCCGGAGCGCCGACTACGGCGATCACAGAGCTGGCAACCACCAATGGTGTATACCTTGTCAACATTGACGGAGAAATAAGAGAGAAGATTCTTGATAGCTGCCCCTATTATACATCTTATGAAATTCCGGCCGGAACCTACCCGGGACAGGATGAGGCAGTTCAGACTGTTACTGTAAAAGCAACGGTAATCGTATCGGCATCAATGGATGATGATACAGCCTATGACCTGACGGCAGCACTCTTTGATCATATGGATGATATTGCAAAAGAGAATGCTAAGGGAGAGGAATTATCTCTTGAAAATGCAACAGAAGGTATGACGGTGCCCTTCCATGAAGGAGCAGCCCGCTACTTTAAAGAGCATGGAATCACAGTAGACACGAAAGGGGAGTAAAGCGTATGAGTAAATATCTAAACATGAAGGTGGATACATCTCCTGCAGAAAATACGGCTTCCCAGACAGATGTCGAAGCAGATGTGGATTCCATCATGAAAAAATATGACAGAGAGTCAAATATTCGTATTTGGACCGGTAAATACAAAATGGCGATACGCATCATTTTGACCTTATTTTCTCTCTGGTGTATTTATGTAACTTTATTTGCAACCTTTCTTGAGGAGATCCGTCTGACTTCCTTCCTGGGCTTGATTGTAATGATGGGCTTTTTGACCTATCCTGCCAAGAAGGGAGATACCAGAGAAAACTACATGCCGATATCAGATATTATCTTTATGATCTTAGGTACGGCATCCTTTCTCTACTTTACCTTTAATGCCAATCAGATCATCAATCAGGGAACCAGATTTGAGCCATATCAGATCGTGATCGGTATTGTCGGTATCGCTGCTCTTATTGAGCTGACCAGACGTTGTGTTGGTATCCCGATTCTCGTTGTTGCAGGATTTTTCCTGATCTATGCCTTAACAGTCGGACTGACCAATCCGGAATTCTTTGGCCGAGTGAGATATCTTGTACGAAATCTTTTCTATACAAAGGAAGGTATTTTCTCTACCCCGGTCAATGTATGCTCCAAGTATATTGTTGTATTTATTATTTTTGGAGCATTTTTGGAAAGAACAGGTATTTCAAACTTCTTTATCCAGATGGCAAACTGTGTAGCCGGTAAATACGCAGGCGGCCCTGCGAAGGTAGCCGTAATCAGCTCCGCTCTTTGCGGTATGGTATCCGGATCTTCCGTAGGAAACACGGTAACGACCGGTTCTGTTACGATCCCTATGATGAAGGATACGGGATATAAGGCAGAATTTGCAGGTGCGGTAGAAGCAGCTTCCTCCACAGGTGGACAGATCATGCCGCCGATCATGGGAGCAGCAGCCTTCCTGATGGCAGATTTTGTAGGCGTGCCCTATTCCAATATCATTGCACGTGCAATTTTGCCGGCAGTTCTCTATTTTACCGGAATTTTTATTTCAGTACATTTGGAAGCGAAAAAGCTTGGCCTGTCCGGTATTCCAAAAGATGAGCTTCCGATTTTTAAGATCCTGATCAAAAAGGTTTATCTTCTTCTTCCTTTGGTCATGCTGGTCGTTTGGGTATCAGGAAACTTCATGACCATGCAGAAGGCAGCAAGCTATGCAATTATTTTATCCATTATTGTCAGCTTGTTTGATAAGAAAAACCGTATTTCTCTTACAAAATGCATTGATGCCCTGGAAGCAGGCGGCCGTAGTGCAATAACAGTAGCGGCAGCTTGTGGTGTGGCAGGTATTATTTCCGGCTGTATTACCATGACAGGTCTTGCAAATGAGCTGATCAATGGAATCATTACTTTGGCAAATGGAAGACTGATCATTGCTCTTTTGCTTACCATGCTTTGCTGTATCGTACTTGGCATGGGTGTTCCGACCACAGCAAATTACTGTATTATGGCTGCAACCTGTGCACCGATTCTGGTACGTATGGGTGTTCCGACTCTGGCGGCACACTTCTTTGTATTCTACTTTGGTATCGTAGCAGATATTACACCGCCGGTTGCTCTGGCAGCCTATGCCGGTTCTGCGATTGCAAGGTCGAATCCGATGAAAACAGCATTCACGGCATCAAAGCTGGCGATTGCGGTATTTATCGTGCCCTATGTATTCTGCTTTAATCCAGCCATGCTCCTGATCGATACGACACCGTTGAGTGTAGTTCAGATCTTCATCACCTCTTTGATCGGTGTATTTGGATTGGCAGCATCTCTGGAGGGCTATCTTATGGTGAAGATGCCTGTATTCACAAGAGTGATGCTGGCACTCGGTGGTCTTCTTCTGATTGATCCGGCTTTAATGACAGATATTGTCGGTATCGTATTGATCGCAGGAGGCTGTGTGATCCAGAAGGGCTTAGAGAGAAAAACAGTAAAACAAACTGCTTAAGATATAGCAGAAAAGAGAAGGCTGATTTTGTCAGCCCTTCCCGAATATAAACGGATAGATAATAATTGAAAGCGGATGTTCCGATTACCGGGGCATCCGCTTTTTTTGTCCTATAACCCATCTTATAGGAAACTTCTTGTATTGAGATTTTACTTCCGCAGGGAAGCGGAATTATAGGAAGTTGACCTTTCCGGTCTCGATATCATATACTGCACCTTCAATGCGAACCGCATTCGGATCGTGCTCAGACATATTCAGACTGCTGCGGATCTTGTTCATGCTGTTTTCGATGTTTTTCAGGCAGGCTGCCTGCGGATCCTTTTCATTCTGGATGGCCATACGGATCTCAGCAATGATGCCGCTGATAAAGCCGCCTTCATTTACATCTTCTAATGCAGCACCAACGGCACCGCAATTGGTATGTCCCATTACCAGCAGGAGAGGACACTTCAGATGGTGAACCGCATATTCGATGCTGCCCATCTCGTGGAAGCCGATCACATTGCCGGCTACACGGATCACAAAGAGTTCGCCGATGCCGGTTGCAAAGATCTTCTCCGGGATAACACGGGAATCCGAACAGGTCACTACGATTGCGTAGGGAACCTGACCATGGCGGGCGGTATCCAGACGCTTCTGGGGAGAAATGTCACCGCTGCCCTGGACCTGGGTCAGATATTTTTGATTGCCTTTTTTGAGTTTTTCCAATGCTTCTTCAGCGTTCAGGTATTTTTTTTCCATTGTTGCAAAGTCCTTTACGATAAAATCCTTTTGTGTGTACTAGATGGGAAGTACTTATTAGCGGTATAGCCTAAGACAAAGCTTGAAAAATTGCTTTGAGGCTTTAAATGAATTGAATTAATTTTTAAATTGTAAGGGGAAATGAGAAAAAGTGCAATGCCCTTCTTGCCGGTTAGAGGAGAATGCAGGAGAGAATTTACATGCTGAGTTTGCATACTTTCCTACTTTGTGATTAAATGGAAGTTGATTGAGAGAATACCGGCAGAAAGATAAAAAGACAGAAAATAAGCCAAAAGCCGGTCTTCTTTCATCGGGAGCAGTTGTTAGCTTTTTAAGCTTCGCAATGAAAAGAGTTACGAGGAGAAATTGAATGAAAATTCAGGGATTATCAGCGCAAGAGGTAGAAGAGAGCCGCAAGCAGCATGGTAATAATGCATTAACACAGATTCCGCCGGATCCTTTATGGAAAAAGATCCTGGAGGGATTTAAGGATCCTATGATCATGATCCTGCTGGTCGCTTTGGCAGTACAGGTGGTTCTTTTCTTCCTGGGACAGGCAGAATGGTTTGAGCCGGTTGGAATCCTGGTTGCGATCATCGTTGCAAACGGTGTTGCGTCGGTAAGTGAAAATAAACAGGAAAATAAAGCGTCGGCTTTGAAGGAAGAAGAAGAAGCCAAGGAAATGGCCAAGGTCATCAGAGACGGTCAGCTTCAGGAGCTGCATGTCAGCGAAGTTGTCGTTGGGGATATCGTATATCTCCAGGCAGGCGACAAGATTCCGGCCGACGGTATTATAGTAGAGGGTGATCTGAAGGTAGATCAGGCAGCCTTAAACGGTGAAACAGAAGAAGCAGATAAAATTGCATGTCCGGAAGGCGCAGACTATGATACCAAGGATCTTTTGAACAAATATTATGCCTACAGAGGAACAGTTGTTGTCGGTGGCGAAGGCTATATGGAGATCAAGGTAGTCGGTGACAAGACCCTCTTTGGTGAGCTTGCCCTTGAAGTGCAGGAGGATACCAGACAGACACCGCTTCAGCTGAAGCTGGGTGTTTTGGCAAAACAGATTTCCAAGTTCGGTTATATTGGTGCCATTCTGATCATGGCCGGTATTCTGCTGAAGACCTTTGTAACAGGAGATCTTCCTGCAGATACGTATAGCTGGATTCGTCTGATTATGAATACGGTAACCGTTGCGGTAACCATCATTGTATGTGCTGTGCCGGAAGGTCTGCCTATGCTGACTTCCATCCTTCTTTCCTTCCAGAGTATGAAGATGGCGAAGGACAATGTCCTGGTCAGAAAGATCAATGGTCTGGAGACAGCCGGAAGCCTGAGCCTTCTTTTTACAGATAAGACAGGAACCATTACAGAAGGAATCCTTTCTGTAGTTGAGCTTACGACCGGAAATGTTACAACCTTTAAGAAGCTGGATGAGATTCACAGCGGCCTTGCAGGAGATATTATTACCGGTATCGGAATCAATAACAGTGCAGCGGTTTCGAATGATACGATCATCGGAGGAAACAGCACAGACCGTGCATTGATGTCCTTCCTTCTGGAGGAAAAGGCGACCAATCTTCTGAACAAAGAGGATGTTAAGAATTTCAATGCCTTTGATTCCAGCAAGAAATACTCCAGCGTTACCCTTACCAAGGAGGGAAAGAGTCTTACTTATATCAAGGGTGCTCCGGAGAAGATCATCGAAAGATGCAGCCACTATGTGGATGAAAACGGTAATGTGAAGGAGCTGGTAGAAAAGAACTATCTGACAGCTTATATGGATACACAGGCCGGACGCTCCATGAGACTTTTGGCAGTAGCCAAGTGTGAGGGCAGTACAGATGAAGGAGACCTGACTCTGGTTTGCGTACTCAGCATCAGAGATAATGTAAGAAAAGAAGCCGTTGAGGCAATCAGAGAAGTAAAGAATGCCGGCATTCAGGTTGTTATGGTAACCGGTGACAGAAAGGAAACGGCAGTTGCAATCGCAAGAGAAGCCGGACTTTTGACAGAGGACAGCGATGTTGCTCTGACCTCTGCGGAGATGGCAGAAAAGAGCGATGAGGAGATGAAGGCGATTCTGCCTCATCTGAGAGTTGTTTCCAGAGCACTTCCGACAGACAAGAGTCGCCTGGTAAGAATTGCCCAGGAAATGGATTATGTTGTTGGCATGACGGGAGACGGTGTAAATGATTCACCGGCTCTGAAGAAGGCTGATGTCGGATTTGCCATGGGCAGCGGAACAGAGGTCGCAAAAGAGGCCGGAGATATTACGATTCTGGATGATAATTTTCTTTCTATTGAGAAGGCGATTCTTTATGGCAGAACCATGTTCAAGAGTATCCGTAAATTCCTGATCTTCCAGCTGACGGTTAATGTTGCGGCAGTTCTTACCTGCTTCCTCGGACCTATGCTTGGAGAAAATGTGGTTCTTACGGTAATTCAGCTTTTGCTGGTCAATCTGGCAATGGATACCCTGGCAGCAATTGCCTTCGGCAGTGAGCCAGCCCTTCAGGAATATATGAAGGATAAGCCGGTTCCCCGTTCAGAAAGCATCGTAACAAGAGAAATGATGACAGAGATTCTGATCAGTGCATTTTATATTACATTTATTTGCTTATCGATTTTGTTCCTTGCACCGGTGAGAAATCTCTTTGGAGATGTTGATATAACTTATTTGAAGTCCGCTGTATTTGCAACCTTTATGATGGCGATTACCTTTAATGGCTTTAATGCCAGAACAGGTCATATCAATCCCTTTGAGCATATAGGACGCAATAAGAACTTCCTTCGTGTTATGGGATCCATTCTCGTCCTTCAGTTTATCTTTGTAAGCTTTGGCGGCGAGGTATTGAGTGTTGAGCCTCTTAGCCCACAGGCATGGCTGACTTGTCTTGTTTTTGCATTTTTGGTTATTCCGATCGATATGATCAGAAAGCTTATCATGAACAAGAAATAAGGCAAAAAATGAGTAAGAAAGAAGAAAAATAAGGAAACTAAGGAAAAGGTTATGCTGAAGCAGGTAGAAATAACAAATTTGAACGATTTTTTTCTTGATTTGGGAAAACGCAGGGAGAAGGGTGTTTATTTCTATCGAATCAATGCTTACAGCAGAGAAATTCACGACTTTATTTTACGTTATTATGAAAGTGCCCGCCAAAAGGGGGTCATTATAGAAGGTCGCCTGCAAAATCCGGACAATCAGAATCTTGCCTATTATAATGAAACAATGGGCATGGACTTTGAGCTGAGCATGGGCTTTATCGGTACGAGCCTGAAAAAATGGCTTCCCCGGATGACCCAGGCCCAGAGAGAAAATGTCTCAGCAGCGATATATGACACCCTGGCGGAGCTTAAGAAGAGCGGCAAAAATGACAATATGCTGAAAAATGCCTATATTAAGTTCATGTGCTGGCTCTACTATAAGTTTGAGAGAATTGTCCATAATCTGGGAGAGGAGAAGCTGCCCAAGATTTTATATGAGGGAAGCATCAGCAATTATGAGTTGCTCCTGATGAATGTTCTCTCCCTTGCGGGCTGTGATATTCTTCTTCTTCAATATCAGGGAGATGGGGATTATCTGAAGCTGGATCCTCTTTCTGCAAGATCAAAGGAAGCAAAGCTGGAAGGAATGACCGCTTTTCCGCCTTCCTTCAGCCTGAGGACGATCAGGCGGGAAATTCAGGAGGCAGGGGACAGGGAACGGCTCTACGGCAAAAAAGCAGAATGGAAGAATTGTACGAATGCCTGGATCACAGGAAAGATCCTGGAGGATGTGAGAAAGGACAGCGGACTTCGGGGTCCTGATCCTGACTTTTTCTATAACTGCTTTTGCAGGATAAGGGGCGTTGAAGATAAGCTGACCTATCAGAATGAGCTCTATCAGTTGCAGGCAGAGATCAAGGCATGCAAAAGACCGCTTCTGATCATAAATGAGTCGATCGAGCTCCCGACAACAGAGGAAATTCAGAAAATTCACAGGGGAAATTATCAGAGGCTTGATCAGCTGATTCTGGATCTATCTTCGAATCTGAGCTTTCTTGCCGGATCGGAGCTGCAGGCCCTGGCTCGTCAGGCATTTGTAGATCTGCTTCTGGAAGAGAGCAAAAAGCCGGAAGCAAATCTGAACCGGCTGAGCAATAAGGCAGTATATCTTTTATGCTGGCTCAGGCGTTACCAGAGCCTCTTTGCAAATTGGAGAATGCCGCAGATTGCCTGCTTCTTTTATATGGGAGGCTGCAAAACAGAATATGAGGCCTTTTTCTGCAGGTTTTTGGCCAGAATGCCGGTGGATGTTTTGATCTTCAATCCGAACCGCAACCAGAATTGCTGCCTGGAGGATCGGCTTTTGTATGAAGTAAATTATTCTGAGTCCCTGAATCTGCTTCGCTTTCCGGAGGAAAAGGGCAGTCTTCAGATGGCTACGGCAGCTTACCATGCAGAAAGGGAGCTGGATCAGCTCCTCTATCAGGACAGCGGTATTTACCGGAATCAGCAGTATGAGAAGGCAAATGCCATTCAGCTGCAGACCATGTATGAGGAAATTCCCATTCTCTGGGAGGAAGAATTAAAATACCGTCCGAACTTCAGTACAAGTGAAGAGAGGGTAAACATGCCGGTTATTTTTGCAAAGGTAAGTGGAGTAAAGGACGGAAAGCAGGAGGAATACTGGAGCAGCATCAAGAAGCTTCTGACAGAGGACAGCAGATTGATCGACAGAGTTCCGCAGATCACTTCCCTGACGGCGAATCCGATCAAAGCTTATGCTACAGAGTTTTATCGCAATGGCAGATTGCAGAAGAAAAGGATCAAGGATCATTCTGCTTATCAGTATGGATTCTTGAGGGAGTCCATACAGGATCATCTTTTAGAGAAACTGCAGCTTTTGATCGAGGAGAGAATCATTCGGGGAACCTTTGAGAACGGAACGGAATATACCATCATAGCAGTAGCCTTGAATCTGGAAAAGGATCTTTTGCGACTGATTCAGAAGTTTGATTTTACAAAGAAGAACCCCAAGCTGATTTATCTGGTTACGGGAGAAGCTGTTTTATCTTTAGAGGATGCGATAAGGGCTGTTTTTTTGAACATGCTGGGCTTTGATGTGCTCTTTTTTGTTCCGACAGGCTATCAGTGTTTGGAAAAGTATTTGAATTTGAATAAAATACATCTGGAAGAGCATCAGATCGGAGAGTATCTTTATGATCTGCAGGTTCCGGATTTTAAGACAATATCGGAGAAAGACAGTAACCGCCATTCCTGGCGGGAAAAAATATTTAAGAGAGGTATTTGAATATGGGAATTGACTTTAGCAAAACGTCCGCTTCACAGTCAACACTGAACAGCCAGCCGGAAGTAAAAAACGAAATGGTTGTAAAGGAGTATGACATAGTAGCAGACAGAAATCAGATGAATGCAGAGCTGACAAATTCGGCAGAGGTGGATGCGATTGTCAGCACGATTGATATCGGCAATATGGAATCCATTGTTACCTTTGGTTCCCATGCAGCCGAGGAGATCTCCAAAGCATCGGATGTGGTATTGAACAGCATGAGCATGGCACAGCTGGATGAATCCAGCCAGATGCTTACAGCCCTGGCCAAGATCATGGATCAGTTTGATATTGAGGAGATCAAAGAAAATCCGGGACTTTTCGGCAAGCTTTTTGGCAATCTTCGAAAGAAACTGGATCAGCTTCTGGATAAGTACCATACCATGGGAGATGAGGTCGATAAGATCTATGTTCAGCTCAAGCAGTATGAATCCGAGATCCGTCAGTCCAACAGAAAGCTGGATCAGATGTTTGAGGCAAATGTCAATTACTACCATGAGCTGGTCAAATATATTCTGGCAGGAGAGCAGGGCTGCCGTGAACTGCAGGCTTACATTGACCAGAAAACAGCTGAGATGGAAGAGACAGGAGACAATTCCATTCAGTTTGAAATTACAGAATTAAACCAGTGTCTCATGCTCTTGGAGCAGAGAACCATGGATTTGAGAACAGCAGAAAGTGTTGCCATTCAGTCAATTCCGATGATCAAAACCATGGAATTCAGCAATATGAACCTGGTTCGGAAAATCAACTCTGCATTTATCATTACCCTTCCGGTATTTAAGCAGGCATTGGCACAGGCAATGATGCTGAAGAGACAGAGGATTCAGGCAGAGTCTATGGCGGCCTTGGATGCAAAGACCAATGAGCTTCTGGTCAAGAATGCAAAGAATACAGTTGAGCAGTCTAAGATGACAGCAGCGATGGCATCAGGAAGCTCAATTAAGATCGAGACTCTGGAAACCACCTGGAGAACCATTGTGAATGGTATCGATGAGACCAGAGCAATTCAGGAAAATGCCCGTAAGCAGAGAGTAGAAGATACAAAACGTCTGGAAGCGATCAAAGAAGAGTTTAACCAGAAATATTGCATGACCGCAAAGAAATAAGGAGGAAAAAATTATGCCAATTAATTTGAGTAAGGGACAGAAGGTAAGTCTGACAAAGGATAATCCTGGACTGAAGAAGATCGTAGTAGGCCTTGGATGGGATGTAAATGCATTTGATTCGGGAGCGGATTTTGATCTGGATGCATCTGCCTTTCTTGCAGCTGCAAACGGAAAATGCCCGACAGAGAAAGAATTTATCTTCTATGGCAATCTGGAACATGAAAGTGGTGCCGTAAAGCATATGGGAGACAATCGTACCGGAGAGGGAGAAGGCGATGACGAACAGATCGCAGTTGATCTGAGCCTGGTTCCGGCAAATGTTGAAAAAATTGCAGTGACTGTAACCATTTACGATGCAGAAAGCAGACGTCAGAATTTTGGCCAGGTTTCCAATGCATACTGCCGCATTATTGATGAGAGCACAGGAGCAGAGCTGATCCATTATGATCTGGGAGAAGACTTCTCAATTGAGACGGCAGTGGTCGTAGGAGAGCTCTACAGACACAATGGCGAGTGGAAATTCAATGCGATCGGAAGCGGTTTCCAGGGCGGTCTGGCTGCTCTTTGCGCACACTACGGCATTGATGCAGAATAAGTGACAGGAGGAAAAAATCATGTCGGTAAAGCTTCAAAAGGGACAGAAGGTCAGCCTTTCCAAGGAACAGCCCGGTCTTTCAAAGGTTATTGTCGGACTTGGCTGGGATGCGGTTGTGCAGCAGCGTAAGCTCTTTGCACCCAAGCCCAAGGATATTGACTGTGATGCATTTGCCCTGCTTTTGACAGATGGAAAGCTTGCCAGTAAGGATGATATTGTTTATTTCGGCAATCTTAGCCACAAGAGCAAGTCTGTCATGCATATGGGAGACAATCTTACCGGTCAGGGCGATGGAGATGATGAGCAGATCGTGATCGACCTGGATAAGGTTCCGGCACAGAATGACAAGATCGTTCTTGCGGTCAATATTTATAAGGCTTATGACCGGCGTCAGCATTTCGGTCTGATCGAAAATGCATTTATCCGTTTGGTTGACGGCAGAAATAATCAGGAAATCTGTATCTATAATCTGACGGAGAATTATTCCGGCAAGACGGCAATGCTCTTTGGTGAGGTCTATCGTCATAATGGCGAATGGAAATTCGGTGCGATTGGCCAGGGAACCAATGATGGCTCCATCGGAGATTTTATTAAGAGATACGTATAAAAAGAGATAAGAAATATTTACCGGAGGGGGACTTCTGAGAAGGCCCCCTCCCTTTGAATAAAATGAGAAAAGAAAAAGACAGGATGCTTTTTTTCACCGATCTGGATCATACCCTGATTTATTCCCACCGGCATAAGCCACCGGGATCTTTGATCTGTGCAGAAGAACTGAATGGACATCCGCAAAGCTTTATCACGCAGAAGGTATATGACTATTACAAAAAGCAGGACTGGCTGGAGATTATCCCGCTTACGAGCAGGACGCTTGCACAGTATAGT
This sequence comes from Bacteroidaceae bacterium, assembly GCA_963620785.1. Taxonomy (GTDB): domain Bacteria; phylum Bacillota; class Clostridia; order Lachnospirales; family Lachnospiraceae; genus RUG14243. Next base: position 16,894 of record CAVFAT010000020.1, read on the forward strand.
CGCCTGGAGAAGACCTTTTTGGAATTTGGCTGGAAGGATGCTTTGATCTGTAATGGTGCGATTCTTCTGGAAGAGGGCAAAGAGGATCCGGACTGGACCCGGGAATCTTTGGCACTTTCCGAGCAGGACCATCCTGCCTATGAAAAGGCCAAAAGGCTGGCAGAAGATCTGGCCGGAAAAGAAGCGATTATTTCAGTGGATCCTTTTTTCTTTTATATCAAAAGAAGCGGGATGAAAGCGGAAGGAAGCAAAACAGAAGAGAAAGAGAAGCTGATAGCTGCTTTTATGGAAGAGGCAGCCGGGGAACATTTATCGATACTGAGTGATTCGCGAAAGATCTATTGCTTTCCAAGGTCTTTGAATAAGGGAAGTGCGGCAGAGCGTTACAGGACGCGCAGAGGCTACGGGACTTATCTTGCGGCCGGAGACAGTGAATTCGATATTCCTATGTTGGAGAAGGCGCAGATTGGTCTTTGTCCGGAGCATCTTGGGCTTTTTGGAGCGAGGGGGCAGAAGCGAATCTGCAGAGGAGTCTTTTCAGACAGTATTTGCGAGGAATTAGAGAAAATCAGAGGGGAATTATTTGATAGAGGAGATTGAATTAAAATACAGTGTGGGAGCACTTCTTTATTCTCCGGCACTAAATAAGAAAATAGCACAGACTGTAATCGGGGGAGTTTTGGGAAAGCAATATTCTCTGGCTCTTTGTCTGGAGGATACGATTTCTCCGGATATGGTGGAGGCAGCAGAGCTGCAGTTAAAGGAGAGCATGCGGCAGCTCTATGAAGCATCCCGGGAGAAAAATTGCTATCTGCCCAAGCTTTTTATTAGGGTGAGAGAAGCCGGGCAGCTGCAGAGAGTTTTTGATCTGATTCGCCCTTATCAGAATATTTTTACAGGCTTTATTTTTCCGAAATATACAGGAAAAAATGCAGCTGCTTATAACGAAGCTATGCTGCGTGTGAATGAAGAAGCAAAGAAAAAGCTCTATATGATGCCAATTCTGGAAAGCAGGGATATCATTGACTTTCGTAGCAGGGCAGAGCGCTTGGGGGAGATCAAGGATGCCATCGATTCAGTAAAGGATCTGGTATTGAATGTCAGAGTTGGCGGAAATGATTTTTCCAATGAGTTTGCGGTAAGAAGGCATTATGATGAGACAATTTATGATATTCTGCCCTTAGGGCAGCTGTTGGGAGATATTCTGACGGTTTTCTCCCGGGAATATGTCCTATCCGGACCGGTTTGGGAATTCTTTTCCAGCGACAATGATGAGTGGGAAAGGGGACTCAGGAGGGAACTGAAGCAGGATCGGCTGAACGGATTTATCGGCAAGACTGTGATTCATCCCAAGCAGATTCCGGTTGTAAATGAAATGCTGCGGGTTACCAGCAAGGATTATAAGGATGCAAGAGCCATTTTAGACTGGGACGGGAGTGGTCTTTTGGTTGGAAAGAGCATTGACGGAGAAAGGATGAATGAGGTTCGGACAAATTATAACTGGGCGAAGAAAATCCTGCTTTTGTCTGAGCTTTACGGAATTGTATGACAGATTGCTTTGAGAAGGACGATCTTATTAGAATCGCAAAAAGAGAAAACAATAAACGGAGGGGATATCTTTATGTAAACCCTTTACAAGGGAAGCATATACCGGTATCACCCTCTCTTTCGATCCGGCTTTTTGATTTGCTGGCGAAAAAGCTGGAGGAAGCTTACCCGGAGGAGAAGATCCTCCTGATCGGTTTCGCGGAAACAGCAACGGCGATTGGAGCAGAGCTTGCCTGCCGGGCAAAAAATGCCGCCTATTATATGAATACAACCAGGGAAGAGATTGCCGGAGCAGACTATCTCTTTTTTACCGAATCCCACAGTCATGCAAGAGAGCAGCGTTTGGTGATCAATGGTTTGGAGAATATTTTGGATCAGGTCGACAGGATCGTCTTTGCCGAGGATGAGGTTACGACCGGCAATACGATTGAGAAAATCATCCGCCTTCTGCAGAAAAAGTACCGGGAGAAGGACGTGAAATTTGGGATCCTGTCTATTTTAAACAGTATGCCGGAGGAAAGGCTGATGGAAATGGAATCCAAAGGCTTTTCCTGTGGATATCTCTATCATATTCCGCCTCAGTACAGGATTGATGAAATAGAATGTTATTCTGATCGAGAGGAAGGCGAAAAAGAAAATTCGAAAGCTTCTCCTTTTATCAGAAAAGAGAGAAAGGAGGACTCGAAGGAAAGTCTTCCTCCTGGCAGGAAAGAAGAGACAGAAGCACTTCGAAGAATCCAAAAAGGAAAGTATTGGAATTCCAGGCTGGTATTATCTGTCAAAGAGGCAAGAGAGAGGGTAGAGTGTTTTACAGATTCTGTGTTGGTTGATCTGCCGGAGCTGGAAGAGGCAGAGAGCCTGCTGATCCTCGGAACAGAGGAATTTATGTTTCCGGGGCTTTTACTTGGAAAAAAGGCAGAAGAACTTTGGCCGGATAAAAAAATCCGTTTTCATGCAACAACACGCAGTCCGATCGAGGTATATCCGGAGGAAGCCTATCCCCTTCACAGCAGAGCAGAGCTGGAAAGTCTTTACGAAGAGGGTAGAAAAAGCTTCCTTTATAATCTTAGGCGATATGATCAGGTTTTGATCTTGACAGATGCCAAGGAAATTTGGGAGAAAGGACTGCAAAGTCTGACCAGGGCACTTAAGGAATGCGGCAATGAGAAGATTACCTTGATACAATGGGGAGAATTTGTGGATGCAGAGTAGTTATGCGAAGGAAGATGTGGAAATCTTACTGAAGGATATCAGCGGGATGGTAGAAGCGCTTCCGGCTGAGATAAGGGAAAAAAAGATTCAGCAGGGAAGGCATTATTGCGAAATGCTCCCCTTAGAATATAGGCCTTCCGAAAAATATATGGCTGCTTATGAACATGCATTAGAGAATGATGCAGAGGAGACGGCAGAGGCGATCTGCCTGCTGGCAGAAAAAATTTATCGGAAAAAGAAGCAAAAGCCGGTCTTGCTTTCTCTAGCCCGAGCAGGTATTCCCATTGGTATTCTTTTGCGCAGATATTTAAAGAAAAAGTATCATGCAGAGATACCACATTATGCCATATCGATTATCCGGGGCAGAGGAATCGACAAAAATGCCCTTGCCTATATCCTGAAAAGGCATCCGGCAGAAGATCTGCAATTCGTAGACGGATGGATCGGAAAGGGGGCTATTTTGGGTCAGCTGAGGGAAGCCCTATCGGAGTACCCGGAGCTGGATCCGGAGCTGGCAGTTGTTTCAGATCCGGCCAATCTGACCGAGCTTTGCGGGACGCATGAGGATATTCTGATTCCCTCTTCCTGTCTGAATGCAACGGTAACCGGCCTGATCAGCCGGACCTTTTTGCGGGAGGATATCATCGGGCCTGAGGATTTTCATGGTGCGGCCTATTATGGTGAACTTGAGGCAGAAGATCTTTCGGAGGCCTTTTTAACCGCCATTGAAGAAAAGTTCTGCTTTGAAATGGATCTTTCAGATGAAAAGGTAATTTCGGATGAAAGGGAAAGCCAGCAAAAAGCAGAAAAGCAGAGCCAAGAGGATGAAAGCAGAAAAAAGGACTTTGGCGGAGAAGGGCATAAAGATAAGCAGATTAAGGGAAGGGAAATCGTAAAAGGAATTGCCGATGAATATGGGATATCCGATCTGAATTTCATAAAGCCCGGAATCGGAGAAGCAACAAGAGTTTTGCTGCGTCGGATTCCCTGGAAGATTATTGTGAATGAAAACTATGCAGAGGCAGATGAATTAAAGCATATTTATCAGTTGGCTGCAGAGAAGGGGGTTCCGGCAGAAATCAGCAAAGTAGAGCTGGGAAATTATAAGGTATGCGGAATCATTCGAAGACTATCCGATGTCTGAGGATGTTGTTAAGATCATTCGATCAGGATTTCCTAAGAAATGCCAAAGGGCTGAGAGGAAAGGGTAAAAAATGCTTGCAGTAGAGAATAAAACAAGACCTGCCTTGAGCAGGGAAAATCTGGATTCTCTTAATTTTAAGACAGAGGCGGCTTTGTCAAAAGAAACAATTAGAGAGCTAAACCACAAAAAATGGGGCGAGGCCGGCAGCAGGGTGCAGGAGACTCCGCAGGAGCCGAAAAGAAAAGAAAGAGGGGAAAGAAGAGCTTCCTCTGCTCCTAGAGAGGAAAAAAATCCGCAAAAGCTGCCGGATATGGTCATGCCGCCTCTTCAAAACCGTCTTTTTAAGGGACAGAAGACAGCGCTGCACTTCTCCGGAGGAGAGAAGCCCAGACTGAAGATCTGTTTTGGCTGGAATGTGAAGGATGCAAGATGTGATATGGATGCATCGGCCTTTCTTCTTACAGAGAATGGACGGGTAGCGGATGAGAGCTGGTTTGTATTTTACGGTCAGACGCTTAGCCCGGATCAGGCAGCAGCCTTTGCGAAGGATCCACAGGGAATAGATCGGGAGATCATCAGCCTTGATCTGGAAAAGCTGTCCTCTTCTATTCAGAAAATCGTTTTTGTTCTTACCATCAATGAAGCCCTTGAAAATAAGCTGAATTTCAGCATGATAGGAGATGCCTATGTAAGGGTTCTGGAGGCGGACAGTGGTCAGGAACTGGTCAGCTATCAGTTGGAAGAGTATTATGCCAATGTTACATCCATGACCTTTGGAGAGCTTTATCGGCATAAGGGACAATGGAAATTCAATCCGGTAGGCAATGGCGTAGAGCAGGATCTAGCCGGACAATGTGCCATCTATGGTGTAGAGATCTGCTAGAGGGAGGAAAAGAAGAATGATCACATTTGAAACCGTAAATGAATTGACCTTAAAGGTTACCTGCAGAGGAAATGATGTTGTTTATACAAAGGCAGGCGCCTTTATCGCAGGAGACAGCCCCAGCAAAAATTACCGTTTTGAAAAGGTGCTTTTGGGACCGCAGAGCAATCTGGCGCAGGCAGCATTCGGCTCCTTGATGCGGAGGGCAACCGGAGAAAATCTCCCCCTGATGAAGGGCATTATGAATGGAGATTCCGTAACCTATTATGCAAACTTCGGCCAGCATGTCGTTGTCTATAAATTGGATGAGGGAGAGACAATCTCAGTCGAATCAGAAAATATTCTTGCCTTTACCCAGGATTGTGATTACAAGGTGAGGTTCCTGGGTGTTGGCGTGATGTCCCAGAAGGGCCTGGCGACTTCTACCCTGACCGGCAATGGCAAAAATGCCTATGTTGCTGTGCTTTCGGATGGAAACCCTCTGGTATTGAGCAATCTGGATACCCGTAATACGATCGCAGTAGATCCGGATGCTGTAATTTGCTGGATCGGCCAGGGACATTGTGATCCTGCAATTAAGGCGGACGTGAACTGGAAGACCTTCATTGGACAGGCTTCCGGAGAATCCTATAGCTTTGAGTGGAGCGGGAATCAGCCGGTCGTTGTCATGATCCAGCCGTCAGAACGTGCCGGCGGCATAAAGATCAGTATGGATTAAGACAAGGAAAAAAGGGAAAAGCCGAAGGAATGCATGAAGATCCATCAAGAAAAGGATGAAAGGATCCAGAGCAAAGGATTAGATTAAGGAATCATTCGATTAAAGAATCAAAAGAGAGACAAGAAGAAAGAGGCTGAAAATGAGCTTGGCATTGGCAAAGCAGATTTTGGAATTATTCATAATGATGGGCTGTGGATTCGCCCTGGTGAAGCTGCGGATCCTGCCCCCGTCAGCAAGCGGCGTGATATCGAAGCTGGTTATTTATATCGTAACGCCCTGCGTTCTGATCAACAGTTTTCAAATCAAGCTGACGGCAGAGACAGAAAAGGGATTTTTGCTTTGTGTTTTTACAGCCTTAGTGATTCACGCAGTTTTGTTTCTTCTGGTGGGAGTCTTAAATCATTTCCTTCATTTCTCGGCAATTGAGAAGACTTCTATCATTTATTCAAACAGTGGAAATCTGATTTTTCCGCTGATCACCGCTTTGCTGGGCGAGGAATGGATCATCTATTCCTCAGCCTTTCTTTGTGTACAGCTTTTCTTCATTTGGAGCCACTGCCGTTCGGTGATCGAGGGAGAAAGCCATATTGATCTCAAAAAGATCCTGACCAATGTGAATATTGTTTCTATCTTCATTGGTCTTTTTTTCCTGCTGACAGGAATCCAGCTGCCTTCCGTCATTTCCGATACCATGAGTTCCCTTTCGGCTATGGTAGGACCCTTGTCTATGATCATGATCGGTATGATCCTTTCCCAGGTGGACTGGAGCGAATATATTGCTTCAAAGCGCTTTTATCTGGTGGTCTTTCTGAAAATGGTCTTTACGCCGATGCTGATTATGCTCCTTCTGAAATTTTCTGGTCTTTCCGGCTTCCATGCAGAAGGAAAAACCTTACTTTTTATGAGTCTTCTTGCAGTTACTACCCCTTCTGCGGCAGCAGTGGTACAGATTTCCCAGCTCTATGACAGGGATACAAAATATGCGTCTGCGATAAACAGTGCTACCGCTTTGGTCAGCCTGATCACTATGCCCCTGATAGTTGCTTTATACTATTTATAGATGGATAAAAGATGATTAAATTTGCATTGTTTTTCAAAAATTTGGACAAAAGAGGAATCGTTTTATAATTGATAAAAAGGGACAAAGTGCTATAATTTTCCATAAAAGATGTGATGTAAAGTAACTATGTGAGAGGTGAGAAAATTGAAGAAAGCAGCAGCACTTTTGAGTGCCTTTATTTCGACGTTTTTGCTATCTTCCCTTCCTGTGTTTGCGGCAGATGGGGGCGAAAGCGCAGCTACTGTGCCAATCTGGCTCTGCATTCCCTTTGCAGGTCTTCTTTTATGTATTGCGGTCATGCCGCTGGTAAAAGGAGAGTGGTGGGAAAAGCATCAGCCAGCCGTGGTTTTACTCTGGATCCTTTTGATGATCATCCCCTTTGCAGTCGTATATGGACCGGGGGCGACCCTCGAAACGGTATTGGAATGCGTGATCAATGATTATCTGACATTCATTATTCTTTTGTTCGGACTTTTCTGTGTTTCCGGAAATATCACAGTTGAGGGTGATTTTGCCGGTTCGCCGAGAGTCAATGTCGGTCTTTTGGCCTTAGGTACCCTGCTTGCCAGCTGCATCGGAACGACCGGTGCCAGCATGCTGATGGTAAGACCTATCATCAAGATGAATTCCTGGAGAGAAAGAAAATCCCATATCATGATTTTCTTTATCTTTATGGTTTCTAATATGGGAGGTTGCCTGACGCCGATCGGCGATCCCCCTCTTCTGATGGGCTTTATGAGAGGAGTTCCTTTTTTCTGGAGCCTGCATCTTTTCCCAATTCTGCTTTTTAACATGGTGATCTTACTCTTTATTTTTTATCACCTGGATCAGCGTGCTTATCAGGCAGATATCGTTTTTGGTCGAAAGCCGGATATCAGCAGACCGGGCACTATGTTTCGGATTGACGGACTGCATAATATCCTCTTTTTGATCATGATCGTGGCAGCAGTTATTCTGAGCGGCCTGCTTCCGACTCTGCCTGCCTTCCAGGATGCAGCGGGAAATGTATTGGGAATTCATATCTTCGGAGAGGTTTCTCTTTCCTTCCCCTCTATCATTGAGATTGTTTTGATTCTCCTGGCGGCCTTTTTATCTTTTAAGACGACCCCAAAAGAGGTTCGTATTCGGAACCACTTTACCTGGGGTGCGATTCAGGAGGTTGCAGTCCTTTTTATCGGTATCTTTATTACCATGCAGCCGGCTCTTATGCTGCTGAAGGCAGTGGGACCGACCCTCGGCATCAGCCAGCCTTATCAGCTTTTCTGGGCTACAGGCGCTCTGTCCAGCTTCCTTGACAATACGCCGACCTATCTGGTCTTCCTGACAACGGCAGGAACACTTGGTTTTACAAGCGGCATTACGACGAGCCTTGGTGTGATTCCGGTCAAGATTCTGGCAGCAATTTCCTGTGGAGCAGTCTTTATGGGCGCCAATACCTATATCGGAAATGCGCCGAATTTCATGGTAAAGGCTCTTTCTGATGAGAATGGTATTAATATGCCTTCCTTCTTTGGCTATATGCTATGGTCCATATGTTGCCTGATTCCGGTATTTATTATCGATATGCTGGTATTCTTTTTATAAGAGAGGAGGAGCGACATGCAGGATATTAAAAATCAGGAAAAATACAGAGAGCTTGCCACCAGATTATATGAGCTGGATGGCGAGGTATATGAAAGTGTCGGTTCTGCTCTCGGACGTACCTTCTCAGGAGACAGAGAGACGACGATTCGCAATCTGGCAGGTCTGATGTATGCCAAGCCGGAGGGACATCTGCTTCGAAGCGAGATGGCTTTGGTCAGCAATATGGCCAGAACCATTCCGGATGAAGCGGAAAAGAGCCGTCTGATGAAAAAGTACGATGAAATCTTTCAGGAGATTACCCAGCTGCCGGATAATTTTGCGGGACAGGATATTCTGGACTTGGAGAGAGCGCAGCTGAATTATCTTCTGCGCCAGCGTGAGAATATGTCAGAGAATGATCACCGCATTATTTGCATCAGTCGTACCCAGGGCAGCGCGGCAAATGATATCGGCTTTGGTCTGGCAGACAGGCTTCATATGAATTATTACGATGTGGAGATCTTTAATCAGGTGCTCAGGCGTCTTGAGGCAGAAAAAGGTGCAATTGATGATGAGGAGAGCTTCAACGATCTTAGCCAGAATAAGGGAAAGCAGACCTTTAGCATCAAGGGCTGGTTTCGGGATTTTAACCGTTACCACGGACTTCCGAAGCAGGATGCAGTCTTTTTTAATATGAGTGATTTGATCTGTGATCTGGCCAGAAAAGAAGACTGCGTGATCATGGGACGGTGTGCGGATGCGATCCTCAAGAACAATCATATTCCGCATATCAGTATTTTCATTACGGCACCTTTTGCATCCCGTCTGCAGCACGTGATGGATGCGAGAGATATGAAGCTGAGAGAGGCAGTTCATTTCCTGAAGAAGATGGATAAGAAGCACAGAAGGTATTACAACTTCTTTGGTGGATCTGACTGGGGCAATCCGGAAAATTATGATCTTTGTATCAATAGTGCAAGCTATGGTATAAAAGAAACGGAAAATCTGGTGCTGAAGCTGCTGAATGATAAGCAGGATGAGGCTTAAAAAAGGGCATAAGCAGCTAAGCTGCATAAGATACTAGGATTGTCTTTTGGCAAATCAGAATAAAAATCGGCAATAAAAAATCCGGAAAAGGCATTGACTTTACCGCGACAAAGTGTTAGTATACGAACAAATTGAAAAAAGCCATAAAATCGTTGATCAAAAGTAGTACAACGGATTTTGGTCCTCACAGAGAGTAGCCGTATGGTGGAAAGGCTATAGGAACATGCTGTTGGAATGGATTTGGGAGATGCGAAGCGAAAAGTAGAGATACCCAGTAGCAGCTGCCGTGTCCTCACGTTACAGAGGGAGAATATAAAAAGCCATAGGCTTTCGTATTCGGTTGAGGTGAAAGGATGAATCTTTCTTTTTCCTTTCTTTTATGACAGGCGTGATAGAAGAAAATGAGAAATACAAAAGAAAGACGAATTCTTCATGAAGAAGGGTGGCACCACGGAATTGTAATTTCGTCCCTGACAGAGATGACTCTGTCAGGGATTTTTTTATTGCATAGGAAACTTCCTTCCCATACAAATTCCTTCCTGACAGAAAAGAAGTGAGAATAAATGACCGCAAGGAAACGGAGGAGAAAATGAAACGGATACTCAGGCCTTACAAGAAAACGGTGAGTGTGATCAATGAAAAGCCTACAGATCTATACCGGTCTCTGGTAGGAGAAAAGCCCGGCTTTTTGCTGGAAAGCTATGATAAAAATTATGACAGATATACCTTCCTGGGCAAGGAACCGGAGGAAATGATTTCTTCTAAGGGAAATGCTTTGGTAATCAGAAAAATAGATGGAAGTGAAGAAGTCAGAGAGGGAAATCCACTTGAGCTCCTGAAGGAATATTACAGCAGCTTCGATATCCGGAAGACAGGTGAAGAGCTAAGCTTTCACGGAGGACTGGTCGGAACATTGGGATATGATTTTATCCGCTATGTAGAAAAACTGCCGGATGATAATCCGGATGAGATTGGAATTGAAACCGTCCAAATGATGCTGGTAACAGAATTTATCATGATCGATCATGTTTCGGAAACGATGACGGCTGTTGTTTTGGGAGAGGATTCTCCGGAGGGAGAAAAAGAATCCCTTGCAAAGGCCGAGGAACTGATTGAAAGGGCGAGAGAAAAACAGTTTCCGGAGGAGAAAGAATTTCTCCTGGATGGAAGGATTGTGCACAAAACGGATTCACTGGAGGAATACAGCGAAAAGGTTGAGAAGATCAAGCATTATATCCGGGAGGGACATGTTTTTCAGACGGTTTTGTCTCAGAGATGGACGATCGAGACAGGGCAGAGCGGATTTGCTCTTTATCAAAGATTAAGAGAGTTAAATCCTTCTCCTTACTTATATTACTTTAATTATGGTGATTTTGAGGTGATCGGAAGCTCACCTGAGATGGTCGTAAAGCTGCAGGAGAATAAGGTTTATACCTGTCCCATCGCAGGAACAAGAAGAAGGGGAAGAGATGAAGAAGAGGATGCCTTCCTGAAAAAAGAACTGCTTGCGGATGAGAAGGAAAGAGCCGAGCATGCCATGTTGGTTGATCTGGCAAGAAATGATATGGGAAGGATTGCTGAGTTTGGCAGTGTAAAGGTAAGCCAGTTTATGGAGGTACAGAAGTATTCCCATGTCATGCACATTTGCTCAACGGTAGAGGGCAGAAAGAAGGGCAGTTATCATCCCCTGGATCTGGTGGCATCCTTCCTTCCGGCAGGAACTTTGTCGGGAGCACCCAAGATCAGGGCGATGGAGATCATTGATGAACTGGAAAGCGTCAGGAGAGGACTTTACGGAGGCGCAACCGGATATATCGATTTCGGCGGAAATATGGATTTCTGTATTACCATCCGTACCATGATCAAGAAGAAGGAAAAGGTATATTTACAGGCAGGGGCCGGAATCGTAGCAGATTCCGTTCCGGAGTCGGAATATCAGGAATGCTGCAATAAGGTAATGGCTTTGGCCAGAACACTGGTAGAGGAGGAAGCACTATGATTCTCATGATCGATAATTATGATTCATTTACCTATAATCTTTATCAGTATGTTGGTATTTTTACACCGGAGATCAAGGTTGTTCGAAATGACGAGCTTACGGTAGAAGAAATCGCAGAGCTGGATCCGGAAAAGATCATCCTTTCTCCCGGTCCCAAGAGTCCCAAGGAAGCCGGTATCTGCATGGATGTGGTCAAAGCCTTTTATAAGGAAAAGCCGATCCTGGGCATCTGCCTTGGGCATCAATGCATCGGAGAGGCCTTTGGAGGAACTGTAAGCTACGCAAAGGAACTTTTTCACGGAAAGCAGTCCTTGATCGAACATAGCGGAAGCAGCCTTTTCAGCGGGATCGATAGTCCGATTCAGGTGGCCAGATATCATTCTCTGGCAGTGCAGCAGGAGGATCTTCCGCAATGTTTGGATGTTTTGGCAAGGACAGAGGATGGAGAAATTATGGCGATCCGCCACAAGGAATATCCGGTTGTCGGCCTGCAGTTTCATCCGGAATCAGTATTTACCGAGCACGGAAAGAGAATCATTGAAAATTTTGTGAATGGAGTAATGTGATGGTATTAGATCAAATCATAGAAAATAAGAAGGCGAGACTTCCTCAGCATAAGGCAAGACATTCCTTTGAAGAGGTTAGAAGGGAAGCAGAAAGACTGGGGGCCCTTCCGGATTATGGAAGAAAGGCAAAGGAAAGTTTTTTCGATGCTTTGAAAAAGCCGGGGCTTTCGATCATCGGAGAATTCAAACAGGCTTCTCCCAGCTTGGGAAAGATTGAAAAGACAATGGAATTATCAGACCGGATCAAGGCCTATAACAGCTGTGTGGATGCGATTTCCTGCCTGACAGAAGAGGATCATTTTAATGGAAATATCGATTATTTCCAGTATATCCGGGAAATTTCCACTTTGCCTATGCTCAGAAAGGATTTTATGATCGAGGAGTATCAGTTCTATGAGGCAAAGATGATCGGAGCCGATGCGATTCTTTTGATCGCAGCAATCCTGGATGCGGAGGAGATGAAGGCCTTTTATCAGCTGACAAGAGAGCTGGGCATGGATGCACTGGTGGAAACCCATAATGAAAAAGAGGTGGAAAAGGCACTGAATACAGGCTGCCGTATCATTGGTGTAAACAATAGAGATCTGAGAGATTTTACCATTCGACTGGAGACGACAAAGCAGCTTCGTCCCTATGTTCCGGCAGAGAAATGCTTTGTAACGGAAAGCGGTATTACAGGAGATGAGAACCTTGTTTATCTGAAGGGCTGTGATGTGGATGCCTGCCTGATCGGAAGAGCCTTTATGGAGACAGATGATCCGGCCGCCCTTGCAAAGAAATGGAAGGCAATCTGATGCGGCCCCAGGTAAAGATCTGTGGTTTGACGAGAATAGAGGAAGCAGCCTATTTGAACGAAGCTGCCGCAGAGTATGCAGGCTTTGTTTTCTATCCGAAGAGCAAGAGAAATCTTTCGATTGAAGAGGCGGAAAAGATCATGAAAGAGCTTTCTCCTTCCATAAAAAAGGTGGCTGTTCTGGTATCGCCAAAGGCAGAAGAAATAAAAAGAATAGAAGATGCGGGCTTTGATATCCTTCAGATTCATAAGGAACTATATCCGGAGACCTATGCGGCAGCAGAAAAGCCTCTTTGGCGGGCGATCAATATCGCGAATGCAAAGGAACTGCAGTCTAAGCAGGAAGGAAAAGAAGAGACGAAGGAAAAAGGAAAGCTTGCAGAAGAAGATCCCGAGAATAAGATAGGGGCATATCTGATTGACGGAGAAAATTTTGGAAGCGGGCAGACCTTTGACTGGTCGGCGGCAGAAATGGTTCGGAAATTTGTGGGTGAACGAAGCTTTATCCTGGCCGGTGGCCTGAATCCGGACAATATAGAAGAAGCAATCCGGCTTTTTGCACCGGACATTGTGGATGTATCCTCCGGTGTAGAAGCTTCTTGTGGAAAAGATAAAAATAAAATTTTGGAATTTGTAAGAAAGGCAAGAAAAAATGGATAAGAGATATTACGGAAAATTTGGCGGACAATTCGTATCGGAAACCCTGATGAATACCTTGGATGAGCTGGAGGCAGCTTTTGAAGAAGCCATTCATGATCCGAAATTCATGGAGGAATATCATTATTATTTAAGACAGTATGTCGGACGTGAGACACCTCTTTATTATGCAGAACGCCTGAGCGAAAAATATGGCACAAAGATTTATCTGAAGAGAGAGGATCTGAATCATACCGGTGCACATAAGATCAATAATGTAATCGGTCAGATTCTTCTTGCAAAGAGAATGGGAAAGACAAAAGTCATTGCCGAGACAGGTGCCGGTCAGCACGGTGTGGCAACGGCCACCGGTGCGGCACTTTTTGATATGGAATGCAAGGTTTACATGGGAACCGAGGATATGGAAAGACAGAGACTGAATGTGCTTCGTATGGAAATGCTGGGTGCAGAGGTCGTTCCGGTAAGCAGCGGAAGCAATACCCTGAAGGATGCAACCAATGAGGCGATTCGTACCTGGGCAAAAACAGCAGAAGATACCTTCTATATTATAGGTTCTGCAGTAGGTCCCTATCCTTATCCGAAAATGGTAAAGGAATTCCAGAGAGTGATTTCAACGGAGGCAAAGAAGCAGCATTTTGAAGCAGAAGGAAAAAATCCGGATGTTGTAATGGCCTGCGTTGGCGGCGGATCTAATTCCATCGGTATGTTTGCAGATTTTATTGATGAGCCGGGCGTAAAGCTGATCGGTGTAGAGGCAGCAGGACTCGGAATCGAAACAGGAAAGCACGCGAGTGCAATGGCTCTGGGTCAGCCAGGCTATCTGCATGGCATGCGTTCCTATCTCCTGCAGGACGAGGACGGTAATATCCAGATTGCGCATTCTATTTCCGCAGGACTGGATTATCCGGGGGTTGGTCCGGAACATGCTTATCTGAAGGACAGCGGTAAGGCAACTTATGTTTCCGTGACGGATAAGGAGGCAATGGATGCGCTGATGGAGCTCTGCCGTCTGGAAGGTATTATTCCGGCGATCGAGAGTGCACATGCCATGGCTTACGCTTTCAAGTATGCAGAACAAATGACAATGGATCAGTCCATGGTTGTATGCCTCTCCGGAAGAGGAGATAAGGATGTCAATACGATCGCAGATTATTTGGATGGAAAAGCCTATCTGAATTAAGAAAAAAGAGGAGGAAAGCAGAATGAACCGCATAGAAGAACGTTTAAACCAGTTAAAGGAAAAGGGAGAAAAAGCCTTTATTACATATATGACAGCAGGACTTCCGGACATGGAAAAGAGCATGGAACTTCTGAAAGCCCAGGAAGAAGCCGGCATTGATATTGTAGAGATTGGAATTCCCTTCTCAGATCCGACGGCAGACGGACCGGTAATCCAGGACGCATCCTATCGATCAATTTTGAAGGGAACCAATCTGAAAAAGATTTTTGCTGCCCTGGAAAAGACAAGAAAAGAAGGCCTGACGGTACCGGTCATCTTTATGATGTATTACAATACCCTGATGCATTATGGCCTGGATGCTTTTGTTGAAAAATGTGCCGAAATCGGCGTAGACGGTCTGATCATTCCGGATCTTCCCTATGAGGAGCAGGGAGAGCTGACAGAAGCACTTGCAAGGGTAGAAAATGCACCCATTGCCATTCAGCTGGTTTCTCCTGTCAGCAAGCAGAGAATCCCGATGATCGTAAAGGGAGCGAGAGGATTTATTTACTGTGTTTCCACCATGGGTGTTACCGGACAGGGCGGCAGCTTCTATGGAACGATCAATGACTATCTGCAGTCCGTGAAGGATGCTTCCGATATTCCGGTTATGATGGGCTTCGGAATTCGTACCGCAGAGGATATCAAGCCGATGAAGGATATCATTGACGGTGCGATTGTAGGAAGTCATTTTATCAATCTGATGGAAGAAAATAAGTATGATCTTGAGATTGCTAAGGATTATATTCGCAGCTTCAAGAAGGAAATGAATGCAGAAAAGTAAAAAAGAAAGCGGAAAAGAGGCTGGGAATACGAATCCCGGGAAGACAGAAGAGATAAGTTGACATAATCGGGAAATTGCGGTGATTGCGAAAAAACGGCTAGTCAATAAAAATGATTCGTGTTAGAATATTTTTGACGGAAAAGGGGTTTTTATGCCCTGACGTTATTTAGATTATTAAAAGATATTAAGGAGAGTGAGTCCAATGGCAAAGAAAATTGTTACTGTAGCTCTTACTGGTGCCGTTACACCGCATGGTTATGATGTACCAGAGACACCGGAAGAGATTGCAAAGGCAGCATATGAATGTTGGAAAGCTGGAGCTTCTGTAGCTCATCTTCACATGCGTGATGATGAAGGAAACGGAATTATGGATCCGGTTAAATTCTATCAGACAATCAAGATTCTTCGTGAAGAGTATCCGGATTGCGATATCATCGTAAACTGCACATCTTCAGGAGATAACCGTGTATCTGATGATTCACCTTACGGCAACGCTGTTAGAAGACTTCATCACAAGAACGTTCCGGGCATCGAGATGGGAACATTTGATGCAGGTTCTTTCAACTGGGGTATCCCGGGTGGTATCTTCTCTAACTCCCCGACATTCCTGACAGACCTTGGTAATCTTTATCTTGAAAAAGATATCAAGCCGGAATTCGAAGTATTCGATATGGGTATGATCCGTGCCGTTGGTACATATTGGAAGAAGGGCATCGTTAAGGCTCCGCTTCACTTCCAGCTTTGCCTGGGCGTTGTAGGCGGTATGGAGGCTACTCCGACAGCTGTACAGACAATGCTTACAGAGATCGAACACCTTCAGGCTCAGGGCAACCTGCCGCAGGAAGTTACTGTATCCGGATTCGGTATCGGAAAAGGACACATCCCGGTAATGATGGCTATGCTTGCAAACGGACATCATGTACGTGTTGGTATGGAAGACAACGTTGTATTCGGCAAAGACAAAGACGGCAAGAAGATCCTTGCTACAAACCTGAAGCTTGTACAGCGTGCTGTTGATATCATCAAGGCATCCGGTGATGAACCGGCTACTCCGGCTGAGGCTCGTGAGATGCTTGGTCTGAAACCGCTTGATCGTGAAGCAGTTGTTAAGGCTCTGAACGAAGTTGACGTTGAAGCACTTGAAGCTACAAAGCAGGAAGCTGCTGATGAGTTTGGTACAACATACTTCGCTGCAAAGGGTATGGGCTGATAAAGTCGACTCAAAATGAATTGAATGATTTTAGCCGGAGGCAGATGCCTCCGGCTTTTTTGTGTAATAGAAAACTATATCTTGTTTTTTACTTCCTATATCTTGCGTTGTCAGAAAAAATGAATTATGGTAGCTTAATTATATCTATGTTAGGGTCTATAGGAAAGGATATAAAGGGAGTAGAAATTGAAGGTTCACAGAAAAGGAATGAAGTATGGAGCGGCACTTCTGTCGGCGGCTTTAACCATAGGAAGCAGTATGCCGGTGGAGGCTTTGGCTGCAACTACGGCAAAAGAAAAATTAGAAGAAAAGAATCAGCAGATCGATCAGCTGCGCAGTGAACAGGAGGATATGACTTCTGATCTGGAGGGCTTTCAGAGTGATCTGACAGATGTTCTGGAAGAAATCGACAGTCTGAAAGCGCAGATTGCAGATAAAGAAAGCGATATCTCGGATATAGAAGCTGAGATTGGCCGTTTGGAAGAAGAAAAGGCAGCAAAGCAGGAGGCTGTTGCGGATAGGATGCAGTATGTCTATGAAAATGGAGAGGATTCTCCCTTCAAGGTACTGCTGGAGGCAAAGAGCTTTTCTGATTTTCTGAACCGGGCGGAATATCTTACGCAGATGGCGAAGTACGACAGAAGTATTATTGATGAATATACGAATGCCTGCACGGATCTGAATACAGCAAAGTCTTCTTTAAATGATGAGAGTGCAGCATTGGCTGATCTGCAGAGTCAGTCGGAAGAGAGTCAAAGCAAGCTGGAGAGCATGATCTCGACAACAAATACGGAGTTGGTTCTTTCAAAAAATGAGCTGGAAACAGCCATGGCAGAGGCGGAAAGCTTAGAGAAAGAGATCCGTCAGCAAAATGCGGCGACAATTGCAGCGCAGGCAGAGGCACTTCAGGCAAAGCTTGCATCAGAACAGACGGAGACGGTAGAAAAGATCGTTCCCTATGAGGAAGAGGTGGAGACGCAGGTAGAAATGACGGTTGCGGATGCCTTGTCACAGGGATTGATCGATCAGGCGACAGCAGATCAAAAAGTGCAGGAAGCTTCCAAGTCTGAAAGCAGTAATGAGACAGAAAATGTGACAACTGCAGCAGATCAGGAAGCGGGAGGAAGTGAGAGCACTTCAAACAGCGGAACAACAGCCTCAGCTTCCGATACCAAGATTACGGTTACAACCACACAGACAGTAACCAAGTACAAGACCATCTATGAGGAAGCTTATTCTACCGGTGCTTATAATTATCCGGATTATGCAGGCCGTTCCTATGCGGCGAGTGCTTCCGAAAGAGAACTTCTTGCAGCTTTGATTTACTGTGAAGCAGGCGGAGAAAGCTATGAAGGTCAGAAGGCGGTTGGCAGCGTTGTCATGAACCGTGTTTACAGCAGCTATTTCCCGAATACCATCAGCGGGGTTATTTATGACAGCGGTCAGTTTACTCCGGTAAGAAGCGGAAGGCTTGCTCTGGTACTTGCAAATAAGACCTATACGGATTCCTGCGTGAGGGCAGCAAATGAAGTGATCGCCGGTAATCTGACAGTGAAATACTGGTATTTTTATGCGGCATCCTCCTGGAGCAAGAATTATGCGCAGAAGATTGGAAATGCTGTCTTTTTCTAAAAAGCTTCGAAGAGCGAGCTCCGAACTGTTTCAGGGATAAAGCGGAAAGTAAGTTATCCATAACAAAATTTCGTTAAAAAAAAGACTTTGTATACCACCCATTGCGAATTAATGCTTTGGGTGGTATTATTTAATTGTTGAGTTTATTTACTTGAGGTGTGTACTTTTGTCGGAATTTATTTAAAAAAAGGCACACCGATGTAGAAAAAGGAAATACGAAAGTCGGATTTCCTTTGGATAACGAAACTAATTGATTAAAAGGACGAAGGAGACAGAAAATGGCAAGAAAAGTTGTTATTGCTAGTGCATGCCGTACAGCGATTGGTAAAATGGGCGGACAGTTCAAGGATGTTAAGGCTGTAGATCTTGGTGCAGTTGTTATCAAAGAAGCTGTTAAGCGTGCTGGTGTTAAGCCGGAAGAAGTAGATGAAGTACAGTTTGGTTGTGTTATCACAGCAGGTCTTGGACAGAACCCGGCTCGTCAGGCTTCTATCAAGGCAGGACTTCCTGTAGAAGTACCGGCATTCACACTGAATGTTGTTTGCGGATCCGGACTTAAGACAGTAAACAATGCAGCAAACATGATCGCAGCAGGCGATGCTGATATCGTAGTTGCAGGTGGTATGGAAAACATGTCTCAGGGACCGTTCGCTGTAATGAAGGGTCGTTACGGATACAGAATGAACAACGGTGTATTGGTTGATACAATGATCAACGATGCTCTGTGGGATGCTTTCAATGATTATCACATGATGATCACAGCTGAGAACGTAGCTGAGCAGTGGAATATCTCCCGTGAAGAGCTGGATGAGTTCTCTGCATGGTCACAGCAGAAGGCTGAAAAGGCTATCGCAGAAGGCAAGTTCAAAGATGAGATCGTTCCGGTAGAAGTAAAGCAGAAAAAGACAACTGTTATTGTTGACACAGATGAAGGACCTCGTGCAGGTGTTACAGCAGAAAGCCTTGGAAAACTGAAATGTGCATCCGGAAAAGAAGGCGGCGTAATCACAGCTGGTAACGCTTCCGGTATCAATGATGGTGCAGCAGCTCTCGTTCTGATGAGCGAAGAGAAGGCAAAAGAGCTCGGTATTAAGCCGATGGCTACATTCGTAGGCGGAGCTCTTGGTGGAGTAGATCCTTCTATCATGGGTGTTGGCCCGGTTGCAGCTTGCAAGAAGGCATTTGCTAAGACTGGTCTTACAATCGATGATATCGACCTGATCGAAGCAAACGAAGCATTTGCAGCTCAGTCTCTTGCAGTAGCAAAAGACCTCAACTTCCCGAATGAGAAGCTGAATGTTAACGGTGGTGCAATCGCTCTTGGACATCCGGTAGGAGCTTCAGGTGCTCGTATCCTTGTTACACTGCTTCACGAAATGCAGAAGAGACCGGATGTAAAGACTGGTCTTGCTACACTGTGTATCGGTGGTGGAATGGGCTGTGCTACAATCGTAAAGAAAGAAGACTAATCCATTTCGAAGTCATACTTATGCTTATGAATAAATCGGAGCTGCCGCTTTGCGGCGGCTTCTTTTTACATAATGGGAAATTTCTTTCCTATTACGTAAAAAAGTTCTGTGAGGATCGCACTGCGGATAGAAATTGTGTCGCTAAGGCGATCCGCCGCAGGCTAAATTCTGCAAGCTGGATTCTTTGGAAATTTTTAGAATCGGAAGAGGAAGCGGTTAGAAAAGCACTGACTGCCCTTTTGTGTCGTATATAAAAATAAAAAAGAAAAAAGAAGAAAAAAATTAAAAAAGCTATTGACATATATAGGAAATGGAGATATTATATTAAGGCAGTCGCGAGTGCGGTTGCAAAAATAAAAAATGCAGGAATGGCGGAATTGGCAGACGCGCAGGCTTCAGGTGCCTGTGGTCGTTAAGATCGTGAGGGTTCAAGTCCCTTTTCCTGCATGACTAAGAGACATCACACTGAACCAGTGTGGTGTCTTTTTTGATATATTGGGAAATTTCATGTAGGAATTTTCTTTGGTAAAATTTGGTGAAAAAATGTCAGAAATTACAGATTGTACGAAAGGGCATAACAAAAGGGCAGAGGGATGATTTTTGAAAAAAGTCCTGGAAATGTTGCCATATGCAAAAGAAAAATGAAAAATATTGAGAAAATGTTAAGGAAAAAGAGTGATTTTTCACCTATATAAAACATGAAAAGTGAAGTGAAAATTCACGTTTTCCTTGATTTTAAAGGAAAATTTGACATTTTGGAAATCATCTAGTATAATCCTCGATGTTACGAAAATGAAACAAATTCGTAACAAATGAAATAGATATTAAGCAAAGAAAGCTTGATAGGAAAATTGATGCTCCATTAGGAGCCTGCTGAATCGAAGAGAAATGCAGCAGAGACGGAGAATCCTGTTTACAGGATTTGATCCGCAAAGCTTCTAAGGAAAGGCTGAAAAGCAAAAAACAGGTTAATCATCATTTGCCTGGAAGAGGTTGAGAGAGAGCATCAAGAAATACAGGAGGATATCAAAAGATGAACAGAGCGAAATTATTTGCAGCAGGTACCTTTATGGCGGCGGCGATCTGCATGACCAGTCCGGTATTTGCGGCAGATACAGCAGATGCCGATACCACTGCCGAGACGACAGAAGAAACAAGCAATGCGGCTGAGCTGATTGAAAGCGATGCGACAGAAACAACAGGATATGTAACAGCTTCCAGACTTCGGGTAAGAGATGAGGCTTCTACAGATGGAGAAATCCTTGGAAGAATCAGCAGAGGCAGTGAAGTAGAGATTCTTGGCGAGTACTCTAATGGCTGGTATCTGATTTCTTATGATGAGAGCACAGGATGCGTATCAGGCGACTATATCACCTTTGATGAGGATGAAGTCGCAGGCTATACCGGTGTTTCAGTGGATTGGGACGGCTCTGTTCTGACTGCTTTTGCCGGTGTCAATTACGGACCGAGCGGCAAGGAGACTTACTACAATCTGGATATGTCCGGCGTGGTAAGCATTATGCGTTCCATGGGTAATACAGATGAGTATTGGGTTCGCGACGATGGATGCAAGATGCTGGGTGATTATATTATGGTTGCAGCAGATCTGAATGCACATCCGAGAGGATCTTTGGTACCGACAAGCCTTGGAATGGGTATTGTTTGTGATACAGGTGGATTTGTATCAAACGGAAGTGGTGTAGCGCTGGATATTGCAACAGCATGGTAAGATAAGGTAATAAATCCGTTACAGGATAAAGGGCAGGCCCGGAATGTTTTTTGGACATTCCGGGCCTGTTTTTTGATAAAGGAGAAAGGAAATCTGCCTGCCTGATACTTTAACCAATTAGGGTGGTGAAATTTAATGAAGTAAAGTATGAATTGTGGTATGCTGTTAAAAAGTTCTTTTATGGGATGGAAAACAGGAGGAAAAACGACAATGGAAAGGTATTATCAGGAAGAGATCGAATGCGCATCGCGCGAGAAGATCGTCGAAATCCAGAATGAAAAATTAGTAAAACAGGTGCAGCATGTTTGGGATAAGGTGCCTTATTACAGAAAGAAAATGGAAGAGAAGGGGGTTCGTCCGGAGGACATTCAATCTATTGAGGATCTGCATAAGCTTCCTTTTCTTACAAAGGCGGATCTGCGTGAATCCTATCCCTACGGCCTGCTGGGGGCAGAGCTCAAGGATTGCGTAAGAATTCAGTCAACTTCCGGAACAACAGGCAAAAGAGTCGTTGCTTTTTATACCCAGGAGGATATTGATCTCTGGGAAGACTGCTGCGCGAGAGCAATTATGGCAGCGGGCGGAAGTAATGAGGATGTTTGTCAGGTTTCTTACGGATACGGACTTTTCACAGGAGGCGCAGGTCTGCACGGAGGAAGTCATAAGGTAGGCTGTCTGACGATTCCAACTTCCTCCGGCAATACCGAGAGACAGATCATGTTTATTCAGGATCTGCAGGCAACCATTCTCTGTTGTACGCCATCCTATGCGGCTTATCTGGGAGAATCCATGAAGGAGATGGGAATGGGCCCGGAGGATATTCCACTGAAGGCAGGTATCTTTGGTGCAGAGGCCTGGTCTGAGGAGATGAGAGCAGACATCGAAAAAACACTGGGAATCAAGGCTTATGATATTTATGGTCTGACGGAGATTTCCGGCCCGGGTGTTGCATTTGAGTGTTCAGAACAGAGCGGTATGCATATCAATGAGGACCATTTCATTGCGGAAATTATTGATCCGGATACCGGAGAAGTGCTTCCGGATGGTTCGGAAGGAGAGCTGGTATTTACCTGTATTGACAAGGAAGCTTATCCTTTGCTTCGTTACAGAACAAGAGATATTTGTGTTCTGACACGTAAGAAATGCTCCTGCGGCCGTACCCATGTCAAGATGTGCAAGCCGCGCGGACGTTCTGACGATATGCTGATCATTCGTGGCGTTAATGTATTCCCGTCACAGATTGAAACAGTACTGCTCAATCACGGATATCCTGCAAACTATCAGATTATTGTTGGCCGTGAGAACAATACCGATACCTTTGAGGTTAAGGTCGAGATGACAAGCGAAATGTTTACCGATGATATCAATGAGGTGAGCGCAAGACAGAAGGAACTGACAGACGGACTGAAAAATATGCTTGGTATTAAGGCAAAGGTAAGTCTGGTTGCACCGAAGAGCATTGCCCGTTCGGAAGGCAAGGCAGTAAGAGTAATCGATAATCGAAAGATCTGAGAGGAGGAAGTGTCATGAGTGTAAAACAGATTTCTGTATTTCTTGAAAATAAGCCGGGAACCTTAGATGAGATGATGGGCATTCTGGCAAAGGCAAATATTGATATTCGTGCCATGGCCTTGTCAGAGGCAAGAGATTTCGGTATTGCAAGAATCATCGTAGATGATGTGGTAGAGACGAGTGATGTTTTGAAGACGAATGGCTATATCAGCAGCCTGACTCCGGTTCTGATCGTTGGGGTTCCGAATCATGCAGGCGGACTTAGCAAGGTTTTGAATATCCTGAATTCAGTCGGTGTGAATGTAGAATACATGTATGCCATCCTCGGCGGTGAAGGTGCAAAAGAAGCCTTTATGATTTTCCGTCTGCATGATGAGGCAGTGGCAGAGAAGGCTTTAAAGGCAGCAGGAATTAAGCTGATTGAGCAGGATCAGGTGAGCGAATTATAATGAATGCAGAAAGAACAATGATCAATGACCTGACCCAGGGAAGCGTCATGGGCAAGCTGATCCGCTTTTCTCTTCCGATCATGCTTGCCAATACGCTTCAGGTCGCTTTTAACCTGGTGGATATGTTTTTTGTAGGAAATTATGCCGGAACGGATGCACTTTCGGCAGTCAGCATTGGTGGTCAGATCACCATGCTGATGTTTTCCTTTTTTCTGGGAATTGCAACAAGCAGTCAGATTTATGTGGCACAGATGATCGGAGCAGGAAGGAAAGATACACTGGGTGACATCATCGGCAATACCATTTTCATGAGTGTGATTGCAGGACTTTTTCTGATGCTGGTGATTCCTTTGGCAAGACCTATTCTGATGCTGCTGCAGACTCCGGAATCCATTTTGGATATTTCCGTATCCTACTTGCGAATTTGCTGTTATATTAATATTCTGATTGCACTTTACAATGGAATCTGCGGTGTTTTAAGAGGTATGGGTGATTCCAAGCATCCGACTCTTTTTATTGTAGCGGCAACCATTACCAATATTGTTTTGGATTATGTATTTATCGCCAAATTACATTGGGGCGTAAAGGGAGCTGCCTGGGCAACCATTATCGGTCAGTCTATGGCCTGCCTGTGTGCGATTATTTTTCTTTACCGGAAAAGAGCAGAATTCGGATTTTCTTTCCGACTTTCTTCCATCCTGCCAAAGGCTTCTCATATGAGAATTCTATTGAAGATCGGTCTTCCGGTAACGGCCAAGAGCCTTTTTATTAATGGCTCCTTCCTTTTTGTTAATGCACAGATCAATGCCCTTGGTGTTGTTGCGGTTGCCGTAACCGGTATTGCGCAGAAGCTGCAGAGCGTCATGAATATCCTGTCACAGGCGATGACAGACAGCTCGGCTTCTCTGGTCGGACAAAATTTTGCGGCCGGAAAGAATGACAGAGTCCGTCAGACCTTCTGGTGTGCCATGGGCTTCGGCTTTGCCTTTTGTCTGGTATTGATCATTCTCTTCCTGCTCTTCCCGACACAGATCTTTGGATTCTTTAGCAGTGATCCCGAGGTGCTTGCACAGGCAGGAAGCTTTATGAAGGTATGCTGTATTACCATGATCACCTTTGCCCTGATGAGTCCTTCTATCGGCCTGATCAATGGAATCGGCAATACCATGTTGAATATGGTGATCGCATTTGCGGATGGTGTTGCTGCAAGAATCGCCCTTTCCCTCTTTTTTGGACTCTTTTTGGGAATGGGAGCTGTCGGATTCTTCCTGGGAAACTCCCTTGCCGGTTTTGTAACGGTAATTTGGGGCGGCTTGTACTTTTTATCCGGAAAATGGGAAAAGAGAGAATATTTGAAATGAGAAAGTCTGTAAAGTATAGAATACTTTCTGCGGTGATCCTGCTTGCATGCGCGGTCACCGCATTTGCTCTGTATAAGGGCACGGAAGGAAAAAATCAAGAAGCATCCGAGCAGATCTTTGCCATGGATACGGTGATGACGATCGATGCAGTCGGAAAGGATGCGCAGGAAGCAGTGGATCGGGCTGTATCCGAGATCAACCGTCTGGATACTCTGCTTGCTGCCCAGAATGAGAAGAGTGAGATCTATGCCTTGAATGCATCCGGAGATGCGGTCCTATCAGAGGAAACAAAGAAGTTGGTCGAACGTTCTCTGGAAATTTCAGAAAGCACGAATGGTGCCTTTGATATTACAATTTACCCTCTGATGCAGGCTTGGGGATTTACCGACCAGAATTTCCGGGTGCCGGAAGAAAGTGAGATCAAGGAGCTTTTGTCTTATGTCGGCTATCAGAAGGTTAAGGTGAATGATGCAAGCGGCGAAGTTTGTCTGGCAAAGGGAAGTGAGATCGATCTGGGCGGTATTGCCAAGGGCTATACCTCATCCTATCTGGCAGAACTTTTTGCAAGCTATGATCTTCAGTATGCGAAGGTGTCTTTGGGCGGTAATGTGCAGATCTACGGTTCTAAGTCAGATGGAGAAAACTGGCGGATTGCAATTCGGGATCCATCAGATCCGGACAGCGAGTCGAAATTCCTGGGCATTGTGGATATAAAGGACGGTGCTGTGATTACCTCCGGCGGCTATGAGCGTTATTTCGAAGAGGATGGCATTACATATCATCATATTCTGGATCCGAAAACAGGCTATCCTTCGGATTCCGGTCTGACGTCTGTAACCATTGTTTCATCAGACGGAACGCTGGCAGACGGACTTTCTACCGCTTTGTTTGTCATGGGACTGGATCAGGCAGGCAGCTATTGGAAAGAACATAGTGATGAATTTGATTTTGTTATTATGACGACAGATGGGAAAGTTTATATTTCAGAAGGTCTGGATGGGCATTTTAGCTCGGACTATTCCTATGAGGTGATTCGGAAGAAGTAAGCATCCTTGCAAGAAAAGATACACTTTCCCGCAAGAAAGAATATTATACTCCCCTTTTTTATTGATTAGAATGACTTTATGGAAATGCGTAAGCAAGATTTTAATCAAGAAAAGGGGGGATTTTTTTGTCATATGTGATCAAACAGGACTTATGCAGTGCCTGTCACAGATGCAGAACAGGCTGTCCGGTTGATGCCATTCGCTTTAAAAATGCAAAATACTGGATCGATCCGGAGAAGTGTATTTCCTGTTCAGCCTGCGTCAAGGTCTGTCATAATGGATGTATTTATGACGAAGAAGCAGAAGTAAAAGAAGCACCAAAGCATGAAAGGATTGTGAAAAGCTGCGATGTTTGTGTGGTAGGCGGCGGCGGATCCGGATTGGTAGCAGCCAACAAGGCTTTGGATGAAGGAAAGAGGGTCATCGTTCTCGAAAAAATGCATGAAGTAGGGGGAAGCGCCTGGTATGCAGGTGGTTTCCGTGTACATTGGTGCAAGGGAGCAGAGAAACTTGGCCTTGCCGATGAAAGAGAAAAGAAATATCAGGAATTCATGGAGAAGCTTCCCGATACCGATCCGAAGCTGCTGAAAAGAATGTTTTGGGCAAATGAAAAATTTGCCGACTGGCTGATCGAAAAGCATCATATTCTGGATTCTTATGAGGTGAAGGCAGGACAGATGGGACCCTTCCCGCCATCTCCGATGTTTATTGCAAACTACGAATGGAAAGATGCATCCAAACGAATCGACAGAATGATCGGACCGGGTGAGATCGGATCCTTTATGGCAGAGCGAATGCAGGAGGATTTCCTGAAAAACGGAGGCGAACTTCTGCTGAAAACAAGCGGAAAGCAGCTTCTTCTGGATGAAAAGGGAAGTGTGTGTGGCCTTCTTGCAGAAGATGAAGGCGGAGAGATCGAGATTCAGGCAAAGGCAGTTGTCCTTGCATCCGGTGCTTTCAGCAGAAACAAGGAACTTATGCAGAAATTTGCACCCCTTTTCTATGATGACGAGGGCAAGGAAAAGGTGCATATCTTCACAGGAGCTGGCTGTACCGGTGATGGTATCAGCATGTGTGAGGAGATTGGTGCGGATATCGACTATGTGAACAGACGTGTCAATATGTTTGGACCAATGCGGCATCCTTATCCCTGTGCTTCCATGGCAGTCTTCCAGAATCAGGATGGCTTTGAAGTGGATTGTGATGGCAATGATTTCCATGGACAGATGGGAACAGAAGTCAGCGCACTGACCAAAACATCAAGATGGTTTGGCTACAAGATCGTAGATGACAGGATTTGCCGGACAGCAATCGAGGAAGCAATGCAGGAGCCGCCTCAGTCAGAGGGCATGGATCTTCCGGCCTTTCAGAAAAATTGGAGAGAGGTTTTTGACCAGGAGGCTGAGGATCAGGCAATCATTATTGCAGATAGCTTAGAAGAGCTGGCAGAAAAATGTGGCTTTGCAGACAAGGAAGCCTTTCTGGAAAAGGTAAAGGCTTATAATGAAGCAACAAAGAAGCCCAGGGTATTCCCGTCGGATTTCCCGGACTTTATGAAGCCAAAGCATGATGCCCTTCCTCTGGAAGAGGGCCCCTTCTACGCGATTAAGATGAAAATGTTCCATGAAAATTCTATTGGCGGAATGGTAATCGATGAGAATGCTTCCGTGCTGAAAGAAAAGAAGCCGGTAGCAGGACTCTATGCCTGCGGTGATACGACCAGGGGAATTATGGGACATGGAGATGTCTGCGTGGATTATCTGGAGAGCGTTTTCTCATCCCTTACCATGGCTTATAATGAAGGCTATATTGCCGGAACAGAGGCAGCAAATTATTGTAAAGAAGAATCAATATAAAAAGTATAAAAACGAAAAATAGAAGTTCCTTTCCCTGCAGAGGCCTTTAGTGTTGATAAAGGTCTCTGCTTTTTTTATTGAATATGAAACTTCCTTTCTGTTTGATAAAAAGCCATAATGATTGCACTGTGGCCTACGATGTAGATTTCGTAACAGACCCGCCGCAGGCTATATCCTGCAAGCAGGATTTTCTCTTGTATGCTATAGTAATAATAATTGCAAAAAGAAAGCAAAGGGGAAAATAAAGTCAGGGGAAAAGAATGAGACCATTTGATGAGAAGCTGCTTGGCACATTAAAAACGGAAACAGAAATCGAGGGAAGGTTAAAGAGAGAGGCTGGTTTTCGAGAGGAATTTATGGATGAGATGCTTTCAAATTCTCAGGGAAAGAATGCCGAAACCTATAACCGCTTTCATGATAAGATCGCAATCGGAAGAATGATGCGCTACATAGCCTGGCCTATGCATAAGAACAATATGATTCAGACCAGTTTTGTGGTAAACGGAAAGCTTTGCATGCAGATCGGAGATCAGAAGATCGTAGTCGAAGCAGGAGAATTTATTATTCCCGGTCAGGATACCATGGTTGCGACAGAGGCACTTGGCGAAGAGGATATTGTGATCAATTTTCTGATGCGGCCGGAGTTCTTGGAGGAGATGCTGATCAAGCTCAGTAATGACAACCAGCTGAGGGAATTTCTGATGGATTCCCTACGAAAAAACACCCGTTTTAACAGCTTTATCCATTTTAAGAATATCGAGGATCTTGCCGTTTTGAATCTGGCAGAGACGCTGATCTATGCAGCCTTTCCTTATATTAATGATGAGAATATTATGGATGGTGTCTGTCCGGATCCGCAGATTACGGCAACGGTTATTACGGCTATGTATCTGGCACTTGCCAGAAATCTGTCGGCAGCAGTTGCAGATAAGGCGAGTAATCCGCAGAAGGAATTGCGTGAGATTGTAGAAGAGTATATTGAACATCATTACCGGGATGCAAGTCTGGATGAGCTGGCCAAGCAGTTGAAACAGTCAAAATCTTCTCTGAGCAGGCAGATTAAGAAGATCTTTGGCATAACCTTTAAGGATCTGCTGCTGGAAAGACGCTTTGAGCAGGCCGGAAAGCTTCTGCGAAATGCCAGGTTATCCGTTTTTGAGGTGGCTCTTTCCTGCGGATATGAGAATACCAGCTTTTTTTACCGGAAATTTAAGGAAAGATACGGAATTTCTCCCAATGCCTACAGAAGGCTTTATGGAATAAAATAAGAAGTAAAAAGAATAGAAGAGCATGATTCGCACAAAAAGGACGTTTGCATGGAAACTAAGAACACATTTTCACGCAATAAACGTCCTTTTTGTGTCTTATGGTGAAATGATACAATTTTTCCATCAAAAACCGGTTGAAATTAGGGGGATTACCGAAAAAAAGAAAGAGGTAGGGGTAATTCTTCTGGCAAAAAGGAGGAATTAAACGTATGAAAAATTTATTTAGGCGTTGTCTGGCAGTAGCAACCGTAGGTGCCATGACTTTGTCACTTGTAGCCTGTGGAGGCGGAAGCGGTTCAGAAAGTGCAGAGGGGACATCTTCTGATGCGCAGAGTGCACAGGCTCAGGAAGATCCGGCATTTGAATCCGGAACACCGGTATATGGCGGAAGCTTCACAACTTATTGGTCAGAATTTTATAATGAGTATGATCCGTCAGCAAATGACAATCGTAACTTCATCGATCTCTTCAGCGAGTCTCTTTGGCAGATTAACTGGGATGAGAGAGAAGAACTGGGATTCAAGACAGCTTACCTGGATATCAATTACATCACAGGCAATCTTGCAAAATCCTGGGAGATGGCAGACGATTATTCTTCCCTTACCGTAACCTTGCAGGATGATGTTCATTTTGCAGATAAGACAGCGGTAGGAATGGACGAAGAATATGATATCTATGGCGGACGTGCCCTGACAGCAGCAGACATAAAATATACCTATGATCGTGTCATGGGATTTGACGGTGTTGAGAAGATCAGTATGGAGCAGACCGACTGGCCGGCATCTCTTTCCATGCTGGATTCTGTAGAAGCTGTAGATGATCAGACAGTAAAATTCAACTTCAATACAAGCACAGAGCTTGATATTCAGAAATTTATGTGTGTCATGCTTGATGTATGCGGACCGGAGTGGGATCAGCTCACAGATGAGCAGA
Organism: Bacteroidaceae bacterium; assembly: GCA_963620785.1. GTDB lineage: Bacteria > Bacillota > Clostridia > Lachnospirales > Lachnospiraceae > RUG14243. Next base: position 46,552 of record CAVFAT010000020.1, read on the forward strand.
AGACAAACTGGCATTATGCAGGCGGCACAGGCCCCTTCATCCTGACCAACTATGTAAATGATAATACCATGACCTTTACCGCAAACCCGGGATACTGGCAGACAGACGATGACGGCAATCAGCTTCCTTATCTGTCAGAGGTAAATCTGGTTCACACACTGGATACAGCAACTATGACATCTTCCATTATCAGTGGAGAGCTGCAGGCTCTGGTCGCAAACAATGTGCTGATCAGTGCGGATGAGGCATCTACCATTCCGGAAGGAACGGTAAATACCTACAAATACTACAATGACTGCCCGGGCGTTGCCCTGAAGCTTGGCGACAACCCTGTTCCGGCACTTGAGGATGTCAATGTACGTAAGGCAATGCAGTATGCAATTGACCTTGAAGCAATCAGTGAATATCAGGGATATTCCTATGACACAGATGAAGAAAAGAATATCAACCTCTTCCTGCAGGGAACAGGCTTGAATACAGCATCAGGATGCTCAGATGAAACCTTTGCAGAGTATTCTACCTATGATCCGGATAAGGCAAAGGAACTTCTTGAGGAAGCTGGCTATGGCGATGGATTTGAATTCGATGTATATCTCTATGAGGCACAGCCGATCGATTCCTTCAAGCTGGCAGCAGAATATCTGGCAGCAGTTGGTATTACCATGAATATCAATGTCGTATCCACACCGCCTGAGATGACAAAGCACGGCACAGACAGAACTGATCCTGCATCTCAGTACGGATCCCTTGGAACAGATAAGACAAATGCAATTGTTGCAATCTTCCGTTCTGACGGAGTTATGAACAATGTATTCCAGACAAATCAGGAAATCGACGATCTCTGCGATAAGATCACCAATGCAGCAACACTGGACGATATGGTGGCTGCTTCCGGAGAATTGTCTGAGGCATTCTTAGCACAGCATTACTTCTTACTGGTTAGCTATTCTCAGGAATTCAATAACTATGTAAGCACATCCGTAAAGGGATGGAATGGTGAGAAGTGGACACAGTACTACTTCGCAGGCGATATTCTTTCCAGAATCTGGGTTGAATAAGAGTAAGTAGAAAAATCAGGTATGAGATGATCAAATAAACAGAACCGGTTTATTAATAGGAAGAACTATAAGAGCTTAGAGGCAAGTGTGGCATAGTTCACACTTGCCTTTTTCAAAAATGGAAGGGGGAGAAGAGCGATGGAAGACAGAGAGGTTATCCTGGATGTGCAGCATCTGAAAACTTATTTCCTCAGCGGGAAGAAGGAAATCAAAGAGATGCGTGCTTCTGATGATCTTTCCTATCAGGTACATAAGGGCGAGTTTGTCGCAATCGTTGGTGAATCCGGATCGGGAAAAAGTGTCAGCGCCCTGTCTGTTATGGGATTGATTCCTTATCCGCCGGGATTAGTCGTTGGCGGAAAGATTCTCTTTCATGGAGAGGATCTGCTTTTAGCAAATGATGATGAGATTAGAAAAATCCGTGGTTCTAAGATCAGCATGATCTTTCAGGAGCCGTCTACTGCATTAAATCCGGTGGTTACCATCGGAAAGCAGATTTCAGAAACCATTCGAATTCATAATCCAAAGACTTCAAAAAAAGAAGCCATGCAAAAGGCAATTGAACTTTTGGCAAAGGTGAATATTCCAAATCCCGAGGTTCGGGCAAAGCAATATCCTTTTGAGCTGTCGGGAGGTATGCAGCAGAGAGCCATGATCGCTATGGCAATGAGCTGTGATCCGGAAATCCTGATCTGCGATGAGCCGACAACGGCACTTGATGTTACGGTTCAGGCCCAGGTTCTGGAGCAGCTGAATTCTCTGAGAGAGGAATACGGAACGGCCTTGATCCTGATCACCCATAATCTTGGCGTTGTCGCAAGATATGCGGATACGGTAAAGGTTGTTTACGGAGGAAAGATCGTAGAGGCCGGCAATCCAGAGCATATCTTTGACAATCCGCATCATCCCTATACCCTGGGATTGATTTGTGCGGTTCCCAGACTGGATCTTCCCAGAAGTCATGGCCTTCATACCATCGAGGGTGATCCGCCTGATATGTCTGCAATTCCGGAAAGTTCCTGTGCCTTTGCGCCGCGATGCAAATATGCAACAGAGCAGTGCTTTCAGGAGAGACCGAAAGAAGTTGAAATCGAACCCGGCCATATTTGTGCATGCTTTCATATGGATCAGACAGAGGAAGAAAGGAGGGCGCTGGTTTGAGTAATCAGGAGAATAACAAAAAACCCGTAACCGTAGAGCTTCCGATCAATGATGATATCATGAAGGATGTTGCAGAAGATATCGGAAAACAGCCGGAAACAGAAGAGAGCAAGGGCCGCCCGATTCTGGAGGTAACCAATCTGAAAATGTATTTTCCGGTGACCAAGGGTCTTCTGAAAAAGCAGGTCGGAAGTGTCAAGGCAGTGGATGGTGTTACCTTTACGATTTATCGAGGCGAGACCCTGGGTATCGTAGGAGAATCCGGTTCCGGCAAGTCAACCATCGGAAACTGCATCATGAGAAACCTCAATATTACAGAGGGGTCGATCGTTTATAAGGGGTATAACGTATCAGAAATTAAAGGAAATAAACTGGATAAGTATCACGAGGATCTTACCATGATTACCCAGGATCCCTTTGCTTCTTTGGATCCCAGAATGAAAATTAAGGATTCTATTTTAGAGGGTGTCCGGATCAACAAGCTGGTAACCGATAAGGAAGAGCAGGCAGATCTGGTCAGAAGAATGCTGATTCTGGTAGGACTGAATCCGGATTTTGCAGAGCGCTATCCCCATGAGTTCTCCGGAGGACAGAGACAGAGAATTTCTATTGCGAGAGCCCTCGCGATTTCTCCTTCCTTTATCGTCTGCGATGAGATCGTATCTGCCCTGGATGTATCGATTCAGGCACAGATCGTCGGATTGATGATGAAGCTGCAGAAGGAACTGGGCCTTACCTATATTTTTATCGGTCATGATCTTTCGGTTGTAAGGCATATTTCCAATAATGTCGCAGTTATGTATCTGGGGCAGTTCATGGAGCTTACTTCATCGGATGAGCTCTATGACAAACCGCTTCATCCTTATACCCAGGCTTTGATTTCAGCAGCACCGATTCCGAAGCCGAAGATTGACAGGGAAAGAAAGAGAATCCTCCTGGAGGGAGAGATTCCGAGTCCGATCAATCCGCCAATTGGCTGTAATTTCTGTACCAGATGTCCGCATGCGAAGGAAATCTGCAGAAAGGAAGAGCCGGTGATGATCGATGTCGGAGGCGGACATATGTGTGCCTGTCATAAGGTTGCGGCAGAATACGGAAAGGGGGAATTTTAAATGGCGAAATATGTACTCAAGCGAGTGCTGCTTCTGATTCCTACATTTCTTCTGGTATGTCTTATCGTATTTATATTGATGAGAATGATTCCGGGCAGTGCGGTGGATCAGGTCGTATATAACTATTCACAGAGCGGTCTTACCATTACCTATGAGGAGGCGGAAGCAAAGCTTGGCCTTGATAAACCGGCACTGGTTCAGTTTGGTATCTGGATCAATGACCTTTGTCATGGAAGCATGGGAGACAGTCTCTTTAAGGGAGAACCGGTTTGGTCCATCCTGAAAAGACAGCTGCCGGTTTCCATTGAGCTGGGTATTTTAACCTTTATTTTAACCTTGATTATTTCGATTCCTTTGGGCCTCTTTTGTGCGGCGCATCCGGATACGATGACAGATAATGTAGTTAGAACCCTTTCGGTTATTCTATCAAGTTTGCCGATTTTCTGGATCGGTACCATGGTTTTGGTCTATCCATCCGTCTGGTGGGGCTTTTCCATTCCACTAACCTACACACCGATTTCGGCAAATTTTGCGCTCAATATGAAAATGTTCCTAGTCCCGGCCCTGGTAAATGCGGTTACACAGGCCGGCATGAATATCAGAGCAGTCAGAACCATGACCCTGGAGGTAATGAGACAGGATTATGTTCGAACTGCCTGGGCAAAAGGTGCCAAGGAAAGCAGAGTTATGTTTTTCCATGCCTTCAGAAATGCCCTGATCCCGGTAATTACCCTCTTTGGCGGTTCTGTAGCGGGAATCATCGGCGGCTCGGTTGTTATTGAGAACATGTTCAATCTGCCGGGCATCGGACAGCAGATGGTTACGGCCCTTTCCGGAAGAGATTATCCGATCGTTCAGGGCTGTACCGTTGTATTTGCAATCTTTGTTATGATCGTAAATCTGATTGTGGATATTGCCTATAAGTGGTGTGATCCGCGTGTAAATCTTGAGTAAAGGAGGGGAGAAAAATGGCTGATACAAAAAAAGAAAAGAAAAAAGCAAAACAGCAGAATGAAGCACTCGAATTTTTCTCTCTTCTTTGGAGAACAAAGAAAATTGCCTTCATCAGTATGTTTGTCTTGGCCTTCTTTATTCTGGTTGCAATCTTTGCAGATCTGATCGCACCGGAGAAGATGGTAAACGGAACATTGGCTTCCCACCTGATCGATTCCTGCAAGCCGCCAAGCCTGCAGCATCCCTTGGGAACAGAGGCGATGGGTGTTGACCTTTTGAGCTATATGGTATACGGAGCAAGAACTTCGGTTATTCTGGGTGTATCCTGTACCATTATTTCCACGATTATCTCTGTAATCATTGGTGTTACATCAGCAGTAGTCGGGGGTAAATTCGACCTTCTTCTGCAGAGATTTATCGATGCCTGGCAGTGTATCCCGGGCATGCTGATCATGCTGATCCTGATGACGATCCTTGGCTCCGGTATGTGGCAGATGATCGTTGTAATGTCGATTCCGACCGGTATCGGCGGATCGAGAATGATTCGATCGGCAGCGATTTCCGTCAAGGACAGCGGTTACTGCGGCATGTCAAGAATGCTGGGCGGCAAGCACCTCTGGAGAATGATCCATCACGTTGTACCCAATATCATGCCTCTGGTTCTGATGAATCTGGCCAACAGCCTGGGCGGAACGATCATGATGGAATCCACCCTGAACTTCCTTGGCTTTGGTGTTAGCGTAACAACACCGAGCTGGGCTTATCTTCTTACCTCTCAGGGAAGATCCAAGATGTATACAAGTCCCTGGATCGGCTTAGCACCCGGTATTGCCATTACCATTATGGTATTTGCAGCGGCAATGTTTGGTGACGGAGTAAGAGATGTGCTGGATCCGAGACTGAAGGGCGGCATGGGAAGCTTCAGCAGAAAGAAAATCCGCAGAATTTCTGAAAAGTATATGGCTGACCGCGCAAGAAAGCTGAGCCAGGCAGAGACAACAAAATAATGGTGAGTTTTTATGTAATAGAAAGGAAGTTTTCTACTACATAAAAAGTGCTTTGCACACGAATTCTTCTTTCCCCTATTATAATGCGAACCCTTTGGGCATGAAAATGCCTGAAGGGTTCATTTGGGTCATTTTACATAAGAATTGTGGGACGAGAATGATTCTGCCGGTTCAAAAATACGCTCTCGCTTTATATCGTATCGCTTTAGCGATGCGATGTACGAAGGCGCATCGTGCGTTAGCACGATTGTAAATGCGCCGTGAGTCCAAGAAGGAAAACCTAACAGATGCTAAGCTCGAGGCGCATGTTCCATGCACCTCTTGCTAAGCACTGAGGTTTTCCTAACGGTTTTTGATCTTGGGCA
>CAVFAT010000021.1:0-62653 GCA_963620785.1 Bacteroidaceae bacterium
CCTGCAGCTACTTCTCCTCTAAATCGGCAATCATTTTTACTTCACTGACTGCCAGAGCAAGCTGAAGCTTGTTTTCCAATCCGGTTTTTTGCAGCATATTGGAGACATGAAACTTGACTGTAGACATTTCAATGCCCATTTCCGCTGCAATACGCGGGTAGGAAAGACCCCGAAGCAGATAACGCAGGACTTTTAACTCTGTTTTAGTAAATTCCGTACTTTTCGCCATGCCGATCTGTACCGGCGGTGGTGCATCGGGAAAGATATGCTCACCGGCCATTGTCTGCGATACAACTTCCATCAGGCGGTTTTCCGTAGAATCTTTGTACCAGAGACTGTCTGCCCCGGCTGATTTGGCATTTTCCAGAACCGCGCTGTCGATCAACGAGGTCACAACGATAATTTTTATTTTCGGATGTGCAGTCTTGATTTTTTGGACGGCAGTCAGGCCGTTCTCGCGGTTCTGTGTCTGTACATCCATCAGGATCAGATCGACCGGGGTGACCCGGCAAATCTCAACGGCCTGTTTTGCGCCCGGAATGGACGCGACGATCTGATGTCCGCCCTCGACTGGAAAGTAGCTTTCCAGCAAACTGCGAATCATGGGCTGATCTTCAACAATCATGACTCTCATACTCAGTTACCTCCTTTTCCGGCAGTATAAGAACAAGCTTGAAGCAAGGGATACTTTGAATCACCATTGTGCCGCCTGCTTCTGTCACATGGCGACGAAGCATGGAAAGCCCGCCGCCTTCCCGAATTTCTTCCTTTGGCGGCACACCATTGTTAGTCAAAACAAGCTCTATGCGTCCAAATCTCTGTCTAAATTGCACATACAGCTCTGTACCATCAGCATGGCGAACACAGTTTGTGGCACATTCGGTGATTGCTAATGCCGCGAGCGACCGCATAGGCGATATATCGGGAATTTCCCCTTCTAGTAGTACGCGAACGCCCATTTCTCTGCTTTTGCTGATTGCCGCTTCCAATGAGTCAGACTCAGCACGTATCTGATTGGAGCGGTATAGCACTGTAATAGCCTGTTCAAAAAGTAGCGCACTTTCTTTGAGGGATGCTAGTCCGCTTTGTCTGTAGAGTGCCCGCCGTGCGGCGAGGAGGCTATGCCCGATATCATCATGGACACGCTGCTTCATTTCAAGCGTTTCCTCTTCGCGGATAATCTCCGGCATCTGCTCAAAAAGCCTTCGCAGCCGGTCATTGACCTCTTCAAGCTTTGTATTTTCCTCGTTTAGCTCGTTTTGTCGCCGTATGAGCTCCGTCACATCGGTAGCGGTGACCTGAGTATATTGAAGGCCCGCTTTTGTCGTAAGCTGCTCCTGTGCGAAGCGCAATGCACTGCCGTCCGGAAAACGAAAAATCTGGAGCTGTGGTTTCAAACAGCGAATGCATTCGGGTGGCCTTTTTAGGGCATTTTCCAGCTCGGTAAGCGTTTGTATGCCATCCTTTTGCAAAAGGCTTGCTATGGCAAGCATTCGGTGGTTGACGAGCCGTACGATACCGTTTCTATCAAAAAAACAGACTGCAATGGGAAGGTGGTCAAAGCTCTCCTTGATTTTGTCCATATGTTTCTACTCCCGATTTTTCCAGTTTGTGGATAATATATTGTAAGCCATCCTCATCCTGCATCCATTCCAGCCTAGGAAATCGATCTTTTAAGTCAGAAAGGATTTCCTTGCAGGATACACATATATTAACCTCAATCCAATTTCTGATTTCAACGGAGATCAGCAGTGATTCCAAGGAATCCAAGCCTAACTCCACGACTGCTTCAAATAGATCATAAATCTGTGCGGCCTGCTCCATAGTGAGTAGGATTTCCCCATCTATGAGTGCTCTGCATTCCACGCCGTACAGGATCAGGCTCTCTATGGACTCATTAAAGCAGAGCCGTAGCTCCTGCATCGAAATTACACCGCGCTGTGAGCCGACAAAAATCAGATTATTCCTCCGTTTGATATAGGTTCCGATAACGATAACTTGGGCAAGAAGTCTTCGGGCTATGTTCTCGTCCTCCGCTCTCTGTATGGTAGTAAGACGATCTCGCAGCATCGCAACCTGTCGGGAAGTCTGTAGCTCCATCATGTCATATAGGCGGTTTTCCTCCGATAGTCGCAGATGTTTTTCGCGCTGAGCATTTTCTGCCGCCAGAATGTTTCCGGTGCTGTGCAGCTCGTCATGCGTGAGCTCCAGTGCCTCGCGGAGCCGGTTCAGCCCGGAAATATTCTCCTCCCAGAAGACCCAGCCGTCGCGCAGCGGATGCCGCTTCAAAAGCGTGTCATTATCCAGTGCAACAGTATCAGCACCTATCTGCCGCAGCGTATCTTGGGGGATCGGCTCATGCATTGCGGCAGAGATATGACACGGAGAAAAGTCTGCATTTGTGATCTGAACCGGCAGCATGGTTGCTTCAAAAAGTGCATCGTAGCCCATGTTGGACTGGATCAGACCGAAGCGGATGCATCCCTCAAAAGTGGCAAAAATCAGCAGACAATGTGTGACGGTCATGTCACCCGCCAGCAGCAGGATGAATTGGACGCCATGTATGTATGCAGTGGTATACATCAGAGAGAGGCCAAGCGGGATGATCGGCAGTAAGAGAAAGGTTTTGCTTTGCGGGATGCGGCATTTCTTCAACATTATGGTGAAAGAAACAATCGCACATAGCACGATCCACATCAGAATGATGTAATAGCCTCTTTCATAATGATAGTCAAGATCCGTCATAAGGCCGGATGGGAAGAAAAATACATCCTGATGCAAATCGTTCGTCAGGACAAGGAGAAAGAGAAGCGCGGATGGTATATAAAGCAGCTTCGTCCAAAGTGGCAGACGGAAATTTTCCGCCTTGCCCAGTGACATGCTTACAAAGAGAGACACAAGCGGGATAAACAGCATGGGAAAATAGTACCAATACCAGAGCCAGCGCTGGATGTCCATGTTGTCGATGGAATGCTTGATAATTTTAAGCAAGAGCCATAATGCCATCATCCCTATGATTGCCAGTAGATACCGTCGCACCTGCGTCTGAATGATGCGGGTGCGGATTGAAAGGCCCCAGGCCGCTAGCAGGCAGATATGGATTGCGCCACGAAGCAGCAAAGTATTCTGAGGGAGCATGCCGCTTTTTGTCAGATATTGCAGGATTGCGGCAAACGCAATCAGCGGCAGTACGATCAGTATCGCGATCATGCTTTTTTGTGTTGTCCTGCTCAAAGTATCCCCTCCCTTCTGCAAGCATTATTTTCATTATGATACCATGCGGATGTAAAAAAGGGCAATGCCGCATCCGTCTCTAAGGAACTGCAAAGAATTTGGGAAAAAATTGCAAACCCTATCCAATCGGCGGGGGCATTATCCAGAACGATATATTATGATACAAACACAAGAGGAAAGGCGGTGGCAAAGCATATATGCGAAGAATTGTATTAGATATGCAAAGCGAGATGTTTGCAGAAGCGGTCACGAAGGCACTTACCGACAGCAATCTTGATTTTTTGGTATACCGTGCTTCAAAACCGGAAGAGACAATCTCCTTGTGCCGCGCCTGCCATGCTAATGTACTGGTGATGGAGGTTGTTCGGCAGGGAGTTTGGAAACTGGGCGATAGAATCAAGATCCTCAATGAAATAAAGAAGAGTGAACTTGGGCAGAGCTGTAAAATTCTCCTGTTGGTGGATGAGAAGGCGGATGAACTCTTGGCTGCCGATGTACGGCAGGCCGTGAAGGATCAGCTGGCAGATAATTTCATTTATGCATCTGTATCACCGGCATATCTCGCAGGCGTAATCGACACGCTTTAGAAAGGAAGGAGAAGCTATGGGACTTATTAGGGCGGCGCTTGACGCAGCTGGCGGTGTACTGGCCGACCAGTGGAAAGAGTATTTTTATTGTGAATCAATTCCGGAGAACGTGATGGCGGTTAAGGGTGCGCACCGTGTTTCTGATCGCAGCAGCAACTACAAGGGAGCAGAGAATATCATCTCCAACGGTTCTGTTGTGGCAGTTGCCGACGGTCAGTGCATGATCATTGTCGATCAGGGCAAGGTCACAGAGCTGTGCGCAGAGCCGGGCGAATTCGTCTATGATTCCTCGACAGAGCCTACCATCTTCTCCGGTGACCTGGGTACAAGTATTCTTGAAACATTCAAGAATATTGGCAAACGTTTTACTTTCGGCGGCGAGCCGCCCAAGGATCAGCGTGTCTATTACTTCAATACCAAGGAACTCATCGGCAATAAGTATGGCACGCCGAGTCCCGTTCCCTTCCGGGTTGTCGATCAGCGCGCAGGTATCGATATTGATATTTCTATCCGTTGCTTCGGTGAATACAGCTATCGGATCTGTGACCCGATCCTCTTTTATACCAATGTTTGCGGCAATGTCAGTGAGGAGTATACGCGGGATCGTCTGGAAGGTCAGCTCAAGACCGAGCTTTTGACAGCTTTGCAGCCCGCATTCGCCAAGATTTCAGATATGGGCATCCGTTACTCGGCGCTTCCCGGTCACACGACAGAATTGTCAGAAGCACTCAACGAGGTACTTTCCGGAAAGTGGCGTAACCTGCGTGGACTGGAAATTGTTTCCTTCGGCGTGTCTTCTGTCAAGGCAAGTGATGAAGACGAACAGATGATCAAGGGAATGCAGCGCGACGCGGCCTTTATGGATCCGACGAGAGCTGCGGCACATCTGGTCGGCGCACAGGCCAGCGCCATGCAGTCGGCGGCGAGCAATCCGAATGCCGGTCCTGCAATGGCCTTTATGGGTATGAATATGGCTGGCCAGGCAGGTGGTGTGAATGCGCAGAATCTTTACCAGATGGGCGCACAGCAGCAGCCAGCACCGACAGCACAGGCAATGCCGGCAAATGGCTGGACCTGCAGCTGCGGACAGAGCGGTATCACCGGGAAGTTCTGCCCGGAATGCGGCGCGAAAAAGCCGGAGCCAAAAGCTGCTGCTGATAGTTGGACTTGTCCATCCTGCGGTGCAAGCGCAAGCGGAAAATTTTGTCCGGAATGTGGTGCGAAGAAGCCAGAAGCACAGCCGGATGGCTGGACCTGCAGCTGTGGCGCAGTGAACAAAGGTAAGTTCTGTTCGGAGTGTGGTGCGAAAAAACCTGCAGGTGTTCCTCAGTATAAATGTGACAAGTGTGGTTGGGAACCTGATGATCCGGCGCACCCGCCGAAATTCTGCCCAGAATGCGGAGATCCCTTTGACGACGGAGACCTCGTTTGAAAAAGAGAAAGGAGTAACAGAGTATGGGACTGTTTGATAAAAAGTATTGTGACATCTGCGGAGAAAAGATCGGCTTGCTCGGCAACCGAAAGCTGGAAAACGGAAACCTCTGCAAAAACTGTGCAAAAAAGCTCTCACCGTGGTTCTCCGACCGACGCAGCAGCACGGTTGAAGAGATTAAGGAACAGCTTGCCTACCGCGAAGAAAACAGAGGAAAGGTGTCGGCATTCCACACAACGCGAACCCTTGGAACGAATACGAAAGTGCTGCTGGATGAGGACGCGGGGAAATTCATGGTGACGAGAGCCCGTGATCTTGCGGAGGCCAACCCGGACGTTCTCGATTTTTCAGATGTGACCGGCTGCAATCTCGATATTGACGAGAGACGATCAGAGATCAAGCGTAAGGATAAGGATGGCAAGGAGGTCAGCTACAACCCGCCGCGCTATGAGTATTCCTACGACTTCTATGTTACTATCTTCGTCAATAACCCCTATTTTGATGAAATGCGCTTTCAGGTCAATTCCAGTTCCGTGGACATTACACCAGCTCCGGCGCGTCCTGGAATGACGGCAGGATGCAACCCGGAAAGCAATGTTGAGTACTGCAATTACAAGAAGTTAGGAGAGGAAATCAAGGAGGCGCTTACGCAGGTTCGAGAGGACGTGCGCGAAAAGATAGAACAGGCAGCGGCTCCCAAGGCAACAGTTACCTGCCCCCACTGTGGCGCAAGCACCATACCGGACGCCAGCGGCTGCTGCGAATACTGCGGCGGCTCTGTGAATGGGTAAACAAAAAAAGAAAGGATGAGCGATATGAAAAAAAACAGAGTAAAGAAAATCATCGCACTATTTATGGCAATGAGTATGCTTCTTTCCATGTGCGCTTGTGGTAAATCCAATCAAAATGAGACAGCTCCGGAAGTGGGCTACTTTGTATTTGAATCTATGGAAGAAGATGGTGATACCTACACCAAGGAAGTTCTGGAATCAGCCGGCATGGACATCAATGAATTTTATCTGGTCATGGAAGAGGACGGAACCGGCTATCTTGCAATACCGGGTGAAGAGACTGAAGTTTTCACGTGGGCAGACGGCACGATGAAAATTGGAGAGGAGGAAATTTCCTATACGATTGATGGTGATACCTTGACTCTTGCAGATGGAAGCTCAAATATAGTTTACACTCGCAGCAGTGAGGAAGCTCCCGCAAAGCCTTCTGACAACTCAGGAGAAGCCACTGAAACTGAAACTGAAACTAGCGTAACTGACAGTACAGAGCCGGTATCTGCCGATTTGGGTGACTATCATATTACAATTCTTTCGGCAGAGCAGTTTGAAGATAGCGATGATAAGGATTCTATTCGTATCTTCTATGATTTCACAAATAATTCTGATGAGGAAGAGAGTTTCTTTTATGCATGCAATACGGCTGCATATCAGGATGATTATGAGTTAGTATCTACATACTCATATAATGACGAGGCGCCGGAGGTTGGAAACTATTCTCTCGAGATTCTCCCCGGAAAAACCATCCGCTGCGTTTCTGAGTACAATTTCAAGCCCGAGGGTGGTGAAATTGAGTTCACGATCACCGAAGGATACGATGGTGAAAGCGTAACGATGACTTTTGATCCTACAGCTCTGTCAGGTCGTCCTGCAGAAGATTATACAATCGAGCCGTGCAGCAGCGATGAGCTGGTGGAAGACTGCCCATCAGAAGGCGTTTATGATGAGGATTATTACATCAGCATCACGAAGAGTGAAGTGATCGATGCCTGGTATGACGACGAAAAGGCAATTCGGATTTATTTCGACTTTACAAACAACTCCGAAGAGGTGACTACATTCTGGAGAACAGCATCTTTGAAGGCGATGCAGGACGGAATCGAAATACAACAGACCTTATCAAAGGATTCCGTGACAGAGGAAGATAATGACCTTGTAGATGTTCAGCCGGGAGAAACCATCACGGTTGCAGTCTGCTATTTGCTTCATGACACCGGGTCTTCTGTAGCGATTAAAGTAATCGATTACTGGGGTGACAACGACCTGGGCGCGACCTTTGAAGTGCAGTAAGCGAAAGTCCTAGCGGGAAAGGAAGCAGGCTGAATTCTGAGGAAGGTTGGGAGCTATTTGAATAGAAGCGTATAAAGGAAAATATCCTGTATTTACGGATTAAAAGAGAAAAGCTGTTATATACCAAGATAAAAATGGTATATAGCAGCTTTTTTATCTTATAGGAAACTTCCTTTCTATAAAATAAGAAAAATTTCTAAGGAAAGTACAGATAGAATTCTTTGCTGATTTAAGGTAACATGGCTCTATGGAAAAGTGAAAATTTTTGCGTTAGACTTTCCAAAAGCAGATATAAGAAAGCATGTTTTGTTTGTTTTGAAATTTTAAGGAGAAAGAGAAACGATGCTAAGTGATAAAGAAATTGAAAGAATTGTAATGGAAGAGGATACAAAAGCTATTTTTGAGCTTTCCCAGGAGGATATGGAAGATCTGCTAAGCGAGCTGGTTTATGAAAACTATTTCAAAAAAGACTATAAGAAGCTAAATGAAGAACAGAAAACCCTTCTTTTGGTTATGGCAATGGAGGATTGCCTTCTGGCAAATGGCATAGAGACGCTTCTGGAGGATGAGGAATTGAATTGCCATATTGCGGATTTATCAGAAGCACTCTTATACATCGGTGCCGGAAAAACAGCGATGGAAGTCAGAAAGCTCAATGAGTTGATCAAAAAGAAAAACCGCAAAGGCTTTGAGCAAATGACTTACCAGGACTGGCGAAGCTGGCTTGAAGAGAATCTCCAGGCGCAAACAGAAGCAGAAAAGATCAATCTGCACTTGTTGGAAAAGCCGGATGGTGAGATAACGGAACTGATCTGTAAATTTGTTCGCTCTGATAAAGAAATTGCAAAGAAACTGCTGCAGGGCTGATTGCATTTGCAATTGGCTCTGGAAGGAAGTGGCAAGCGATTAGAGAAAGAAGAAGGAAAAAGGGAAATGGCAGAAAAAATAGTATATGAGAATGAAGAAGAAAAATATCAAAAGCTGAATCAGATAATCAAGGAAGCGAAGCATATTGTATTTTTCGGTGGGGCAGGGGTTTCCACAGAAAGTGGGATTCCGGATTTTCGAAGCAAGGAGGGACTCTATAATCAGCATGATGTAAGATTTGATGCCTACTCTCCGGAATATTTGCTGAGCAATGATTGTCTCTATCAGAAGCCGGAGGTTTTTTATGAGTTTTACCGGCAAAAACTATGCGTAGAAGGAATCGAGCCAAATATCGCCCATAAAAAACTGGCAGAAATGGAAGAGAAGGGAAAGCTGGACTGTGTAATTACACAAAATATTGATGGACTTCATCAAAAGGCCGGAAGCAAAAGAGTATACGAGATCCACGGAAGCACATTGAGAAATTATTGTGATCATTGCGGACAGAAATATCCGTCAGACTTCATATTTAAGAGTGAAACAGCTGTGCCGAAATGTCCTGCCTGCGGAGGAATGGTAAGACCTGAGGTAACACTTTATGGCGAGTCTCTGCCTCAGGAGGCCTGGATCCGATCGGAAGAGGCATGTAGAAAGGCAGATGTCTTAATTGTCGGAGGAACCTCTTTGTCTGTCTATCCGGCAGCAAATCTCCTGGACTATTTTCAGGGAAAACATTTGATCTTAATTAACCGGGATGCAACTTCGAGAGATCGCGGAGCAAGTCTGGTATTTCATGAAAGTATTGGAAAAGTTCTGTCTGCGGTAGAGCTCTAGGATGAAGCAGAATAGGAGAGAAGATGAGCCGATATGCAATAGGAGCCGATATAGGCGGAAGCAGTATCAAAGTGGGGATTTTCCGGGAAAGCGGAAGCTTAATTTCTAAATGGGAAATTCCAACCAGAAGGGAAGAAAATGGAGCCTATATTCTGCAGGATATCACTGCTTTTCTTGAAGAAAAACTGAAAGAGCAGGGGATAAATAAGGAGCAGGTGATCGGGCTGGGAATTGCGGTACCGGGTCCGGTTTTGGAAAATGGCCTTGTTAATCAGTGTGCAAATCTTGGATGGGGACTTCTTTCTGTAGAAGAGGAAATGGCAAAGCTGATCGATATCAAAAAAATCCGGGTTATCAATGATGCAAATGCAGCTGCACTCGGAGAAATGTGGCAGGGAAGTGGCAGTGATCATCAGAATATGGTCATGCTAACACTTGGTACCGGAGTAGGCGGAGGAATCATCAGTCAGGGGAAGGTCCTGGCTGGATCCTTCGGTGCAGCCGGTGAAATTGGCCATATGCAGGTGTCTTTTCATGAAGAAGCTTTGTGTGGCTGCGGAAAGAAGGGCTGTCTGGAGCAATATGCATCTGCAAGCGGAATGGTTAGGCTGGCAAAGATGAGATTAGAGGAGAGCAGGCAAGATTCTGTATTGCAGAAATTAGAGGGCTTTTCCGCAAAGGAGATTTGTGATGCGGCAAAGGCAGGAGATGATCTGGCAATGGAGGTTCTGGAGGAAGCCTGTGAGAAGCTGGGAAGAGCCCTTTCTTATATTTCGACGGTAACAGATCCGGATCTGTATATCATAGGCGGCGGCGTTTCCCGTGCAGGCCAAATATTGACCGATAAAATAGGAGATTATTTCCGCAAATATGCCTTTCATAGCTCGAGAATGGCGGAAATAAGGCTTGCAGAGCTGGGAAATGATGCAGGAATATATGGAGCGGCAAAACTGATCCTTTAAAGCATTCTTTATGGATGATGTGAGAAAAAGAGATAAATAAGGAAAAGAAGAAGCATGATATTTGGAATGAGTTACTACCAGATTGCCTGGTATTTTATGATCTATTCTCTGGCAGGCTGGCTGATAGAGGAGATTTATCATGCCGTGAATAAAGGCATTATCGTAAACAGAGGATTTTTGAATGGCCCCCTTTGTCCGGTGTATGGATTTGGTGCTTTGAGCATCTTTGCCATGTCAGCTTTGTTGGGACAAAACGGGAGAGGAGAACAGATTGAAAATATCTCGCTATGGATTCTCTTTATCGGGGGAGTAATCCTTGCGACCCTAATCGAACTGATTGCCGGTTTTTTGCTGGACAAGCTCTTTCATGCAAGATGGTGGGATTATTCCGATAAGCCTTTTAACCTGAATGGTTATATCTGTCTGGAATTTTCCCTGATCTGGGGACTGATCATCAGCTTTGCTATGAGAGTCATTCAGCCCTATATTCGCCTGCATTCTTTTCAGAACAAAATACCCCAGAGATATGGCTGGCTGATCCTTGCAATTTTGTACAGCACTTTTCTGGCGGATATAATTGTAACAGTCATAACGATCAATCATTTGAATAAGAATCTGGCAGAGCTAGACAGGATTACAAAGCGTCTGCGAAGAGTTAGTGACGGTGTAACAGAGGTAATCGGCAAGACAACCATACAGACGGCGCTTGCAATGCAGGAAGGAAAAGAAAAACTGCAGAATCAGGCCGGAGAAAATATGGATCGGGCGCTGGAAGCAAAAGATCGTATGGAAAAGCAGAGAGATGAAATGATAAGAAAGCTCATGTCCGGTAATCTGGTCGGAAGCGGACGATTGTTGAAGGCTTTCCCGAGGATGAAGCACAGAGATTTTGATGAGATCCTTACGGAAATCAGGAAGAAGCGGAAGGATAAATAAAATTGCAGTGTCTGATGATTTAGAGAATGATTTACCGAAGATGAATCCGGAGTTATAGGACAAAATGTGTGAATGAAAAGCGCCTCCAGCCCTTGAAAAGGAAGGGATGGAAGCGCTTGTTTTATTACATTTCCTGATGATGCATAACAGAAATGGTATGAAGAATCTGCTCAATGACATATTCCTTTCCGTAGGAAACATCGAGACAGAGGTTGTAATTACCGGAAAAGCCCCAGACACGATGGGTGTAGTAGTGGTAGTTATAAGCACGCTGCTTATCTCCCTTTTTCAGCTTTTCCTCAGCATCTTTCAGGGTGAGATTGTTCTTGTCTGCATAACGCTTTGCACGATAGGAAAGCGGTGCCTGAAGGTAAATATTCAGTACATTTTTCTGATCCTTCAGAATATAATCCGAACATCTGCCGATAATAATGGCATTTCCTTCAGATGCAATGTTGCGGATAACCTTGGACTGAGCCAGGAAAAGGGAATCCTTGGGAGCAATGTCTTCGGAAGAGTAGCCATAGGCTTCATTTACCAGATCAAAAAGAAGATTGCTGGTCATTTTTTCTTCCTTGGCTGTTACGAAGGCCTCACTCAGCTTACTTTCATCGGAAGTCATGTGAATCAGGTCTTTGTCATAGAGCTTTAAGCCAAGTGCATCGGCAAGCTGGTCCGCAATCTCATGGGCACCACAGCCGTTCTGACGGCCGATGGTAATGCAAAGGCCTTCTGCTTCGGCAGTTTCTGCAGAAGGGGTGCTTTCTTCGGAGGAGGCAGGTGCTGTGCCAAAGAGCTTCTCCGGAAGGAAGGAAAGCATACGGGTGAAGACACGGGAAATATAGCCGACGAGAAGGGCGGCAACAATCGTACCCTCTCTGACACCATCCAGCTTGTGGGCAAAAATAAAGGAAAGAATAACGGCACAGACGGTCATGGTGACATCAAAGGCAACCTTTGTTGTGCCAAATTCTGTTTTGGCTGTAAGAACGATGGCACGAACCAGAGATTCGCCCGGAAGCATAACAACATTTGCCAGAACTTCAATATAGACACCAAAGCCGAGGATCAGACAGCCAAGGAGAAGGTAGAGAACCTTCATGACATAAACCTGAGGAGCAACAAAGGAAAGCATTGCCATACTTAAGTCAATGAAATAACCGAAGGCAATTGCAACCGGAAGCTGGAGAAGATGCTCTAGCTTGAAATTTTTCCTTAAAATAATAATCTGCAAAAGAATCAGCAGAATATTAAAGAGAATGGTATAATTTCCCAGGGTAAGCTTGAAATTCAGACTCAGGACATAAGGAATTGAAGAAATCGGCGAGGTACCGAGTCCGGCCTTTGTGATAAAAGCCACACCAAAGGAATTGATGTACAAACCAATAATAAAGACAACATAACGTTTGAATTTTTCCATATAGTCCCTCCATATATAAAAAGAATTTTGTGAATTACTTGAAATAAGTAAGAAATGAAAAAAGAAAAATGGAGAGGTCATATGACTTCTCACATTCTGCTATAATTATAGAACAGTGACCGCATTTGTCAAATGAGGAGCGGGAAAAAGCAAATCCGCTAAAGCGAAAATAAGAAAAAAGCAAAAGGAAGATAGAGAGCAGATTTTTAATAAAAAGAAGGAAGAAAACATGCAGGAAAAGATTCATGATGAGGAAAAACTGAACCAGTTGTATCTGGCGATGATTGCCTATGACTATGGCGATGCAAAAAGGATTCAGCATTTTGCAAAGGTACATAGCTTTGCGAAGCTGATCGCAAAAGAAGAGGGGCTGGATGAGAAAAGCCTTTTTATTACAGAGGCTGCCGCTTATGTTCATGATATCGGCATTCATCCGGCAGAAGAAAAATATGGCTATCAGAATGGAAAGCTGCAGGAGCAGGAGGGACCGCCTGAGGCAGAAAAACTGCTGATGGCTTTGGCATTTCCGGAGGATGTGACAGAAAGAGTCTGCTATCTTGTTGGCCATCATCACAGCTATAGCAATATCGATGGGCTTGATTATCAGATTCTGGTAGAGGCAGATTTCCTTGTAAATATGTATGAGGATGGAGAAGAGGAAGAGAACGTCAGGAAAGTCCTTGAGCGGATCTTCAAAACAGAGACCGGCTGCAAAATCCTCAGAAAGATGTTTTTGGGTGAGCAAGGAGTTTGATAAAATTTTGTCAAAAAATGATTTTATTTATTGCTATTTTGCCCCTTACTTATTATTATAGGAGTATCAGTTAAGAACCATGAGCGTTTCATGTCAAAATGGAACCGGGGTTGATAAAAAGGAGGTACAAAAGTATCATGTGGAATGAACTGGAAATTGAAAAGGTAGTTGGTAGACAGATCATCGATTCAAGAGGAAATCCTACCGTAGAGGCTGAAGTAACACTGGCAAGCGGTTGTACAGGAAGAGCAGCTTCTCCGTCAGGTGCTTCTACAGGGGAATTTGAAGCACTTGAGCTTCGTGATGGAGACAAATCCAAATACGGCGGAAAGGGAGTTCTGAAGGCAGTTCAGAATATTAATGAGATTATTGAACCGGCTCTGATCGGCATGGATGCATCTGATACATATGCAGTAGATGCAAAGATGTTGGAGCTTGACGGAACAAAGGATAAGAGCAAGCTTGGCGCAAATGCAATTCTTGCCGTATCTATTGCAGCAGCAAAAGCAGCAGCAGAAACACTGGAGATCCCGCTTTACAAATTCTTCGGCGGTGTTCAGGGAAGAAAGCTTCCGGTACCGATGATGAATATCTTAAACGGTGGCGCACATGCAACAAATTCCGTAGATACACAGGAATTCATGATCATGCCGGCAGGAGCTCCCTCTTTCAGCGAAGGCCTTCGCTGGTGTGCAGAGGTTTATCATGCACTGCAGAAGCTTCTCAAGGAAGAAGGCAATACCACAGCTGTTGGTGATGAGGGTGGCTTTGCACCGGATCTGAAGGATGATGAGGATACCATCGAGCACATCCTGAAGGCAATTGAGAATGCAGGCTATGAGCCGGGCAAGGATTTTGTACTTGCTATGGATGCTGCTTCTTCTGAGTGGAAGAGCGACAAGGGCATTGGCTTCTATCACCAGCCGAAGTCAGGTAAGGACTTTACTTCAGATGAGCTGATCGCACACTGGAAGAGCCTTGTAGAGAAATATCCGATCTACTCCATCGAAGATGGTCTGGATGAGGAAGACTGGGAAGGCTGGAAGAAGATGACAGCAGAGCTTGGCGACAAGGTACAGCTGGTTGGTGATGATCTTTTCGTTACCAATACAGAGCGTCTTGAGAAGGGCATCAAGGAAGGTTGTGCAAACTCTATCCTGATCAAGTTGAATCAGATCGGTTCTGTATCCGAGACTCTGAATGCAATTCAGATGGCTCAGAAAGCTGGCATGACAGCTGTTGTATCTCACAGAAGTGGTGAGACAGAGGATACAACCATTGCAGATCTTGCAGTTGCTCTGAATACCTGCCAGATTAAGACAGGTGCTCCGTCCAGATCTGAGCGTGTTGCAAAATACAATCAGCTGATCCGTATCGAAGAGCAGTTGGGTGATGCAGCTGTTTATCCGGGATTTGAGGCATTTAACAGAAAATAATCCTTAAAGTCTCATGCAAAGGATGCAGGAAAGAAGCGATTTCTTCCTTTTTACATCATATGAATTGCAGCTTTATGAAACTCCTGAAGGCGATAAATCGCCTTCAGGAGTTTTTTTCTTTTCTTTTTCTATTTATGCTTTTTATGCGTTAGAATAAAAGGTAAGAAAAGAAAGAAATTGAAATCAGAATAGGGAAAAAGAGATACGGGAGGAAGAAGAAATGAAGGCAGAAGAAGCTTATAGATACTGGCTTGAAAAATTAGAAGAAAAAGATTCGATCTACCGGGAGTTGGAAAGTATCCGCAATGATCCGGAAGAGATTACAGATCGTTTCTATCAGAATATTGCTTTTGGAACAGCCGGTCTTCGTGGAGTCTGCGGAGCGGGAACGAATCGGATGAATGTCCTTACTGTCGGAAGAGCGACCCAGGGAATAGCAGATTATATTCTTTCTTCTGGAGAAGATCCAAAGAAGGGAGTCGTGATTGCCTACGACTGCCGTTACAATTCAAAGGAATTTTCTGAGCTTGCGGCAGAGATTCTGACCGGAAACGGAATTAAAGTCTATCTTTTCCCCTCTCTTCGCCCGACACCGGAGCTTTCTTATGCAATCCGGATGCTGGGTGCAGTTTCCGGTATTAATATGACGGCAAGTCATAATCCGAAGGAATATAACGGCTATAAGGTATATTGGAAGGACGGAGCCCAGATTTCGGGAGAGATTTCCGAGGGAATGCAGGAGAAAATTGAGGCCTTGGATTTCTTCGATCATTTTTGCAGGCTCTCCTTGAAGGAAGCGGAAGAAAAGGGACTGCTTAGCATGCTCGGTGAAGAAATGGACCGGAGTTATCTGGATTATGTGAAAAGTCTTTCCCTGCGGGATGGAGAAAGTCTGGATAAGTCTGCTGTCATTGTATATAGCCCTTTAAATGGTGCGGGAAGCCTTCCGATGGAGCATTTGGCAAAGGAAAGAGGCTTTGATAATTTTATCATACTGCCGGAGCAGAAGGATCCGGATCCGGAGTTTTCTACTGTCCCATATCCAAATCCGGAGGATCCGAGAGCCTTTGCTTATTCGGAAAAGCTGGGAAAGGAAACAGGAGCAGAGGTCTTGATCGCAACTGACCCGGATGCAGACCGGATGGCCATTGAGGTTTCGGATGGAAAGGGAGGATACCTTTTCCTGAATGGAAATAAGACAGGTGCACTTTTGATTGCTTATCTTGCAGAGGCAAGAAAGGAAAAGGGACTTCTGACAGAGAAGGAGGCCATGATCAAATCCATCGTAACGGGAGATTTTGGTCGGGCAATCTGTGAAAGACAGGGAATACGGGTTTTTGAAGCCCTGACCGGTTTTAAAAATATCTGTGGCAGGATTCCGGAACTGGAAGAGAAGGGATATGAGTATTTCTTTGGATATGAGGAGAGCATTGGTTGTGCACCGGGAGAAAAGGTAAGAGATAAGGATGGCATCAGCACGGCCATGCTAATTATGGAGATGACAGCTTGGCTGAAAAAGCAGAAGAAAAGTATTCTGGATTATTTAGAGGAGCTTTATCAGAGCTATGGCTATTTTGAGGAAGGGCAGGTATCCCTGGTTTTAAAAGGCAAGGAGGGTCAGGAACAGATCAGCCGGATCATGGAAGCCTTCCGAAGGACAGGGAAAACATTGGGCGGTTTGAAAATTGAGAAGGTAATCGACTATCAAAATGGCTATGAGGAGATTCCGCCGCAGAATGCTTTAAAATTCATCCTGACAGACGGCAGCTGGTTTGCAGCAAGGCCTTCCGGTACAGAGCCGAAGATAAAATTTTACTATTATTCCTGGGATAAAGAAGAGAAGGAAAAGGCCCTGCAGAAATGCCGGCAGATGGAAGAGGAAGTGGACCTTTTTGCAAAATCGGTTTAAAGGGCTAGAAAGCTTCAAGTGTTTAGGGAAATAGCTGATCTTCAGGCCAAAAGGCTCTTTTGCCAAAAGGAGCCGGTGTGGTATGATGAAAACAAGATTTTTTAAACGTAAGCTTGCGTGCTAAGAAAGAAAAAGCAGAAAAAGCAGAAAAAGCAGAAAGAGCAGAAAGAGTAGAAAGCCAAAGAGTAAGGCTTTCAGAAAAGGGGAAGGAAATGAAACATTATCAGGGAACAGCCCATATTGGAATTATGACAAAGGATCTGGAAGAGAGTATTGCTTTTTATGAGAAAATCGGCGGAAAGAAGATCAACTACGGAGAGCTGCCGGATGGAGAAGGCCTAAAGAAGCTTGCTCTGGTTGAGTTTGCAGGCTATGTGTTGGAACTGATAGAGCCGGCAGATGCCAAAGAGATTCTGGCAGGAACCATAGACCATTTTGCAGTTTATGTTGATGATCTTGATGCTGCGATTGCAGAGTTAAAGGAGAGGGGAATCGACAGCTTTAAGACTGCAGAAAAGACTACATTAAGCAGTCTTTTTGGCGGCCTGGAGAATATCTTCTTCACAGGACCCTCCGGAGAGCAGATCGAACTGATGAAAATGTTATAAAAAGAGCTGAATCATTCCTTACTGGCTGTAAGGGATATGAAGCATAACTATATTGTAGTAGAAAGTAATTTATATGGGAATAAAGACACCGCTAGACAGCGGCAAGCTGGCCTGGCTTTTGAAACATAGCTTGGCACTTTTAAATGTTTGTCTCGTACTGGGATTTACCCTGGGCGTGGGAGGACTGATGTTTGCAGGGGAGTCTTTTCATGATGCCCTTTATCATGTCATGCTCATGTGTGCCCTGAATTACAGCTTCGATCCGCCAAATGTGGCAGCCGATCTGGCCCGCTATTTTGCGGCTATGTTTACGATCGGAACGATCGGTTCAATGATCTCCGGCAGCTTGATTCTGATCAAGAAGAAGATGCTGGCCAGGATGGATGAGAATTTTGTCGTATATGGAGAGAAAGAGGATATCGAGTCCATTATTTCAAAAAATGAGAAAGGAATTGATGGCGGAAATAAGTTCATTAGGGCAAGCAATTATATTCTTTACGGTACGGAAATCGACAATCTGAAATTCATGAATGATTTTTCCAAGGAACTGGAAAAGGAAGAAACGAAGAAGGTCTTTCTCAGAACCTTTTCTTTGCCGGGCATGCTTCTGGAAGGAAAGATTGAGAGCTTTTGTGTGGAGGAACTGGCTGCGAGAAAGTTTTGGCTGAAGTATAATCCCTACAAAATTGCCCTTGATGAGGAAGGAAAGCAGAGAGAGATTCATATTGTTCTTTTGGGATGCAGCAGACTCAGCGATGAGCTTCTTTTTTACGGAATGCAGTGCAATGCGTATGCAGAGGTGACCTATCATCTTTTTGGAGATGAGAAAGAGATCAAGCGTTTCCGAATTCTTCATGCCAATTTGAAGGATCATAAGGTGCTCAGCTATGAGGAAGATTGGTTGGAGCATCTGGATATCATGAAAAAGGCGGATATGATCCTGCTGGCCGATCAGAAAAATCAGCTGAAGACAATTGCGGATCTCTATTATCTGTCAGCAGATTTCCGGCTTTATATTTTTTCCTGCATTCAGAATTTTGATACAGAAATTCGCCTTTTCTCTCACCAACGCTATGGTGAGATACCTGATGACCATTATGTTATCTTTGATTGGAAGGCAGAAGGAACCGATCCGGAGAGGATTACCGAGGAAAAGAGGCTAAAGCTCGCACAAAAGGCCAATTACGGTCATACAATAAAGAGCTTTGATCAAGAGATTGAAGTAAGTGAGGAAGAAAAAAAGGCCTGGTATGATCTGGATCTTTTTAGCCGCTATGCCTTCCTTTATCATCTGGATTTCTACATTAATATAAAGCAGCTGAAAAGATGCCATGGGAAGCTCTTTACAGAGGAGATGGCGAAAGAATACTTTCACAGAAGAAGGCTTTATTATTACTGGTTTAATAATTGGACTTATGATCCTTTGCCAAATCCGGAAAATCCTGCAGCGTCAAATAATACAGTCAAAAGATCGTCCAGAATCTTGCTCGATCGAAAGGATTTATCGGAAGAAGAGCTGGAGCGGGAAGACGGGCTGATCAGGAAGCTTTTATTTGGTGATGAGGAGATTCTTAGTTAAGAAAAAGGATCCTCTCAAAAAGGTATTGTATAAAGTTTACTTTTTCTTTACACTTGTAAGGTGGCAGAGGAGCTGCTTCTGCTGCATAGTAAAGTTTATTGGAATTTACGACTTGATAGAATATTTGATCGAAGATTTGATTGGATCGGATATCGATCGTATAGAAAAATAAAGAATAGTTGGTAAGCGTTTTATGATCCGTTATCTTATTACAGAAGAACATAAAATAAATGAATTAGAGGCACCAAAGCCGGGTTGCTGGATTAAAATGACAAAGCCGGCGGAGGAAGAAGCGATCTATATTGCAGAGCAGCTGTCCATGGATGAGAAAGATATCCTGGCCGCTGTCGATCCGGAGGAAAAAAACCGAATTGAGCTTCAGGATGACTATACCCTGATCCTTATGGATATTCCTTCTGTAGAGATGCGACATAATCAGCAGACCTATACCACCATCCCCTTGGGTATTCTTTTGACGCAGGATGAAATCGTAACCGTTTGCTCGGAGGATACGCCGGTACTGGATTTCTTTGAACGTTACAGTGTGCGGGATTTTTCAACCAAGAAAAAGCTTCGTTTTGTTTATCAGATCATGCTCAGAACCTCCACGATGTTCCAAAGAGCACTGACGGATCTGGACAGCAAGAGAATGGAGATCGAGGAAAGAATCGATGAAGTCGAGAGCGAAGAGGATCTGCTTCGTCTGCATGAGCTGGAATCCACCCTGGTATATTTCGATACCTCCCTTCGAGGAAATGGAATTGTCCTGAACCGTCTGACCAGATATAACCGTCTCCAGCAGTATGCAGAGGATAAGGAACTTTTGGATGATGTGATTGTCGAGAACCAGCAGGCGATCGAGATGACTTCTATCTATAAGGATATTATCGACAGTACACGAGAGCTTTTGTCAAACATTCTGGATGCCAGACTGAATAATGTCATGAAAAGGCTGACTTCCGTAACCCTGATTCTTGCGATTCCGACGATGATCTCCGGTATGTATGGTATGAATGTCTCCAGCAAGTGGATGCCTTTGGCAAATGCAGCACATGGATTTGGAATCATTCTGATTATTACACTGGTCATCTGTCTTATCCTGATGTTAATCTTGCACAAGAAAAAGATGCTTTAAATAAGAGGGCTCTATAAAAGGAGCTGTGAAAAAGAATCATTCGAAAAAAGAAGGACCAAGCGTTTTATCATAAACCCTTAGTCCTTCTTTTTATGAATAGGAAGCTTTTATAGAAAGCATCTAAATAGAAAGCTTCGTTTCTATTCGCAAGATGATGCCTTATAAGGTACAGCCATTATCAACAACCAGATACTGTCCAGTAATGGATTTGGAAAGGTCGGATGCGAAGAAGTAAATGGCATCTGCCTGATCTTCAACGCTTGCCTCTCCACAGCTGATATCCATATGGCGGTTGCATCTGTCAGCAAATTCTCCATCGAAGGTAGCAATTGCTTCCGGTGTGTTAAGCTCTGTCGGAGTGGGTCCCGGGCAAACGGCATTGCAGCGGATGCCTTCTCCGGCAAACTGAATGGCAATATTCTTGGTCATGCCGATAACGCCGGCTTTGGCACTGCTGTAGGAAACGCCGCTGGATCCAAAAACGCCGCCAATAGAAGAAACATTGATGATAGATCCGCTTTTGGCAGGCTCCATATATTTTAAGACCTCTCTGGACATATAGTAAACAGAATCCAGATCTACAGCGATAATATGATGCCACCAGTCGCTGTCACAGCGGGTAATGGGGCGGTGCTTATCAACAATGCCTGCATTATTGACAAGGATATCGATCTTTCCGTAGGTATCAATAGCAGTCTGTACAAGCTGAATGCAGTCTTCCTCAATGCTGACATCAGCCTTTACGGAAATGGCTTCTCCGCCTGCATCGCGGATTGCTTTTTCTACAGCTTCCAGCTTTTCCAGACGACGGGCACACATAACGACCTTAGCGCCTTCTTCAGCAAAAAGCTCAGCTGTCTTTTTTCCGATACCGGAGTTTGCACCGGTGACAATAGCTACCTTGTTTTTTAGAGAAGCTGCCTGCTTTATCATTTCTTGTCTCCTTTTCATAACACAATTGCTTCAATTTCAATTCTTTTCAATTATTCAAAACCTAATATAAAGGAATTTTTATCGCTTCACAATAGGTTGAATGACTATTTTATTTTCCGATTGGATGCTCGTCGATCATTGCAACCAGGATAATACCGATCAGGCAGATAATGGCAATGATGCCATAGGCCAGATGATAGCTGCCTGTTTTGGCAAGGCCAAAGCCGAGGATCACAAAGGCAAAGGAGCGAACAATATTGGTAATCGGATTCAAAACACCCATGGCACGGACAAAATCATAACGTCCGAAAAGGGTAGCGGTCATAGACGGGAAGAGATTGCCGATTCCGCCGATGGCAAAGCCGATCATTAATACCGTAAAATACTGAAGATAAACATTGTTACTGGGAATCGCACAGCTGATCAGCGTAACCAGCCACCAAATACCGAAGGCAATCGAAGCTTTTTTTGTACCGATTTTCTGATCCAGCCATCCGGTGATATAACTGCCGAAGAGACCGAGAATCGCAGCAACGGTCATAGAAGCGATGGCTTTCGGTGCTTCCCAGCCGGCCATGATCAGTCTCGGGATCAAACGGCTGATACAGGAGACAGTACAGATAATAAAGCATCCGTAGCCCAGGCCAATCAGCCAGATCTGCTTATTCATAAGCAGTGTTTTGGCATTCCAGGGAGAATCGTATTCTTCCATGGCTTTCTTTTCTGCTTCGATGATGGCGGGATCAACCGTTCCGTTATCCGGAGCACAGCCAAGTTCTTCCGGTGTATCTCTCATGACAATAAAGGAGAAAAGTCCTGCCAGAATTAAGAGACCGCCCATAATATAGAAGGAACCGTTTACGCCGGCAAATCCGGCAAAGGCAGAGAGCAGGATAACAAAGGTGGCAGAGCATAAATTTTGTCCCATGGTTGCCCAGCCCAGGGCAAGTCCCTTTTTGGTCGGAAACCAGCTTGCCATCAAGGCATTTGCACAGGTCCAGCAATAGCTCATGCCGAAGAAGCCGGCAAAGGCGGTACAGACTACAAAGCCGGCCAGGCTGTGTACAACACCATAGCCCATATAGCAAAGGCCGCCCAGAACTGCGGAAATGAACATGACCCAGCGATTGGTCTTTAATTTTGCAATCAGATAAGAGCTGAGTGCGGCACCCAGCAGAGCAAACCAGCTGGCCGGTGTGGTTACACTTAAGAGAACCGCCTCATCGAGCTGATTCAATTCTGCAAAGTTTGACACCAGGGTATTTAATCCGTCGGTGCACATTCCTGCATAAAAATAGAACATCAGACCGGCGACTAAGATCATGAGCCAGCCCTTTGCTCCAAAGTTACTTTTTGTACTTGTTGTCATAATTTAACCCCCTTTTATGAACAAACAAAAACCTAAATCCTATAATTTCATTATATGCAGGGGGCAGGTTTTGCAAAATTCAAATCCCAGTATATCGTTATAACTATAACAGAATTGTTATAGATGAATGGAATCGTCATAGTTGTTTGCAGGTCATTATTTCGCGGGAGGGCTTCCTTTTGCGGAAAACTTCTTTGCAGAAGTCTATAAAAGATATGATATAATGAGAGGACATCGGCGCATTCATAAAGCGTTCTTCTAGAACGCTTGGCGCCTCGTGCATCCCATCGCTGTGCTCTGGGATATGAATAGACATCGGCGTAACTAATAAAAGGGATATGAATGAAAAATGAGAAAAGAAGGAAGAGAGTATGGAAGAAGAAAAGAAAAAAAGAAGCTTTGGAAAGAAAGAGATCTTGGGCGGTGTTGTATCAACCTGTTTGATTTCCTACTTGTTTCTTGAACTGTTTGGAGGCGTGGTCTTTACGCTTTTGCTGAAGCCGGTTGTCGGTGTTTTCTTTTATAGTGTGATAAGTCCCATCTTAGGAGATGCGGCTTCCCAGGCCGGAAAAATGTACCTGGAATTTCTTTTTGTCTGGGCCGGTCTGCTAGTGCTTTGCCTCTTGGTGAAGCCTTGGCGGCAATATTTAAAGAAGCTGTGGACAGGAGAGAGGGGAAATACGTTAAGAATGCTTTTGATTGGTATTCTTGCGGGATTTGTTATGAATTTTGCCTGCATTTTGATGGCACTTTTAACCGGCAGCATTCATCTTAGCTTCAGCTGCTTTGAGCCGATCCGTCTCCTGATCCTTTTTGTTTTTGTTTTTATCCAAAGCTCCTATGAGGAGGCAATGTACAGAGGCTTTGCCTACCAGAGGATTGCAAAGTGTTATGATGCAAGGGTCGCAGTAGTTGCCAGTGCGATATTCTTTTCTATGGGGCATATAGGAAATGATGGCGTGACCTATCTGGGGCTGTTTGGAATTGCAGTAACTGGCATATTATATGCTCTGATCGTCTACTATTTTGACAGTATCTGGCTGCCAATGGCGGCGCATACCGCCTGGAACTTTACCCAGAATTTCCTTTTTGGTCTGCCGAACAGCGGATTTGTATCGGGTTATTCTATGATCAGTCTGTCCGGAAAGGCTTCCAATGGATTTGCTTATGATACCGGCTTTGGCGTAGAGAGCAGCTGGTGTTCGATACTTGTTGAAGGGATCGCATGTCTTTTGGTAATATATTTTGGACGTAGGCAGGCGAGGCCGGCAGAGACAGAGCAAAAGGATGCGGAATTGGAAGATTCCCAGATTCAAATTGCAGAAGAGAAGTAAAGGCTGATAGTAAAGATGAAAAGAGAAAAGGGAAAGAGGAGAGTCGGAAGGCAGGAATCTATCATTTTTTGAAGGAGGAAAAGGGAAAATGAAAAAGTTGATTGTAGCTGGAATTCTGGCAAGTATGCTTTTGGCAGGATGCGGAAGCAGTGGGACTGCATCGGGAGCAGCTGAAGAAACAGCAAATGCAGTAACAGAAGAGGCAGCAACAGAGACCGGGGAGGCTAGTGCGGATGCAGCTCTTGAAGCAGAATCTGCAGATGCAGGGCTTCCGGCCTATGAATATCAGGGAGAAGACAGCGAGACGGCAGAAGATGGCCTGTTGACAGCCTGCATTGCAGAGCTGATGAAAGTGAATGCAGAAAATTTCGATTCTGCAGAAGTTGCCATTCCGGCACCGGTAATCTATCAGGTAGACAGCAGCGATGAATCTGATCTGAAGGTATGGGGAGAATTCTATATTTTCAATTATTCTCTGAACGGAGATACGCTGGAGACGGAAAGCGGTGGAAATTTCCGGGGCTGCATGCATCTGACGAAGGAGGGAGAAGACTATCAGATAACTTCCTTTGACCAGGTAGCAGATGGCAGTGATGAGGAAGCATCCCTTCGTCAGATCTGTGAGGATGATGAAGCACTTTTGGCAAAATTCGGAAATGATGAGCAGGTAAATGCGGTAAGAAAGAAATATATTTCTGACTATGTAAAGGCAAATCATTTGAACATCAAGGCTTACCAGGACAGCGGCTGGGATCCGGTGGAATTGGCAGAATGATGAAAAGGCCGGAAGGGCTTGAAAAGGAATGAGGAATATCGTAGTATGACAGCATAAATTGCTCTTTATTATTTATATGGGAAGTGGTAACTTTGCTGTTGCAGCTATATGAGTGAGAGAGCAAAATTCTGATTAAAGGAGAAGAAGACGTGAAAAAAAATGCAAAGAAGCTGCTGGCACTTGCCATGCTGCTGATCTGCCTGCTGAGTTTGGCAGCGTGTGGATCCAAGCTGAAAAATAGTCAGTATCTCGGCTCTTGGAAGGGTACAAGTGCAGAGTATTCCGGAATAGAGATGACGGTAGATGATGTCGTTGGTGAGACGATCCTTACTTTTGAGGCAGATGGAAGCTGCAGCGTATCGATAGCCGGAAGTACACAGAGCGGAAGCTGGGAAGAAACGGAAACGGGAGTTTCTATTGATGGCGGCAGCCAGGAGCTGACTTTAACGGATGGAAAGCTTGTCATGACAATGGATGGAGTTACTATTTATTTCGAAAAGCAGGCATCAGAGGAAACTACATAAGGAAAGTGAAATGAGAGGAGCTTTTGGCTCCTCTTTTATATTGGATAGGAAACTTCATTCCTACAGGCGAAAAGGCCAGCGGCAATAGGATGTTCTGACAGAAGACTTCACTGCAAAATAAAAAGCAGCTACAAGGGTAACTGCTTTAAGAGGAATATGAAAAATTTGAAAAATGAAAAAGTTCGAATGAGAAATATCTCTTTCGATGTTCTTATTCTACAAAAGGGATGTGTCCAGAATATTGAAAATAAATGAACAATTTGTTAACACGTTTATAAACCTTGCATATCTGCTCCGGCTTTTTTAAAATAATAAAATAGTCAGAGAAAGAAGGTGGTACAGATGAAAAAATCTGATTTTCAAGAATATAATCCGAGAAAACCCTTAAAAAGAGCCTTTGATCAGGAACATATTCCCATGCTTTTGATGAGGCAGCTGCGTGATCTGGATTTTCCGATCAGCAGAAGGATCTCTTATGAAAGAACAGTAGATGAATTTCTCCTGCAGCTGGCAGTAAACGATTCTCTGCGGGTGCTTCGGCAGAGGCAGGATATGGTAATCCTTTTGAATGAAGAGGGTGCATTAATCAGAGAGAAGGGAAAGTGGTCACTCCTTTTTACTCCGAACAGAGGGGAGCATATGACCCTTGAGGTGGATGCGGAACTTTTCCCGGTTTATCAAAAGCTTTTGGAGGAGGAAGCAGCCGGCAGGGTCTGCCGGGTAGAGCTGCCGGAAAGATCCCTGAAGGTTCTGGCCGCAAAAGCCTCACCCTTCTGTATTTTAGATGAGTATTGCAAGAATTATCCGGGCGGCTATCTGTCGGTTGCGGAGATGATTGTTTATGTCGGAGCAGACTGGCTCTATGAGCATGTTCCGGTTTGCCGTTTCAATAAAATGGCAACGGTTGATCGGGATGAAATAGAAAACTATCATACGATCAAGGCACTTTTGGACGATTACATCCTGAGATATGATGCGGCAGATACGACAGAGGCAGTGCAGCCCTTGTCTGTGGCTGTTTTTGGCCCTCCGGGTTCAGGGAAATCCTTTGGCGTGAAGCAGATCGCCGCTTCCTGCGGAAGATATCAGGTTTCCTCTCTGAATGTTTCCCAATACAAGGGGCCGGGAGAGCTTTTTGAGGCTTTGGATGAAGCCTTAAAATGTAAGGAAGACCAGATTCCTTTGATCTTCTTTGATGAGTTTGATTCTGAGCTGGAGGGAAGTGCCAGGGGCTGGCTGAAGTATTTCCTTGCGCCCATGCAGGATGGAGAGTATACCCTGAAGGGAAAGATCAATACCATAAAGGGAGCCGTATTTGTATTCGCCGGCGGAACAGCCTCTTCCTTCCCCGGATTTTTGCCGCAGACTCCGGAAGAAACAGAAGCCTTTCGTAAGATCAAGGGAATGGACTTTGTAAGCCGTCTGAAGGGCATCCTCAATATCAAGGGAATCAATCCGGTAGATGAGCAGGACCGGGCCCATATTATCCGAAGAGCCATGATCCTGAGAGGACAGCTGGAGAGAAATATTCCCGGCGTTTTCAATCATGGGGACAGTAAAGCCAATGTTTCCAGAGCACTCTTATCTGCCCTGCTTCGCGTTTCAATCTATCGACATGGGGCAAGATCCTTGGAATTCATTCTGGCCATGTGCCGTCTGTCCGATGTAGATCGCTTTACGCCTTCCTGCCTGCCTTTGGATGAGCAGCTGGATATTCATCTGGATGTAAAGGATTTCCAGCAGAAGCTTACCTTTGAACAGGTCATGGGAGACATGGTGGAAATTTATGCCAAAAATGCCCATGAAAATTACCGGCAGAAGCATCTTGAGGAAGCGAGAAAGCTGGGAGCGGATGAAGAGGCAATTGCAAAGGTCAGAGAAGAAGAGGAGATGGCTGACTGGAATCAGCTGGATGAGTACTACAAGGAAAGCTATCGTTCCCAGATCCGATATCTGGGAGAAAAGCTGGAGGATTATGAAACAGATATCGGTATCCGGCCGGTTGTAGAAGGAGAGGCAGATACCATTACAGAGCTCTACGGCCCGATTCTGGAGGAACTCGCCGAGATGGATCATAATCGCTGGAATATAGAGAAGATGAAGGAAGGATGGAAGTACGGAAATTTCGATCCGGAGCTGAAACAGTCCCCCGAAATTGTTCCCTATGAGGATCTGGATCTCAAGACCAAGGAATTTATCCGAAAGAATGTCAGAGAAGTGCCTCAGCTTTTAAAGGCAATCGGTTATGAGCTTTACTACAAATCATTTTGAGTGTAGTAAAGAAGGGGAGAAGACACAAAATGTTCACAGTTTTAATAAAAATAGGACACAATTAAAAAGTAAGATAACTGCATCGAATGAAGAACACCACACAGCTTTGTTCGATAAAAAGAATTTTTTCATACTTCTCATCCCCGAAACGATCGTGTTCACGCCACGGTCGTTTCCTTTAGGGGCAAAAAGCACTTTTGTATTTATACAAGAGTGCTTTTTGCGTTATAATAAAAAAATATCTCTTGGGAGGAAGAAGGATGAATTTTGAAGAAAAGCAGACGGTAGAAAATCGGGCAAAAGTGAAGAATGGAATGCGAAGACTGCTCTTTGTAGCACTTGCCCTGATTCTCCAGGTGGCTCTTTTGGTTGTGCTTTTTACAAAGCTGAATGATTATGCAACCTGGATCAATACCCTGATCCGGATCACAGCAATTGTTTTGGTTCTTATCATTTACAGCAAGCATATCACAGCGACCATGAAGATGCCCTGGGTTGTCTTGATTGCTTCTTTTCCTGTATTTGGTGTTGCATTTTATTTGCTTGTGGGTATTGATGGCGGTACAAAGAAAATGCGGAAACGATATGAGGAGGTAGACACCTTCCTTTTGCCGCATTTGCCGGAAAACAAATCTGTTTATGAGGCAGAGAAAAGCCTTTCTCTAGCCGCAGCAGGAATTTCCTCTTACATCTATAGCAGATCGGGGTATCCCGTTTATCAGAATACGGATATTGTTTATTACAGTGATGCGGCGAAAGCTTTGGAAGCCCAGCTGGAGGAACTGGCAAAGGCCGAGCATTTTATTTTTATGGAATATTATGCGATAGAAGATAAGGAATCCTGGCAAAGAATCGAAGAGCTTCTGGTCAAAAAAGTAAAAGAGGGAGTAGAGGTTCGGGTTTTCTATGATGACCTTGGCTCCATTGGCTTTATTACAACGGATTTTGTACAGAAGCTGGAAAACAAAGGAATTGCATGCAGGGTATTCAATCCCTTTATGCCGGGCTTAAATCTCTTTCTCAATAACAGGGATCACAGGAAACTTACGGTGATTGACGGAAAGGTTGGTTTTACCGGAGGATATAATCTGGCAAATGAATATTTTAATGTAACCCACCCCTATGGTCTTTGGAAGGACAGCGGCATCCGGCTGGAGGGAGATGCCGTCAAGTCGCTGACCATTGCCTTTTTGGAAATGTGGAATGCCGTAAAAGACAGAGCAAAGACCGGAATCCGGAAGGAACTTTCGGATTATCTGATTGATTATGACTATAAGGCAAAGCAAAGCGGCTTTATCCAGCCTTATGCTGACCAGCCCATGGATAATGAGCAGCTTGGAGAAGAGGTCTATATCAGTATCATTAATAAGGCGAATTCCTATTGCTATTTTATGACGCCCTATCTGATCATTACGGATGAGATGGCACATGCTCTCTCTCTGGCAGCCAAAAGAGGGGTAGATGTCCGGATCATCACACCGGGCATTCCGGATAAAAAGATCGTATATTCCGTTACCCGCTCCTTTTACAACTGCTTAGTCAGAAACGGAGTCAGAATCTTTGAATGGAAGCCGGGATTTTGTCATGCCAAGCTTTGTGTAGCGGATGATCTGATGTCAACCTGCGGCACCATTAATCTGGACTATCGCAGCCTTTATCATCATTTTGAGATTGGATGCTATATGGTGGATTCTCGTATTGCAAAAGAAATAAAAGCAGATTTTGACCGCACCCTTCTGCAATGCGAGGAGGTAACAGAATATTATCGGGAAGGAAGAAAGGCACACTTAAGACTGGGCCAGCTTTTCCTCCGCCTCTTTGCGGAATTGCTGTAAGGAATCAGAAAGAAAAAGAAAATGAAAAATACCAAAAGAGAATATCTGACCCACAGCTTTGGGCCTTATTATGATTCGGAATCCAGATATCTGATCCTGGGCAGCTTTCCATCTGTAAAATCCAGAGAGGAGAACTTTTATTATGGACATCCGCAGAACCGCTTCTGGAAAATCCTGGCGGCTCTTTTTGAGGATTCCCTTCCGCAGACAGTAGAAGAAAAAAAGGAATTTTTATCGATTCATCGAATCGCCTTGTATGATGTGATTGAAAGCTGCTCGATCATAGGCTCTTCTGACAGCACGATCGAGGATGTTCAGGTAACTGATCTAAGCCCTATCCTGCAAAAGAGCAAGGTGGGAGAGCGGATTTTTACCAATGGAGCAAAGGCCAGTGCGCTTTATCTGAAGTATACTTATCCCAAGATTCAGATCGCTTCAAGAAAGCTTCCCTCCAGCTCGCCGGCAAATGCGGCTTATTCTCTAGAAAGGCTGATTTCCATCTGGGGAAAGGAGCTGAAAATAGGAGAATGAAGAAAAAGTTTTTGATCGGTCTGGATCTGGATGACACGGTCTATACCAAAGAAAAGAAAATTACAGAAAAAACAAGGCAAAGCATTTTGCGGGCAAATGAAGAGGGAGCAGAGATCGTTTTTTTGTCCGGCAGACCTTATTTTGGAATAAGGGATGAGATTTTTGCCTTTCCGGATATGCATTATCTGGTTACTTCAAACGGAGCTTTAACCTTAGATCCGGTAAAACGGACCCCTTTTCACGGAAATTTTCTCAAAGAGGATTTTGTTTTTGAAACAATCGAGAGACTGAGGAAGGAAGCACTTTTTTTCAATGTTTTTATCGGTGGCATAGGTTATATCGAGGAAAAGGACTATGAAGCTTTTCTGGATCGATATAAGGACAGCTATTTAAGATCCTATATCCTAAGCTCCAGAAGACCGGTTAAGGATCTGGAAGGAAAGGTCAGAGAGCTGCAAAAAGAAGGATATGGGACAGAAAATATCTGGCTGCTTACCGACCAGAAGGAAAAAAGGGATGACCTCTATCAGGAATTTTCTTCAAAAGAGCTGAATCTTCTTCGCACAAAGGATTGTGATCTGGAAATGGTAAGTCCTTTGGCTGATAAGGGAAGAGAACTGCTCTATATTGCCTCTGCACTTGGAATCGAAAGAGAGAAGATCCTGGCAATTGGAGACAGTGAGAATGACCAGGGCATGATTCAGGCGGCCGGATGTGGTGTAGCAATGGGAAATGCGAGTGAGGCCACGAAAAGAATAGCGGATTATGTGACAGAAGATAATGCACATGACGGAGCAGCAAAGGCAATTGACCGATTCATGCAGGAGCATGTATGATAGAGTACAGAAAAAACGAATGCAAGAAAAATTGGAGGATATGATGAAGAAAAAAACAGCAGTAATGATCGTAGCGGCAGCAATGAGCCTTCTTTTGGCTGCATGCGGGACTTCAGCTCCGGATGAATCCGGCCAGGCAGCAAGTGCAGATGTCCAGGCAGTTTCTGCCGATGCAGGTCAAACAGAAACAGCAGATACAACAGTAGAGGAAAGCGCAGATGCAGATACAGCTTCTCTTCCGGAGGAGACACCGACGGATTTTTATTTTGCCAGTGGAGTTGGCGCCTGGTCTACGGATTTGACCCTTCATAAGGATGGCACCTTCTTTGGTGATTATCATGATTCAGACATGGGAGACACCGGTGACGGCTATCCGAATGGAACGATATATGTCAGCAGCTTTAGCGGATCCTTTACCAATATCCAGCAGCTGGATGAATATACCTATGAAATGACGCTGAGTGATGTGCAGACAGACGAGGAAGAAGGCATTGAGAGTATCGTGGATGAAATCCGTTATGTCAGCTCCAGCGCATACGGCCTGGAAACCGGTTCTACCTGCTATCTTTATCTGCCGGGAACGCCAAAGTCCAGTCTGAGTGAGGACTGTCTGATGTGGGTTCATATGGATTTCTTTGATGAGAATGATAATCTGACCTGTTACCTGATCTACAACCAGGAGCCGGGCTATACCTTTATCGGAGATAACACAGACTATACAGAAGAATAAAAGACGAGAATATTTATAAGTGAATCGTAGAAAAGAGGAAACCTGCCGCATCTTTGCGGCAGGTTTTTTATCAAAAAAATTTTGAACATATATTATTTTCTATGCAAAAAAGAGAGAGGAAATTATGAAATTTAGCAATTTGACCAAAAATTAATTTTTTTTATAGGGATAAAACAAGGATTTTAAGAGAGGGATGCAAAGCAAATTTCACAAAAATATAATTAGTTAGTGCGTTTATAAAAAACTTGGTTATAATAATAGCGGGTTTACTTTAGTTAGCAATTTAATTAATTGAGAGGTGGATATGAAAAGACTGACAAGAGGGATGTCAATCTTAATAGCAGTTTTGCTATTGATTGGCTGTGTCGGATGCGGTAACAGCAAAACGGCATATGACAGAGAAAATGCAAACGGATCTGCAAGTGCAGATTCAAAGACCAGTGCAGATGCTTCAGAAAGCGGAAGTGCATCTGCAGACGCAAGTACAGCAAACACAAAAGATACAAGTGGTCTGAAGATCGCTTATTCCTGTATCGCAGCAGAGGAGTCAGCTCCCTGGGTTGGCGTTCTTTGGGACGATATGGAAAGCTTGTGTGAAGAAAACGGATGGGAATTCATCGGTTTATCTGCAGAGGGTACTCCTTCCAAACAGAGGGATCAGGTAGATGAACTGCTTGCAAAGGATCCGGATTACTTTGTACTGATGGCAGGTGATGCAACCATGGCAGATGAGTGGGTTAAGAAGATTCACGATGCCGGTATTCCGGTAATCATGGTTTCCACAGATGCAACCGTTTCTGCTTACAATGAGGTTTCTGCTTATGTAGGCGAGGATCAGGAAGCACTTTCTTCTCAGCTGGTAATGGACATGATCGCTAAGAACGGAGACTCTGCAGGACTCAATGTTGTTGCAATCACAGGCTACAGCATCCAGCAGGATTATACGCTGAGAGAACAGGGTGTTGAAAAGACTCTGCCTTACTTCTCCAACTATAAGCTTTTGGCAACAGAGCAGGCCGGAAACAGCCGCGATAAGGCAAAGGAAGTTATGGAGGAATATCTGAACTTCTATGATAATATTGATGCCGTTATTGCTTATGACTGTGAATTTGCACTTGGTGCATTGGATGCAATCAAGGATGCAGGTCTGGAAGGCCAGATTCAGATCTATACCATTACTGCATCAGAAGAAACCCTGCAGGCAATGGAAGAGGGCTATATTACCGAATGTGCGGTAAACAGTCCGGCAGAGATGGCAGAAGGCGTGGGTGAAACCATCATCGGATTGGAAAACGGACAGATCCCCGACCACTATCAGTATACTGAACGTGAATATGTAACACAGGATAACCTGTCAGCTTATAGTGATAAAGCTGTATATTAAAGGGGGATTTTCGGCAAAATGAGTAAGAAAAAGAATCAAAATGTGGATGTAAAACATAACGCAAGCTCAAACTTCGGTAAATGGGGCTGGTGGATTATCATCTATACAGCCATCCTGATGTTCATTGCAAACGGAGCCCAGTCTGATGGTTTGAACCTGTTGGTAGCAAAGTTTTCTTTTGTAAATAACTGGGATTCCAACCAGGTTCTGGCTCTGGCAACTCCGGCTGGTTATATTTCACTGGCTGTTGGTGTACCGGTCGGCTGGCTGATCATGAAAAAGGGTGCGAAGAAGATCCTGATCGGTCTTCTCTTTGTAGGTGGTTTATCCTATGCAGCAATGGGTAACAGTAAAACTCTGATCACCTACTTTATTTTCCAGAGTATTCTTTACACCTGTGCAAACTGCTTCTCCATGCAGGCAGCAAATACCCTGATCGCAAACTGGTTCCCGCGTAAAAAGGGTCTTGCACTTGGATGGGCAACCATGGGTATGAACGCTTCATCAGCACTGACTTCTATTATGTTTGCCGGATTATTCGGTAGATTTACACTTGCAGTCTCCCTGGATATCATGGGTGCAGCTACCATTATTGTTGGTATCATTACCATCTTCTTTATCAAAGACACACCAGAAGAGCTTGGATGCACACCGGATAATGAAGAGCTGACAGCTGAGCAGATTGCTGCAAATAATGCAGAGCATGAAAATTATGTTTCTCCGTGGAGTTTCGGTAAGCTTCTGAAGGATAAGGATACTTGGATGGTAGGTCTTTGCTTTGGTTGTTTCATGCTGGTAACTGTAGGTATCATGTCCCAGCTTGTAGTAAGAATTATGCAGATGGGCTTTACACAGACTTATGCGATTTCCTGTGTATCCTGTACCGCAATCATCGGTCTGGTTGGTTCTTATGCATGGGGCGTACTTGATCAGAAAAAGGGAACAAAATGGGCAACCGTTTTCTTCGGAATTTTCTATGCAGCAGGTATTTTCTTCAACGTACTTGCATCCGTATTCCTTGATGCAAACAGAAGTCTTGCTTTGGCTTGCATGTATATTTCTGTATTTGTTATCGGTGTTTCCATTGGCGGTACAGCAAACTTTGCTCCTTCCATGACAACAAACATCTTCGGAAGACGTGACTTCCCTCTGGCATTTACTGTTATCTCAACCATTTATAATATTATGAGATGTACATCCTATGCCGTACTTGCAGCTGTTCTTGCAGCAACCGGATCTTATACTGCAGCATATGTAGTATTTATCGCAATTTCTCTTCTGGGCTCTCTCATTGCCTGGAGAATCGATGATTCCGAGAAATCAAAAAGGCCTGCAAAAAATTCATAAGGTCAAAGATCAAAAAGCAAAACAGATAAAACTGATACAAAAAATCTGATACAATAGGAAAGAATTCTGCAAAGGGGATTCTTTCCTATTTTTTATGTAATAAGAAACATTGTTTCTATTAAAAAAACGCTCCGCGAAGATGCACCCTGCAGCGCACAATTTAGAGGTTGCAAGCGACTGCCGCAGGCGAAAGAATGTGCCAAGGCAGATTCTTTTAATAAAAGGAGAAATCATGCTTTATGAGATCAAGGACGTCTCTGTAAGTCGAGGCGGAAAAAGTATATTATCCCATCTCTCTTTTGAGATAAGGGGGACAGAAAAAATAGCTCTGGTAGGCAGGAACGGAAGTGGTAAAACGACCCTTTTGGAGCTGATCAGCGGAAAGCTGGAGGCAGACCGAAATGACAAGAATCCGGATGCGGGAATTTATCAGGCAAGAAGCTTTACGATGGGCGTCCTGGAGCAGACGGTAAAAAAGGATGATCTGGAAAAAACGGCAGAAGAAATGATGCGGGAGGCTCTTTTATCCGGCAAAGCAGAGGACTATCTATATTCGAAGGAACGCTATGAGGATGAGAGCAACTACCGGAAGATCTTTACGGATTTTGGCTTCTCAATGGAAGAAAAGGGGAAAAAACTGAAGGACTTTTCCGGAGGCGAACAGAAAAAGCTCCTTTTGATCGGGCTGATTCTGGCAGAGCCGGAGCTTTTGATCCTGGATGAGCCGACTAACCATCTGGATCTGGAGGCTATACAGTGGCTGGAACATTATTTGAAGAACTATCCCAAGGCGGTTCTGATGGTTTCACATGACCGCTATTTTATTGACCGGACGGCAGACCTTATCTGGGAGATTTCGGGAGGAAAGGCCCATCGTTATCCCGGAAATTATACGGATTACAGGAAGGAAAAAGCCAGAAAATATGAACAGGATCTAAAAGCTTATGAGGAACAGCAAAAGGAAATCCAAAGGCTGAATGATCTGATCGAACGTTTTAAGCATAAGCCGAAAAAAGCTGCCTTTGCCCGTTCCAGAAAGAAAATGCTGGAAAGAATGGAAAAGATCGAAAAGCCGGAAAAGGATGAAGCCCTGATTCATAAGGAGGAGATTCTTCCGCAGCAGTATGGCAGCAAGTGGGTCTATCAGTGTGAACACCTGAAGATCGGATATGAGAGCGTTTTAAAGGAAATCACTTTCCGAATCAGACGGGGACAGAAGATCGGCATCTGCGGACCAAATGGAAGCGGCAAATCCACCTTTTTGAAAACCCTCTCTGGGGAAATCCCAGCTCTTGCGGGCAAGGCAAAGGAAGGAAATCATATAGAGATTGCTTATTTTGATCAGATGTCGGCTGAGCTTACTTCCGAAAAAAATATTTTTGACTGGTTTCACGATCAGTTCCCTGGATTGACGGAGAAGGAAACAAGACAGCTTCTGGCGGGCTATCTTTTCCGGGGAGAAGATCTTGGTAAGGCGGTGAAAGGTCTTTCCGGCGGAGAAAAAGCCCGCTTAAAGCTGGCGGCTCTTTTGCAGACAAAGGCAAATTTTCTGATCCTGGATGAGCCGACAAACAATATGGATATTCCGGCGAAGGAGACCCTGGAGTCTATCTTTGCAGCTTATAAGGGAACCCTCCTCTTTGTTTCTCATGACAGGTATTTTTTGCGTCAGCTGGCGGATGCCCTTCTGGTATTTGATCCGAAAAGGGAAGAGGTTCTCTATTATCCCTTTGGCTATGACCATTATCAGGAGCAGAAGGAGAAGGCCCTTTTTGGAGCGGATCCGGCGGCTTTGCGGACGGCAGAAGAGCAAAGAATGATCGATGAGCTAAAGGCGGTTCCAAAGAAGGAAAGTCACCGCCTGAAGGAGATTTCGACAAGGCAGGCTAATCTTGACTGGAGATTCTCTTTAAATAAAGAGGAAAGGGAGAAGGCTGAGGCAGACTTTAAGGAGCTTTTGGAAAAAGAAGAGGAAGAGCTGCTTTGGGAAGAGGCCTGGGATGCGTCAGAGGAGCAGAGGAAAGAAACAGAAGAAAAAGAACGTGAAGCCCTGGATGCATGGACAAAGCAGTGTCTGGAGTATTATGATATTTACTTGGACAGTATCGATGAATAAGCTGAGTAAGGGAGCATGACATGAAGAAGAGATATTTGTTTTTTGATATAGATGGAACCCTGGCCGCAGGCGGCTATGAGAATACCTATATTCCGGATTCAACCAGACTGGCTTTGAAAAAGCTGAAGGAAGCGGGGCATTTTATTGCAATTGCAACAGGCAGAATGCATGCGCTTGCGGTAGATTTTATGGATGAGTTTGGTATTTACAATATGGTATCCGACGGTGGCTATGGAATTACCATAGAGGGAGAGCTGCAGGAGGTCAGGCCTTTACCCAAGGAAAATATAATTGAACTGATTCAGGAATGCAAAGAAAAGGATTTTATCTGGGGACTTCAGGTGGAGGACTCGGATACCCGTTTTGTACCGGATGAGCGTTTTTTGGACTTTACGCATGATGAATATGTGAAAACCAGGGTGGTTCCGGGACTGGATCCGGAGAACTATGAGAAGATTTACAAGGCCTATGTTGCCTGCTATGCACCTCGGGAGCAGGAATTGGAGTCCTTGAAGAAACTGCCCTGGGGACGCTACCATAAGGAATATTTATTTGTAGAGCCGACCTATAAGGCAGAGGGAATCAAGAAAATGATGGATTATTTACATGCTGGTTATCAGGATGTTATCGTTTTTGGGGATTCTTCAAATGATATTTCCATGTTTATTGATGAATGGACCAAGGTGGCGATGGGAAATGCGATCCGGGAGCTGAAGGATCTTGCGGACTATGTAACAGCAGATGTAAAGGAAGATGGCATTTACAAGGCCTGTGAACATCTGGGTTTGTTCTGAAGCCTGTCTGGACATGCGCCTTTCTTCTTTATATGATAGAAGGCATGATGCATAAAGTTTCTGGAAATAGAAGAGAAAAAAAGAAGGATACCGCATTTTTGCCGAATAAGAAACTTTCTTTCTTTTCGACCAAAAGACGGTATCCTTCTAAATAGTTTCTTAGATGCGATTCATGGAATATTTATGCTCTTCCGGAATCTCGCGGTCTGCATAGACTTCTTCTGTCGGGCCGAGAATAAAGGAAGCAATCGGACGATAGCCTTCCGGCAGGGAGAGCTTCTTTACCAGCTCGTCATTTTTGGAAAGAGCTACTGTGCAGCCATAGATATCGCAGTGTCCAAGACCCAGCTCAACAGCTGCAAGAGACATGTTCTGAATGATCATGGCAACATTTGCGCTTGGTACATTTCCTTCAGAATCAGAAGAAAGAACGATCAGCATGGGAGCACCGTAAAGGGGATGAATGCTGGGATCGCCAAAGAAGCTTGCACCGTTGGCATCAATCTCAGTAAGAAGATCCTTGTCTGTGATCACGGTAAAATGAATGCTGTCATATTTGCCCATACCAACCGGTGCTTCATATGCTGCAGTAAGAACCTGAGCGAGCTGCTCTTCTGTTACCGGCTCTCCGGTATAGGATCTTACAGATTTTCGAATATTCATTGCTTTTTTCAGTTCCATAATAAATACCTCCTGTATGAATTGAATTCCCGTTCATTATAGCTTATCTTTTTTCAAATTCCTATTCTAAGAAAGAAAAAAAGAAAGAAAAAATGAGAAATAAGAAAGCAAAAATGCAGCCTGCAAATAAGAAAAAGAAGAGAAGAAAAATGGGCTTTCTTGCATACCTTTTACATAGTATGCTATTATAAAAAAGTTCAACATTCTAAAGGAGAGCTTTATTATGAGTAAAACATGGACAGGGCGCTATTGGAGATCAAATGGATATAGCACCAGAAATGACAGAAAAGAATTTGAAATAGAAGTAAGTGACCGGGAGTATGAGCTCCTTGCAGAATTGGCAGCGGATCCGGATGGCAGAACCTTTGTAGCAGATCTGGAAGAACTGGATGATCTGCGGGCAAGAACAGGAAGATTAATTTTGAAGCTGGCAGTTACTGATGCTGCTTCCAATGATGAAAAAGCCCTGATGCGGGAGGGAAGCATTGCAGTTGGCTGCCTATATACGGGCATTCCGGGCTACAGCTTTTATGATACCGGAAGAAATGAGTGGTAAAGGACAGCAGGAAAGAAAAAGAAGATGAATAGACTATTAGCAAGAGTCATTATTCTTGTTTTGATCATTATTGCAGCACCGATACTTGCGATTTGGCTCTATTTACAGTCTCAAAAGCTGATCATAGTGAATAAGATAGAGGATAATTCTGCCCGGATCGTGACCCTGGCTGAGCTGGCCTTGGAGACGAAGGATACGACGACTTACAGACCGGACTGGACAAGCGGAGGCTTTATCAAAGACGGTGTGGTTTACTATCAGAAATCTTTCTATGGCCTAGTTCCGACAGGAAAAGAATATGGCTATTATTATGCAGCAGACGAAAAAATGCATGTTTATCCGGGAATGGATAATTATGTAACAGAGACAGATGAAAAGGGAATCCGTTTTACCAATCCAAATGGAAAGGACGGCTGTTATATTCAGAGGATCACAGATACCCTTTATTATTACGAAACCTGGAATTGAAAATAGACGGATGAAAATCTCTCCCTTGTCGGATTTGCAGCCTGAAGAGGCGACTTGTGTGGAAAAGGGAAAGCGAAGGAGAGAGGAAGAGAATATGAGGAGATGGGATTGCAGAAGGAAAAGATAAAAAGAATTAGTAAAGTGCTGATATTTATCCTGATTGGGATTTTCTTATTTTGCTTTTTTCAGAAAATATTAGCAAGAAATTGGGATGACTGGGGTGGTTTTGCAGAAAACCAAACGGCAAGCCTGAAGACCTTTTATAGTCAGGAAAAGAATATCGATCAGGTTTTATTCATGGGAACCAGCCATTCTGAATATGCAGTCTCTCCCATGGAAATTTATGAAGATTCCGGGATTGTATCTTACAATATTTCTACGAGTGTACAGTATATCGAAGCAGGCTATTATCTGCTTGATTCAGCATTTTCCAGCCAGTCTCCAAAGGTGGTTGTTTTGGATGCATCCAACCTCTATTTTGGAGATACGGTAGCGGCAAACCGCTGGCGCTATATCATGGATGGGATGCCCATGAGCAAAGCGAAGATACGAATGGCACGTAAGTTGGCAATGCTGCAGAATGATACAGATCAGTTTGACTTATCCTGTGAAAAAGATTTTCTGAATGCCCTTGTACCCATGTTTCAATATCATACGCGCTGGTCAGAGCTTAGTCAGTTTGATTTTGAAGATGTCATGCTGGAAAGCAATTATATTCCTGCCGGCTATACGATGCAGACAACCTTAGAGGCAGGTATATCGGCAGAGGAGATGAACGATATTACAGCCCTTCTTACGGCATCAAACAATGCATATGAGAAGGACTATAACGAAAAAGGCATGATCAGTTCTGATGCGGAGGACAGTTTATATTCCGTAGAAATTACAGACCGGACGCTTTTATACCTGGAGCTGATCCAGGAGCTCTGTGAGGAGAATGGAGCAAAGCTTGTCCTTACAAAGTATCCGGTAATGACCAGTCCGATCGA
This sequence comes from Bacteroidaceae bacterium, assembly GCA_963620785.1. Classification (GTDB taxonomy): domain Bacteria; phylum Bacillota; class Clostridia; order Lachnospirales; family Lachnospiraceae; genus RUG14243. The sequence continues at coordinate 39,245 of CAVFAT010000021.1, forward strand.
CTATTATTCTGCCTGGACAAGGGAAAAATCAGACTATACCAAGGAGCTTGCAGATGAGCTGGGGCTTGAATTCCTCGATTTTGTCTATGATATCGATTGTGGTTTTGATTATCAGACAGATTTTTGTGATGGAGGAAGGCATTGCAATTACAGGGGTGCCAAAAAGATATCCTTATATCTGAGTGATTACCTGCAAAATACTTGTGGGCTGGAAGGCCAGGTAGATGAGGCATTTGAGGCAAATATAGAGAATTATGACAAATTAGCAGAGATTGCAGAACTGCAGCTGTCAGTTGACTGTTCTGAAATAATGGACAATCTGCTCGCACATAAGGAGCAATATATCATCTGTATTGCAGCCCAGGGGGATATTACATCTTCAATCGGAGAGGAAGAAATAGATGCCTTCAGGGAACTCGGACTGAAGACCGACTATCAAAAGGACATGGCTTATGCAGACAGTTATATTGCCGTGATTAATCGTGGAAAGGTCCTCGTAGAAAAAACAGCAAACCGTAAAATCGAGTATGAGGGAAGGATAAATGACCTCGAAGGGGAGGATCTTGAACTTAGTATCAGCAGTTCAGGGAATTTTACCGGACCAAATGCATCAATCAGTATAAATGGTGAGGATTATTCCCTTCATGGCGCAGGCATTAATATTGTTGTGATTGATAAGGATACACAATGTGTTCTTGCCAGCAAGGTAATTGATACCAGTCGGAATAATGGAGAGCATACTGTTGAACTGGGAGATAATTTTAACTTGTTCGAAGATTACTGGGAGGAACTGATCAAATGATATTTACTTCATTAAACTTTATTCTTTTTCTCTCGGTTTGCTTTCTTGTTTACTATATGCTTCCGCTTCGTTTCAGATGGATCCTTCTCTTAGTGGGCAGTATCTTTTTCTACGCCTGCTCCGGCTGGGAGAAGCTGATTTTTGTCCTTGCAACGGGGCTTGTTACCTATGTAGTTGCATGGGGGATCGACCGAATCTACAGTCTGGATAAATATGCAGAGCTTACCCAGGCAGAAAAGAAGAAAAAGGCCAGGATCTGGCTCTATGCCGGTCTTATTCTTGTGATTGGCTTTTTAGGCTATACAAAGCTTGCACATTACTTCATAAAAGCAGATAATATCATTATTCCTTTGGGTATTTCTTACTATACCTTCGGAATTATTGGATATATGGCGGATGTATACTGGAAGAAGGATCAGGCGGAGAAAAATCCGCTGAAGCTTTTTCTCTATATGATCTATTTTCCGCACATCTTACAGGGACCGATTGCCAGACATAAGAAGCTGGCTGCACAGCTGGCAGAGGGACATCGATTCTCTTATCAGAGCTTTTGCTTTGGTCTGCAGCGTGTTACATGGGGCTTTTTTAAGAAGCTGGTTATTGCAGACCGTTTTGCAGTGCTTTCCAATGAAATCTTCGGTCAATATGAGCAGTATGAGGGGCAGTATTTTATCATTGCCATTCTTGCCTGTGTGATTCAGCTCTACTGTGATTTTTCCGGCTGTATGGATATTGCGATCGGTGTATCTGAATGCTTTGGCATTCAGCTTGAGGAGAACTTTAAGCGGCCCTTTTATTCAAGATCCGCGGCAGAATTCTGGCGCAGATGGCATATTACCTTAGGTGCCTGGTTTAAGGACTATGTCTATATGCCTATGGTAATTCATCCCAAACTGATCCAGCTTAGCAAAAAGGCGAGAGACAGATTCGGAGCCCGCTTCGGTAAGAATCTGATGACGGTAATTCCGCTGGCAATTGTCTGGCTCCTTACCGGACTTTGGCATGGCACAGGTATTGATTATATTATCTGGGGCTGCTATTGGGGCCTGATCATTATTATCGGTACCGTTTTTGCTCCGGAGTTTAAGAAACTGAACAAGAAACTAAAGATCAATACAGAATCCGGCCTTTGGAAGGGATTTCAAATGGTTCGCACCTGTTTGATCTTCGCCGGAGGCAGACTGCTTACAGCGCCCGGAGATATCAAGGCGAGCTTTGAGATTCTAAGGAGTATTTTTACCAAAGGCAATTTTTGGATATGGTTTGACAAGTCCATTTATGATCTGGGACTGAGCAGACCGGAGCTTTGGGCCGGCATATGGAGCCTTTTGCTTCTTTGCTTTATCAGCCATAAGCAGGAAAAGGGAGTAAAAATTCGGGAGAGCATAGCTGCCTTGCCCCTGCCTTTTAGATGGATCTTATATTATGGTCTCTTTTTCCTTGTGCTTATTCTGGGACGTTATGGAAGTGGCTTTGAGGAAAGTGCATTTGTATATATGCAATATTAGGAAAATGTACCGCAGGCAATTTCAGGCAGAAGCCTAGGGATGCATAAGGTATATGAGATAAGAAACAGTTTAATTGTTAGGAGAGGTTAAGGAGAAAAAAATGGAAGAAAAGATTTTAGAGTTGTTGAGTGGGGAATATCCGGAAATTGATTTTGAATCATCGGATGCATTGGTTGATGATGGTATTCTGGATTCCCTTACCATCACAGGAATTATCGCAAGTCTGACTATGGAATTTGGGATTTCGATCCCTTATGAGGAGATCATCGAGGATAATTTCAATTCAATCGCAGGCCTTGCCGCAATGGTAGAAAAGCTGCAGGCATAGTTTTTGGAGAAGGAAGTGTACGAATGTGCAGGTTTGGGCAGTCGTACACTTTTTCTGTAAGAAGGAGGATCCGGATTACAGAAAAGGGTCCCTAAGGGTAGTTACTATTTTTTGGATGGAGAGAATGATCAATACATTAGTGAACCGGGTATTTGAATTGGCAAATACCATACCGGATAAAACCGCAGTTGCATTTAAGAAGGAAAAACTGAGCTACAAGGAGCTTGCCATTAAGGCTCTGGGCCTTTCTGAATTCCTGAAAAGCGAAGGAATCCAGGCAGGAGACAGAGTATGTTTTTCTGCTGTTTCCAAGCCGGAAATGCTGGTTGTGTACCTTGGAATTTCTTTGGCCGGAGCCGTTTCGGTTTTCCTGGATAAGAACAGTACCGTTGAGAATATGCTTCTTGTATATGAAGAGGCCGGCGCGAAGCTCCTGCTTACAAATAAAAAGGTAAAGGATGAGTCATCCTGCAGGGTAAAGTCTCTAAGCGAAGCTTATAAGACGGCAGAGGTTTATGCAGAGCCTATACTTACTGCAGATGTAAAAGAAGATTTTGCCAGGGGATTGGCAAAAATCGGCTATGAGATCCCATCAGAGGACAGTCTGTCAGAGATCTTATTTACCAGCGGAACAACAGGCAGACCCAAGGGCGTTATGCTTTCCTATAAGTCTGTCTACAATATTTTACAGAATACCATAGAAGGCATTCATATTGATGATGAGGTGATCCTTCTCCTGCCCCTGCCGCTCAATCATTCCTTTGCACTTCGTGTACTCAGAGCGGTCTTATATGCAGGTGGCACGCTTGTTTTGCAGAATGGTTTTACTTTTGCAAAAGAGGTGGAGAATAATATAGAGGCTTTTCATTGTAATGGAATGGCCTGTGTTCCGACCTCTTATGAGGTGATGAAAACGCAGATGCAGGATATGCTGGTGCCGGTATTGTCCAAACTGTCTTTTATGGAATTCGGAGCAGGATCGCTGACCATTAGACAGCGTAAGGAGATCATGGAGCTGATGCCGGATCTGCAGGTTTACAATACCTGGGGAAGTTCAGAATCCGGAGGTGCGATCTTCTGTAATGTCAGCGAAGTCGTAAAGGATCCGATCCGGATCGCCTCCCTGGGCAGACCTCTTGCAGGAAAGGTTGAGGTCAAGATTATGGATCCGGAGGGAAATCGCATTTCCTCAGATGCAGATCATCCGGGGCGTATGGCGATCCGGGGTGATATGCAGATGGCCGGCTATTGGAATAATCCGGAGGGCACAGCGCAAACCCTTGTAGAGGGCTGGCTTGTCACAGGAGATATGGCCTATATGGACGAAGAAGGCAATGTCTATATGCTGGGCAGGGCAGATGATATCATCAATGTCGGAGGCGAGAAGGTATCTCCGATTGAGGTTGAAAATATTGCCTGTCAGTATGAATTTGTAAAAGAATGTGCCTGCATCGGTGCAGCGGATCCGGAGGGGGTAACCGGCCAGATTCCCGTTCTTTTTCTTGTTACGAAAAGCGGATATGCAGAAGAAGAACTGCATAAGTTTATTGCTTCTAAGGCAGAACGCTACAAATTGCCGCAGCGCTATGTCATATTGGAAGAACTTCCACGTAACCGTATGCAGAAGATTGACCGCAAAGAGTTAAGAAGAATATGGGAAAATCAGGGAGAGGAAGACCTGATGAATCCGGTCGTAGATGCGATCCTTTCCCGTCACAGTATTCGTAAATTTACAGATGAAGAGATCAGGGAAGATATTTTAAAGATGATCCTGAAGTGTGCTTATCATGCACCCAGCGGTCATAATATGCAGACCTGGAAATTTACCGTACTTACAAAGAAGGAAGATCTGGAGGAGCTGAAGGCTGCAGTAAATACAGCCGCCAGAGAAAATCAGGTAAATGTATATGGATGGGAAAATCCGAAGGTCATCATTTTGATCTCTAATGATAATCGAAATCCAAATGGTTGTCAGGATGCGGCCTGCGCTGCTGAAAATATACTTCTTGCCGGCCATTCTTATGGTTTGGGTGCGGTTTGGTTAAACCCCTTGAGAAGCCTTCGTGATGCAGAGCCGGTGAAGAGCTTTTTGGACCGTATTCAAATCCCGGCAAATCATACGATCTGGTCAGCAGTGGCCCTGGGCCATCCGGCAGGGGAAGGCGCTTCACCGAAGAAAAAGGATTCAGTTGTAACATTCATATAGGAGGATACAAATGGAAAAATTGGGCTTTATCGGAATGGGAAATATGGCACAGGCACTTGCCGTTGGCTTCATTTCATCCGGATCAATCGAAAAGGAAAAGGTATATGCCTTTGCACCGAATCAGGAAAAATTAAAAAAGAACAGCGAAAAAATCGGTTTTACGCCTCTTTCCTCTTTGACAGAGCTTGCAGAAGAAGTGGATACCTTGGTTATGGCCTGCAAGCCCTATCAGATCGAAGGCGTTCTGGAAGAGCTGGGAAGCAGCATTCTCGGAAAGGCCATTATTTCCATTGCGGCAGGATGGGATTTTGCCAAATATCAGACTCTTTTGAGCAAGCAGGTAAGACTGCAGTTCATTATGCCGAATACACCGGCAATGGTGGGAGAGGGCGTTTTTCTCTTTGAAGAGACCAATTCCCTGGAAGAAGAGGAAAGAAAAGAAATCGAATCCCTCTTTTCTGCCCTCGGACTGGTGAAGGAGGTCGAATCTTCTTTGATGGGAATCGCCGGAGCTATCACAGGCTGTGGTCCTGCTTTTGTGGATCTGATGATCGAGGCCTATGGCGATGCTGCGGTAAAATATGGCATGAAAAGGACAGATGCCTATGCCCTGATCTCACAGATGATCCTGGGTTCTGCCAAGCTTCAGCTTGAAACAGGAAGCCATCCGGGCATTCTGAAGGATAATGTCTGCTCACCGGCCGGCACAACGATTCGGGGCGTTACCTCTCTGGAAGAGAGCGGTTTCCGTTCTGCCTGTGTGAAGTCGATCGATGCGATCATGAGAAAGTAAGATCAGCACAGAAAGAGAAAAGAGGCAAATAGAAAAGCGACGAATGAAAAAGCAGAAGCTGATCTGCCAAATGGAAGAGGACAAGAAAAACTTTACAAACATTTTATAGAAGCATGTAAATGGGCTTTACCTTCCTGGTCTATGCTAAATGCATAGAAAAAAAGGAGGTTTATCATGAAGCTGAAAGAGATTGCTTATGTTGTAAAGAACTGTGCTTTGCTTGGCATCATCGGATTTGTCATCACCTGGGCGATTTGCCGGATGCTTGGGCTCGGAGAAGATACCGTAATCAGAAATGCCTTTCTTGTGGCAGGCTATCTGCTTGTCTTTGTTGGATTTTATGGTTCTTTGCTTCGGCTTCTGAGAAAGCCTCTTTAAATAGATTCAAAAACAAGTCTGAGAAAGGCTGTTTTCAGCAGTATTTCTCATGTAATAGGAAACTTCTAAAACCTTATATTGTCCCTACCGCTCCCGGATTTATCTTTTAGATGATTCCGGGAGTTTTTATCGTATAGCAATTGTGTCGCTAAAGCGACCCGCCGCAGGCGTAGAATCCTGCAAGCAGGATTCTTATAGGCATATAAGAACTTGGTTTTCTACTCGATAAAAATGCTCTGCAAGGATGCTTATTAATCCCAAAGCTGATATAATCGAGAGCAGGAAAAGGAGGGAATAAAGAATGAAAGCAGTCATTATCAATGAATTCGGAGGGCCGGAGAAATTAATATATACAGATGTTGAAAAACCCAGTCCGAAAGCAGATGAAATTCTGGTAAAAAATGTAATTATCGGTGTTGGAAAGCCGGATTATCTTGTTAGAAGCGGAAATGATCCCTATCTGGAGGATCAGCTGCCGGGACTGATCGTAGGAAATGAAAGTGCCGGTATTGTAGAGGCCGTTGGACCGGATGTAAAGGATATTAAGGTTGGAGATCATGTCGCTGTCTTAAACGGAACAGGCTGCGGCTCTCATGCGGAGTATTCCTGTGCGGCAGAACGTTTTGCGATCAAGCTGCCCAAGGAGCTGCCGATTGAGAAGGTGCCGGGTATCCTGAATCTGCAGGTTGCCTATGCGCTTCTTTATGATATCGGAAGGGGAACAGAGGGAAATTCCCTTTATATTTCCGGAGCGGCAGGAGGAATCGGCACGACCCTTGTCCAGATGGCATTGGATAAGGGAATGAAGGTCATCTGCAGTGCCTCAACAGAGGAAAAATGCGAAGTGCTTCGCGGTTTGGGTGCAGATCATGTATTCAACTACAAAGAAGAGAATGAAAAGGAAAAAATCCTGGAATATACCGAGGGAAAGGGTGTTGATCTGATCTATGATCAGCTGGCAGGCCCCAAGCTGCAGGAGAAGATGGACGCTCTGGCTGATTTTGGTATGCTGGTGCTTTATAACTGGCTGGAGGGAGATCCTCAGCTGGATCAGATCAATACGATCATTCAAAATGCTCCGCATGCAAAGGCAATCCGTTCTTTCTCTTTTCATGTTTATGATGATAAGACAGAGCGCCGTCTTGCGAATGCACAGAAGGTATTCCAGATGATTCAGGAGGGAAGGATCAAACCGGTTGTTTATCAGGATCTTCCCCTTTCTGAAGCAAGAAAGGCACATGAGCTGTTGGATGCCGGTAAGGTAATCGGCAAGCTGATCATGCATCCTTAGAGAAGGCAGGATTTGGCAAAGCAATAGGAGAGGCTTTTGTAAGCAAACCTTCTTTTAGCTATATTTTTAGGAAAGCCATGGAAAAGTTGAGCATGGAAAAGTCAAGCTTTGAATTAATCTATGATGTTGTAAAAAGAATTCCCTATGGCAGGGTGGCAAGCTATGGACAGGTTGCTGCCCTGGCAGGGAATAAAAAATGGGCAAGAGTGGTTGGCTATGCTTTGCATGCGAATCCGGATCCGGATCATATTCCCTGTTATCGGGTTGTCAACAAGGAGGGAAGGGTTTCAAAGGCCTTTGCTTTTGGTGGCGAAAATCAGCAGATTGCCCTTCTGAAGGCTGAGGGTGTCTCCTTTCTTGAACATGAGCGGGTGGATATGGAGCATTTTCAGTGGGATACCTCCTGGATGGATCTCCTTGGAAATGAGTCATAGAAAAAGGATTCTAAAAGGACTCTAAAAAAAGAGCCTTTATGATTCTTTTCTTCAGGAAGGGCGGCTTAGGAGATAGGATTCTGCAAGGAAAGAAATCGGACAGAATAGAATGGATAAGCAATCTTATACAGATAGATATCTGTGTATGTATACAGATATATTTTTGCGAGTAGAAGACAAGCTTTATTGAATGGAAAAATTCCTTTCTGTTCAATAAAAAGTTCTAAGTGCTAAAAAGCAGGAGGATTATTTTGTTAATGGAAGAAAAGGCTTATAAGGCCTATCTTTTTGATATGGATGGAACGGTTCTGAATACCGTCATCGATTTGAAAAATGCCATGAATTATGCCTGTGAAAAGACCGGGCATAAAGCTGATTTTACGGAAGAGGATGCAAAGCAGCTCTTTGGCAGCGGCGTTCTTGTAGCAATTGAAAGAGCCCTGGCTCTGGAAAGAGGAGCAGATTATGAGGACTTGCTTCTCATTGGAAAAGAGAAGGGAAAAACGCCGGAGGGAGAGCTGAAGGAAGAGATCGAAAAGATTCACAAGGTCTACGATGCTTATTATCCCCTGCACTGCAACGATGAAACTGCTCCCTATCCGGGAATCGAAGCACTTTTGCAGAGGCTTCGGGAAGGGGGCATGAAGACAGCAGTTGTATCAAATAAGCCGGATCTTGCCGTGCAGAAGCTGACGGAGCTTTATTTTAAAGATGCCTTTGATTATTCTATGGGAGAAAAACCCGAGATAAGAAGAAAACCGGCGGCAGATATGGTCAATGCCTGTCTGGAGGCGCTCGGTGTAGAAAAGGAAGAGGCTGTTTATATCGGAGACTCTGAAATTGACATTGAAACGGCAGAAAATGCGGGAATTCCCTGTATTTCGGTTGACTGGGGCTTTCGGTCAATGGAATTTTTGAAAAAAAAGGGTGCGAAGAAAATTGTTTCTTCTGCAGAAGAAATTTATAGTCTATAGAAAGCTTGTTTTCATGCGCTACAGATGCTTCGCAAGGATCGCACTGCGGCAGCCCGCCGCAGTCCATACGCTATAAATGCTCTGCGAGGAAGGCTCTGCGATGAAAAGTAAGCCCGAAGAGGGCGGATCAGATTGACATGAAATAGCTGCATTATTATAATAGATAGGCAATATTTTGACATCACGAAAAGAGGTAACTTAAATGGATAAGGAACAGTACCTTGAGGTTTATCGTCATTCACTGGCGCATATTCTTGCAAAGGCAGTTATCGAGCTTTACGGAAAAGAAACACAGTTTGCGATCGGACCGCAGATTGCAGACGGTGCATATTATGATTTTGTTCTTCCGGAAGCAGTTACAGAAGAAGATTTTCCGCGTATTGAAGATAAGATGCGCGAGATCATAAAGAGAAGAGAAGACTGGACCAGAAAAGAAGTTTCCAAGGCAGAGGCCCTGGAAATTTTCAAGGATCAGAAGTTTAAGACAGAGCTGATCAATGAGCTCCCGGAGAATGAGATCATTACGGTTTATTATACAGGTGAAGACTATGTGGATCTTTGCCGGGGACCGCACGTTGACAATTCTCAGGAACTGATGAATGCAGCTTATAAGATCAAGTCTACATCCGGTGCATACTGGAGAGGCGACGAGAAGAGAGATCAGATGCAGAGAATCTATCTTTATGCCTTCCCGGATAAGAATCAGCTCAAGGAACATTTGAAGCTGATCAAGGAAGCACAGGAAAGAGATCACAAGAAGCTGGGACCGCAGCTGGAACTCTTTATGTTTGATGAGACTGCACCTGGTATGCCCTACTGGCTGCCACGTGGATGGACGATGTATCAGACCCTTCTGAAGTATTCCCGTCAGATTCAGGCAGAGCATGGCTATCATGAGATTTCTGCTCCTTTGATCAACAACAAAAAGCTCTGGCTGATTTCCGGTCACTGGGCACATTATCTGAACAATATGTTTATTGTTCCGGGTATTTCCGGCTTTGCAAAGGCAGATATGGAGATTGACGGTGTTATGGAAAGTCTTTCCGAGGATTCTGAGGAAGTAAAGACAGCCATCGAAAAGGGATCTGTTATTTACAACCGTGAGAATATCGACACCATGGCTGCAAAACCCATGAACTGTCCGAATGCCATGATCACCTATAAGAGAAAGACCCGTTCCTATAAGGAACTGCCGATTCGTTACAGTGAGTATGATGTTCTCCATCGTAAGGAAAAATCCGGACAGCTGAACGGTCTTTTCCGTGTTCAGGAATTCCGTCAGGATGACGATCATACCTTCGTAATGGAATCCCAGATCAAGGACGAGATTGCAGATATCATCTCTATCGCAGATGAGATTTATAAGACCTTTGGCGTAACCTATCGTGCAGAGCTTTCTACCCGTCCGGATGATTTCATGGGCGATATCGAGGTTTGGAACCGTGCTGAGGCAGCATTGAAGTCTATTCTGGATGAGCGTTATGGTGAAGGCGGTTATGAGATCAATGAAGGAGACGGTGCCTTCTATGGTCCTAAGATCGATCTGCAGATCAAGGATGCCCTCGGCAGAGAGTGGCAGTGTGGAACCATTCAGCTTGACTTCCAGCTTCCGCATAACTTTGGTCTGAAATATACCTCTGCAGAAGGAAGAGAAGAAATGCCGGTTGTTATCCATCGTGCGATCTACGGATCTCTGGAGAGATTTATCGGTATCGTTATTGAGAACTTTAAGGCTTCTTTCCCCTTCTGGCTCAGCCCCTGTCAGGTAGGCATTGTTCCGATCAAGCCGGAGCACAATGCTTATGCAAAAGAAGTGCAGGAGAAGCTGGAAGCTCTTGGTATCAGAGTTGAAGCAGACTATTCTGATAACAATATGAATCAGAAGATCAAGAAATTCAGAAATTACAAGGATCCTTATGTACTGGTTCTTGGTGGACAGGAAGCAGAGAACAGAACCGTTTCTGTTAATGTCAGAGGCAGCAAGAAGCAGATTCATGATCTTCCACTGGATCAGTTTGTGGAGATTTGTGTAAAACTGGATCGGGAACATGCTCTTGATCTGGTAGAGGAAGTTTGATGGCAAAATCCAAGAAATCAAAAAGCTCCAAGCGGAAAAAACAAAGGCTGGCAGGCAGACAAAGGCTCTTTTTGATCCTTCTTTTGCTGGTGCTGGTCATAGGAGTCATCTTCTACGTCAAAAGCAGGCCGCCAAAGGATGCGGGCTCTAAGAAGGTAAAGATAACCTTTATTCATGCCAACAATAGGAAAAAGGTCTATACCTTATATACAGATGAGACCAATCTGGAATCTCTTCTGGTCAATCAGGGACTGGTTGCTTATCAAAGCGGTCCGAACGGAGATTATATTACCTCTGCTGATGGAGAATCCGTTGATTTTACAAATGACAGCGCTTTTTGGGCAGTATTTGAAGGAGAGACGCTCTCTGATCACAGCATAGAAAGTATCAGCGTGGAAGACGGTGACAGCTTTATGATTATTTACGAAAAATTACCTTAAGAGGGAAATGAGAATAAGAAGAACGTTCTTTCCTGCAGAGTCGGCAGGTGGGGACGTTTTTCTGTTATCAAGGAAGCAGGAGAAAGCCCAGGGAAGAAGCCAAAAAGGAAGAGGGCTTTTTCCAAGGTTAGCATTGACAGGGGTGTATTAGATGATATAATACACCTTGAAATAGGCCATTTCAAAGTTAAGAATGATGAAAAATCCATTGCATTATCAGATAAGTGAATACGACTGCGGACCGACAACCATGCTGAACGCCATCAGCTATCTCTTTGAAAGGGAGCAGATTCCGCCGGAAATTGTAAGAAATATTATGCTTTACAGTCTGGACACCTACAGCCTCAAGGGAGAGGCCGGTAAATTTGGCACTTCCAGGATGGCAATGATGTTTCTGTCCAGCTGGCTGGACGGAGCCGGAAAGGCGGGACTTCTTCCCATTTCCTGCAGCTATCTTCAGGATCGGGAGATCTATGTAGAAAGAGACTCCAGGCTTGTTGATGCAGTTAAGCGGGGCGGGGTTGCGATCGTAAGGCTCTATTTAGATGAGATAGAGCATTATATTCTCCTTACAGGAGAGGAAAATTGCCGGATGAAGGCTTTTGATCCTTATTATCAGGAGAACCTGAGGGATTCTGCGGTTCAGTTGGATTGGGAACATCCCTCTGCCTATAACAGAATCATTCCTTACGGAAGACTGAATGAGGAATCCAATCGGGATTTTGCCATGGGCAGGATAGAGAACAGGGAAGCGATCCTGATCTTTAATACCGATACCGTGCTTACCCCGGAGAAAACGATCGAGTATTTTATCTGATGATACATGTAAGAATAACTTTGGCAGAATTTTGATATAACATAAGATAGAAAGAGAAAGATAGGAAATTGTTAAATTTGCCTGTGTGAAGAGGAAAGGAAAGGAAATACCAGTGAAGAAACAAGTGCTTGCCATTCTACTTGCTGTTGTAGTTGTGATTGGCGGAATCGGTGGATACCGGCATTTCAAGTCAGCAGATTCGCTTACAGAAGAAAGCGGAAACGCAATGGAGACGGTTGCTGTTGAGAAAAAGGATATTGAAAATACAACTCTGGTGACCGGTACGATCAGCAGTGCCCAGACAGCATCTGAGGCAGCGAAAACAACAAACAGCTATCCGGTTAAGTCCGTAAATGTAAAGGTTGGCGATGAGGTAAAGAAGGGAGACCTTCTTTATACCCTGGATATGACGTCGGTAGAAAATGACCTTAAGAACCAGGAGGCAACTGCAGCGGCACAAAGTGCCCAGAATGAAGATTCTATCAACAATGCATCCAGACAGGTATCTGAGGCCCAGTCCCAGGCGGATCTGGCAAATCAGGCAGCTGCAATAGAATACAATAATGCGGCAGAAGATCAGGCTATTGCGCAGAATACTTTAACAAATGCCCAGACGGCACTTTCCGAAGCCCAGGATGCAGAAAACGCAGCGCTTGCCGCCTATAACAATGCACAAAATAATAGAGCAACGGCCGGACAGACTACAGATGGAAGCGAAGACCAAAGCGGCTATACCGATGCCCAGATCGCGGAGTTGAAGGAAGCTTATGATACTGCAGTCAATGAGAGAAAGGCGGCAGAAACAGCGGTAACAGATGCAAATACAGCCCTGACAAGTGCAAACCGTGCCCTTCAAACGGCAGAGCAGAATGTGAATTCCACAGCTACAAACGGGGCTTCTTCCGTAGCTTCCAGTCAGGATGCGGTGACCTCTGCCCAGATTTCAGCCGCCTCTTCAAACCTGTCAACACAGGATGCTATTAATAAGGATCAGGAAGAGCTTACCAAAGCAGAGATCTATGCCAGCATGGATGGAACCGTTACAGCCGTAAATGTAGAAGAAGGACAGGCTTATTCCGGTGCAGATGGAGTGGTGATCAACAATACGGGAGACCTGGTTGCATCTGCCAATGTAGATGAGGCGATAATCAGTAAGATCAAGCTTGGCATGCCGGTTCGTATTACAACAGAAGCAAGCGGGGATACGGTTTTGGAAGGAACGGTAAGCTTTATCGCACCGACAGCAACCAAAAACTCTTCCAATTCCAAGAGCAGCAGCACGGATCAGTCAACCTCAACTGCCTCTGTTTCAACGGAGAGAGCAACTTACCGTGTAGATGTTGCCATTAGCGACAAAAATGCAAATATCCTGCTTGGCATGACGGCAAAGATGAACTTTGTTTTGGAATCGGCAGAAAATGCCCTGGTGGTACCGACAGCAGATATCAATGTGGATGCCAGCGGAAATGCCAGTGTTCTTAAAGTCGAGGAGGACGGAAGCATCAATGAAATTTCCGTAAAAACCGGCATTGTGACTGATTATTATACCCAGATCACATCGAAAAATCTGGAAGAGGGAGACTTGATCCAGACAGTTTCAAGTGACCAGACCGGTGGCGAGGATGCATTGACGGGGGTAGGCTGATGAGCGATTCTGTAATTCAGATGAAGGACATTGTGAAGACCTATTATCAGGGTACGGAAAATGAGCTGACGGTTCTCCGAAATGTAACCATGGAAGTCAAATATGGGGAGTTTATTGCTGTTATCGGTGCATCCGGCTCCGGTAAGAGTACCTTGATGAATATTATCGGTCTTTTGGATTCTCCGACTTCCGGAAGTTATTTTCTGGCAGGCATGGATACCTCCGTATCTACGGAAAAGGAAATGTCGAGATTTCGCAACAGGTCGATCGGTTTTGTTTTTCAGAATTATAACCTGATCCCGAGAAGTGATTGTATCCAGAATGTAGAGCTTCCCATGCTTTATGCAGGTGTAAAGCCGGCAGAAAGAAGGAGGCGGGCGATCGAACTTCTTGATATTGTTGGGATGAAGGACAGAATGGATCATACGCCGGATGAGCTGTCCGGAGGACAGAAACAGAGGGTTGCGATTGCAAGAGCCATGGCGAATAATCCGGATATCATTCTTGCAGATGAGCCAACGGGTGCTTTGGATTCCAAGACCGGCCATATGGTCATGGATATTTTCCACAGGCTGCATGAGGAGGAGCATAAGACCATTCTTCTGATCACGCATGCAGATGATCTGGCAAAAGAGACCCAGCGAATGGTTCGTCTTCACGATGGTGAGATTGTTAAGTAAGGAGAAGCTATGCTGATAGAAAATATAAGGCTGGCAATATCCAGCATAAGAGCCAATAGAAGAAGATCCTTTTTGACCATGCTTGGTATTATCATCGGTATCGGATCTGTAATTGCCATTATGACGGTTGGTAATTCCCTTAGCGCTTCTACTACCGCCAGCATGGAAAGTCTGGGTCTGAACAATATTGATGTTTTTATCTTTGAGCAATATACCGGAGATGGAGACAATTTTACGGGAACCTATCCCAGCTTTAGCCAGGATGTTCTGCGAGGGCTGGTGGATACGTATTCCGACAAAATCGACGGTATTTCGGTAACGGAAAGTGTTGGGGATGCTACGGTCCGAAACGGTGCATCTCAGCTGAAGGTTTCCCTTATGGGGGTATCGGCCGGTTTTTTTAAGGCCAATTCCTGTACCCTTCTAGCAGGAGATTACCTGTCGAAATCAAATTATGATAATGCAAGCAAGACCATCCTGATTTCGAATAAGGTGGCGGAAAGCCTTTTTGCTTCCAATGAAGCAGCAATCGGAGAGCAGATTGAGCTGGAGCTCGACAGTAGTTATACGGATTATACAATCGTTGGCGTATATGAATATAAAGAGGAATCGGGCATGGGCTTAAGTTCAGGTCAGATTGTAACAGGCGCTTATATCCCTCTGAAAACCGCCCAGAATCAGATGCATCATTATGACATCGGCAACTTTGTGGTGGTGGCAACTTCCGGAACAGATAGTACAGAGCTGGCAGAGGATATCAAGACCTATCTGAATGCGAATATGAATATTCCGGATGGGCTTCAGATCGATGCCTACAGCATGCAGAGTATGGTGAAAGAAAGAAAGGCAATGCTCAAGCAGACTACGCTGGCGATTGCATTGATCGCTGGAATCGCTCTTTTGGTTGGTGGTATTGGTGTTATGAATATCATGACAGTCTCTATTACAGAGCGTACCAGGGAAATCGGTACGAGAAAGGCACTAGGTGCTGAAAACGGACATATCATGATGCAGTTTATCACGGAGGCGGTCATTCTTTGTCTGCTAGGCGGTCTGATCGGCGTGGTTCTTGGTGTGGCGATTGGTATCATAGCTTCACATGTTATGGGCTATCCGACGACGGTATCGGTGATTTCCATTCTGGTATCGGTTGGTTTTTCCATGGCAGTGGGACTTTTCTTTGGTTATTATCCGGCGAGAAATGCGGCAAAGATGAACCCCATCGATGCCCTGCGCTATGAATAAAAAGCTTGTTCCGATTTTTACAATTCAATAGAAAGTTTGTATGCTAATCTTTCCTACATAAGAAAGACAAAGGCGTCTGACCAGAAGCGGTCAGGCGCCTTTTTTATCATATAGGAAACATTGTTCCTATACGATAAAATGCTCTGCATATATTCCATCGCGAAGCGATCTAAGGATACGAAGGCGCTCGTGCGCTGTGAGTTCGCAGGGATCGCACTGCGGAGCTTAGGAATTGTGTCACGAAGGCGACCCGCCGCAGGCGGCGAAAAATCCAAGTCGCAAAAAGCAAAAGAAGAAAGGAAGCAAGGCTTATGGAAGAAAGAATAGAAGAGCATCCGATCCTGGGCGTGCAGGAAAAAGGAAGGGCAGTTATTTTTAAATTCAATGGCAAAGAGCTGGAAGGCTATGAAGGAGAACCGATTGCGGCTGCTTTAAAAGCAAATGGTCTCATGGTTCACCGCTATACAAAAAAAGAGCATAAGCCGCGTGGAATTTTTTGTGCGATCGGCAGATGCACAGACTGTGTCATGGTGGTTGATGGTCTTCCGAATGTAAGAACCTGTATCACACCCTTGAAAGAGGGCATGGATGTCAAAACCCAGTATGGCGTGAGTGACAAGCCTTTTGAGGAGCAGTAGGAAGGAGGATGCCGGAATGAAACGTTACGATTTAATCATAGTAGGAGCAGGCCCCTCCGGTCTGTCTGCAGCAATCGAAGCGGCCAAAAGAGGGCTGGAGGTGCTGGTCTTTGATGAAAATGAAAAACCGGGAGGACAGCTTTTCAAACAGATTCATAAATTCTTTGGATCCAAGGAGCACAGGGCAAAGGTCAGAGGCTTTGTGATCGGAAAGGAGCTTCTTGAAGAAGCGGCAGAGCAGGGAGTAGAGGTTGTCTTAAATGCAACGGTAATCGGTCTTTATCAGGATAAGGAAATCGTCGTTAGAATTGGAGAAGGAATCCATCATTATAAGGCAGATGCCCTCATCATAGCGACAGGTGCAGCGGAAAATATGGTTACCTTTCCGGGCTGGACCCTTCCGGGTGTGATTGGAGCCGGAGCCGCACAGACCATGATGAATCTGCATGGCGTCCGTCCAGGCAAGAAAATCCTTATGCTGGGTTCTGGAAATGTAGGACTGGTCGTTTCCTTTCAGCTTATGCAGTGTGGCTGCGAGGTCGTCGCTTTGGTTGATGCAGCGCCCCGTGTCGGAGGCTATGGTGTTCATGCGGCGAAGGTAGCCAGAACGGGAGTCCCCTTCTATATGTCGCATACCATTGTAGAGGCAGAGGGAGACGAATATGTAACCGGCGTTACCATCGCAGAGGTAGACAGTTCCTATCAATTCATCAAGGGAACGGAAAAGCATTTCGATGTAGATACGATTTGTCTGGCAGTCGGTCTTTCCCCCATGTCCCAGCTGCTCAAGATGGTCGGATGTCAGATGGAGGATAATCCAAAGAGAGGCGGTCAGGTTCCGGTCTGTGATGACTATGGCAGGACTTCTATTCCGGGTATTTTTGTAGCAGGCGATGTTTCCGGTATCGAGGAGGCCTCTTCCGCCATGATCGAAGGAAGGATGGCAGGACTTGCAGCAGCCGAGTATCTGGGCTTTATGGAAACAGAAGAGCTTGATCAGAAGCTGGAGCTTTTAGATGCTTCTTTGGATGAGCTTCGGCAGGGTATGTTCGCACCCAAAAATCGCGGTCAGGAGATTCTGAACACGGAGGAAGGCATTCCGATCTCGACGAATTTATTAAAGCATGGCTTTGTAGGAGAAGAGGAAATTGAACGCTTTCCGGGCGTAACCCATAAGGTTGGCATACATCCGGTGATTGAATGTACCCAGAATATTCCCTGTAATCCATGTCAGGATGCCTGTAAGATGGGCTGTATCTCAATTGGAGAAAATATTACTTCTCTTCCAATCGTTACAGAGGAAGCCAAATGTATCAACTGCGGCATGTGCGTTGCAAACTGTTCGGGACAGGCGATCTTTTTGGTAGATGAAGATCTGGATGTGTCCAGCGCAAGCGTTACCATTCCCTATGAATTCCTCCCCCTTCCGGAGGTCGGAAGCAAGGGAAAGGGACTGGGAAGAGATGGGCAGGAGCTTTGTGAGGCGGAGGTACTTTCCGTAAAATCCCTGAAAGCCTTCGATAAAACCAACCTGCTCACCATAAAGGTACCCAAGGAATATGGCATGAAAGCCAGATTTTTCAAAGCAAACTAAATCATCCGGAAGGAGGAAGCGGATATGCATGAAATAAATGACAGATCAAGAGAAATCGGACCCTTTATCGCAGGCCCGGATGATGATATGCTGATCTGCCGCTGTGAGGAAATCACCAAGGGAGAAATCCGGCAGGCAGTGCATGAAGGAATGTGGACGATTACGGAAATCCGTCGCTATTTGAGAACCGGTATGGGGCTCTGTCAGGGGCAGACCTGTGCCAAGCTGGTAAAATCCATTGTGGCAAGAGAGCTTGGTATTTCTCCGGATCAGCTGGAGCCGGCAAGCAGCCGTGTTCCCATGCGTCCCATCGAGATGCGGATTTTTGCAAAGGAAGCGGAAGACTAGGAGGTGAGGAGCTTGAAGAATACGGCAGATGTAATTGTTATCGGCGGCGGAATCATAGGAAATGCCATCAGCTATTATCTGGCAAAAAGGGGTGTCAAAGAGGTTCTTTGTCTGGAAGCCTCAGATCACTTCGGAAATGGAGGATCCTCCAGAAACGGAGGCGGTGTTCGTCAGTCAGGACGTGACCCTAGGGAATTGCCCCTGGTTATGTATGGCATCAAGCATTTTTGGCCTACTTTATCCGAGGAGCTGGAGGTTGACTGTGAATACCATCAGGATGGAAATCTCCGACTGGGAAAGACCGAGAAGCATAAGGAAATCCTTACCGGCTTAACGGATCGGGCCGTTAAGGTTGGACTGGATGTAAAGATGATTGATGGTGATGAGGTCAGACGGATCAATCCCTATCTGTCAGATGAGGTCACCTGCGCCAGCTGGTGTCCGACAGACGGACATGCAAATCCCCTGACGACAACCCTGGGCTATTATAAAACAGCCAGAAAGATGGGCGTTCATTTTATCTCCGGAGAAAAAGTAATTGAGCTGAAAACAGTCAGGGGAAAGCTGAGGAAGGTGGTCTGTGCTTCCGGAAATGTATATGAGGCAGAAACCATCGTGTTGGCAGCCGGTTATGAATCCAGGGAGATTGCAGGAACGGTCGGCATTGATATTCCCATGCAGAAGGCTATGCTGGAGGCTCTTGTGACAGAAGCCCAGGCGCCTATGTTTGATCAGATGCTGGGTACGGCAGAAGCAGATTTTTATGGGCATCAGACAAAGCATGGTTCCTTCGTCTTCGGCGGCTCTTCTGGCCTGGAGGGTTATACCAAGGATAACGGAAGTCCCATCTGCTATTCCAAAACGGCACCCTGTATCTGTCGGGGAATTATAAAGTATTTTCCGAATCTGGCAGAGGCCAAGAT
The DNA here is from genome assembly GCA_963620785.1 of Bacteroidaceae bacterium. Lineage (GTDB taxonomy): Bacteria > Bacillota > Clostridia > Lachnospirales > Lachnospiraceae > RUG14243. The sequence goes on from CAVFAT010000021.1 coordinate 58,366, forward strand.
CGTAAGGACCTGGGCCGGATGGATGGATCGCTGCGCAGACGGCGTACCGGTACTGGGAAAGGTCGAGGAAGTGCCGGGCCTGATCTTGGCCTGCGGCTTCAGCGGACATGGCTTCGGAATTGCACCGGGTGCTTGTGATCAGCTGGCAGAGCTGATCGTAAGAGGACAAACACAGGTAGATCTTTCCGAATTGAAATATGACCGCTTTAAAGCTAAAATCTAAGCATGATTTGGAAGAAAGATAAATTAAAACCGACACAACCCTATTTACTATTGGATACAAAGGCTTTTTATCAGGAGGTTTATCTGAAGCAGGGGATATCACATTTTTACTCCTGCTATACAGATAAGGAAAACCGGATTCGGGTCGTCCCGGACGGATGTATCGATCTCTTTTTCGAATATGACAGGGAGCGGATGCGGAGTTATGCCTGCGGCAGTCCCCTGCAATATAAGGAAGAGGAAGTTCCGGAATTTTATGAGATCTTCGGGGTACGTTTTATGCCGGGTGTCCAGCCTGCAATCATCGACAGCAGCATGAAGGAGCTTTGCAACAGGCGGCTGGATCTGGAACCGATTCTGAAAGGAGAGAAGGAGTGGCTCCGGCAGATGGCGGAAGAAAAAGATTTCTATCAGAGAATCCGGATTTTTCTGGAAGCCTATACCAAGGCAAAAAAGAAGGAAGAAAAGCCCTATGGAAAGAAGGAGCTGGTGCTTTCCGTCAAGCAGATGGTTTACGATTCGGACGGTTTGATTCGGATCCATGAGATTGCAGAGGAAAGCGGCTACAGCGAACGCTATATTAACCGGGTCTTTCAGGAAGAAATGGGATTTTCCCCCAAAATTTTCTGTAAGATCATCCAGTTCCAAAGAGCCCTGGAGTATCTGAATTACGGAGGGCCGGATCTGATGACAGAGGCGTCAACAAAGCTTGGCTATTATGACCAGTCACAGTTCATCAGAGATTTTACAAAATATGCGGGAATCACACCCGGCAAGTATCTAAAAACCATATATCAGAAAGGTTATCAGAATAGGATTATAGACAAAGGCGTCTGACCCGAAAGGGACAGGCGTCTTTGTCGTTAAAAGACAGTATTTACCGATAAAAGGACCCATGCAGGAGCCGGAGCCGGGACATACATTTTATGAAAAGGAGCAAACTATGGGAATTTCAGAAATTAAGGTCGTAACAACAATGAGTAAGATCACACCCCTAAAGCATGCCTTAACTATGCTTGGCGTCAGCGGAATCACGGTTATGCAGGTAATTGGCTGCGGCGTAGAAAAGGGCACATATGAATATGAAGGAGAAGAGAACGTGGATATGGAGCTCCTGCCCAAGCAGCTGATCTATATCGTTGTGGAAGATTCCATTCTCGACAAGGTGGTAGATACCATAAAAAAAGAGCTCTATACGGGTCACATCGGAGACGGAAAAATCTTCATTTCCCCTCTTTCCAATGTCATTCGGGTAAGAACCGGAGAAGAAGGAGCAGATGCATTGCATTAAGAAATCGCTTGTATTTGTATTTAGGAAAAGATACAGAAAAAAGAATGCATAAGAATACAAAAAATGCATAAGGAGAGATTAGAAAAGGAAAGGAGCTGTCTATGGAAGAAAAGAAATTAGGCTTGCCCAGTGTGATCTCAACAGGCGTGGGCCTGATCGTAGCAACAAGCTGCCTGATGTCATTAGGACAGGGGGCGGGTGCTCTCGGAACAGGCTTTATTGTTGCAATGATCATTGCCTGTGCAATCAATATTTTAACCGCTTTGTGTATGGCAGAATTAAATGCCCTCATGCCGAATCTGACAGGCGGTCTGGCTCAGTATACCCTGGCCGGTATGGGCCCCTTTATTACGATTATTACCATGGTAGGCGGTTATATCGTATGTCAGGCGATTGCCGGTTCGGTGGAATGTGCCATGTTCGGAAATGCGATCAATACGGTATTTCAAACCGGACTGCCTTCTTCATTCTTTTGTATTTTGCTGCTGATCGTTCTGATTACGGCCAATCTGATGGGCATTGATATGTTTGCCAAGATTCAAAACGTAGTTGTTTACGGCTTGATCTTCTCTTTGGTCATTATGGGACTGATGGGAATCCTGGGAATGGGAAGCGGAAAAGAGGTCGTACAGGAAATGAATCTGGCGGATTCCTTTTCAGATTGTTTTGGTCTTCTCGGACTGGCCTTCTTCCTCTTTATCGGAAGTGAATTTGTGATTCCGATCTCCAAAAATGTAAAGAACGAAAGAAAGAATATTCCCCTGGGAATGGTTGCTTCCCTTCTGATTATATTGGGCATGCAGATCATCATGGTTTTGGGCATGGGACATTATACCTTATGGTCAGAGCTTGCAGATAGTGCCTCTCCTCATATCCTCTACGGATCTTCTCTACTGGGCAGAGTAGGTTCGATCTGGATGATCTTTGTATCTATTTTTGCCGTGATCAGTACGGTAAATTCAGCCATTAGTTTTCTTTCCTACATGTGTGCAGGAATGGCGAAGATCGGACTTTTGCCGGAATTCTTCTTAAAAAAGAATAAGAGAGGCGCCTATTACATAGGTGTTCTGATGATCGGCACGATCATGATCCTGGTCAATGCGACAGGCTTATCGACTTCAGATTCTCTTTCCTTCATGATTCTGGTTGCGATCGTATTCTGGATGATTTCTTATGTTATCGCCGATATCAATGTACTGATCTTTCGCTATCGGCTGCCCAAGACGCCCCGTACCTTTAAGGTGCCATTTGGGCCCATTATTCCGCTTCTGGCAATCGTAGGAAATCTCTTTATGATCTGGAATATTGACGGGGATCCGGCGACCAGAAATCTGATCTATCAAATTGATCTGATCATTTTCGCTCTCTTAACGGTTTATGCCGTTGTCTGGTGCAAATTCAAATTAAAAAGACCGCTCTTCAAGCCGATCCCCAACCATGAGGTAATGGCGATGGAGCATGACTTATATATTCAGGGACACAGAAAAAATAAAAAGCAGGATGCAAAAGTAAAGGAGGAGCATCAGTATGGATTTAGCAAGAATTGATTTTTTATATCTGAATGAAGAGGATATGATCGCAGCCGGCGTTCAGGATATGAAGGGCTGTGTGGAAGCAATGGAGGAGATGTTCAAGCTGATGAAGCTGGGTGATTACCGCATGGGAGGAGCGAATGGAAATTCCCATGGAAGCATGGTGAGCTTTCCGGAAAAATCCCCCTTCCCGGAGATGCCGGTAGACGGCCCTGACCGCAGATTCATGGCAATGCCGGCTTATCTGGGCGGCAAATTTGATATGGCCGGTGTGAAATGGTATGGTTCTAACTGTGAGAATAAGGAGAAGGGCCTGCCACGGTCTATTCTGATGCTGACCTTAAACGATAAGGATACGGGGGCACCGGTAGCTTATATGTCAGCAAATATTCTTTCTGCCTACAGAACAGGAGCTGTTCCCGGCGTTGGCTTCAAGTATTTTGCAAAAGAAGATGCCAAAACCCTTGCGATTATCGGACCGGGCGTTATGAGTAAGACAGCCCTGGCTGCAGCAATGGCAGTCCGTCCGAGCATTGAGACTGTAAAAGTCAAGGGAAGAGGAAAGGCATCTTTGGAGAAATTTATAGAAAATGCAAAGAAGGAATATCCCCAGCTGAACATCTATGCGGTAGATACGATTGAAGAGGCTGTAAGAGATGCAGATATTGTATCAGCAGCGACTTCTTCCCCCACTGGCAATCCGGAAGAGTATCCCTATATTGCAGAGGAATGGATCAAGCCGGGTGCTATTATTGAATCTACTGCAGCACTGCGTTTTGATGAAGATTTTCTGATCAATCGTGCCAGAACCGTGACCGACAATATCATGCTTTATGAAGCCTGGGAAGAGGAGATGAAGCCGAATGCTTATAATACGATTCCGATTCCGGCAGTAAAGGTAGAGGATCTGATCGCAGAAGGCAAAATGAAAAGGGAACAGATTGATGATTTGGGAGATGTCCTTTTGGGCAATATTCCGGTTCACCGGAAGGAAGACGAAATCGTCATTTATTCTGTCGGAGGAATGCCGACGGAGGATGTTGCCTGGGGCACAATGGTATACCGTAATGCCTTGGAAAAGGGAATCGGTACAAAGCTGAATCTTTGGGAGAAACCGAAGATGGTTGTGTAAGCATAGGAAAAAAAGAAGAGGGAAGAGAGAAAGGCACGTAGACGGATAGATCGTCTGCGTGTCTTTTTTAGTGCGCCTGGCGGCGCACGTCGCTAAAGGATGAAAGTTCCT
>CAVFAT010000022.1:0-26265 GCA_963620785.1 Bacteroidaceae bacterium
TTTGGGCAAAAAATAACGCCTATTATAATGGCGCAAAACCATGGAATAAAGAAATAAATGCATTCTGTGATGAAGCACATCAGGTTTATGTGGATGTGACGCAGGAGGCGGATGGCTGGTATTTAAAGACAAATGTTTATGATGTGCTTGAAAAAGAAGATGCCGGTGTGATTTCCACAGACACACTTGGCATGGCATTTGAGCCGGAACAACGGTATGAAAATCCGGATGGCAGCCCAATCATCTTTGACAGCGATTATTTTGGCAATCACCGTGCCGTAAAAACAATTCCAGGACCGTTCGCGGATAAGGTTTCTGTGGGCATGCGGTTGTGTGAGCGGTAGAAAAATTTCAAAAAATGTATAAATCCCCCTGACTTACCACATACTATCCATATAGTCAGGAGGAAACATTCAATGAAAGATTGGCTGTGCTTTTAAAACAAAGGAAGATGACACAAAAGGATTTGGCTACAAAAGCAGGCGTAACAGAGGCAGCAATGTCACATTATTTGAAGGGAGACCGCTCTCCGCGTGCATCGGTGCTTACACGTATTGCAGAAGCACTTGGAACAAGTACAGATTATCTGCTTAGCGGCAATGAAGAAAATTTTCGAGGAGAGATTAGCTATGCCAAACGTTTGATTGCTAGAAATGTGTATCAAATGACGAAAGAGGAAAAGATGGATATTATTGATATATTAATGTCAGATACAGAAGGGAGGTAGTATGAGATTAGACGATGAAGTATATGAGTTCATCAAACAGGAAGTGATAGATCTTTTTATTCGTTTTGATGTCAAATGTATTCCTATCAATGGATTTGAGCTTGCACAAAAAATGAAAATTATTCTTATTCCATATTCTAGTTTAACAGAAAAAAAGTTACAGGAAGCAAAGAAGGTAAGCTCAGATGGTTTTTATGCAGAGCCGGGAGATGGAAAAGAGTACATTTATTATGATGATACAATGAGATACCAAAGAGCAAACATGACAATCTTGCATGAAATAGGGCATTGTGTCTTAGGACATACGGAAGATACTGATTCTGCGATAGCAGAGGCGGAGGCTAATTTTTTTGCAAAGTATGCAATTGCTCCACCGCCATTAGTGGGGCGAATCAAGCCAACCGGTCCAGAGGATATTCAAAAATATTTTTTTATCAGCCGTGAAGCGGCATTTAACGCATGGAACTATTATCGTAAATGGTTGTGCTTTGGTAGAAAAGATTACACAAAATATGAACTAGAATTACTTCATCAAGTTTCCGTAGCAGTATAAAGAAACAAATAGAGAGGAGGATAATTTATGAGCAAAAATAAACGCATAGAAAAACTGTTAGAGCAGTAATTCGATGCGTTTGAATTTTTGGAAATGCTATTAACATTTCTATATAAAGCACATATACAATAGCATTTCCGTGTAATTAGGTCAATCGGCAATATATACGAAAAGTTGATTGATAAGTTAAATTAATAAAAAGGAGGATCGCATGACAAGTATGGAAATGCGTGAAAATTTATTATTTAGTAGAAGAGGATTTAAAACAGCCGGGAAGTGGCAAATTCCCATGATAGAGCGTCAGAAACTGGAACTTGAAGATATTGAATTAATCTCATATTCAGACATCAGATCAAATGATTTGGAAAAGAACAAGAAAAAAGGTGTTCATTTTTTTGTGGATGATTATCGCTTTGAAGGCGTATATCGAAATCCGGAAAAATCTTTAAGCCGGCTGTCGCAATATAAGTTTTTATTAACACCGGACTACTCGACGTATTCAGATATGAATTATTGGAGACAAATGGAAAGCATTGCTCACAGTAGATGGGTGGGGGCATATTGGCAGGATCAAGGTCAGATAGTAATTCCTACTATTAATTGGAGCGACAGGAGAAGCTTTGAATTTTGTTTTGATGGAGTGGAAAGACATTCGATAGTTGCAGTAGGAATGATTGGCTGCAAGCATTCGAAAAAAGAATTCATGTGTGGTTATAATGAAATGCTTAATCGCATTGAGCCAGAGGCGATTATTTGTTTTGGAAATCCATTTGGAGAAATGAAAGGGAGAATTATTCAAGTTGATTATATCGAGTCTAGAAAGGTGGAGCGATAATGGGTGGCAGAGGAAGTAGTACAGGAGTGAGTGTAAAGAATAGACCATATGGGACAGAATATAAGTCATTGTTAACAGCAGGGAATATTAAATTTGTGGTTCCATTGAATAGTAACACTACAGCGCCAATGGAAACAATGACATTGCGTCGTGTTTATGTCACTTTGGATGGAGAGGGTAAACCAAAATACATAACGTATTATGACAAAGATAATAAACGGTGTAAACAGATTGACTTAGACAAACCACATAGAGGAGTTTCGCCACATGTTCATCATGGATATAATCATAATGAGAACGATGCAGATAAAGGATTTGCAAATTTGACAGAAAAAGAAAAAGCTATGGTAATCCGTGTAACAAGTACGTGGGAGAAAAAGAAAGATGATGTCTGGAATAGATGGAAGAAACGACATAACTAGATTATCATGGGAGCAGTTCCAGGTGTGGCAGAGATGGGATGAATTTCCAGAAAGAAAGAATGATCCACCAATGACTGTTGACATGGTATTTTGGTACATGGATAATAAATATTATCTTGATAGTGTGAATCATGTATATGCTATTCTAACTGAAAAATGGAAGATAGTTGAAAAGGATGTTAATTTTTTAAATCTTTTAAACAAACCTATAAAAGAATGGGGCGGGGACAGTTTTCATAAACTGATAGAAAAAATGATTTTTAAAAATTGAATATTTAGTTTAAAAAGGGTCGAAGGCATAGCCTTCGGCCCTGATTTGATTCATTCGTTATTCTGCACAAAACGAAGTGAATGAATTTGGAAAATCCGTTTGTTGTTAGGGAAAAGCTCTGGTGTTAAGATAGATATGGAAACTGATTAATATAAAATAGTTTCCGGATCTGTATATATTGATCAGCTTGAAAGTGAGCGATCCATTGACTTATCCATTAACTTAATTTTAATTCAGTCAATGCTGGCCGGAAAATTGGAAAGAAAAACAAAAGCGATAAAGCTATAAAGCCATAAAACCATAAAGGAGAATCGTGGAGCAAGCCTTAGTGTTCTTTATGAGGGGAGGGGGAATTAGAGGATGACAGAGAGCGAACTGAAGCAGGAAATTATAAAAAAAGCAAGCCTTCTTTTTAACAGGGATGGCTTGAAATTTACAATGGATGATCTTGCCGGAGAGCTGCATATCAGCAAAAAGACGATCTATAAGATCATACCGGATAAAAAAGCACTTTTTAATATGATGGTTGATGATATTTTTGATTCAATCAAGCTAGAGGAAAGAATTAGCCTGGAGGATGAGAGCATCTCTACTCTGGAGAAGCTTCGCCGGACCCTGGGGGCAATGCCGGAGAAATACTACAATAGTAATTTTCAAAATCTCAATGCGCTAAGAGAAAAGTATCCGGAGATTTATGCTCACGTAGAGCAAAGACTGGAAACCGGATGGGAGCAGACCATAACGCTTTTGGAGCAGGCAATGGAAGAGGGGGCGATTCGTCCAATTTCCATTCCAATCTTTAAAACCATGTTTCAGGCAAGTATCGAGCAGTTTTTCCAAAGGGATGTACTGATTGAGAATCAGATTCCCTATCAGGAGGCATTGCAGGAAGTGGTATCTATCATGATTGATGGCATTGTGCTTTCGGAAGAAGGCGGCAGATGATAGAAGCTAGAAATATACACATGGGTATTTTAGTGGCAAGGGATGCCAGAAAAAGGCTTTGCTTGAGAGCAGGTAAAGTGCAGAAAAGAGACGAAAAAGATATTAGAATTGATATAGAAAGGGAAAGCAGGAAAGGCAGAAAAATGGAAGAAAGATCAAGAGTAATATTTGGAAATCAGATCAGTGAGAGGCAGTATAAGGCAGCGCTTCGATCCAAGAAAGGATATATCAAAAAATTCGGAGATGATTCGAACAAGGCCTATCCAACCATTATCAAAAAGAATGCATATATAGGAGATTCTCTCGGCGTAAGTGATATCCGCCTGGTTCAGGATCCTGAAGAAAAGGGAGATGAAGAATTTGATCTGGAGAAGGGCATCATTGTTGGAAATATCCGGATGGGCTTTGGACATTATCGTATTTCCATGGCCATGGCAAGCTGTGCCAATGCTCTGGGCTATAAGCCCTATTGGATGGATCTAAATTCCTATCCGCAGACAACCTGTACCAAGGTGATCAGTGCCCAGAATGATCTTTATTCTCTGGGTTCCCGCATTTCCCAGAAAAGCAGACTTTTTAATAAGCTGGTCTGGGAGCCTATGAATTATGAAGGCTTTCGGAGACTTTCCTATAATGCCTCCGACCAGAAAAATGCCGAGCTGATGGCTCCGGTCTTCAAGAATATTCCCAAGGAAATTCCTTTGATCGGAACCCATGTCTGGCCGGCGCAGGCAGCCCTTCACGGAGGAATGAAGTATGTTGTAAATGCCATTCCGGACAACTGGCCGATGGCACTGCATCTGGCAGAGGGAAGCCTTCATACCATTCAGACCCACCAGGCTTATCAGGGCTATCGCATTCTGAACGGCATGGCGAAAAAGAAAGTTCTAAAGGAAATGCCGGCCAAAAGTCTGGTCTATACCGGGCATTATGTGGATCATGAATTGGTAGAAAACATTGAGGCAGACTGCCAGGCAAGAATCCGTCGCAAGGAAGAAAAAAAGCCTATGCGTTTCCTTCTTACCATAGGAGGAGCCGGTGCCCAGAAGGAGATTTTTGCGGAAATTATCAAATATCTGATTCCGGAACTGGAGGCGAAGAAGGCGGTCGTCTATGTCAATGTTGGAGATTATAAGAATGTCTGGACAGAGCTTTTGGAGGAAATTCCGGCTTTGGCTGCTTTGAGTCAGGAGCATTTCAATGATTGGGCAGAGACGGAGGAATTTTGTCAGAAGGCTTTGACAGAGGAGATTGAGGGTGTGCATGCTTTCTGGCATGAGAATATCTTTGAAGCAGTTTATGCAACCAATCTTCTCATGCGAAGCTGTGATCTTCTTGTGACCAAGCCGAGTGAGCTTTCCTTTTATCCGGTACCCAAGCTTTTTATTCAGAGGATTGGCGGACATGAAAGATGGGGGGCGATTCATTCCGCTGAGATCGGAGATGGAAGCCTGGAGTGCAGGGATATTCCCCATGTCCTGCAGATGGTTCGCATGTTTTTGAAGGATGAAGTTCTTCTGAAGGATATGTGTGAGAATATCATTGCCAACAAATCTGCCGGTATTTATGACGGTGCTTATAAGGCGGTTGAGCTAGCAATGAAAATGAAGAAAGCAAAGGAGTAAAACGAGAATTCGAAAGAAATATAGAATAAGGATCACTTGTCATGAAAAGTTGCCTATCGGCACAGACTGGCGAAAGGGTCCTGCGCTGCGCGCATGGCATAAATAGGGTTAAGGGAAACAAGGAGGTAAGAAAATGAAGTTATCTGTCCGGAATAAAGCGGCTTTTTGTTTTGGCGCTTTTGGAAAAGATATTGTTTACATGCTGGTGAACAGTTATCTGCTGTATTATTACAATGTTGTACTGGGGGTAAATGCCGTTTTTATCGGAACGGTATTGATGGCAGCCCGTGTTTTTGATGCAGTCAATGATCCCTTTATGGGTGTCATTGTGGCAAAGACAAAGACGAGATTCGGACGTTTTCGTCCCTGGATTTTGTCGGGAACGGTTTTAAATGCATTGACCATTTATGCGCTTTTTGCTGTTCCGGAGGGAATGGGAGAGAATGGAATGAAGGCCTGGCTGGCAGTAATTTATATTGCCTGGGGTGTTACCTATACCATGATGGATATTCCCTTCTGGTCCATGATTCCGGCAATTACAGATCCCGGAGCAGACAGGGAACAGTTATCCTCAATCGGCCGTTCTGCATCCGGCATCGGAGATGCCTTTTCCCAGGTGCTTACCATGTCGGTTGTTCCGATTCTGGCTGGTTCTGCTGTTATCGCAGATTACCGAATCGGTTTTCGCTGGTGGGCTCTCATTATTATGGTTACCTTTTTAATTTCTGAAATTGTATTTGTTCTGAATGTTCCGGAAAGAAAAGCAACGGATATGGCTTCGGTAAAGGTGTCGGATATGTTCAAATCCCTTTTCCGCAACGATCAGGCCATGTGTCTGGTTCTGACGGTTGTGCTGGTATATCTGGCGATCGATATCGTAGGCAATCTGGTTCTTTATTTCTTCCAGTTTGATCTGGAAAATACGGATGTCTATGCCCTCTTTACGGCAGGATGCTTCTTTGCCCAGGTCATCTTTATGATGCTGATCCCATTGATCCGAAAGAAGGTGGAAAAGCTTCGTCTTTTCTCTATCGGTGTTTTGATTCAGGTTATCGGTTTTGCGGTTCTTCTGGGTCTGACCTTCTCCGGTCTTTATAAAGGAGCCTGGTTCCTTCTTCTGATTCCGGGCATTATGGTTTATGCCGGCTATGGCGTATTGAATGTTTTGCTGACCGTCTTTCTCTCGGATTCTGTTGATTACGGTGAGGCAAAGAATGGATCCAGAGAGGAATCCGTGATTTTCTCCATGCAGACCTTTACGGTAAAGCTGGCATCCGGTCTGGCTGCCTTTTTGTCCGGTCTTGCAATCGATATGGTAGGGCTGAATACGGAGGCTCTATCCCAGTCTGCTTCTACCTTATCCGGACTTCGCGTTTGGATGACGGTTCCTTCAGCTATTATCCTTGTGATTGCTTTTCTTGTTTTTAAGAAATTCTATAAGCTGAATGACAAGAAGATGCAGGAAATCAAGGAAAATCTGACGCATAGACAAGAGCAGAAGTAAAGATGAGCCAGGAATATGAAACAAGAATGCGGGCTAAGAATAGAAAGCAGAAATAAGATCTGAAGAGAGCAGATCTAAAAAAAGGAAAGAAAAGATGATACTTGTTAAGGACAATCTATTTGTGCTGGCCACACCGGGAACGAGCTATCTCTTCCGGCGGCTGGAAAGTGGCCAGCTGGAGCATTTATATTATGGTGCTTCTCTGGGGGATTACCGTCTTTTGACAGAGGAGGAATTGAGACAGGAAGCAGATGCCCTTTCTGAAAAAAGAGAATTTCCGGCCGGCAATATGACCGCTTATGATCCTGAGCATCTAACTTTGAGTTTGGAGGATCTGAGACAGGAGATGTCTTCCTATGGAAAGGGAGACATCAGGGATCCTTTTATTGAGCTGATCTTTCCGGACGGAAGCCGAAGTGCGGACTTTCTTTTTTGGGACTATGAGATATCAGACAGCAAGGAGCCCTTTCAGACTCTGCCCGGCTCTTACAGTGATCCGGAAGATCCGGAGCATGGCAAGGCGGAGCATCTTCTGATTCGTTTAAAAGAGCGATATAGCGAGCTTTTTTTGGAACTCCATTACTATGTCTATGAGGACTGTGATGTCATCAGCAGATCCAGCCGTCTGCTTAATGCATCTGATCAGGAGATCCGTCTGGAAAGGCTGATGAGCAGTCAACTGGATTTTGAAAGTGACGGATTCTTTATGTCAACCTTTACGGGCGCTTGGGCTCGGGAAATGCAGAAGGAAAGTCTGCCTGTAAAAGGAGGAAGGATTGTGAATGCTTCCTTTGCCGGCGTCTCCTCCAACCGGAAAAATCCCTTTGTCATCCTGCATCGGGAGGATACAAGAGAGGAAAGGGGAGAATGCTATGGTTTGAATCTGATCTACAGCGGGAATCATTATAGCTCAGCTGAAGTAAATGCCTTTGGCAAGACCAGATTCATCAGTGGCATCAATCCGGAGGGATTTTCTTTCTTATTAAAAGTGGGAGAGTCTTTCGAAGCGCCGGAAGCCATAATGACTTATTCAGCAGAGGGATTTTCCCGGATGAGTCAAAATATGCACTGTTTTGTGAGAGAGCATATCGTAAGAGGTGAGTGGAAGCATAGGGCAAGGCCGGTTTTGCTGAACAGCTGGGAGGCTGCTTATTTTAAAATCGACGAAAGAAAGCTGCTGCGCCTGGCAAGAGCCGCTAAGGATGCCGGCATGGAGCTTTTTGTCATGGATGACGGCTGGTTCGGAAAGCGAAATAATGACAAATCTTCTCTCGGGGACTGGAGCGTGAATGAGAAAAAACTGCCCCATGGTCTTAAGGGACTGGCGGACAAGATCAATGCCATGGGTCTGGACTTTGGCATCTGGGTCGAGCCGGAAATGATCAATCAGGACAGTGATCTTTACCGGGCTCATCCGGATTGGGCTCTGCAGATCCCCGGCAAGAATCAGTCAGAAGGCAGAAATGAGCGTTTCCTGGATCTTTGCAATCCGCAAGTGGTCGACTATATGACAGACTGCATGAGCCGGGTCTTTTCTTCTGCCAATATTTCCTATGTAAAATGGGATATGAATCGAATCATGTCAGATCTTTATTCTCCTTATCTGCCGAAGGAAAGGCAGGGAGAGGTCTGCCATCGCTATATCATGGGCTTCTATCGTCTGGCCAAAAATCTGACAGAGGCCTTCCCTCATATTCTCTTTGAGGGCTGTGCTGCAGGAGGCTGCCGTTTTGATCTGGGAGCTTTATGCTATTTTCCACAGATTTGGGCAAGTGATGATACAGACGCTTTAGAGAGGACCAGGATTCAGGAGGGCTATAGCTATGGCTATCCCTTGTCTGTAATTTCTGCCCATGTGTCGGCCAGCCCCAATCATCAGACCTTAAGAAGGCTTCCGCTGGATACCCGTTTCAATGTTGCGGCCTTTGGACTTTTGGGATATGAGCTGAATCTGCCGGACTTAAGCAAAAAAGAGCTGGAAGCAGTCAAAAAGCAGGTAGAAATTTATAAAAAATGGAGAGAGATCTTCCAATTCGGCAGATTTTATCGGGGACGAAGGGGCAGATTTCATGAATGGACCTGCGTATCCAATGATCGAAAAAGAGCCGTTGGCATGCTCTTGCAGGAGCAGGCTATGCCAAATCAGCCCTTTGCTCAATTTTTTGCAAAAGGTCTGGACGAGAATCAGCGCTATCATTTTTACAGTTTGGAAGTTAAGCGGGAGCTTGGAGATTTTGGAGATCTGGTCAATACTGCCTCTCCGGTTCATATCAAGCCGGATTCTTTGCTGCACCGGACCCTTTCCAGATTTGTGGAGATGCCGGGTGAGACAGAAGAGAGCAGGGTTTCCGGAAGGCTTTTAATGAAGGCAGGAATGAAGCTTTTACCGGCCTATGCCGGCAGTGGCTATAATGAAAGAACCCGGTTTTTTGCAGACGGCTCCTCCAGAATGTATTTTATGGAAGCCATCGAGTCAGAGGCAATAGAAGAAAAAAGAGCAGCAGAAACAGCAGAAGCAGAAAGCGTAAGCTCAGCAGAAAATGAGAGTGCAGACGGAAAAGCAGAGTCTCTCGAAAAGGAAGAGAAAAGAGGAGAAAAGAAGGATGTCTTTTGAAGAGGATCAGGCAGAAAAGAAAATAAAGGAAAGACTGATCGGGGAGTTTGAAAGGAGATACGGCTCCTTTGAGGGCGGAAAGATTTACTTCGCTCCGGGTCGGGTTAATCTGATCGGAGAGCATACGGATTATAATGGAGGACATGTTTTTCCCTGTGCCCTGACGATCGGAACTTATGCAGCGGTTAGGATCAGAAAGGATCGAAAACTGCGCTTTTATTCTCTGAATTTTCCGGAAGAAGGCATGTATCAGGCTTCTTTGGATGAGCTGAAGCCCGGAGCCGAATATGGCTGGAGCAATTATCCAAAGGGCGTAATCCATTGCTTTCAAAAGCATGGTTATGAACTGCCTTTCGGGATGGATCTGCTTCTTTATGGGAATATTCCGGCCGGCTCGGGCCTTTCTTCTTCCGCTTCCTTAGAAGTTCTGATGGGCTATATCCTGAAGAAGAGCTTTTCTCTTGAGATTGGGCAGCTTGAAATTGCCCGGCTGGGCCAGGAGGCAGAGAATCAGTTTATTGGCGTAAACTGTGGCATTATGGATCAATTTGCATCTGCCATGGGGAAAAAGGAGCATGCGATTTTCCTGGACACAGGAAGTCTGGAATATGAATACCTCCCCCTACGGCTGGGAAGTGCCAGGCTTTTGATCAGTAATACCAATAAGAAGCATAAGCTGGCCGCTTCTGCCTATAATGACAGAAGAAGGGAATGCGAGGAAGCTCTGCAAGAGCTGCAGAAATACAAAGCCATAAAGAGTCTGGGAGAGCTTTCCTGCGAGGAATTTGATGCACTTTCCGAGCATCTTAGCGATCCCCTTCTTAGAAAAAGAGCAAAGCATGCTGTTTATGAAAACCAAAGAACCATAAAAGCCAAGGATTATCTGAAGGAAGGAAATCTGAAGGCCTTCGGCAGACTTATGTGGGAGGCCCATGACTCTATCCGGGATGATTTTGAAGTCAGCTGCAAAGAGCTGGATCTTCTGGTAGAAGAAGCAAAGAAGATCGAAGGCTGTCTTGGCTCCCGTATGACAGGCGGCGGCTTTGGTGGCTGTACGGTTTCTATTGTAGAAGCTGATGCCATAGAAGAATTTATTGAAAGAGTGGGATCTGCCTATCGGGAGAAGATTGCTTATCCGGCTTCTTTCTATGTGCTTTCTGCAGGAGATGGTCCGAGAAGCCTGTGAAACTGTCGTCATTAAAGTGGCTAATTAGGAAAAGAACATTAGAAAAAGTAGTTAAGAAGAGAGAACGAAAAAGAGCGTCTAAAAAATGTAGAAAGAGCATTTGAGGCAGATAGAAAGTTAGAAAAGCGTATCTAAGAAAGTAAAGAAAGAGTTAAAAAATGTGTGAAATCGATCATGCTATTTCCCGTCTGGTCGGCTACGGGCTTGCAGCCGGTCTGATCGAGGATGAGGATGTAAACTACAGCATCAACTGCATTTTAAAAGAATTAAAAAAGGATAATTTTTCCGGAAGCCCGGCAGAGGCGATCGCCTATTCCATTACCCTGGGAAAGGAACGTCTTACCGACGGTAGGGAGCTGGAGGAGACCTTGCGGGAGCTGACGGACTATGCCCTGGAAAAAGGATTGATAGGAGACAGTATTACAGAGCGGGATCTTTTTGACACAGCTTTGATGGGAAGTATGATCATGCGGCCTTCAGCAGTGATCAGAAGCTTTTGGGAGCGCTATAAAGAAAGCCCAGAGACGGCTACCGACTGGTATTATGACTTTTCCCAAAATACGGATTATATTCGCCGCTACCGGATCAGAAAGGATCTTCGCTGGAAAACCCAGACAGAATATGGAGAGCTGGATATTACCATCAATCTTTCCAAACCGGAAAAGGATCCCAAGGCAATTGCGGCAGCTAAAAATGCACCGCAGACAGCCTATCCCCTTTGTCAGCTTTGTGCAGAAAATGAAGGTTATGCCGGAAGGACAAATCATCCGGCTCGGGAAAATCACAGGATCATTCCGCTTAGTCTGGATGGTTCGAAGTGGTATTTTCAGTATTCTCCCTATGTTTACTATCCGGAGCACTGCATTGTTCTTAACGCAGAACACAGACCTATGCAGATCAGCCGTTCAGGCTTCCGTCGCCTTTTGGATTTTGTGAGTCTTTTTCCTCACTATTTTATTGGCTCCAATGCCGATCTTCCCATTGTGGGCGGATCCATTTTGAGTCACGATCATTTTCAGGGCGGAGCCTATCACTTTGCCATGGAGAAGGCGCCCATTTTGCGAAGCTTCTCCATAGAGGGTTTTGCAGATGTGAGCTGCGGTATCGTGAAGTGGCCCCTGTCCTGCATCCGGCTTTCTTCTAAGAATTCGGAAAGCCTGGTCGATCTGGCAGATCTGATCCTTTCCCTTTGGCGTTCTTATACGGATGAAGCAGCCTATATTTTTGCAGCTACAGGAGAAGAAAGGCATAATACGATTACGCCGATCGCCAGAAAAAGAGGAGAGTACTTTGAACTGGATCTGGTCCTCCGCAACAATATCCGGACAAAAGAGCATCCTTTGGGACTATACCACCCGCATGAGAGACTGCATCATATTAAGAAGGAAAATATCGGCCTGATCGAAGTCATGGGATTGGCAGTTTTGCCCTCCCGTTTAAAGGCAGAAATGGCAGGGGTAAAAGAGGCCATTTTAAAGAAAGAAAATCTGCATCAGATGGAAGCACTTGCAAAGCATGCTGACTGGGTCGATGAGATTCTGCAGAAATATGATAGAATAGAAGAGAACAACATAGATGAAATTTTGGAAAGGGAGATCGGTCTTGTCTTTCTGCAGGTTCTGGAAGATGCAGGTGTTTACAAGCAGACAGAAGAGGGACAGGCCGCCTTTGACCGTTTTATGGAGAAGGTAAAAGAGGCAGCAAATGAAAGAAAATAAGCATATTTCAAAGACAAGCTTTCCAAAGCCGGGTAATTTTCTTTATCCGGTACCGGCTGTGATGGTCAGCTGTATGGATGAGGAGAGAAAACCGAATATTATTACCATTGCCTGGACAGGAACCGTCTGTTCGGATCCGCCCATGGTATCGATTTCGGTAAGAAAATCCCGCTATTCCTATGATCTGATCAAAAATAGCGGAGAATTTGTCATCAATCTGACCAATAAGAAGCTGGCCAGGGCAGCGGATTTTTGCGGGGTAAGGTCCGGAAGGGATCTGGACAAATTCGAAGCCTGTGGGCTGAGTCCGCAAAAGAGCAGTGTGATAAATACACCCTTGATCGCAGAGGCACCGGTTAATATTGAATGTCGCCTGAAGCAGATCATTGAGCTGGGAAGTCATGATCTTTTTCTGGCCGAGGTAGTTGCCGTTGACGTGGATTCCAAATATATAGATGAAAATGGTTCCTTCCATATGGAGGAGGTCGATCTGATTGCTTATTCTCATGGATCCTATCAGGCCTTGGGAGAGGTGCTCGGAAGCTTTGGATACTCTGTCCGGAAGAAGGTACCCAAGAAAGCAAATAAGGAATCACAGAAAAAGAAAGAAAAGGATGGGAAGAAGGGAAAAGAGGAAAGTCTGCCCTTGAAAAAATTTAAAACGACACATGGAAAAAAGCTGAAAAAGAAATAAAAGATTTCTTATAAATTTTTTTATGGCTGCCGCATGATGATGCGGCAGCTCTTTTTTATGTAATAGGAACTTTGTTCCTATTACATAAAAACGCTTCGCGAGGATGCGCACTCGCGCGAAGATGTAGTATGTCGCAAGCGACCGCGCTCGGCGCGAGAATGTGCTTTGCACATTCTTTTATTAGTAATAGGAAAATCATTCTTATTACAAAAAAACGCACCGTATGAATAACGAACAGACCTATTTTCAGAAACTTTTTATGCACTAATAGTTTCCAAAAGTGTCTATACATCCGTCAAAAATGTCTATTTGTCCGTTAGCCCCCCCCTAACACATAAAAAGACTACAATGTACTAGGAATAATTTTATATTAAAGCCCAAAGTCCGTGAGGATAAGAAGATCGTATGTCACGCATAGAGTGATTTAAAAAAAGGAAAATTTCTTAATTTCATACGAAATAGATATAGAAGCCGGAGAGAGAAAGCATATGAGAGGAAAGAAGAAAAACGATTGGCGCAAAAGGACTGCCGCCCTGGTCTGTTCCCTGGCATTGGCCGGATCCGTTCTGTTTGCGAATTCGAACAGTGCATTGTGGGCATATGCATCAGATCTTGCCGCTGAGCAGGCAGTATCCTCTGTCAATTCAGATGATACAAGCAAGACAGAAGCAAAAAGAGGGACAAATACCCAGGCATCAGCAGATGCTGCTTCGAAAGATACGCAAACAGATGTGCAGGCAGATAGCAAAAGGACAGATACAAAGACGGCAGACAGCAAGTCAGAAGAAACGATTTGTTTCTCCCAGGAGATCAGTGATAAAAATATCACGGTAAAGGCAGAAGCCATTAAGGGCAGCCTGCCTGAGGATGCAAAGCTGCAGGTTCTTCCGATCGAGGAGAATACGACACATTACAGTGAGATTGAGGAGAAACTGCAGGAAAATCTTCAGGAGAATGCAGAAAGAGAAGACTACAGTCTGGCAGGTTTTCTGGCCTATGATATTTCCTTTATCGATGCAGACGGCAATGAGATTGAGCCGGAGCAGGGAAGCGTTAAGGTGACCTTTTCCTATGCAGAAGCTTCGATACCGGATGCGGTAAAGGAAAATGTCAGGGCAGATAGTGCACAGATCAAGCTGCTTCATTTTGTGGAAGATGAAAAGGGCAATGTAAAAGATATTGTGGATCTGACAAGTGATTCTGCAACAAGTATTACAGCAACTGCAGAAAAAGAGGTGCAGTCAGTCAGCTTTGAAACGGAAAGCTTTTCCGATATCGTAATCCCCTGGCTTCTTGCAGCTTCTACGGAAACCCTTGGGACAGTAGAAACCATCGATTCCTCTGAAGTGATCACCATGAAGATGATCAACTATTCAAGCCAGCAGTTTAGCGGTGCACTCTGGGCCGAATCTACAGAGGTAAAGCAGGGACTTTTGAGTGCAACCCTGGGGGAGGATGGTTATCCTACTTTTGTTACGGACCGTAATACCTTAAATGGATCAAGCCTGAATGGCACTAGCCTTGGCCAGTTCTTCGATAACTATAGCGGCGGAATGACAAGTGCCAATCATCTTTTCCGAAAGGACGTTTATGATGGAACAGATGATTTAGGGATAGAGGATGCCGGAACCTATTTTTATGACTCCGGCTACAATGGAGCGCACTTTGATGAGAGCACAGGAAATTTCGAAGTCTACAATTTCCTGACTACCATGAGGGGAGAGAAAAGCTTTTGGGCACAGAGAGGAAATTTCCTGCCCTATAACAGCTATGATAATCATACGGCGGCAACGGATCGCACAAATAAATACGATTCACAGGGAAATCTTCTTTCCACAAGCGATTCCATGTACGGCAAGACCCTTTACCTAACCGACGAGCAAAGCACAGATTTTTATTTTGCTTTGGAGATGGATTCTGCTTTTTATCAGTATAACGGTGGTGTAGACGAGGCTGGCAAGCCCATTACCTTCGAGTTCACCGGTGATGATGATATGTGGGTTTATATAGACGGGGTCCTTGTCCTCGATATGGGCGGCTGCCATGACGCCAGAAGCGGCTCCATCAACTTCCAAACAGGTGTAATTCAGGTTCAGAATGTTACGGACACCAGCCTATACAGCATGTTTGAGGCGGCAGGTAAGGCAGATGCTGTCAAATGGAGTACGGACAGTGATGGAAATAAAACCTTTGCTGACTCTACAAGCCATACCATCAAGATTTTTTATATGGAGCGAGGCGCCGGTGCTTCGAATCTGAGATTGAAATTCAACCTGAAGGCGATTCAGACCTATGATGCGAATTTCACAGTGGAGAAGACCTTTACCGGTCTGACCCAGGAGCAGATCGATACGATCGCAGATGATCTGACTTTCACTGTAAAGGCTTATGAAGACGATGATGATTCTGAGGAAGCGACGACTGCTCCCTGTAACAATACCGTATTGACCCTGAAGGATGAGAATGTTAGTCATGAAACTTTAGATGATGGAAGCATCAAATATACCTGGACCCTGCCGACCTGCAATTTTGAAGTTAGTGAGAAATATCTGTACCGAGTAATTGAGGATGGCGGCAATCTGGATGGTTATATCTATACCTTCGACAAAACGGCAAGTGCGACAGGCGGTGCTGCAGTACAGGATGACGGCATAACCGTTCTGGTTCAGAAGCCGACGAGTGGGACAGATGTTTCGGCAACTTTCGCCTTTGCAAATGACTATGTAATTTATAATCCCGGAGGAGATCCGGATAATGAGATTACCACGGGTCTGACGCATAGCAAAACAATCAAGGCGGATATCGACAATCCGGAGCAGTATGAGCTGGCGCTTGATGCAACAGGTTATGTAAAGACGCCGGAGAATGCGGATATTGTTCTGATTGTAGATAAGTCAGCTAGTATGGAAGGTGAGAGACTGACCAATGTAAATAAAGCCATCGCTACTATGACAGAGGAGCTGAATGAGTATGTAGCCCAGTGGCGCGACGAGGATAAGCCAACCATCAATCTTTCTGTTGTAGAATTCAGCAGCGGTATAAGTAAAGCAGGACGGGGAGAGGATTCTTCGCAAAGAGAAAGAAATGCCAGCTCGAGCATTGCGCAGAGCTGGACCGACTTGGAGGACTTTAACTACAGCCTAAGTAATGTATCAGGCGGAACCAACTGGCAGTCTGGTATTCTCACGGCAGAGACCCTGATGAGTCAGAAGGCGAAGGATGGTTATAAGAAATATGTCATTATCCTGACCGATGGAAACCCGACCTTCCGTTACAGTTCGGATGGAAGTGCTGTTGCATCCAGCTATGCGGATAGTACACATTATATCTACGGAACGGGAAACTCTGATAATAACAATAAGAACTACACAGCAGCGGTCAATCAGTGGAAAGCTTCCTCAAATCTGCAGGATTCCAAGGTTTATGTTGTGCAGGCAGCAACGGAAGCATCGAAATGCAAGACCTTTGTCAGTGCGATTTATCCGGATTCCGAAACGACCTATTGCAATTATGCAAAATGGATGGATGGTACCGATGCCGCCAGTCTGCAGGAGGATTTTTCCTTAATTGCAAAGGAGATCACCCACGGCACCCATTTCACGGATGTGACCATTCATGACACCTTAAGTGACAATGTAGAATTTGCGGAAACAAATCCGACCATAAGCGTCTATACCCTAGATAAAGATGGCAATGAAAGCCTGCTGGATGCTTCAAAATACACGGCAACGGCAGATACAAGTGAGAAAACGGTAGATGTAAGCTTCCATCTCGATGCAGAAAATTATCTGGAAGATGGAATCACCTATCGGATCAAGTTCAAGGTAGTATCCAAGACAAGCGCCGGCATTGATGCCTTGATCAAAGGCAATGGAAGCTATGGCGATACCGGAGACGAAGGTACGGATGCCAAGGGAAATTCTACAAGCGCCGGCAAGGATGGCCTCTATTCTAACAAGTATGCCAAAACCTATGTCAAATATACGGTAGACAATGAGGAAAAAACAGAAAATTATAAAAAGCCTGTTGTTCAGATCAATACCGTATCACATACCGTAAAGAAGGTCTGGGATTGCAAGGAAGAAATAGAGCATGGTCCGGTTACGGCCGTGATCAAGGCAGAGGTAAATGTTGCCGCAGATGGCAGCGCCCTGGATAGGCCTAGAGATATTACAAGCGAGATATTTGTCGGCGAGCTTGCGGGAGCCGGAAGCCAGAGCTTAAGTGAGGATAACAATTGGACCTACACCTGGAGCTATCTGCCCAAGTATTATCACTATATGAATGCCCAGGGAGAGGACGAGACAGCTGAAATTAGCTATAGCGTATCGGAGCAGAATATTCCGTCAGGCTATGTATGCAGCAAGGAGACGAAAAGCGATCCATCAGATGCCTCTCATACGATCACAACGATTACCAACAAGACCTATACCCTTCCTTCAGCCGGAAGCATAGGCATTTATCCGTTTACAATCGGCGGTGTAGCAGTGATAGCTACTGCACTTCTGTTGTTTATAAAAAATAAGCAAAAGGAGGGCATGTAAGGGCGATTGGAAAAAAAGACAGCAAAGTAAAGGAAACTATAAAAACAAAATTATCTAAGAGAGGAAAAAAGCATGAAAAAAGTTTTTAAGAAATTTGGCGCGTTTTTACTTGCGTCCATCATGATGCTTGCAATGTGCCCGGTCGGTGCATTCGCAGAAAGCCACACACCAGCGTCTACAGATACCGCAAAGATTATAGTTAATGATGTAGAAGCCGGTGCTACTGTAACTGCTTACCAGATTGTGGAGGGTGAGTACAATGCGCAGGGTTTTGTTGGATATAATGCCGTAGCAGATGTGACAATTGCAGATCCCATTTCTCCTACAGCAGAAGAAATTCAGACAATCGCAGCAGCTATTTCAAATGGAAGCGTTACCCTTACATCACATGAGCTCAGCTATAGTGATGGAACTTATACAGTAGATGCAGAAGCCGGATACTGGATCATCCTTGTTAAGGGCGGATCTGCTTCTAAGGTTTATAACCCTATGCTGGCAGGTGTTTACTACAGTGTGGAGGGCACAGGCTCAGATAATACTCTGGTAAATGAGCCGGTAAGCGCAAATGATGCCTGGACCGTAGAAGGAACAAAGGTCTATGACAAATCTGTAGAAGTAAATGTTGAGAAGAAGATCGTTGACGGAAATGGCAAAACAACAACAGATGCAGATTCTGAAAAGGGTGATGATGTAGCAATCGGTGATTTTGTTGATTACAGCATCAGCGGAACCATCCCGGCTTATACAAGTGCTTATACACAGGTAACCTATAAGATCACTGATAAAACAAGCGACGGTCTTGTTCTGCAGAATTCTGTGGATTATCCGGTAACCGTTACGGTTGGCGGAAACGAATATGCTCCGACAGCAGGTGATACAAAGACATATACACTTACTGTAACAGATCATGAGATGACCGTAGATTTTGATTCTGATTTTGCACTTGCACATGCAGGTCAGGCAGTTCTTGTCAGCTATTCTGCACAGCTTACAGAGGATGCAAAGACAAATTTTGATGCCAATGCCAATACTGCAAAGATTACTTATTCCAATGATCCGACAGTAGATACTGCAACAGGTAAGACACCGACAACAGATACACCGGAAGATAAGACCTATCATTATACCTTTGAAATCGATGGTCTGCTTTCCGGAGAATGGTCAACTACAACAAAGACTACCGAGCTTACAAAAACGCATGTAGTGACAAATGAAACGACCGGTGAGAAAGTGAATGAGCCCTTAGAGGGTGCAACCTTTACCCTTACAAATAAGGCTACAGGTGAGGTTTATACGGCTACATCAGACAGCAATGGTCAGCTGAACTTTAAGGGACTTGATGCAGGAGAATACACCCTGAAGGAGACAAAAGCACCGCAGGGATATTCTCTGAATAAGAAAGAAATTCCGGTTGTGATTTCCGCTCAGTACAATGAAGACGGAACCCTTAATAACTATTCCGTAACTGTAGATGGAGAAGCAACATCAACCTATACGGCAAGATATGCAGGCGATGGAACAATTGAAAATATCACGATCAATAAACAGGATACATTGATTCCGAATACACCGCTTTCAAGCCTTCCTTCCACAGGTGGTATGGGAACCTATCTCTTTACCATCGCAGGTATTGCAATTATGGCAATTGCCGCAGGACTCTTCCTTGTTAGCAGAAAGCGCCGCAAAGCTTAATGGAGGAGAAGTAAGATTCCGGATCAAAGCTTAAAAGAGAATCATTTCATGTAATAGGAAGAATTTTTCTATAACATGAAAAACTTCCGGGGAGGGTATAAGATCCTCCCCGGAAGATAAAAAAAGCAAAAAGAAGAAAGAAACAGAGTAGAACGATATGGAGAATCCTATGAAAAGAAAAAAGAAATACATTGCCTTAGGCTTGCTTTTTTTGATAGGCTTGTCCATACTGCTCTATCCCATGATCAGTGATAAATGGAACAGCTATCGGGATCAGGAACTGATCAATCAATACAAGCGGACTGTGGCAGACAATACGGATGAGGAGCAGATAGAAGAGATGCTGTCTGCAGCAAGAGCCTATAATGAGCAGATCAATGAAGAGAGCATGCCGGATGCTTTTTCGGTCAGAGACGGTGTGACAGATGCCGAATATGAGTCCCTTTTGAATGTAGAAGCAGGCGGTATGATGGGTTACATAGAGATACCGGTGATCGGACAAAATATTCCAATTTATCACTATACAACAGAGGAATCCCTTCAAAAGGGAGCCGGTCATCTTTTTGGAAGCAGTCTTCCGATCGGTGGAGAGAATACCCATGCCGTGATTTCTGCTCACAGGGGCCTGCCCAATGCCAAGCTTTTTACAGACCTTAACCTGGTTCAGGAGGGGGATGTTTTTTATATTCATATCCTAAAGGATACCCTTGCCTATGAGGTGGATCAGATTCTTACGGTTGAACCGGAGGAGACAGATTCACTGGCCATCAGCAAAGGAGAGGATCTTGTGACCCTTGTGACCTGTACGCCTTATGCAGTCAATACCCAAAGGCTTCTGGTCAGGGGACATCGGATTGATTATGATGCAGCGAAGGAGTTGGAGGGTCAGGAGACGCCTGTTTCCGGTATCAATAATCCGAGCCTTCTCATGCTTGGCCTTTGCGTATTACTTGGAATAGCGATCGCCTGCCTTGTAGTCGCTTTTTCCTCAAAGCTGAAGAACACAATAAAAAGGAAAAAGTAAGGGGTTCGAATGAAGGATGCATTAGAAGGCATTAGAATCCAGAATAAGGAAAGTAAAAGAAGAAATGAGAAATAAAGGATGAGTAAGGATAGAACAGAAAAAAAGAAGAGATCGATCCTGCCAAGTATTGCGATCATTCTCCTCTTTTTGGTCGGACTGGGAATCTACCTTTATCCGACGGTCAGTGATCTTTGGAATAAGTACAGAAATGCGCAGCTGATCAATCAGTACAGTGAATCGGTCAGTGATCTGAGTGCAGATCAGAAGGAAGCTATCTGGGCGGAGGCAGAGGAATACAATGCCCAACATACAGAAAATGTCATTGTGGATGCCTTTAATGAGGATGATGAATATGTCCTCTCTCATCCTTACGATACCATGCTGGATCCGAATGGAGACGGTCTGATGGGAAATATCGAGATTCCCAAGCTGAATCTGAACCTTGCCATTTATCATGGTCTGGGAACGGATGTGTTGGAAAAGGGAATCGGTCATGTAGAGGGAACCAGCCTCCCGATCGGCGGAGAGGGAACCCATGCCGTGCTTGCGGGACACAGAGGCCTGCCGACTGCCAAGCTTTTTACGGATCTGGATCAGATGGAGCTGGGAGATATTTTCCTGATTCATGTTATGGATAAGACCCTGGCCTATAAGGTGGATCAGATCAAGACCGTTTTGCCGGAGGAAACCGAGGATCTGAATATCATTCCGGGGGAGGATCATGTGACCCTTGTGACCTGTACTCCATATGGCGTCAATACCCATCGGCTTTTGATCAGAGGAATCCGTACCGAGTATACGGAGGAGATTCAGGAGCAGGAGAAAACAATTGATATCAAAGAGGTAAATCCTTTGCTTCTTCTCGCAATCGGTGCTGCGGTCTTTGACTTGATTCTCTTGGTTCTCATTCTGATAACAAAGAGAAAAGATAAAAAGCAGCTTGAAAAAGAAGCCGAAGAAGATAAAAAGAGAGAAGAAGAGCACAGAAGATAAGAAAAGAAGAAAAAGGCAAGACACGAGAATAAGAAGTCAAAGAGAAAGAAAATAGATTGAACCAGAAAGAAATGGATAACAGAAGGAGGCTGCATCAGTGAAGGTGATAAGAATAAAAAATGGAGGAGTCAAAAGCATACTTGCCTCTTTTTGCATATTGCTTTTTGGCCTGATCCTATTCGGACGGGCAGCATATGCCGAGGATTATGTCCAGGACAAGACCGGCAGTATCAATCTGACCCTTCAGCAGACCGATGCAGATGGAAGCGTTAAGAACTATTCCGGCATTAGTATGACCCTCTATCAGATCGGAAGCGTCAGATATGAGATGGGCGCAGTTTATTTTGATTTTGATGACAGCTTTGCAGATGCCGGGATCAATATTTCGGATACAAAGACAGCAAGTGAATGGATCAGTGCGGCAGCTACCCTTTCAGAAAAGGTAGCTGCGGCAGGGATTTCCGGAGAGACTAAGCTAAGTGATGCCTCCGGCAAGATTAGCTATACAAACCTTGCCCAGGGTATCTATCTTTTGGTACAGACCAAGACGGATGATACCGTAACGACATCACCGATTCTTCTCACCATGCCCTTTATGGAAGAAGGGGATTGGACCTATGATATTTCCTCCTATCCCAAGCTATCTGCCAAGGATTCAGAGACACCAAGCCCGACACCAAAGAAGGAAAGCACACCTACTGCAAAAAAGACTGCTGTTACAAATAAAACAGTCAAAACAGGTGACAGTGCCTGGATTCAGATTTGGGGCTTAATCCTGATTGGAGCGGCAGTGATTCTGCTTCTGCTGCTTTTTTTCTATCGCAGAAGGAATCCTAGAAAGTGATAGACTTTTGCGGCTTTTCTCCAGTCATTAGAGAGATACCACAATTGTTCGTAAAGAGTTCAGTTGTTTTGAAAATCAACAGGAAGAGCTTAGTTTAAAAATAAAAATCTCCGCTTTTTCCGCCGCTCTTCTCACAGAGATGTATGTCTGAGATGACCATGCGTTTGTCAATGGCCTTGCACATATCATAGATGGTGAGCAGGGCAGTGGAAAGGCCGGTCAGAGCTTCCATTTCCACGCCGGTTTTTCCGTCCGTTTTGACCCGGCAAAGGGCTTTTATAGAGAGGCTTTCTTCTTCCATTTCAAATTGAAGGGAAGCACCGGTCAGAGCGAGGATATGGCACATGGGGATAAGCTCGCTGGTTTTCTTGGCGGCCATAATGCCGGCTGTAGTCGCTACAGTCAGTACATCGCCTTTTTTCACCTTTTTCCCCTGGATGGCATCAAAAACCTCCCGGCTCACCTGGATCCGGCCTTCTGCCAAAGCCTCCCGATGGGTGATTTCTTTTTCGGAGACATCTACCATATAGGCATTGCCTTTTTCATCAAAGTGTGTAAATTCCATTTTATTTCCTTTCTTTCACCTGAATACGGATGCAAAGCCACAGATGTAAAGCATCCTGCTTATGTAAGGCATTTCTCTTATTTTATATGATGGGAAGAATTTTTTCAAAGCAAGCAGACCGCCTTTTTTGTTGCTAAAAACCGTTTGAAGTTGTAAAATTTAATTGTCCTTTCTGGGGGGCGTTTGTAAGATTTGGTTTTGATGAAAAAGAAGATTCGGTTTTCCGAATCTTCTTTTTCATTTCTGATCAGAATTTTTATAAGTGACAAACGAAACAGCAAGAAAATAAGTGACATTTAAGTGACAAATGCCATAAAAGCCTTGAATTTACAGCATTGTAAAACATTACTTAAATGAATTCTTCGCAAATCGCAAGATACTTATCCGTATAGATGCTATGTTTTTCCCAGATAAAATCAAAATCATGCTGCATCCGGAAATCCTCCAGGGGGATTTCCTTTAGTATGCCCGCCCGCAGTTCATTTTCAACGGCAATTTTATAGAGAAAAGAGATCCCGCAATCCTTCTTCAGGAGACCGATGAGGGTATGCATATTTTCGAGCTTAGTATAATGAATAAAATCCGAAATTTGCAAGCCACGGGCAGTCAGACTCTGTTCCAGAATATTTCTTGTACCGGAACCTTCCTCGCGTACGAGAAGACGTTCACCGATCAGATCACTGATCGTAGAGGGAGGATCGGTAATAAAAGTATGCTCTGCAGCACAGACGGCGATATAGTCCTCTGTGCTGTATTTTTTATGGGAATAATTTTCTTTCGGATAATTTCCTTCTACAATCGCCATACTGATCTGCCCCTGATCGAGCAGATGCAGAAGCTGGGAAGTATTGCCATAGTGAAGATGAATATTTATCTCGGGATGCTGCATGAGAAAGGCGGCAAGCTTATCCAGGATGGCATACTCACCGATTGTCATGGTAACCCCGATCGAAAGGGTCTCGATTCCCGTAAAAGTGCTTTTTAATTCTTCCCTTATGGCATTTTCATCATTTTTCATTGTCAGAAGGTGTTTGCGCAATATTTCACCGGAATGTGTGAGAAAAAGCTGTTTATTCCTGTAAATGAAGAGGGAGCAATGGTATTGCTCCTCTAGGAAGCGGATATGTTGGGAAACTGCGGGTTGGGTAATGTTTAATAATCTTGCAGCACTGGTAAAATTCATGGTCTGGCATACAGTAAGAAAGGTTTCTGTTCTAAAATCAAGCATAATTTCCTCCTATCTATAAAAGGTTTAACCATAAATCATGCTTATCGTTAAATAGGATTTTATAATTTTACATTATCATTGTCCAGCGATATAATTTCGCAAACAAAAGAAATTTTCAAAAGAGATAAGAGAACAGGAAAAAAAGAGGAAAGAAAGCGAGATAAGAGAAAAATGAATTTTGTGAAAAAAAGTTGGAGAGGTATCCTGATCTGTCTTCTGATAGCGATCCCATCATGGCTGCTCGGAAAAAGCTTCCCGCTAATAGGCGGACCGGTGATCGCAATTATAGCGGGTATGATCATCACAGTTATTTGGGAGGAAAAAGGAAAGGCAGAAGCAGGAATCAAATGGACATCAAAGGTAATTCTTCAGTCTGCCGTGGTTTTACTTGGATTTGGAATGAATCTCGGAGTTATATTTGAAACCGGGAAGCAATCCTTGCCAATCATTATATGTACAATTACAAGCTCTCTCGTAATCGCATGGATCATGAAGAAAGTCCTTAAAGTGTCTTCAAATACATCTATTCTTGTTGGAGTCGGATCCTCTATCTGCGGCGGATCTGCGATTGCGGCGACCGCACCTGTCATTGATGCGGATGATGATGAAATCGCACAGTCTATAGCGGTTATTTTCTTTTTTAATGTCCTGGCAGCTATTTTCTTTCCAATCCTTGGCAAAGCAATTGGATTTGATACAGTGCATGGGGATGCCTTTGGCATTTTTGCGGGAACAGCAATCAATGATACTTCCTCTGTAACAGCGGCAGCCTCAACATGGGACAGCATGTGGCAGCTCGGAAGCGAGACATTGAATAAAGCGGTAACGGTAAAGCTTACAAGAACACTTGCTATTATTCCGATTACACTTGGATTATCATTGCTGCGTGCCAAAAAGAATGGAAAAGAAGGAAGCGAAGGAAAAGGGAGCAAGAGCTTTAGCTTAAAACGTGCCTTTCCTATGTTTATCCTTTATTTTGTGCTCGCTGCAGTCATCACGACCATCTGCCTGCATATGGGTGTTGATGCGGCGGTATTCCATCCGGTCAAGGAATTATCAAAGTTTATGATTATTATGGCCATGGCCGCAATCGGTCTGAACAGCAATGTAATAAAGCTTATCAAAACAGGAGGGAAGCCGATTATCCTCGGGGCATCCTGCTGGTGTGGGATTACAGCTGTAAGTCTTATCATGCAGCATATCATGAAGATTTGGTAAGACATTAAGTATAGAAATCAGGCACTCGGAGGTGGGTCGGGTGGCTGATTAGCAAAAAAATACTTATAACAGTTCTCTGGTTTTCCGCGCAAGGTAAAGGGGCAGATTGGTGAAATCTCCATCTTTGCGATAGCCGCGCTTGGAAAAACGGAAAGCATGCATTGGTTTGTGCTCTGCGATATACCTCTTAAAAGTGGGAGCAGATTTATCCTCGCCACCTTTGGCTTCAATGGGGATGATTTCCATACCGTTTTGCAGTACAAAGTCAATCTCGCCGTTTTTGCTAGAATAGTAGCGAGGTTCTACCTCGAATTGTCCACGAAGCTGTTGCAAAACATAGTTTTCGGTCAGTGGACCTTTGAACTGGTAGTCTGATTTCAGCAGAAGGGCGGCATTATCAATGCCGGCCATATGCTTGAGAAGTCCAGTATCAAAGACAAAGAGTTTGAATTGATCCAATTTGTCAAATGCAGACAATGGATATTCCATCTTGGATATATTGTAGACACGGTTCAGCATACCGGCTGAAACCAGCCACTCAATTGCTTCTTCAAAATCTCTGGCTCTGCCACCCTCGCGAACAGCACCGTACATAAATTTTTCATTCGGTTTTGCAAGTTGTGCAACGATACTACGAAAGACCATAAGGATGCGACCGCTGTTGACCTTACCATTGTGCTTGGAAAAGTCATTTTCGTAGACTTCAATCAGTTCTCGCTGAATCTGTGAAACTTTAGATGGGTCTTTGTATTTGACCCAGGAGGAAACACATTCGGGCATACCACCAATGATGAGGTAGTAGTTGTAAGCTTCGAGCAGGCGGGTGTGAAAAATCTCTTCGATGGACTGGTTCTTCTGAATATCCTCATAAAAAGCATATAGATTGGAATCTGTAGCCTCCAGAAACTCGTCAAAAGTTAGCGGGTAGATATCCAAAAGATTCACCATACCCACGGGATAGGACTTCGGCTTTGCCAAAAGCGTACCAAGCAGACTGCCTGCGGCAATTACATGGTATTCGTTTGCTTTCTCTTTGAAGTATTTTAAGGTATTCAGGGCTTCG
>CAVFAT010000023.1:0-5373 GCA_963620785.1 Bacteroidaceae bacterium
AGCCAGCCTGCTTCCACCATTCGACTTCCCTTTTCTTTTCTAACCCACTCCATTTATTTCCTTTCCGCCGCAGTGCGATCCTTATGCTTTTTTTATCGAATAGAAACGCAGTTTCTATTCGATAAAAAAAGCTGCTACATTATCTAATGTAACAGCTCTGACTTCTCTTTTTCCGTGCATCCCGCTTTGAATCCCGCCCATAAACGTTACTTCAACAGTTAACTCAGCCCAGGCACCCTCACGGCACCCGAGAGCTTCCGCTTAGTGCTGCTTCGTTCCCGACCTGACACGGTTCACGGATTCCCGCTGCGCGAGACCCAAACCTCAACGCCACTTATCGAAGGCAGCTTTACAGACTGCAGACCCGAGGCGGGATATCACCCCATCTGTAGCGGATTGATGGTATAGGACACCGCTAGAGCCCCGGCTGCACGGTAGCTAAAAGTATAGCATTTCCCTTGATATCCGTCAAGATTTCTCTTCTGCTTCTTCTTCTCTTCTCTCCGCTTCCTGTCCGCTGTCAGAATCTGCCTTTTCTTCTTTTGCCAATTCTTTTTCTCTTTTTTTCTTTTCTCTCAGCTCTTTAAAAAAGCCGGAAATCAGACTGCTCGTTTCTTCTTCCAGAACGCCCTTTGTAATCTCCACCTGATGATTAAAGGCCTGCATCTGAAGAAGATTGATTACCGAACCGCAGCATCCTGCTTTTGCATTCATGCAGCCAATCACGACCCGGTCCAGCCTGGCCTGTACGATCGCACCTGCACACATCTGACAGGGTTCTAAGGTCACATAGATCGTGCAGCCCTCCAGCCGCCAGTCACCCAGCTTCCTGCTGGCCTTCCGGATTGCGGTCATTTCTGCATGCGCCAGCGTACTGCAGTCCTTATTTCTGCGGTTATAGCCTCTTGCAATAATCTGTCCGTCATAGACGATCACGCAGCCGATCGGAACCTCGTCCAGCTTCTGGGCCTTTTTTGCCTCTCTTAAGGCCGCCCGCATAAATTTTTCGTCCTCACTGAGTCCTATTCCAAACATCTTTCTTACTGCCTTTTCTTTGCACTGATCGCATTGGCAAGCTCTGCAAATTTTGCCAGGCTGAGTGCCTCTCCACGAACGGTTTCCTTCTCACCGATTTCCAGAATGCTCTCTCTGATCACATCCTTCGAAACACCGGCTCCGCCGCCATTGCTGAGGGCATTTACCAGGGTTTTTCTTCTCTGATTGAAAGAATCCCGGATCAGACGGAACATGAGCTTCTCATCCTCCACCTCTACCGGCGGCTTCTCATAACGGGTCAGCTTTATTACGGTAGAAGATACCTGAGGCGGCGGCAAAAAGCTGGAGGGAGAAACCTCCATCTCGATCTCTGCATCTGCATAATACTGTACCGCAAGAGAAAGCGCACCATAGGCCTTGGTTCCGGGACCGGCCTGCATTCTCTCGGCTACCTCCTTCTGCACCATGATGGTAATGCTCTCGATCGGAAGCTTCTTTTCCAAAAGCTCCATCACGATCGGTGTCGTGATATAGTAGGGCAGATTGGCAACCACTTTAAAGGGCCTTCCGCCTGCCTCTTTGGCCAATGCATCCAGATCCACCTTAAGAATATCATCATGAATCAGGGTGAAATTATCATAACCCTGCATCATATCCGTCAGGATCGGAATCAGCTTATCGTCAATTTCAACCGCAGTTACATGACCGGCCTCTTCGCAAAGATAATGTGTCATGGAGCCAATGCCTGGTCCGATTTCCAGGACATGATCTTCCTTTGTCACCCCTGCCGTCTCGACGATCCCACGCAAGACACCCTCGTCAATCAAAAAGTTCTGTCCGAATTTCTTTTTTGTGGAAAATTCATATTGTTTCAGTATATATAAGGTTCTCTGAAGCTGGTCAGACATGCTTCCTCCTCCGCTCAAATCCCATAAAATTCTTCTGCATTTTTCTCTGTGAGCCGAATAACTTCTTCTGCACTTATGCCCCGCAGCTCTGCGATCTTCTCAGCCACATAGGGAAGGTTATAAGAGGAATTTCTCTTTCCCCTGTTCGGCTCCGGAGATAAATAGGGACAATCCGTTTCTAATAAAAGCTTCTCCTCCGGCAGCATCCTTACGGTTTCCTGCAGCTTCTTCGCATTCTTGAAGGTTACAACACCGCCGATTCCAAACCAGCAGTTCATTTTCAAAAAGCGTTCCGCCATCTCCGGTGTATAGGAATAGCAATGGATCACGACCGGAATTTCCTCGGCATGAAGCGCTTCCAGAATTTCAACTGTATCCTGCGCCGCTTCCCTGGAATGAATGATGACCGGCAGTTTTTTCTCCTTCGCCAGCTCAAACTGCTTGCGGAACCAGTACTTTTGTCTTTCCCGAACCTCCGGATCCTTCTCCCAGTAATAATCCAGACCGATCTCACCGACTGCCAGAATCTTCTCCAAATTAAGCAGCTCCCGCATCTGGGCAAAACGCTCGTCATTCAATCCATCGATATCGCTCGGGTGAATGCCGAGTGCACCATAAATAAAATCATATTCCTTCGTCAGAGCAATCGTCCTTGCCCAGGATGGAAAATCCGAACTGACATTGACAATTCGGCCGATGCCATGCTCACGCATGGCATCGAGAATTTCCTGTCGGTCCGGATCAAATTTTGCATCATCATAATGTGCATGTGTATCAAAAATCATAAATCTTCCAATCTTTTCTTAGGAAATGGCCGATTATTTCAGCATCAGCCTTTCCTTAGCAGATCTCCGCTCCGCTCGGCATCTCCTTCTCCGGTGTCATCAATGCCAGATTGCCTTCTGCATCCTCTGCACAAAGCAGCATTCCCTCTGAAAGAACACCTGCAAGCTTTGCCGGCTTAAGATTAACCAGAACCATAACCTTCTTGCCCACCATCTCTTCCGGTGTATAGAATTTACGGATACCGGATACTATCTGTTTGGTCTGGGAACCGATCTTTACCTGGGAGCAAAGCAGCTTCTTGGACTTGGGAACTGCCTCACAGGAAATGATCTGACCCACCTGGAACTGCATTTTCATGAAATCATCAAAGGCAATTTCTTCCTTTGCTTCAATATCAATGCCTTCTTCTGCTTCTTCTGCTTCCTCAGCCTCTTCTGCCTGGGGATGCAGCTCAGCAACCTTGGCCAAAACCTCATTCACATCCTGTCTTGCAAAAAGGATCTCCGGCTTGTCCGTTACATGATTGCCGCTCTCATAAAGTCCGAATTCAGACAGCTCTTCAAAGCTTCTTCTCTTGCCATTGATCTGGGCAAGGATCTTCTCTGCTGTTTCCGGCATTGCACTCTCGATCAGAACCGCACCGATATTGATACTTTCTACCAGATTGTAGAGCACGGTAGCCAGTCTGTCCTGCTTCTCCTCGTCCTTGGCAAGTGCCCAGGGCATGGTCTCATCGATATACTTGTTGCAGCGCTTGAAGAGATTCATAATCTCTGTAATTCCGTCAGCCACATGATAATCATCCATCTTGGCAGCTGCTCTTGCGGCTGTTTCGGTAACGACCTTCTTCAGATCCTCATCAACCTCTTCTGTCACACCTGCATTTCTAACCAGGCCGCCAAAATACTTATTGCTCATGGAGATGGTTCTGTTTACCAGATTGCCAAGGGTATTGGCAAGATCGGAATTCAGTCTCTCAACCATCAGCTCCCAGGAAATAACACCGTCATTTTCATAGGGCATCTCATGGAGAACAAAGTAACGTACCGCATCGATACCAAAGAAATCTGCCAGTTCATCGGCATAGAGCACATTGCCCTTGGACTTTGACATCTTGCCGCCCGCCTGAAGGAGCCAGGGATGACCGAATACCTTCTTGGGAAGGGGAAGATCCAGCGCCATCAGGAAGATCGGCCAGTAAATGGTATGGAAACGAACAATGTCCTTGCCGATCAAATGAAGATCTGCCGGCCAGAGCTTCTCAAACTGCTCGTTAGATCCATCCGGATCATAACCGATCTTTGTAATATAGTTGGTAAGGGCATCCAGCCAGACATAAACCACATGCTTAGGATCAAAGTCTACCGGAATTCCCCAGCTGAAGCTGGTTCTGGAAACACAAAGATCCTGCAGACCCGGTTTCAGGAAGTTATTTACCATTTCATTCTTTCTGGAAACCGGCTGAATGAACTCCGGATGCTCATCATAATACTGCATCAGGCGGTCTGCATATTTGCTCATTTTGAAGAAATAAGCCTCTTCCTTTGCCGGCTTCACCTCTCTGCCGCAGTCCGGGCATTTGCCGTCTACCAGCTGTGATTCGGTCCAGAAGGACTCACAGGGAGTACAATAGAGACCCTCATAGGCACCTTTATAAATATCGCCCTTGTCGTAAAGCTTTTTGAAAATCTTCTTTACGCATTTCTCATGATCCTCATCCGTAGTCCGGACAAAGTTGTCATAGGAAGTGTTCATCAGATCCCATATCCGCTTTACCTCTCCTGCAACATCATCCACGAATTCCTTCGGTGTAATGCCTGCTGCATTCGCCTTTTCCTCGATCTTCTGACCATGCTCATCTGTACCGGTCTGGAAGTAAACATCATAGCCTTCCAGTCTCTTAAATCTAGCGATACAGTCTGCCAGAATGATCTCGTAGGTATTACCGATATGCGGCTTTCCACTTGTATAAGCGATCGCCGTTGTCATATAAAACTTGCCTTTGTTTCCCATTGTTGTAGCTTACTCCTCTTCTTCGGCCTTTGTTTCTTCTTCTGCGGCCTCTTCTTTTTCTTCTTCTGCGGCTTCAAAATCCTGAGCCGGATCTACTGCATCTGCCTCAACATCTGCTTCTGCTTCCGTCTCTGCCTCTGCATCGACTTCATCTTCCTCATCAACAGCCTTGCCGCAATTCGGACAATAACGAACTGCCTTTTCGATCTCCATTCCGCAATGCGGGCATTTCTGAAGTCCCTTGATCTCAAGGATCTCATGACGGATCTCTTTGATTTCTTCCAAAGTCTGACGAATCAGGAAAACCTCCTCTAAGGGAGTTTCATCCTTCCTGCTTTCTATCTCATATACCTTTTTGCCGATAGACATATACTGCTTCTCCACAAAGGTCTGCTTTGATTTCAGCTCGATATTCAGCTTTGCAAGATTTGATGTATCGTTAAATTTGTCGGAAAGTACTTTTCCGGCACTGCCAAGTGTTCCCGTCAGTTTGTCCATAAAATCAGCCATAGTAATTCCTCCAATCCATTAAAAATAGTCCTTTTCCATACGCAGCCCTTTTCGCTGAATTTACCTCTATCAGCCCGCCCGGCTGCAAAATCGTCTTTTTTGACAAAATAGCATAGTTCATTATATAACGCGATCCCATATCCCGCAAGCGAGCAGAAGA
>CAVFAT010000024.1:0-21787 GCA_963620785.1 Bacteroidaceae bacterium
ATAACCACTGATTAAAGATATTTCTTCAGATCCTCAACCTTATCCAGTGCCTCCCAGGGAAGCTCAACATCTCTTCTGCCGAAGTGACCATAAGCTGCTGTCTCTCTGTAGATCGGACGACGAAGATCAAGCATCTTAATAATGCCGGCCGGACGAAGATCAAAGTTCTCGCGGATGATCTCATCAAGCTTCTCATCAGACAGCTTGCCTGTTCCAAAGGTATCGATCATAACAGAAGTCGGTCTTGCAACACCGATTGCATAGGAAAGCTGGATCTCGCACTTATCAGCAAGACCTGCTGCAACGATGTTCTTTGCAACATAACGTGCTGCATAAGCTGCAGAACGGTCTACCTTTGTGCAGTCCTTACCGGAGAAAGCTCCGCCGCCGTGACGTGCATATCCGCCATAGGTGTCAACAATGATCTTACGGCCTGTCAGACCTGCATCACCGTGCGGTCCGCCGATAACGAAACGGCCTGTCGGATTGATGAAGTACTTGGTATTCTCATCAACCAGCTCTGCCGGAAT
This sequence comes from Bacteroidaceae bacterium, assembly GCA_963620785.1. Lineage (GTDB taxonomy): Bacteria > Bacillota > Clostridia > Lachnospirales > Lachnospiraceae > RUG14243. The sequence continues at coordinate 531 of CAVFAT010000024.1, forward strand.
CACCTGATCAAAGACATATTTCTTAATGTCCTCATGGATCTGCTCCTGAGTAACATCCGGATCATGCTGGGTAGAGCAAACAACTGCTTCCAGTCTTACCGGCTTGCCTTCCTCATTATATTCAACGGAAACCTGTGTCTTTCCGTCCGGACGAAGGTAGGAAAGAGTTCCGTCCTTACGTACCTTGGAAAGCTGAAGAGCCAGCTTATGTGCAAGAGCGATCGGATAAGGCATATATTCTTCTGTCTCATTTGTAGCATAACCGAACATCATTCCCTGATCTCCGGCACCGATTGCCTCAAGCTCCTCATCAGACATTGCGCTTTCTCTTGCCTCAAGTGCCTTATCAACACCCATAGCAATATCCGGTGACTGACGGTCAAGTGCTACCATAACAGCACAGGTATTGCCGTCAAAGCCCTTGTCAGAGCTGTCATAGCCAATCTCATTAATGGTCTTACGTACAATTGACGGTACATCCAGGTTTGCCTTTGTGGTAATCTCGCCTGTAACAATAACAAAACCGGTGCAGCATGCTGTCTCACAAGCAACACGGCTCATCGGATCCTCTGCCATGCAGGCATCCAGGATTGCGTCGGAAATCGCATCGCAAACCTTATCCGGATGTCCTTCTGTAACTGACTCAGAGGTAAATAATCTCTTCTCCATTGGTCTAATCTCCTTCTTTTTCTTCTCAGGATACCTTCAGAGTAAATTTCTGAATATCCTTTTCTGAATACGCTTTTTCTATCTGCGCACCAAGCTCTGCAAGCTTTTTGTCAAAATCCTCATATCCACGTTCAATATAGTAGATATCATCTACAACACTAATGCCATCTGCTGCAAGACCGGCTATGGTCAGGGCTGCTCCGGCACGAAGATCCGGCGCATCCACTCTGGCACCTGTGAGCTTTTCTACTCCGTTGATGATCGCGGTATTGCCTTCTACCTTAATATTGGCTCCCATTCTGGCAAGCTCATCTACATAACGGAAACGGTTCTCAAAGATGCTTTCTGTTACAATGCTTGTTCCGTTGCAAATGGAAAGAGCCGTTGCGATCTGCGGCTGCATATCTGTCGGGAATCCCGGATAAGCAAGTGTTGTTACGTGGGTACTGTTCATTCGCTTGGAACATACCACGCGCACCGCATCATCAAATTCCTCTACCTCGCAGCCCATCTCGATCAGCTTTGCTGAAATGGCCTCAAGATGCTTGGGAATGACATTCTTGATCATCACATCGCCCTTGGTAGCAGCTGCCGCAAACATAAAGGTTCCGGCTTCGATCTGATCCGGAATAACAGAATATTCTGTTCCATGCAGCTTTTCTACACCGGTAATACGGATAATATCTGTTCCGGCGCCCTTGATCTCTGCTCCCATACTGTTCAGGAAGTTTGCCACATCAACGACATGGGGCTCCTTGGCTGCATTCTCCAGGATCGTCTTGCCCTTGGCCATTGATGCCGCAAGCATGATATTAATGGTCGCACCCACGGAAACCTTATCCAGATAAATATGTCTGCCGTTCAGTTCCTCTGCCTGTGCCAGGATCAGACCATGCTCGATCTCAACATTGGCTCCAAGTGCCCGAAAACCTTTGATATGCAGATCGATCGGACGGCTTCCAATATCACAGCCACCCGGGAAAGCTACCTCGGCTCTCTTGTATTTGCCAAGCAGGGCTCCCAAAAGATAATAGGAAGCTCTGATCTTGTTGATATATTCGTAATCTACCGATACTGAATGAATCTCGGAAGCATTTACCTTAATACAATGACGGTCAATTCGTTCGATCTTTACGCCAATATTCTCCATGGCATGCATCAGAACACCTATGTCCCTTACATCCGGGAGATTGTCTATCGTTACGGTCTCATCCGTCATAATGGCGGCTGCAAGAATCGCCAGCGCTGCATTTTTCGCGCCTCCGATCTCAACCTCTCCAACCAGCGGATTTCCACCCTTTATTACATACTGTTCCATCAGTCACCTCTAAATTATGTTCTGCAGTATCCTGCAGCCCCTTTTCATATTCGGATACAAACACCGAATACCTTCTATTATTCGTAAAGGCATACTCGCCCTGCTAGTTACATTTTCACATATAGACCAATTATAACATAACAGCTTTATTTGTAAACCGATGAAAGTCACTCTCTTTTTTCACTTTTCCTCGTGACTTTTTTGACAATTCGAAAAGAAGCTTATAATTATCCGGTAGTCTAGGAGTGATTTTAATGAAGATAAAGAGCTTTCATGATCTCTTCTACTGTTTCTTCAATTCCCAGCTTATCCTGATGAATGGTAATATCCGCATACTTTGCATAAAGGGGAGCTCTTTCTTCATAAAGCATCCGGAGGGTCTGCCCTCTCTTCAACACAACGCCCCTTCTTTTCAGATTATGAAGTCTTTTAGAAAGGACGCGGTAGGAAGTTTTTAGATAAACTACCGTGCCGATCTTTCGCAGATGCCGCATAGCCTGTTCACAGTAAACCACACTGCCGCCTGTTGCAATGACGGTATGATCCGCTTCAATGCCGGCATTGACCCGGTCTTCTATTTTTACAAATCCATCCGTTCCCTCGTCAGCCATGATTTCTGCCAGGGTTCTTCCTTCTTCCTCCTGGATCAAGAGATCCGAATCTAAGAACTGATAGCCGGCCACCTTAGCAAGAATGACGCCCGCTGTGCTTTTGCCTGTTCCCGGCATGCCGATCAGAATAATGTTATTGCCTTTTTCCATTTTTATTTCCTGCCTTTGTCTAAGTTTCTTTCTGCTGCATCTTGCTTCAGGAACTGCTGATCCAAGCAGCTTTTCCTGCAATCAAATCATGCTCTAGCGAAAAAATCCCAGATCAAAGAGAATGTATCCTGCGATACAGACAAAATTCAGGATGCTGATTCCCAGTGCCCAAATCGCCGGTCTTGTAATCTTCTTAATGCTTTCTTCCTTAATATTTGTCTCAGACAAACTCTCTGTCAGCTTTTCCTGCATTTCATTTAAGGAAGCAGATACATTTCTATAGGAAGAAAGATTTTCCTGATGGGTCTTGTCCGAAAGGTCCGCCTTGATCTTGTCCAGTCTGCTTTCCAGCTGCTTGAACTCTTCTTCCAGTCTGGCGGTCTGATCCTTTGTGATCTCCTCGTTATTATCTACCTTTTCCTGGATGATGGCTGCAAGATCATTGATCTTGGCCTCTACCGCATAGGTCAGGTTTCGCATCTGCGCCTCTGTGCTGCGGAGGACATCATCCGCCTCCTGCTGACGGGCATCTACGACTGCTTTCAGGTCTCTTGCCTCCAGCTCCTTCTGCTCTACACTTGCCTCCAGCTCCTGAAATCTGGCCTCACGGTCATTCAGCTTATCCTGAAGCTCACTGGCCTTATTCTTGAAAAGATCGATCTGACGGATCAGATAATCATCCTGATCCACCTCTACCAGCTTATTCTCACTGCTAAATACAGACATTTGTTTCAGTTTCTTTTTCTTTTTCTCAGCGCCCGCCATTATGAACCAGCCTTTCCGTCTATCTGATATTTTTTAATTGCCTCGTTGAGGGAAAGCATTTTTGCGTCCAGAGATGAGATCATCTCTGCACAGGATTTCAGCTCCTTACTGATATAATCCGGAGCATTGCCTTCGAATTTATAGTAAATCTTATGCTCCAGCGATGCCCAGAAATCCATGGCGATCGTTCTGATCTGGATCTCTACCTTAACATCCACCACCCGGTCCGACATAAAGATCGGCACCGTTACAATCATATGATAAGATTTATAGCCATTCTCCTTGGGATTTTTGAAATAATCCTTTACTGAAATTACCTTCAGATCATTCTGCTGTCCGATCATTTCCGCCAGACGGTAAATATCAGAGGTAAAGGAGCAGACCAGTCTGGTTCCCGCAATATCATTGACATGCTTTACCATATTTGGGATCGTGCTTTCATATCCCTGCCTTCTCAGCTTCTTTACGATACTTTCCGGACTCTTGATCCTGGATTTGATATATTCGATCGGATTGTATTTGTTGCGATACTGAAATTCGTCACTCAGGATTTCCAGCTTTGTCCGAACCTCTTTGATCGCAGCATTATATAAGAAGACGACCGTTTCCCAACTTTCCAGATCGTCTCCGAGTTCCTCCATGGATGCCATGAATATTCCCCTTTCTAATCTTCCTCGATCACCTGCAGTTCCAGATAATCGAAAGGAATCTCCTCTACAAAACTATCCTGATAGAAGCGAACCCTTGCATGCTTTTGAAATTCTCTGATATTGGCATCCAGCCAGATGGGATGCCCTAAGTCAAAATGGCTGCAGATTTCTTCTACAGCGGCAAAAACCTTATGCGTTCTGGTCTCCTGCCGCCCATCCTCAACCACCATATCCCGGATCAGATGATTGCTTTTCCATTCTTTTGCCCAAATTCTAAACATGGATCAATGATTCTTTCTTTGTCTTTTCGCTTCATACATACATAAAGAGGCCGCGATTGCCGCATTTAAGGACTCTACCTTTCCCTCCATCGGAATACGGATCTTCTGATCTGCCAGATCCGAAATTTCCTTTGAAAGGCCATTTCCTTCATTGCCGATGAAAAAGCCGCAGCTTCCCCTGTAATCCGCCTCATCATACTCCAGCTCTGCCGAAAGATCAGCAGCCGCGAAGCTTACGCCTTCTTTCTGCAGATGATATACTGCTTCCTTCAGATCCTCCGCAACCACAAAGGGAATCCGGTATATGGATCCCATGGTGGAACGGATCGTCTTTGGATTATAATAATCAACCGTTGTTTTGTTGGCTAAGACTCCGGTCAGGCCTGCACCCTCTCCCGTTCGGATCATGGTGCCAAGATTGCCCGGATCCTGAATGCTCTCCAGAACCAGGATCATGGCCGGTCTGTCTTTTGGCAGCAGATCCTTCAGGGTATATTCTTTCTGGCGAACCAGACAAAGAACCCCCTGGGGACTTACCGTTCCGCTTATCTTAGCGAAAAGAGCATCCGAAAGGACCTCATACTTCATATCCTTCAAAAGGCCGTCTGATTTGTGTTCTGCTTCAAAGTGCTCTGAAACATAGATTGCCTGCAGCCTTTCCCTGGGAACCTCCCGGAACATGCGGATTCCTTCCACCGGAAAGCAGCCGCTTTTTCTTCTTTCCTTTGCTTTTTCCAGAAGCTTCACAAGGGTCTTAACCTGTGCATTTTCCACACTCGTAATCATATTATGTTTCTACTCCTATTGCAACGACCTCTCCGTGACTTTTATGTTCCCTGCGCCGAACAGATTCTCCAATCTGTCTAAAAGCTTTTCATCTGCCTTTACTGTCATTCTCTTTCCCAGTCGTTTGATCTGTCTTTCTTTCTTTAGGTAGACGACCACTTCATCCTTTCCTTCGGAAAGATGCAGGGCAGAAAGAAGTTCCTGCTGGTCAGCCAGAAAACTTTCCTTATCATGGAACTGAACCCAGATATCCTTTTGGGTATCTTCAAAACGGACAATGTGATCACAGATCAGCTTTCCGTCCTGTTCTTCCTCCAGGCTTACCCTTCCGCTGATAAAGACCTTCTCATCCTCCTCCAGAAGATTCCGGTAAAGTTCATACTTATTCGGGAAGACGATGACCTCCACTGTTCCAAGCAGATCTTCCAAGGTCAAAAAGGCCATGGTCTTATTATTCTTTGTTCCCTTAACATTCAAACCTGTGATCATGCCGCCGATCGTCACATATTGATTGTCCTGCAGGCGGGACGCTTCCTTTTCTTCATCCGCCGCAAAATCTGCTGTAACTGCCGTAATGAATTTCTTCATTTTTTCCTGATATTCCTCCAGGGGATGACCACTGACGTAAATACCAAGCACTTCCTTTTCAAAAGCAAGGAGCTGCTGCCTGTCAAATTCTCCGACATCCGGCAGCTTCATCTCATATTTGCTTCTTTCCTCCTCCGGCATAAAGTCGAAAAGGGTCATCTGCCCAGCCATAGTGTTTTTCTTCTTAGCCGTTGCCTGATCGATCACCCGGATATAGACCTGCATATACTGCTTTCTGCTTCCGCCCAGAGAATCAAAACTACCGGCCTTGATCAGACTTTCTACCGTCCGCTTATTCATTTCCTTTGTCGTCATTCTCTCGCAGAAGTTCGACAGGGACTTGAATTTTCCATGCGCCTCCCGCTCTGCCACGATCGCTTCAATCACCGAACGTCCGACAGACTTAATGGCAGAGAGGCCATAGCGAATGGCATCTCCCTTTACAGAAAAATCCCACTGTCCTTCATTAATATCCGGCGGCAGGATTTCGATCCCAAGATCTTTGGCCTCCCGGATATATTCAGACACCTTAGGCAGATTGTCAATGACCGAAGTCATCAATGCCGCAAAATATTCCACCGGATAATAATACTTCAGATAAGCCGTTTCATAGGTGACAACCGCATAGGCTGCCGCATGGGACTTGTTGAAGGCATACTTGGCGAAATCGATCATTTCATCATAGATCTTATTTGCCGTACGCTCATCGATTCCATTGGCGATGCAGCCCTTCACGCCTTCCGCCTCATTGCCGTAGACAAAATTATGCCGCTCCTTCTGCATGACTTCTGTCTTTTTCTTGGACATGGCTCGTCTGACCAGATCGCTTCGTCCCAGTGTATAGCCCGCAAGATCTCTTACGATCTGCATTACCTGTTCCTGGTAAACAATACAGCCATAGGTCGGAGCAAGAATCGGCTCTAGCTGGGGGCAGTCATAGGTGATTTCATCCGCATGATTCTTGCCCTTGATATAGGCCGGAATAAAATCCATGGGGCCCGGTCTGTAGAGGGCGATTCCCGCGATCACATCCTCCAGACTCCTGGGGCGAAGCTCCTTCATAAAGCTCTTCATGCCGGCACTTTCCAGCTGAAAAACACCCTCTGTTTTGCCGGTTGAAATCGCATCATAAACTGCCTTATCATCCAGATCAATGGCATCGATATCCAGATCAATTCCCCTGTTTTCCTTGATCTGCTTTAAGGCATTCTGAATAACGGTGAGGTTGCGCAGACCCAGAAAATCCATCTTCAGCAGTCCCAGTTCCTCTACCGTTGTCATAGTAAACTGGGTTGTGATCGTTCCGTCTTGGGCTCTGGATAAGGGCAGATATTCATCCATCCTTTCCTGGCTGATCACAACACCTGCCGCATGCATGGAGGTATTTCTCGGAAGCCCTTCCAGCCTTTTGGACATATCGATCAGATTCCGGACCGTTTCATCCTCCTCATACTGACGGCGAAGCTCGCTGTTCACCTCCAGGGCCTTATCGATCGTCATCCCCAGCTCATTCGGAATCATCTTGGCAATCGAGGAACAAAAAGCATAGGGCAGATCCATCACACGTCCCACATCCCGGATGGCTCCCTTAGCCAGCATGGTACCGAAGGTCACGATCTGCACGACATGATCTTTGCCATACTTTTCCATTACATAATCGATCACCTCTCCTCGCCTGTTGACACAGAAATCAACGTCAATATCCGGCATAGAAACACGTTCCGGATTCAAAAAACGCTCAAAGATCAGATTGTAGCGGATCGGATCGATATTGGTGATCCCCAGACTATAGGATACAACGGAGCCTGCTGCCGAACCTCTACCCGGTCCAACCATGATATCCTGGGATCTGGCATAATTAATAAAATCCCAAACAATCAGGAAATAATCCACATAACCCATTTTGCGGATAACCGAAAGCTCATATTCCAGCCTTTCCTTTAATTCCGGCGATGCATCCGGATATCTCTTCTGAAATCCTTCATGACAAAGACGAGTCAGATATTCATCCGAGCTCACGCCCTCCGGAAGCTGGTACTTGGGCAATTTTGACTCATGGAAAACGATCTCCACATTACAGCGGTCTGCAATCTTCTGGGTCTGTTCGATTGCCTCGGGAACATAAGGAAAGAGGCTCCGCATTTCTGCTTCCGACTTCACATAATACTGCCCGCCATCATAACGCAGTCTGTTTTCATCACTCAGCTTCTTTCCTGTCTGCAGACAAAGTAAAATATCATGAGGCTCTGCATCCGTATCATAGGTATAATGACAGTCATTTGTTGCAACCAGGGGAATGCCCGTATCCTGAGAGAGGCGCAGCAGCTGCTGGTTTACCGCCCTCTGCAGGGGAATCCCGTGATCCTGCAGCTCCAGGAAATAATTGTCCGGTCCAAAGACCTCTCTGTGCCAGAGGGCAGCCTCCTTCGCCGCCTCATACTGTTCCATTCCCAGCTTTCTCTGCACTTCACCGGCCAGACAGGCAGAAAGGCAGATGATTCCCTCGTGATACTCCTTCAGAAGCTCCCGGTCAACACGTGGTTTATAGTAGTAGCCCTCTGTAAAACCCTTGGAAACGATCTTGATCAGGTTATGATACCCCAGGTCATTCTCGGCAAGCAGAATAAGGTGGTAATAACGGTCCTCTCCCGTATGAAGATCTTTTTCAAAGCGGGAGCCGGGTGCAACGTAAACCTCACATCCCAGGATTGGCTTGATTCCCTGCGCCTTCGCTTCCTTGTAAAAATCGATCACACCATACATTACACCATGATCCGTGATCGCTGCACTGTTCATTCCAAGCTCTTTGACTCTTGCTACATATTCTTTGATTTTGTTGGAACCATCCAGAAGACTGTATTCCGTATGGGTATGTAAATGTACAAATGACATAATCTTCTTTTTCTTTCTGCCTATGCTAACAATTTTTAAAGTAACTAACCTAATGTCTTATTGTCTAAACACATTCTCTTGTATTATATTTGATAAGAAGATATCAAAAAACTATATCAATACGTATTGTTACTTTATTAAGGAGGTACTGTTATGGCTTATGTAATTAGTGATGCTTGCATCATGTGCGGTTCTTGCGAAGGTGAATGTCCGGTAGGCGCTATTTCTGCAGGCGACAGCCAGTACGAAATCGATGGCGGATCTTGCATCGATTGCGGAACATGCGAAGGTGCTTGCCCGGTAGGCGCTATTGCAGCAGAATAATTTTTGATTATTCATACCGAAGACAAAGAGTGAAGGAAAGCTGTGTCGAACATCGACACAGCTTTTTTCGTGGCCTTTTTTGCGGACAAAAGACAGAATACAAAAGTCCTTCTTTCCCTTCTGTCTTTTGTCTTTTATTTTGCCATCAAACTTATTCATTCGTCTGTCTTCTCTCCAGATTGCGGAACTGGGTATACTGGGGCAGCCACATCAGATTGACCGTTCCCGTAGGACCGTTTCTTTGTTTCGCAATGATCACCTCGGCAATATTCTTTGCCTCGGAATCCTTATTATAATACTCATCTCTGTAGAGGAACATAACCACATCGGCATCCTGCTCGATCGCTCCCGATTCTCGAAGGTCGGACAGCATGGGCCTCTTGTCGTCTCGCTTTTCTACCGCACGGGAAAGCTGGGATAAGGCAATGATCGGCACATTCAGCTCTCTGGCGATCGCCTTCAGGGCTCTGGAAATATCGGAAATTTCCTGCTGCCTGGACTCTGTTCTGCTTCCTCCTGCCGTCATCAACTGCAGGTAATCGATCAATATCAGCTTAATATCATATTCCAGCTTATACTTTCTGGCCTTGGACCGCAAAGCTGCTGTAGAAATGGAAGGGGTATCATCAATGATCAGGCCGGATTTGCCAAGCACACCGGCACTCTCGATCAGGCACTCCCATTCCTCATCCCTCAGATTACCGCTTCGGATACTCTGGGAATCAACATGAGACTCCATGGAAAGCAAACGGTTGGTCAGCTGTTCCTTGGACATCTCCAAGCTGAAGATCGCTACCGCCTCATTTCTTTTGGTGACAACGTGCTGGGCAATATTCAGGGCAAAGGCCGTCTTACCCATGGAAGGTCTTGCCGCAAGCAGGATCAGATCTGAGGGCTGGAAGCCTGCCGTTTTGTAATCCAGATCGGTAAAGCCGGAAGCAAGACCGGTTACATTTCCCCTTGTTTTGGAAGCCTGCTCGATCTTTTCCAGCACATTGATGACAATCTGCTTGATGGGCACATAGTCATCGTTTCCCCTGTTCTGCAGGACGCGGAAAACCTCATGCTCGGTATGATCCATGATGTCATCCAAAGGCTCGCTGTCCTCATAGCATTCCTTTTCGATATTTTCTGCAACCCGTATCAGCCTTCTTAAAGCCGCCTTATCCGCAACGATCCTGGCATAATGACGGATATTGGCCGAGGTCGGAACATCCGCAACCAGACCTGCAATAAATTCTGTGCTCCTTACCTCTTCCGGAAGAGATTTTTCCTTTAAGCGATCCTGCAGGGTAACAACATCGACCGGTTTTCCCTCGTTATAGAGTTCTACCATAGCCTCAAACATCCCGCCGTACTGCTTATGATAAAAGTCCTCCTTCGTGATCGTCTCGCAGGCTGCCACAATGGCATCCTGATCCATGATCATCGAACCGATTACCGACTTTTCCGCCTCCAGAGAGTTGGGTAATATTCTTTTGATAATCGCATCTTCTGCCGGCATATTATTCCTCTGTAACCTTTACGCGGAGAACAGTGGATACCTGCGGATGCAGCTTCACTGTAACCTCATGTGTACCAAAGGAGCGGATCGGCTCCTCAAGAAGCAGCTTTTTCTTATCCAGTTCCAGGCCAAGCTGTTCCTTTGCCGCCTGGGAAATTTCCTTGGAAGAAACAGAACCGAATACCCTTCCGCCTGTTCCGGCCTTCAGTTTCAGCTCAACGCTCATCTCCTTCAGTTCTTCGCCCAGCTTCTTTGCCGCCTCAAGACGTTCCTCTGCCAGCTTTTCATCATGCTTCTGCTTCAGCTTCAGATCATTTAAATTCTTGGCAGTTCCTTCCATTGCCTTTTTCTTGTTGATCAGATTACGGCCATAGCCGTCACTTACCTTTACAACCTCGCCCTTTTTGCCGAGCGCACGTACATCCTCTAATAAGATAATATTCATAGCTTTATTTCTCCTTCTTCTATTCTTTTATCGAGTACGGATTTGATATAATCCATGGCTTCTTTTATGCTTTTTCCGCTGATCTGGGCACCTGCCACACTTCTGTGACCGCCTCCGCCGGCACATTCCATAACAGCCTGCACATCGATTTCATCGATGGAACGGCCACTGATATAGATCTTGTCATTATAGTCTGTAAAGACAAAAGAGGCCTTAATGCCGATAATATTCAAAAGCTCATTTGCCGCCTGTGCCGCAATGACCGTAGGGCTCTCAACTCCCTCTGAAGGGCAGGTTGTAAAAGCAAAGCAGCCCCTGTATACCTCAGCTCTTCGAACTGCCTCGGCCCTTATCTTATAGCCGGTCATATCATTCTGCATCATCTTGCGAACCCTGGTCACATCAGCACCTTCCCTTCTCAGATAAGCTGCTGCCTCAAAGGTTCTGACACCTGTTTTGGTCGTAAAATTATTGGTATCTACGATGATTCCGGCATAGAGTGCATCCGCCTCTTCATTGCTCATCTCAAAATCATTTGAGAAATACTGCAATACCTCAGAGATCATCTCACAGGTAGAAGAAGCGTAGGGCTCTATATAAGAAAGCACCGCATTGTCAATAACCTCCTTGCCATGCCGGTGATGGTCAAAAACAACAATATTGTCTACCAGGCCTAAAAGCTCCGGGCACTCCGTATAGCTGGGTCGGTTGGTATCGACAACCATGACCATGCTATCCTTTCTGACCAGATCAAGTGCTTCATCCGAACTCAAAAAGAGATCGGCCGGATAACCCTTTTCCGGGGAAAAGAGCTCCTTCATGGGACGAATGGAACTGGTTACGACATTTAAGACGATATGCGCCTTCTTGCCCAGCATGGATGCCGCATGGTAGATACCAATCGTGGCACCGAAGGAATCCGCATCTCCGATATGGTGACCCATAACGATCACATTATCCGAGGTCTGGATCAGCTCTCTGAGGGCCTGTGCCTTCATTCTGGCCTTTACACGACTGACCTTTCCTACCTGTCTCTTGGAAGCGCCGAAATAAGTAATATTTTCTTCCTGCTTGAGCACTGCCTGATCCCCGCCTCGTCCGAGGGCAAGATCGATCGCAGCCTTTGCCAGGTCGTGATTGTCCCGGTAACTTTCTCCCTCCGCACCGACACCGATGGAAAGGGTTACGGATATCTCATTGCCGACATGAACGGTTTTGATATCCTCCAGCAGGGAAAATTTATTATTTGTAAATTCGCGAAGATACTCCTGCTTAAAAACGATAATATATTTATCTCTTTCGAACTTCTTAAGAAGAATATCCTTTCTGGAAAAATAGCGGCTGATCTTGCGGTCAACCAGGGCGGATAACATAGAAGCCTTGATGGAATCAATACTCTCTACCACTTCCTCATAATTGTCCACGTAAACAAGGGCTACACCCATTCTTTCTTTTTCGTATTTCTCCAGAAGCTCCTGATAATTGGTCTCATCTGCAAGAAACATCACAAGAACCTCCCGGCTCTCTTCCGAAATGCTGATGTCCAGAAGCTCTCCCTGATAATCCTCCACCTTTTCTCTATGGATATTGGCAAGAAACTTTCTGTCCTCCCATTCCAGGGAAAGCTGGGTCATATGGCCGATCTTCTTCAGCCTTTCCTTGCTCAAAGTAGGAAAGATACCGGCAATTGCCTTATGATAGCTGTCCTTCTTCCGGAAAAGCTCCCGAAACATCCGGTTCATCCAAATGATATGACCGTCCTTTTCCATGACAACATAAGGAATCTCCAGATTTTCCAGAAAGCCTTCCTGCATCCTTCTGTCATATTCCGAAAAACGAAAGGCCTCTTTTGCCAATCCCTTCTTACAGGACCGGTAAACCAGCCCACATACCAGAAAACAGAGCAAAAGCATACCGCTTGCGATCAGCCCCGCGCACAGATTCAGAAAGTAAAGTCCGACATGGGCAATCGCCAGAAGGATCAATATAAAAAAGGGGCTTTTTGCAAGAAAGGCCAGTTTCTTCTTTAGTGTTACATTTACTACCATACTACTCTCCCACATCCCAACAGATGTCAAACAGGTATAGATACGCATACTCTCACAAATTATACACAATCTTTTCCAAACTAGCAATCACTCCGCCTCTCTTTGTCCTTTTCCTCTTGCTTTTTTCCCTTCAGGTTTTATGATGAAGAAAAGAAAAAAATGAGGAGAATCGCTATGATCACCTGCAGAGATGTCTACAATCTGAATCTTGACGGCATGGAGCTGCTGACCGGAGAGGTCGGCCTCGACCGTATGGTTTCCTGGACCTATTTGGTACAGACTAAGCCCTTTGCCGAGCATATGAATGCCGGAAACTTCGCCCTGATCGTGGTGGATTTCATTCGTTTCGATATGAATGATGTCTACGATGCCATGCTGGAGCTGAATAAACTCGGCATCTCCGGCTTTGCCATTTCTATCGTGGATGACAAAGAAAGCATTCCCCAGTCCTTCATTGACAAGGCTATTGAACTGGAACTTCCCCTCTTCTATATCCGTTGGGAGGGAGCAACCTTCGTAGATATCGCCCAGAGTATCGGCAGGATCATCTTCGAAACCGGTGTAAACAACAAGCGTACCGGCGATTACCTCTATAACCTTCTCTTCGGTTATGAGGTAAATAAGAAATATATTGAAAAGATTTCCTCTCAGTTCGGCCTGACCTTTGACCGTCCCCACCGTGTCGGCATCATTGTCATCGACCGTGAATATGGCATCAACCTGGAGCAGGATGAGCACACCTACTCCTATTACACCGACTGCCTCAACCGGGAGGTTCTTCATATGAGCCGCTGCCCCATGTATATGCGCTTTCTCAACAAATTTGTTCTTCTCTTTGAACAGACTGAAAAGAAAGAAACCGAGCTGGAAATCGAAAAAATCCTGACGGAACTGGATTCCCGCAAGGTCTTTGCCGGCAAGATCCACAGCACCTGCATCCTGGGTGCTGCTTACAATGATCCTGCCGATTTCGGAAAAAGCTATACAGAGGCAAAGAACCTGATTCCCAAGAAGGATCTTCTGCCCAATCCAAGCGGCAAAAAGGTTCTTAGCGCCAGCTCTATGGGAATCTATAAATTCATGTTCAGCAGCGGAAACCAGGGGGAAATCCTGGATTACTGTAATGAAAAACTAAAGAAGCTGGAAGTATATGACAATACCAACGGCTCCTTTTTGATCGATACCCTCCTCAACTATTATCTCTGTGGCTTCAATGTCGGTCGTACTGCGGAAATGATGTATGTTCACCGCAATTCCCTCCAGTACCGCCTGAAAAAAATTGAGGAGATTCTGGAAATCAGTCTGGATGACTCCATGGAATATCTGGACCTGATCAACTGTATCCTGGTCAAACGCCTTATGTTTAACTAAAAATCTTTTCTCGTGAGAAGTGCACAAAAAGCAAGACCTGCTGCCCGGCATAAGTCCGGCTCGGAAATACTTTTCCCAGGCCTTTGTGCAAAACTCACAAGAGAACTGTTCAAAACTCACATTGCAAAAGAGCCTTCGAGTCAGTATCATACATTACAACAGCAAGGGCGCTGGAGATAAAAAATCTCCGGTGCCTTTTTTGTTTCGCTTTTTAAGCTGCAGTCCCCTCGTATCAAACTGCAGGAGAAAAAGAAAATCAGGAGGAAAAGATTATGAGAAAGACAAAATTATTTAGTATCGCACTTACCGGTGTTATGGCAGTATCCCTCTTAGCAGGATGCGGTTCATCCGCTTCTACAGATTCATCCAGCGAGAGCGCAGCAAGCGATGCTTCTGCTGATACCGCTTCCGCAACAGGAGACAGCTCCTCCGATGCTTCCACCTCCTCAAACGGCGTTTTGAGAGTCGGCATGGAATGTGCTTATGCTCCTTTCAACTGGACCCAGGACACCGATACTACACCAGACGGAAGCACAGCTGTTCCGATCTACGGTTCCGATTATTACGCATATGGATATGATGTAGCTGTTGCACAGAAGCTTGCCGATGAAATGGGAATGGATCTTGAGATTCACAAAGTAGAATGGTCTTCCATCGGTATCTCCCTTGACGCAGGTGATTATGACTGCATCATCGCCGGCATGGGCAAGACCGCTGAAAGAGAAGCTTCCTATTCCTTTACCGAACCTTACTACTACAGAGATAACTGCATCGTAGTAAAGAAAGGCGGCGATTATGAAAATGTAACCGGTCTTTCCGATCTGGCAGGCACAGGCTGCAAGGTAACTACACAGCTTGGAACCGGTTGGGTTCCCCTTCTTGATCAGATCGAAGGTGCTGAGCAGTCAGGAAATTACGAAACAACCTCTGAGTGCTTCATGGCCATCTCAAACGGCGTTGCTGATGTCTGCGTAGTTGACCTTCCGACAGCAGAATCTGCAGCACTTACCAATGATGACCTGGAGATCATCACTTTGGATGAGGATGATACCTTTACCGGTGATGACGAAATGGTTAATGTCTGCATCGCAACAAGAAAAAATGATACAGAACTTCGTGACAAGATCCAGGATGCAATGGACAGCATCGGCTGGAATGACAAGGCAAAAATGGATGAGCTGATGGATCAGGTTCTGACACAGCAGCCGGCAGCAAACTAAGGAAAGGCGAATCGATTCAACTTTCCTAAAGAAACACTGATCTGAGGAAGGCCGTCACGACCTTGGTCGGGACGGCTATCCTTAGGCCAATTTCAGCAGAAAAACAAACATTTTCCAAACAAAAGAAAGATTTTCAGCAAGAGAGGTGGCGTGAACATATGATCTTTGAATCCCCTACAAACTCTTTCCAGTGGATGGTATTCCTGGCACAAAAGTATTCAAGCATGTTTATCCAGGGCACCTGGCTTACCCTTTATATCGCAGTACTTGGCACACTCTTCGGCTTTGTTCTCGGCTATATTGTAGGCATTGTCAATGATATCCGGATCAACGAAGGCGACAATCCAGCCAAAAAGCTTCTTATTAAAATAGTAAAAGCGATCTTTACCATCTATGTAGAGCTCTTCCGTGATACACCTATGATCGTTCAGGCCATGATCATCTACTACGGTATCCGACAGATGGGAACCGATATGACTCCTGTTTTTGCAGGTATTATCGTTACCGTTCTGAACACGGGCGCATACATGGGTGAAACCGTCAGAGCCGGCATCGGTTCCATCGATATCGGACAGCGTGAAGGCGCATGGGCAATGGGTATGTCTCCCTTCAAAACCATGTTTTATGTTATTCTTCCCCAGGCCTTCAAAAACATCATTCCCGAGATGGCCAACAACTTCCTGACCAACCTGAAGATGACCTCCGTACTGAATGTTATTGCAGTTCAGGAGCTCTTCATGGCAGCAAAAACCGTCGGCGGCAACTATTACAAATACTTTGAAGCTTACCTGGTAATCGCAGTGATTTATTTTGTTCTCTGCTTTGTCTTTGACAAACTCTTCAAGCTGATCGAGAAAAAGATGGCCGGCAAGAGAGATTACGCACTTGCGATTGAATACATGGATAATGAATAGGAGGAGAATTTATGAGTGAATCAGTAATTTCCATTCAGGATTTAAGTAAAAGCTTTGGTAACCATGAGGTTCTCCGCAAGATCGATATTGATATCAAGGGCGGCGAGATCATTTGTATCGTAGGCTCCTCCGGATCCGGAAAATCCACCCTTCTCCGCTGCATTAACAAGCTGGAAAAGCAAAGCTCCGGAAAGATCCTTTATCACGGAAAGGAAGTCAGGGACATTCAGAAGGAAATCAATGAATACCGTTCCAAGGTTGGCATGGTTTTCCAGTCCTTTAACCTTTTCAACAATATGACCGTTCTGGAAAACTGCATGCTCTGCACCAGAAAGGTACTTCATCTTTCAAAAGAAGAAGCCTTCGAAAGAGCCATCAAGCATTTGAAAAATGTAGGTATGGCCCCCTATATCAACGCAAAGCCGGATCAGCTCTCAGGTGGTCAGAAGCAAAGAGTCGCTATTGCCCGATCCCTCTGCATGAATCCTGAGGTTCTCCTCTTCGACGAGCCAACCTCAGCCCTCGATCCGGAAATGGTAGGCGAGGTATTGAATGTTATGAAAGATCTTGCCAAAACAGGTCTGACCATGATCATCGTTACCCATGAGATGGCCTTCGCAAGAGATGTTTCCACCAGAACCATCTTTATGGATTCCGGCTATATTGCAGAAGATGCAGCTCCGTCAGAGCTCTTTACCAATCCGAAAAATCCGAGAACCAGAGAATTCCTGAGCAGATACTTAGCAGGCTAGGAGGTATTGAAATGGAAAATTTTGTAGTTACATTTGCCAGAGGCTTCGGCTCAGGCGGAAAAGCAATCGCCTCTCAGCTGGCCAGAGAACTCGGCATCAACTGTTATGAAAACCGCATTCTGACCTTAGCCAGTCAGCTAAGCGGATTGGACGAGGCAGTCTTCACGGCCGTAAATGAAAAAATCCGTGAAACCCCGGGGGGCTTTACCAGCTTTCTGACCGGACTTCCCAAATCCAGAGGCTATATCACCCGAAATGAAAATTTCGTTTCTGATGACAAGCTTTTTGACTATCAGTGTCAGATCATTCGCGAGCTTTCCGAAAAAGAATCCTGCGTTATCGTAGGAAAGGCAGCCGACTATGTTCTTAGAGACAAGCCGAATGTTGTTAGCATCTACATTGAAGCACCCCGTGCCTTCTGTGTGGAACGCACGATCAAAAACATGGGCGTAACCGAAGAGGTTGCCAATGCCACGATCGAACGTACCGACAAATTCCGGGCGGATTATTACAAATACTACACCCATGGTAACTATTGGACCAATCCGGTCAACTACGATCTTACTCTGAACAGCGAGAAGGTCGGCGTTACAAATTGTGTAAAAGTAATTGAAGAATATTTAATCATAAAGGGATTCATTACAGCCGACATGATCAAGTCAGCCGGCGAATTACAGTAAAAAACAAGACCTTAAAGGAGAGTATACATTATGAAATTAGCAGAAACAGGACTCAGCGCACAGGACATCAAGGACAAAGTAAGCAAATATATGATTGAAACCTACGAAAGAATGGATTTCGTATGTGAAAAGGCAAAGGATCAGTATCTCTATGATGAAAAAGGAGAAAAGTATCTTGATTTTTATGCCGGCATCGCCGTTAACTCCGCAGGAAACTGCAATGAAAAGGTGGTTGCAGCCGTAATCGATCAGGTACAGGATGTTATGCATACCTTTAACTATCCTTATACCATCCCCCAGGCGCTTCTGGCAGAGAAAGTCTGCACGACCATCGGCATGGACAAGATTTTCTTCCAGAATTCCGGAACAGAAGCCAATGAAGCCATGATCAAAATGGCAAGAAAATACGGTATCGAAAAATATGGTCCCAATAAATATCATATTGTAACCGCAAAGATGGGCTTCCACGGCCGTACCTTCGGTGCCATGTCCGCAACAGGCCAGCCCGGAAACGGCTGCCAGATTGGTTTCGGTCCCATGACCTATGGTTTCTCCTATGCACCTTACAATGATCTCCAGGCCTTCAAAGATGCCTGCACAGAAAATACCATCGCTATCATGATCGAGCCAGTTCAGGGTGAAGGCGGTGTACATCCCGCTACCCAGGAATTCATGACCGGTCTTCGCGAATTCTGCGATGAGAATGGTATGCTTCTTCTGATCGATGAGGTGCAGACTGGATGGTGCCGTACCGGTAAGGTCATGAGCTATATGAATTACGGCATCAAACCGGATATTGTTTCCATGGCTAAGGCACTCGGCGGCGGCATGCCGATCGGTGCAATCTGTGCAACAGAAGAGGTTGCAAAAGCCTTTACACCAGGTTCCCATGGTACTACCTTCGGTGGTCATCCGGTCAGCTGTGCAGCTGCACTGGCTGAAGTCAATGAACTGCTTGACCGCAATCTGGCTGACAATGCTGCCAAGATGGGGGACTATTTCTGCAAGCTGCTGAATACCCTTCCTCATATCAAAGAGGTTCGTGGTCAGGGTCTTCTGGTTGGTGTTGAATTCGATGACAGCATCAGCGGTCTGGATGTAAAGCATAAATGCCTGGATAAGCATCTTCTGATCACTGCGATCGGTGCCCACACCATTCGTATGATCCCGCCCCTTATCATTACAGAAGAAGACTGCGATGCAGCCTTTGCCATCATCAAAGAATCCGTAGAAGAGCTGCTCTAATAAGGAGGGAAAAACATGAATTCTTTTTCCTTTAGCATACCCCAAAATATCAAGGTGGGGGCAGGAAGCCTAAAGCTTCTGCCCTCCCTTGCAAAGGAAGTCGGAAAAACAAAAGCCTTTATTATTTCCGGCCCTCACCTGAATAAGATCGGCCTGGTCAAAAAATGTGCCGATGCCCTTGCTGATGCAGGCATTCCCTCTGCCGCTTTCACAGAAACAGAGGGAAATCCCAGCGTAGCAACCGTAGAAAAGGCTACTGCCCTCTTCAAGGAAAGCGGAGCCGACTTTATCATCGCCTTTGGCGGCGGCTCTCCTCTTGATGTAGCCAAGGCTGTTGCCGTAACCGCAAGCTATGGCGGCAGTATTGTAGATTATGAAGGCGGCGGCAAAGTCCCCGGTCCGGTTGTTCCTATGATCGCTATCCCGACCACAGCAGGAACCGGATCTGAAGTCACAGCCTTTTCGGTCATTACAGACCACTCCAGAAATTATAAACTGACTGTTGTCAGCAATTATCTTCTGCCGGCTTATGCGATCCTGGATCCGGAGCTGATCACTTCCGTTCCCCAGTCCACTGCAGCAGCCTGCGGCATTGATGCTATGATCCATGCTTTAGAGGCTTATGTATCAAAGGCAGCCTCCCCCTTCTCGGATCTCTTTGCCAAAGAGGCTCTTCGTCTGATCGGGGGCAATATCCGGGACTATGTGGCAGATAGGAGCCAGCTTCCCGCCTGCGAAGCCATGCTGATCGGTTCTCTTTTCGCCGGTATTGCCTTTTCTCATGCAAGGCTTGGAAATGTACATGCCATGAGTCATCCGGTCAGCGCCTACTTTAATGTAGCCCATGGTGTTGCAAATGCGATCCTGCTTCCGGTTGTTGTTGATTTCAACAAGGATGATGCCGATGCGGATAAGTACAAATACATCTATGACTGCATCTGTCCGAAGGATAAGGCGGATCTGAAAGAATTTACTCCGGATCTGCTTGCTCCGGAAATCCGTCTTCTGAATCATGAACTGAATATTCCGGACTGCCTCAGCGAGGTTGGCGTAGACAGCAGTTTATTTGATGCCATGGCTGATGATGCTATGAAGAGCGGGAATATTCAGGTGAATCCGAGGCATACGGATAAATCGGATATTCTGAAGCTTTATGAGGCAGCATTCTAAGGGTATTTCGAGACTGCTTAAGGCATGCCGTTATGCATTTCTGCCCATTGAATTATAAAATTGATACGCTTGAAATTGATAAGCTTGGTAAAGAGATGCTCTGCTAACCTGTTTGGTACAGCATCTCTTTTCTTATGAAAGCAGCTTTATCTCACGAAGGCAGTTTTATTTCATGAAAGCACAACAAGGAAGCATATTCCTCTAGGGACCGCTCGCGCTTAATACAAAGCGTAGCGGATACTAAACTCACATCGCCGTAGCGGCGTGTTCGTTAAGTACCGACGCTTTGTAATGTCCCTTTCCGGAATATTGCTTCCTTGTTTGTGCGCTACATTTAATCTTTTTAGCCACATCATAACCATCATAGAACTTTCAAAGCCTTCCCCTGAACTTCATTACTGATAGTGTCTTAGCCTTTTCCTTGATGATAGCTTTTCTCCTTTGGACACGGTTAAACTAATGCAATAATACTCCTCTTTTATGAATTGGTTTTGATACGCTATCTGGTCAAACTTTTTCTTAGAGTAAAATTTTAATTGGCAAAAAAAAGGAAGAGGCCGAAACCTCTTCCCAATCATACAGACTTAGCTTAGTATTTATTTGGCTAAAAACAATACAAAGGAGCTGTATGATGAATTTAATGGTAGACGAAAAAGGCATATCTTTCAAGGAGATTGAGAAAGAAATTTTTAATTTAATTTGTGAGGTGGGCAGAGAACTCACGAAAGAAGTCCTTGAAAAGTATGATCAACACCTTCATGCAACAAGGAATAAAGCTGAATTAAGAGATAAAGGCTGTCGCAGATCTACTATAAAGACAGTTTATGGAGAAGTATCATATGATAGGCATGTTTATCAGACATGTGATGAGTAT
>CAVFAT010000025.1:0-28668 GCA_963620785.1 Bacteroidaceae bacterium
TAGGCCAGGCACCGAAAAGCGGTGTCTGACCTTTATCTTTTATCATAATTCTGCTCCGCAGAATGCGCCTTCGTAGCAACGTATCGCTGCGCGATACTCTCGGGACTCACGGCGCATTTATAAATTCTGCTTCGCAGAATGCGCCTTCGTAGCAACGTATCGCTGCGCGATACGTTATTATTTAATCACACGTACTGCGATGACGCCTTCTACTGCCTCGATCTTCTCCAGAGCTGCGTTAGATGCAGGGCTCTCAAGATCGATCAGAGAGTAAGCATATTCTCCTCTTGACTTATTTGTCAGATCGGCAATATTGATCTCTTCCTCGCCGAGGATAGCAGCATATTTACCGATCATACCCTTGATATTCTTGTGCAGGATTGCAATTCTGCCGCCAGCCTGGCATACGCCCATATCACAGTTCGGATAGTTTACGGAATTCTTGATGTTACCGTTCTCAAGATATTCGCGAACTTCCTTTGCTGCCATAACAGCACAATTGTCCTCAGCTTCTTCTGTAGAAGCACCCAGGTGCGGAATCACGATTACGCCGGCTTTTCCTGCAGTTGTCGGATTCGGGAAGTCAGAAACATATCCTGCGATCTTCTCCTCTGCAAGTGCCTTAACGATTGCCTCTTCATCAACCAGAAGATCTCTTGCAAGGTTGATTACAACCGCATTCTTCTTCATCATACCAATGGCTTCTGCACTGATCATGCCCTTTGTGCTGTCCAGAGCCGGTACATGAATGGTGATAAAATCGCATTCCTTGTAGATCTCATTAACATCTGTTACATGATGCGCCTGGAAGGAAATGTTCCATGCTGCATCAACAGAAATATAAGGATCATAACCATATACTTCCATGCCAAGGTCAACTGCTGCATTAGCAACTTTGGCACCGATGGCACCAAGACCGATGATACCAAGCTTTTTGCCTGCGATCTCATTGCCGGCAAAAGCCTTTTTCTTCTTCTCAGCCAGCTTCTTTACATCCGGGTTTTCTGCTTCTTCTCTAACCCATTCGATACCGCCGACGATATCACGGCTTGCAAGAAGCATGGCAGCGATAACCAGTTCCTTTACACCGTTTGCATTTGCACCCGGAGTATTGAATACAACAATACCCTTTTCTGCGCATTTCTCAAGCGGAATATTGTTTACACCGGCACCTGCTCTTGCAATGACCTTCAGGCTCTCCGGAAGTTCTTCTTCCAGCATGGAATAGCTTCTGACCATAACGGCATCAGCGCCATCCATATCCTCTACTACCTTATAATTATCATCAAAGATCTCAAGACCCTTCTGTGAAATCGGGTTGAGGCATGTATATTTAAACATTGATCAAATCTCCTTTTTCTTTTCAGCCTTTTCTTATCAGCTTATTTGAGATTCTTCTTCTCAAAGTCAGCCATAAAGTCAACCAGCTTCTCAACGCCTGCCTTCGGCATTGCATTGTAGATAGACGCTCTCATACCACCTACGGTACGATGTCCCTTCAGGTTCTCCATGCCTGCTGCCTTGGCTTCTGCAACAAATTTTGCATCCAGATCTGCATCACCTGTAATGAAAGGAACATTCATCACAGAACGGGATTCCTTCTCAACCGTACCCTGGAAGAGTTTGGACTGATCCAGGAAATTGTAAAGGATTGCAGCCTTTTCTTCATTTCTCTGTGCCATAGCATCCAGTCCACCGTTTTTCAGAAGCCATTTGAATACCTTGCCGCAGATATAGATTGCATAGCAGTTCGGTGTATTGTAAAGGGAATCCTTGTCTGCCTGTGTCTTCCATTTCAGCATAGTCGGTGTTCCTTCCAGAACATCATCTGTAATAAGATCCTCACGGATTACGCTGATTACAAGGCCTGCCGGTCCTACATTCTTCTGTACGCCACCGTAAAGCACTGCATATTTGGAAATATCGATCGGACGGGAAAGGAAATTAGAGGAAACATCTGCTACCAGATCCTTTCCTTTTGTATTCGGCAATGTCTTATACTCTGTTCCGTAGATGGTGTTATTCTCGCAGATATATACGTAATCAGCATCCTCGGAAATAGCGAGATCAGAGCAATCCGGAATATAGGAAAAGTTTTTGTCCTTGGAAGAAGCAATGATGTTTACCTTTCCGTATCTCTGTGCTTCTTCTGCAGCTTTCTTTGCCCAGTTTCCTGTCACAATATAATCAGCCACTCTGTTTTTCATCAGGTTCATCGGAACAGCGGAAAACTGCTGGGAGGCGCCACCCTGAAGGAACAGAACCTTATAAGTCTCCGGAACTCCAACCAGTGTACGGAAATCTGCTTCCGCTTCCTTGATGATCTGATCGAAGTATGAAGATCGATGGCTCATTTCCATAACAGACATGCCGCAGCCTCTGTAATCGAGCATTTCTTCTGCTGCTTCTTTAAGAACCTCTTCCGGCAGTACAGCCGGACCTGCTGAAAAATTGTACACTCTTGCCATTTTTCTTTTCCTCTCTTCTTGATAGTGAAACATTTATATGAATAACGACTAATTATCGAGATCTTCTTCACTGAAGGCCTCATTAATCGGTGCGCCCGGTGCTACCATCGGCCAAACCTTATCATCGCTGTCGATAATTGCATCAATCACGCAGGGCGTTTTCTCTGCCAAAGCCTTTTCCAGAGCCTCAGAGAATTCTTCTCTGCTTGTCGCCCGGTAAGCCTTCGCTCCCATTGCCTCTGCCATCTTAACATAGTCCATACCGTCATCCAGAACGGTTGCGGAATATCTTCCTCCATAAAAGAGGGTCTGCCACTGTCTTACCATACCAAGTACATGGTTGTTGACAATGATTTCAACCAGAGGAAGCTTCTCTCTGACTGCTGTGGCAATCTCATTCATGTTCATACGGAAGCAGCCGTCTCCGGCAAAATTCACAAGGGTCTTATCCGGATTGCCGATCTGTGCACCGATGCTGGCTCCCAAACCGTATCCCATTGTTCCGAGACCGCCTGATGTTAAAAGCATTCTCGGTTCCTTGTATTTATAATACTGGGCAGCCCACATCTGGTGCTGGCCTACCTCAGTGCTGATGATTGCCTCTCCCTTGGTCTGTCTGTATACCTCACTGACAACAAAGGGACCATTCAGTCCTGTTTCCGGAACCTGAAGCGGGTATTTTTCCTTCATCGCCCGGATTTCTTCTCTCCAGGCATCATGCTTCTGCTGTGGCAGCTTTGCATTGATCTTTGCCAAAACTTCCTTTGCATCTCCGACAATACTGTCATCTACAATGACATTTTTATTGACTTCTGCAGCATCCAGATCGATCTGCAGGATTTTGGCCTGATTTGCAAATTTGGCGGTATTTCCGGTTACTCTGTCACTGAAGCGAACACCGATCGCCAGCAAAAGATCACAGCAACTTACTCCGAAATTGGAAGTCTTTGTTCCGTGCATACCCAGCATACCGGTATATTTCTCATCTTCTCCCGGGAAAACACCCTTGCCCATCAAGGTATCACAAACCGGCGCATCCAATAATTCTGCCAGCTTTCTGACCTCTTCGGATGCTTCCGAAAGAACACAGCCACCTCCGACAAAAATATAGGGCTTTTCTGCCTTCTGCAGAGCCTCTACAAAGGCATCTACCTTTTCTTCTGCTACGCTGTCTGTCTTTCTTTTCTCCGGCTTTTTGGGTTCGTAGTCCGACATATTTCCGGTTGCATCCTTGGTAATATCCACAAGAACCGGTCCCTTTCGTCCGGACTGGGCGATCTCAAAAGCCTTGCGGATGGCAGGGGCGATATCCTCTGCCTTGTCAACCAAAAAGCTGTATTTTGTAATCGGCATAACAATGCCTGCAATATCAACCTCCTGGAAGCTGTCCTTGCCAAGCAGGGCTGACCCGACATTACAGGTAACTGCAACCAGTGGAATGGAATCCATATAAGCAGTCGCAATTCCCGTTACCAGATTGGTTGCTCCCGGGCCGCTTGTTGCAAAGCAGACACCGGTTTTTCCTGTTGATCTTGCATATCCGTCTGCCGCATGGCTTGCGCCCTGCTCATGTGATGTCAGGACATGACGGATTCTATCTCTATTTTGATACAGTGCATCATATACATTAAGGATCGCACCGCCCGGATAACCGAAAACGGTATCAACCCCCTGCTCAAGCAGACACTCAATTAAGATTTGAGAACCGTTAAGCTGCATTTTACTGTCTCCTCACTTTCCCTCTCCATAAATGGATTTTTCTATTTTTGATTTTGATCTTTCCTCCCGCAAAAAGAATCCCGAAGGGTTCCGGCTCTTTGCGAATCAGTTGATCTCGTCCGGGCTCTTCATTACCGCACCGGTTGCTCCACTGGTAACCAGTTTTGCATATCTTGCCAGATAGCCTGTCTTGATCTTAGGCTCGATCGGCTTCCAGTTCTTACGTCTTTCCTCAAGAACCTCATCGGATACATCCAGATTAATGGACAGATTCGGAATATCGATCTTGATGATATCTCCCTCTTCGATCAGAGCGATCGGTCCGCCTACAGCTGCCTCCGGTGAAACATGTCCGATAGAAGCACCTCTGCTGGCACCTGAGAAACGGCCATCTGTAATCAGGGCTACAGAAGATCCCAGTCCCATTCCTGCGATCGCAGAAGTCGGATTCAGCATCTCTCTCATACCAGGGCCGCCCTTGGGGCCTTCATAGCGGATTACAACAACATCACCTTCTACGATCTTACCACCCTTGATTGCATCAATTGCATCCTCTTCTGACTCGAAGACTCTTGCCGGTCCTTCATGCACCAGCATCTCCGGTACAACGGCAGAACGCTTAACCACACTTCCAAGAGGAGCAATATTTCCGGTCAGTACAGCCAGACCACCGGTCTTTGTATAAGGATTATCAACCGGTCTGATGACCTCCGGATTCTTATTAACAGCGAACTGAATATTCTCGCCAACTGTCTTGCCTGTTACTGTCATGCAGTCTGTATGCAAAAGTCCGATATCGGCAAGTTCCTTCATAACCGCATAAACACCGCCTGCTTCATTCAGGTCCTCCATATAAGTCGGGCCTGCCGGAGCGAGATGGCAAAGGTTCGGTGTTTTCTCGCTGATTTCATTTGCGAAGGTAATGTCAAAATCAAAACCAACCTCATGCGCGATTGCCGGAAGATGAAGCATACTGTTTGTAGAGCAGCCCAGTGCCATATCTACAGTCAGTGCATTCAGGATTGCATCCTTTGTCATGATATCGCGAGGTCTGATGTCTTTTCTGAGCATTTCCATAACGGCATTTCCCGCATGCTTTGCAAGCTTCAGTCTCTCTGAATATACAGCAGGAATCGTACCGTTTCCGCGAAGTCCCATACCAAGTGCCTCTGTCAGGCAGTTCATGGAATTTGCTGTATACATACCGGAGCAGGATCCACAGGTCGGACATACATTGTGTTCGAACTCGCGTACATCTTCCTCTGTCATCTTGCCTGCTGTATAAGCACCAACAGCCTCAAACATAGAAGAAAGGCTTCTCTTCTGGCCTCTTACATGGCCTGCCAGCATAGGTCCGCCTGATACAAAAACAGTCGGCACATTCACTCTTGCCGCAGCCATCAAAAGACCCGGTACATTCTTGTCACAGTTCGGAACCATAACAAGGGCATCAAACTGGTGAGCGATTGCCATACACTCTGTAGAATCTGCGATCAGATCTCTGGTAACGAGAGAATATCTCATACCAATGTGTCCCATTGCAATACCGTCACATACGGCAATTGCCGGAAATACAACCGGCATTCCGCCTGCCTCAGCTACACCAAGCTTTACAGCCTCAACGATCTTATCAATATTCATATGGCCCGGAACGATCTCATTATAGGAGCTGACGATTCCGACCAAAGGTTTTTTCATTTCTTCTTCTGTAAAACCGAGCGCATTAAACAAAGATCTGCTCGGTGCCTGCTGCATACCAGCTTTTACATTATCACTCTTCATTCTCTTTTCCCCTCTTATGCATTTTTTACTGCCTGTGCGATCAAATCACCCATCTGCTTACAGCCGACAAGCTTGAACTCTGCCTTCTTTTCTTCTTCCTGCGGCATGATATCCACAGTTCTGTAAGCATCCTTTAAGGTCTGCTTTACCGCAGCTTCGACTGCGTCTGCTTCTTCTGCCAGATCAAAGGAATAACGAAGCATCATTGCTGCACTCAAAATGGTTGCGATCGGATTTGCAATATCCTTGCCTGCAATGTCCGGTGCACTTCCATGGCTCGGCTCATAAAGACCGAATTTTGTCTCGTTCAGGCTGGCTGAAGAAAGCATTCCGATAGAACCGGTTACCATACTTGCCTCATC
This sequence comes from Bacteroidaceae bacterium, assembly GCA_963620785.1. Taxonomy (GTDB): domain Bacteria; phylum Bacillota; class Clostridia; order Lachnospirales; family Lachnospiraceae; genus RUG14243. Next base: position 6,332 of record CAVFAT010000025.1, read on the forward strand.
TGACAAAATATCACCAAACATATTTTCTGTAAGGATAACATCGAACTGAGCCGGGTCTCTGACAAGCTGCATTGCACAGTTGTCAACCAGCATGTGTTCCAAGGTAACCTCCGGATAATCCTTTGCTACTTCTTCAACGACCTTTCTCCAAAGTCTGGAAGAATCCAAAACATTCGCCTTGTCTACACTGGTCACCTTCTTGCGGCGAGCCATGGCAATATCAAAGCCTCTCTTTGCAATACGACGAATCTCATTCTCATTGTAAGTCAGGGTATCTGTTGCCTGCAGAAGGCCATCGACTTCCTTGGTCTCTCTTGCGCCAAAGTAAAGTCCGCCGGTCAACTCACGCATGATCACCATATCAAAGCCTTCTCCGATCACTTCGTCGCGAAGGGGGCAGGCTTCCTTCAGTTCTTCATAAAGATAAGCCGGTCTGAGATTCGCAAAAAGATTCAAGGACTTTCTCAGCTTCAGCAATCCCGCCTCCGGGCGAAGGGACGGCTCCAGCTTGTACCAGGGAGATGTGGATGTGTTTCCACCGATTGATCCCATCAAAACCGCATCAGATGCCTTTGCCTGAGCAATTGCCTCATCAGTAAGGGGCAGGCCTGTTGCATCAATTGAACAGCCTCCCATCAGGATCGGATCATATTCAAAGCTGTGTCCGTATTTTTCCCCAACTGCATCCAAGACCTTCTGTGCTTCTCTTACGATCTCCGGACCGATTCCGTCTCCGCCGATCACGCCAACATGATAGTTCATGATAACCCTCCAAATATTAAATATTAGAAATAAGCTTAAAATCTAATAAAAAAACAAAATAAATCAGCTTAAAATCTATAAAAGGGCAAACTCACAGAGGAATTCTTAATTCCCCTGAAAATTCACCCCTTTTCTGTCATTTCTTAATAAAATTATTTATCTGCCTTTTCAGCCTTCTTGGCAGCCTTCTTATCAGCCTTTGTCTCAACCGGCTTTGTGGATGCCTGTGGCTTCTCTACATCAGCAATTGCTGCCTTCTGCATCGGAATACGGCAGTTTCTGTTGCTTCCGAATTCAACGATAACCATGTCTTCCTGGATATCGATTACGGTTCCGTAGAAACCGCTTGTGGTAAGAACAGTATCTCCGATTGCAAGTTCACCCATCATTGTGTTCTTGCGGGACTGTTCCTTACGCTGTGGGCGAATCATCATAAAATACATCATTGCAAAGATGATGACCAGCCAGATTATGATATAAGCACCACCTGAAGAAGTACTTGTTGCTAACAATGCCATATCAATCGTCCTCCTATTTCATTTTCCTGCATTATTTATATAGATAATGCAACTATTTCATAATACACAAAATCAATTCGTACCGCAAGACATTTCTTCCAGTTTTTCCTTCTTGAACTGAGCAAATCTGCCTTCATCCAGGGCCGTTCTGATATCTTCCATAAGGTGATTATAAAAATAAAGATTGTGCAGAACCAAAAGGCGCATTCCCAACATTTCCTTTGCCTTCATCAGATGGCGGATATAGGCCCGGCTGTAAGTTCTGCAGGCCGGACACTGGCAGCCTTCTTCGATCGGTCTTGTATCCAGCTCATATTTTTTATTCATAATATTGATCTTGCCCTTATTCGTATAGGCATGGCCATGTCTTCCGTTTCGGCTCGGATAAACGCAGTCAAAGAAGTCAACACCTCTCTCCACTGCTTCCAGGATATTGGCCGGCGTTCCGACACCCATGAGGTAAGTCGGCTTATCCTTTGGCAGATAGGGAATGGTCTCCTCCAGCATCGCATACATCTGCTCATGGGTTTCACCAACCGCAAGACCTCCGACTGCATAACCATCCAGATCCAGCTCAGAAATCATCTTTGCATGTTCAATTCGAAGATCCGGATAAATGGCCCCCTGATTAATACCAAAAAGAAGCTGTTCCTTATTGATCGTATCCTCCAGAGAATTCAGACGCTGCATTTCCTTCTTGCAGCGTACCAGCCATCTGGCGGTACGTTCAATGGAATCCTTTACATAGCTTCGATCCGCAAGCGCAGGCGGGCATTCATCAAAAGCCATGGCGATCGTGGATGCCAGGTTAGACTGAATCCGCATACTTTCTTCCGGTCCCATGAAAATCCTTCTGCCATCTACATGAGACTGGAAGGTAACGCCTTCTTCCTTGATCTTGCGCAGCCCGGCAAGAGAAAAGACCTGGAATCCGCCCGAGTCCGTTAAGATCGGCCTGTCCCAAACCATAAATTTATGCAAACCGCCAAGCTGCTTTACAATTTCATCTCCGGGACGCACGTGAAGATGATAGGTATTGGAAAGCTGTACCTGGGTACCGATTTCATGCAGATCCTCTGTGGATACCGCTCCCTTGATCGCAGCGATCGTTCCCACATTCATGAATACCGGTGTTTCAATCGTTCCGTGGACGGTTTCCATATGGGCACGTTTCGCCCTGCCTTCTGTTTTTAAAACCGTATATTTCATCTGGTTCCTCTTACTTCTCCCTTAGCGCAAAAATCGGAACTGCTAAAACAAGCAGTTCCGATTTTATTAGTTGTATTTACGTTTTCTTGCAGCCTCGGACTTTTTCTTACGTTTTACACTAGGCTTTTCGTAATGTTCTCTTTTACGGATCTCCTGCTGGATGCCGGCTTTTGCACAGCTTCTTTTGAAACGGCGAATCGCGCTATCCAAAGACTCGTTTTCTTTTACGATAATAGTTGACATTTATCTACCCTCCCTCCAGCTGCATATTGTGCACCAACTGTATGGGTTTAATTGCACTAAATTAGTATAGCACAAATCCTTCTGACGTCAAGGGTTTATTTTACTTTTTTGTTTCCAATTTCCGAATTATCTCTTCCGGGACCTGTAATCCTCATCAAAGCAAAAAGCTGCAGTAAAAAATTACCACAGCTTTCTGCCTTGAGTCCTATTTACATGAGTTTTGTTACCATTGTCAGAATATATTTCTATACATTCTTATCAGAATTCTTATTAGAAATTCACTTCTTTAAAAATCAACTTCTTTACCATAGTAAATGCAGGTGAAGAGTTTCTCCATCGTTGCCGGATCGATGCTTCTCGGATTTGAACCTGTACAGGCATCTCCTACTGCATTCTCAGCGATTACAGCAATCTTTTCTTTGAATTCGTCCTCGATAATGCCAAATTCCTTCAGTGTAGTCGGGATACTCAGGATTGCATTGAAGGCATTAATCTTTTCACAAAGACTGTTGATCAGAGCTTTCTCAGACGCACCGGAAAGTCCGACAAATCTTGCAATCTCTGCATAACGCTTTGCAGCTACCGGATCCTTTGCATTGTATTGAATGACATAAGGAAGATACATTGCATTTGCAAGACCATGTGTAATATGTCCTGTTGAGAAAGCAGCTCCTGTTTTGTGTGCCATGGAATGTACGATTCCCAGCAAAGCATTTGAAAATGCCATTCCGGCCAGACACTGCGCATCATGCATCTGTGCTCTTGCCTCTGCATTGCAGTGATAGGATGCCGGAAGATAATCAAAGACCATCTCGATTGCTTTCAGCGCAAGTGCATCGGTATAAGGACCATGCAGGGTTGAAACATAAGCCTCAATCGCATGTGTCAGAGCGTCCATACCCGTATAAGCAACCTGTTTTACCGGAAGCTCTGCTACCAGATCAGAATCAACAATTGCCACATCCGGCGTAATGTTAAAATCTGCCAGCGGGTATTTGATGCCCTTCTCATAATCCGTAATGACAGCAAATGCCGTAACTTCCGTTGCTGTTCCGGATGTGGAAGGAATTGCCGCAAATTTTGCCTTCTGTCTGAGTTCCGGGAAACTGAACGGTGTGATCAGATCTTCAAAGCTCGTCTCCGGATATTCATAGAAAGCCCACATTGCTTTCGCCGCATCGATCGGTGATCCACCTCCCATAGCCACGATCCAATCCGGCTCGAAGTCCTGCATTGCTTTCGCGCCTTTCATGACCGTCTCAACAGATGGATCCGGCTCAACCCCCTCAAACAGAGCCACCTCCATTCCGGCTTCCTTCAAATACTCTTCCGCTTTTGCAAGAAAGCCCTGACGCTTCATGGAACCGCCGCCAACAACAATGATTGCCTTCTTTCCTTTCAGATTCTTCAATTCTGCCAAAGAACCTGCGCCATGATAAATGTCTCTCGGTAGTGTAAATCTTGCCATAATGATTTCCCCTTTTCATAATAAAACAGACAAGTTTGTTAAATATTTATCATACTCACATTATAACGCTGGCCTTCCTTTAAAGCAACCGTTTTCTGTTATTTTCTTCGTTTTATTTCAGAAAGAGCGAATTATATCAGTTGACTTTCTTTGTAAGCTAACTTCTTGCGCAAGTTATTAGAATTGTCAGACTGCTTTTTTCTTTCCTCTTACAAAAAAGAGCCTTCCTGCCACTCTTATGTGGCAGAAAGACTCTTTCTCATCTCTTATGCAAAGCATTTTTATTATATGAAGCATTTGTCCTTTCAGGACTCTATCTTATTCATATGTATTCATGCTTTTCAATGCTTTTTCTTTTTTACAAGATCTGCTCCCGCAAGAATCGCCATCATCATCAGCAGCATCCATATGGTCATACGGTCTGCTCCAATATCTCCGGTAGACACTGCCTTCGTCTTCTGATTCGGTGTCTTTTCTTCGCTCTTCTTCTGTGCAGAAGCTGTCGGCTGCTTACCCTCTTCTGTCGGAGTGACTTTATCCTCCTTCTTGGCTTGCTCATCCTTCGGCTTATCCTTATCACCTGTCGGTGTATTATCTTCCTCTTTCGGTTTTTCTCCTGTATAGCTATTGGTGATCAGGCTGCTCCAGTTTTCTGTTTCAACCTTTGCCGTGTATGCTTCTACCTCAGCCTCTTCTACAGAGTAGTTTCCGTTTGCAATCGGAAGATCCTTCCAGGTATAAGTCCAGCCATTCTCTTCATTCAGAGTGACTGACATATTGTTGTAACGCTCACCATTATTCAGCAGATAAACCGTAATAGACTTAGGTCTTGCACCTTCCTTGTTATCCTGATCGTCCCATTTCTTCGTTACTGTAAAGTCACGGGTTTTGACTGTCGTATTATCAAAGCGTACTTCATCATAATTTTCCGGATCAAGCACCTGATAGGATACAAGATATTTGCCTTTTGCATCATTCCTGATTACATCTACCCGAATGGTAAATACCCTCTCATCGATCGTATAGGTATAGGGCTCTGCCTTGCTTGTTTCACGAATCTGATAATAATAGGATCCTTCTACCGGTTTCTCTCTATAGTGAATTTCCTCAAAGGTAATCTTACCATTCTCATCATTTTCTGCCGTATCCTGATAGCCGTTTTCAATGACATCGCCATTCTCGTCTACCTGAACAATGCTGAAGCTGAAAAGTCCCTTCTCTGTGCACAGCTCGGAGTCCAGATACTTATAGGCAAGCGGTGTAAATACCGGTACCTTCATGGACTGAATCCAGCCCCATTGATTTGCAGCATCCAGCTTGCCGATATCCTCCGATGATGTTTCTATCACCTTCTTGCCATCTACACTAAGAGTCGCTTCATTTACCAGTCCGCTGACACTTGCGCCGCATTCCGTTTCAAAGGTCAGATAGAAAATCGGATAAGACTTCGGATCTGTCAGGGTTACCTTTAAAGTATTTCCATTCACTTCTACCCCGTACTTGTCCTGAGGAATTTCTTCACCATCCTCGGTCAGAAGTTTCAGACTTCCTTCTGTCAGACGCAGAACCGGGCTAAGTTCATCTGTTACAGCAACTTCCTTCAATCCGCTGATTTCCTCTGCCTTATAAAGGTCAAAGAGATTTACCTTAATCTTCCAATCGATCAAAGGATTGCCGTCTGCTGTTTTTTCTTTGGATACAGTGCCTTCCTTATAAAAGCCCTTGCTGTGTTCAATAGAGCCTTCGCTTTCTTTCTCAGCACTGCTTCCGTCTGCTGCAGAAACCTTAAAGCTGTTCTTCAGCACTGCTGTCACATCGTCTTCTCCGCCTACTGCCTCATAAGCATCCTTATCAAAATACACTGCATAACTGAGGCTTACGGTCGTATCTTTCGGCAGCTCTGCAAATACAAGCTTATATCCGGCTCCATTTACTTCGAGGCTTGCATTATCCGGCAAAGTCTCTGCCGTATAGGTCTTCTCCTCACCATCTCCGGTCTGCAGCTTGATCACAAGATCCTGCAGCTGCAGGGCCTGTTCGATCTTCTCATCCGGTTCTGCAAGACGAATGCTGTCCGTCAGAGTGAAGTTCTTACGTCCTGCCTCTCCGGTTTTGGCAACTGTCTCCCATAAAGTAATTGTCTTGTCCTGGCCATCAGAGCCATTTCCAAGATAGGTCTTATCGGCACTGACCGGAATATCCGGCTTTACCGTATCTTCTGCTTCAGAAGAAGATACAAAGTTTCCATGCTTTGCCGAAGCTGCATTCGAAAGTGCAAGCTCATCTCCGATCTTTCCTCCGTTGGCAATATAGCTGTCCTTATCCAGTACCGTATCATACTCTACTGTATAAGTTGTATTGCTCAAAAGCACTTTGCTCTCATCTGTATTTTTGATCGTAAGTGTGAGCTTTCTTCCTTCGGTCTTAATGTCAATATTGTCGGCTGTCCAGCCTTCCTTTGTCTCCTTCTTTTCATATACCGTCTTGTCACCGCATTTGATCACGATGCTGTCCGGATCTATGGAAATTGCCTTCTCGGCCGCTGCCTGAACGCTCTCATCCCCGGCCTTTACGGTAAGCTCATCTGTTATTTCTAATGTATCGCTCTTATTCGGACCGGTGAAGGCCTTGATCTGCCAGGAGAATTTTCCTGCTGCTCTATTAGCCTCTGCCTCGCTTTCCGTCGCAGACTTCATAAGTCGCTTCTCCAGACTTTCACCCGTCAGTTCTGTGTAACTGCCATTGCAATCCTGCGATCCGCCCTGGTCATTGCTTACATTATTTGAATAGGAAGCCTGAACTGCAGGCTGTCTATAACCCAATTCCTCCAGATTCTTATAAACCCTTTCCCAGTCGATCTCCGTTTCATAAATAGCCAGGAAAAAGCGATCACATTTCATATTATCAAGGCTTGCAGAAAAGCCAATCGGCCCTTCTGTCTGATTTGACAGACCGGTCTTCAGTGTAAGGCTGTGCTCTGCGCCTTCCTTGTCTGTTACAGAAGAATCATAAACTGTCTTTTGCTCTTCAAGTCCCTTGACCGGTCCTTCATAACGATAAAGCAGGTCCTCCTTATCAAGATTTGACAGATCATCTGCCGGCTTTTCCTTTGTATAATAGAGATCAATATTTTTAAAGCTGGTATTCTTATAAAGAACATATTTTACCTGACTGATGATCTTCTCTTTTTGACCCTCATCCAGGCTATCTATATCAACCTTTTCCCCTGTTTGCGGATCTATATAAGTAAAGAGATCAATCGTATAGCTCAAGGCATCATTCAGCTGCCCACTAATCCTATTCTGTCCCTTTGTTCCGCTCCAATCATAGATCATCCACTTTTGGACGTTCTGATCAGATACCGGTAAAGCAGTCTTCCCTACGATTTTATCACTAAGATAAGAAGCTGATACGCCTGCTCCGCAGTCAACGGTAAGGCTGTCCTCATCTCCCAAGCCCAGAATATTGAGAAAGCTTCTAACACGTGATCTGCCTGCAGCTGTATTTTTCACACTTCTGCTTGACGCAGCACCGTTTACAATATTCAAAGCACCTGTGCTGTAATAGCCGCTTTCACGGAAGGAGGAATCTTCCGGCTCATCCATATTAAGGGACATCTTATAGCTGATGGTAAAATGCTGTTCTGAACTGATCCTGCTGCCATCTGCCTTTTCGATCATAACTTCAAAGAGACTTCCCGCATGTTCTGTATCCGTCGGTTTGTAATCGAAGCTTATCTTCCAGCTTGAATCAACAAGGCTGCCTTTCCAGCTGCCATTTTCCTCTACACCGCTATAGATTGTCTGCTCCTGTCCCTCAAGATCCTTTGTTGTAATGGTCAGATCCGTCAGCACCAGGGCATTTACCAAAGCAGTCATAGCCTGCTTATCATTCTCGCTATATTCATACGCATCATCTGAATATCCCAGAAGATAATCCTCTGTTTCTACATATTTAGATGAGGAATAGCCTATCTGTGTATCAATGCTGTAGTCAGCCGTATAGCCCTGATTGGTCAATGTTGCTTTCGGAACATCTACATTTTTATTGATCGCAAGAGAAGCTGTTATTTTATGCTTCACTTCATCGCTTTGCTTTGGATACTTCGTATCCTCAGCTCCTCCGCGATGGGCATTATTGCTAAGTACTGTTGTGAAGACCTGATTACTGATCTCTATGCCTTTCTGCTTCAGAGCATCAAAAAAGGCCTTCTGGTTGAAGTCTGTCCTATAGGAAAGGCTCAATTCTGTTGCATTCTTCAGGCCGCTCAGCTGAAGATCAAAGCCCTGCGTCATGCTGCCCTGATAGCTAAGGTTAAGAGTGAGGTCTTCGGAGCTAAGCTCTACGCTTCCGCTGGCTATAAGCTCTGCCAGATCATCTTTTGTAAGCTCAAGCAGCCTTTCGTCAGCTCCATCTTCCTTGACCGAAAGAGACATCGCTGACAGGCTGACATAGTCTGAAGGATTGACCCCTGTGATCTTATTTCCCTCTGCATCCTCTGCATAAGCATCTGCCATATCATCATGCACGGACCAGATGCCGCTGTAGCTTCCATCAGAAGAATTTGCGATATCTGCTATGATCTTCCAATCGTCTCTAATATAGGTCACATCCTCTTCATCAGCTTCTTCTGCATGGCTTGAAGCAATATGCTCTTTCGAAATATTTGCTTTTCCAAGACTGCCTTCTGCAGAAATCTTAAAGGGATAGCGTGACACTCCACTTGTGCCCCAGGCACTTTCACCGGTTACGGTTACAAGCTCAGCCTGACAGCTCAGCTTGGAAGCAGAATCTTTTGCCCCGGAATCCGTGAGTCTGGTTGCAAATCCGATTCTAACCAGGCCATCGCTATCGGATGGCGCAGATCCGTTGTAGATGATCTGATAAAGATTATCGGTATCTTCTACCTTGCTGATTGAAGGAGAGATACTGTTCGTCGTTAAAGGAGAAGCTGTTGTCCCGCTATAAGTATCTGCAGATCCTGCAAGTACATTCCATGCATTATTCTTATAACAGGAAAGCAGGCCTATATTCACTTCTGCTCCATTTATGCTAACAGATTGATCCTCCTTGCCAAGGCAAAGTTCCTGTCCTTCCGGTACTCTGATATAAATCTTTGAAGAATAAGAGTTTGGAAGATTCTGAGTATCTACCGTAAATTCCCAAAAGATCACATCATCCTTTACCCAGCTTCCACTCATCTCGGCTGCTGCCGGGCTTGTAATCGCATAGCCTGCAGATGCAAACGTTACTTGACCAGAATCTGCACCGTATATCTGGTTGGTTACCAACATGGTATCTGTAGCAGAGCCTTTTACTTCTTCATCCTTTGCATAGGCGCTGCCATTTTTCTGTTCAAAATTCAGGGAAACGCTCTGACCGGATGCATTGAAAACATGAATCTTCCAGTCTGCTGCCCTGGCATCTGTTCCAGCCTCGCTGCTCTTTGCCAGTCTGCTCCAGCCATTGTAAACAGCATACTTTGCATCTGCTCTTGTCTTGGGATCTATCAGCAAAAAGATATGTTTGCCATTTACCTCAGATGAACTCTTATATAAAAGCAACTCTTCATCCGCACCCAGATTAGAAAATACTTTTTGCATCTGATAGATAACAAAAAGGCCATTTGCATCATTTCCTACAAAGTAGAGCAGTTTTCCACTTGAAGTATCCTTCAGATCTGAAGAATCTACCGGAGTACAGAAGTTCCAGCCACTTGCTCCTCCGATATTAAGATTTTCAAAGGCAGAGCTATCGCTTCCTACCAGTTGATTTTTGCCTTCGAAAAAGCCTTGCAAACTGCTGTAGAAAATCGCATTGGTGGAATTATTATAGTTAAGTTGTCCATTGTATGATTGCTGGGGAGCAAAATGCAGAGAATAATAATTACCCTTATAAGCACTTTGATCTGCTGTATACTCTGTCTCTATCGCACTTGGAAGTCCAAGATAGTTTTTATCATTAGAGACAGTATCCTTCATTGTGCCATTATCCAGACTGCCCAGATTAATTTCAACTGTACCGGAAGCCGTTACAGGATTCTCCCCGTCTGCATCTATCATTGATACATTTGCAGTATAAGAATTGCTTCCTATCTTATCGTAGTTATCATAAATCTGAGAACTGAAGTGAAATTCATACTTGCTGATTTCAAGATCAATATCGGAAGGCTCGCTGCTTCCGGACATATTTCCCTGATTTGAAGCATTGCTTCTCAAAGCCGCCATATCAATATAAAGCGTATTGGTCAGGAATTTGCCGTTTCCGGAGATAAGAACCTTATTCTCATTCTTATAATCAGTTCCATCTGTATAGACTGTTCCGAGGGTACCTTTTGTTCCGTCATCTGTCATCCTTGGATCGAACCCTTTGCCATTCCGGTAGAAGGAAAAAGCAGAGCTGTTCATCCGATAAACCGGCAGCGTTTCCTCTGTGCCGTCTTTATAGGTGATCACAAGAGATGAAAAAGCAAGATTGCCCTCCATATCACTCTTGGCATAGTCAGACAAAATAGCGGATCCATCCAGACTTACCGTCAGGCGCTTTGCCGTCAGCTTCATATCCTTGTCTGTCAGAGTCAGGGTCCAGTCAATCTTGTCACTTTCATCTGTGTTCTGGACGCCGATGATCGAAAGGCTTTCATCTGCCTCTGCCGGCTCTTCCTTCTTCGGTGTCACATTAAATTCCAGACTGCCGCCCGGAACAAAGGAAACCGTACACTTCTTGCCGGCTTCTACGCTAGTAGCCAGATTCACATCATATTGAAATGCGCCTGAGATATTCAGCTCATCTGCAACATTCAGGAACTGCATCTGAAGCTGATAGGTGCTGCCTTCTGTGTAAATTCCACCAAGGCACTGCAGATCAGAACTCTGGAAAAAGCTCAGGGGACTTTCCGGATCTACCAGCACTCTTCCGCTGCTGTCCGTCTTTACCGGAACAAGCTCCTGGGGCAGATCCATATAATAAGAAACATTCTCCTGTATACCATTGTCTCCATCATTCTCGATGATATCAGCCATACGGAAACGGACCTTCAGCTGTGCATCCAGATCAACGGTTCCGTCCTGACCACCCTCCTCTTTGGACTGATAATAGGGATCCTTTTCAAGCTCAGGATCAGTGGTATCGATAATACGATTCTCCTTGTCCAAAAGAGTGGTATAAAACTTTTCTGTTCCGTCAGCCTCTTTTCCGATGATCGACTGGATCGGACTCTTGGTCAGAGTATTATTGATACTCTTAGGATCGATCTGATCCTCTAAGCTGCTGCCGTCATCTTCAACCTGACTGCCTAACAGATTGCCGCTCTTATCCTTTTGCGAGCTCTGCTCTGTGTTTTCATACCCCCCCCCCCGAATTTCCGGAAGCGGTCTGCATTACATTCTGCCCACTGCCCTGTCCCTCTGCCGCATCTGTTGCAAAAGCAGATGTGGGGCATAAGCTGAGAAGCAAGATGAAACTCAGAGCAAGACTCAGGATTCTTTTTGAACTTTTTTTCTTCAAACTTCTTCCCTCCTTTATACGAACATCAAGGCTTTCCTTCTTTTTCACATGAAAAAGTTGACCACCATACAAAAAAGCCATGATACCTTTTATTAAGATAGCATAGCTTTTGTAAAAGTCTATAATAAAGTTAAATTTCGTCTTATTGCATTGTTTTTTTTATTTTATGTGAACTGTTTTGCCTTATTTTCTGAGCATTTTATCTACAATATATTCCAAAATTGCTTTTCTTCTCTCGGGATCCTCAAAATAAAAATGTCCTCCCTCCATCTTTATAAGGGAAAATTCTCCCTCTGTCATCGTCTCCCACCTCTCTGCCATAGGAAGGGTGATTAATTCATCCTCCTCTGAGGCAATGGCATAAATAGGAAGGGAAAGCTTTTCACCCGAATCCGTATTGCGATATTCCCGGATCATCCTGAAGTCATGCAGGATCGCAGGCAAAAAAAGCTTTTGAAAACGAGGATTCTGCAGGGTCTTCTCCGGCATTCTCATACTGTTTTTCAGATAATCCATTACAAGATCATCCGAGCCAAAGGTATGACTATCCGGCGGAAAGTCAGCCGGAACTGCACTGCAGGAAGGAAAATAGCAGTCTGGTTCCAGCTTGTATTTTTCCTTCAGGATTCTGATCGTATACCAGGCGATAATACCGCCCATACTGTGCGCAAAGATCGAAAAGGACTGTCCTTCTTCCAGCTTGGAAGAGATCTGTTCTGCCGCATCCTCCGCAATCTCCTGTATGGATTCTGCAAATTCCAGCCTGCTCCTCAGCCCGTGTCCCTTGTAATCCAGAGGGACAAAGCGGATTTCCTCCGGCAGAATCCAGTTCATATAGCTCAGTGCTGTTCCTCCGGCATAGGGAAAAGCAAAAAGAACCGGCTTTAAATCGCCGGTTCCGCTTATAACATTTTTCTTTTCAACTGTCTGCATCTTATTCATCCTGCAGTCTCTGAACCATATCCCACATGGCAGCCATGCTGTTAAAATTCTTCGGAATGATCTCAGATGCCGGAACCTGAATATCAAACTCCTCATTTAAAGCTGCAATGATCTGCAGAACATCCAGAGAATCCAGATACTTTCCATCGTAAAGATCTGTAATATTCTCAAAATCCACATCTTCCTTGATATCTTCAAGGATCTCTAATAATTCTTCCATTCTATAAACCCTCTTTTCTTTTTTTCTGCAAGCCGGTAAGACCTGGGCCGGCTCGCTATCTGTGTTTTATTGTAGCACATCCTTATATTAGGAACAATTGACAAATACTGCCTGCTTCTCTAACATTACTGCCTCTTCCTTATATTTTGTCATTAAATTTTTACGCTAAGTTCCCTAAAGAAGGACAGGCAAAACATTTCCCTAGGCCAACATATGAAAGGGAAGAACCCAAAGCAGAATCAGAATGGCAAACATGAGCAGGCCCACAATCATACCGCTGCCGGAGGCGCGAAGCATTTTTCTGACCTCTTTTTCTTCCTTTTCCGATTCCGGAATGGTTAGAAGCCTTTCTCTCTCCTGTCTTTCCTCTTCTGTCACCTGAGTAAAAGCAGATACCAGGATCATAACCAGGGTATTGGCCACCATACCGACAAGGGCATGATCCATCCAAATCGGAAGAACTGCTCCTGTTGTCGCTGTATAGAGTCTGATGCCAAAGCAAAGAATAAAGCCAACCAGCATGCCTGCATAAGCACCGGCCTTTGTTACTCTCTTGCTGATTACCGAAGCCAGGGCAACCGGCATCCAAGAGGAAGCCACGATTGAACCGCCAAAGAGCATGATCCAGAAAAGAGCCGGCGGATTGATGATACAAAAAATCAAAACCAGTATACTGGTGATCACCATGGCAATCCGCCCTGTCCGGATCGCATCCTTCCTGCCATGACCAAACACATCATTCGCAAAGGAAGCACCGATCAAAGACAAGAAAGTGGTCGCTGACGAAATACCTGCTGCCAGCACACCGGTAAGCAAAACCACCCCCACAAGAACCGGCATCAAATTCATTGCCGCATAGATCATGGTCTGGGAAGGATCCTCCAAATTCGGATTGTAAAGCTTCACAAAGCAGCCTGTCATAGCAACCAGAAATTCCAGAATGAAAATACCCAAAGAAGCCGGAACGGTTGATGCCACGATCGTGGATTCATCCTTCGCCATCAAATAGCGGGAGGTCTGCCAGGGACCGGCTGTTGCTACCGCCATCCAGACAATTCCATTGATAAAGCCCCAAAGGAGGGTCTGTGAAGTTGTCGGTGCGATACTGCCCGGAATTCCCTTCCAGGACAAAAGATCATGCAGCTCCGGTGATGCAGAAATCGCCTGAATCGAATGGAACCATCCACCCGTGCGAACCGATACAAAAATAACACCGATCACCAATGCCGCCGTAAAAACAGAAGCCATGATCGTATCCGTAATCAAGACACCACTGGATCCCGATAAAACCGTAATAAAAGTAAATACGATCAGAGCAATAATAATGCAAAGATTATAATTGATCCCGGTTACTCCATTCATCAGGGTTCCGATTCCCTGCATGACTGAGATCAGATAAACCAGCATGGTTACGATTGCCGTAAAGGCTGCCAGGTTTTTCACATGTCTTGAACAAAAACGTTTTCCGAAAAATTCTGGAATGGTAAGTGCCTGACTTCTTCTTAAAAATCTTCCAAAAAAAACAGAACCAAAGAAATAACCCGCAGAAGTCATTGCTCCGCAGAGGAAAAGGCCATTAAAACCACCCTGATAATAAATCGAGGAATCCCCAAGGAACATGCCTGTGCTGGTATAGGAAGCAATCAAAGAGCCGGCAATCAGTACTGCCGGCGCCCGCCTTCCTGCCACATAATAATCTTCCACATTCTGTATCTTTCTGCTGACAAGGATTCCGATGACCACATAAATGATCATCGAAATACACATGCCGATAAAATAAATATTCATTTAAACAATATCCTCATACTCCCTTTTCAATTTTTTATAGCCGATAAAAGCAATCAGAATCTGCCAGCCGGCCATAAAACAAACCAATAAGATTTCTCCCATCCCTTTTCCTTTCTCGAAAGCTCCGACAGACTTTTCTTCTTCATTCACGCAAAAATCTGTCGGCTTTCTCTTCCTGATTTATTCAAAATTCATTCGAATCCAAGTATTTTCTCTTATCCGTCCATCTCTGCCTTCAAGGCTGCACGATCAATCTTTCCATTCAGATTATGGGGCATGCTTTCCAGCTGATATCTCTTTCCCGGAAGCATATAGGGCGGCAAAAGCTCTTTCAAAAGCTTGCCCAGCTCCTTGGGCTCGATCTTGCCGGTATAGAAAAGGACAATTCTTTCCTTCTTTTGATGATAAAGGCAGGCACACTCTTCCACATCATCAAGCGACAAAACATTGGCCTCGATTTCTCCCAGCTCGATTCTCTGTCCCCTATGCTTGATCTGGAAATCCTTGCGGCCAACATATTCCAATTCTCCATAGGAATTGTACTTTACCAGATCTCCTGTCCGGTAAATCTTCTCTTCATAGGCCGTATTCAAAGGATTCTGTACAAAAACCTCCTTTGTTCTCTCCGGATCATTGTAATAACCATAACTCAAGGAAGGACTGCGAATACAAAGCTCCCCTGCAAGATCCGGCTCCTCGATCAGCTGATTATTTTCATCCAGAACAAGGGCATCCACATTCGGATAAGGCTTTCCGATCGGCAGAGTTGCATTATCATCGAATTCCCGGTCAATTCGGTAATAGGTTCCTCCGTCTGTCATTTCAGTAGAGCCATATCCATTAACATAATATGCCCCCGGAATATGCCTCTGCCACTCTCTTAAAACCTTGATCGGCATAACCTCGCCGCCAAAATTCACCTTTTTGATGCTGGACATATCATTGATCTCAAAGGCCTTGGTATTGGCGATCATGGCCATGGCTGTCGGCACCCACATCAGGAAGGTTACTTTATTTTCGGCAATGTAATTGACCAGCATGGCCGGAAAGGCATAATACATCTTCGGCACGATATGGGTTGTACAGCCTCCAAAGGCTACCGTATAAAGATCCGTTGAAGCCATAATGAAATAAAAGGGAACCTGATTCAAGAGAACATCGCTCTCTTCGTATTCATAGACCTCCTCTGCCTGGGCCATATAATGAATAAACATGGTATGGCTGGCTGCAACACCTTTTGGATTTCCGGTTGATCCGGAGGTAAAAAGAACATACATCAGATCAGAAGACTGAATCTTATGATGCACCCTTTCCAAAAGTGCAGGGTCATAAGCCTTCTCCTGCAGCTCCTCAAAAATAAGAATCCGGTTTTCTCCTGCAAAAGCTTTCACTTCCTCTGCATGTGCCCGATCCGTCAGAAAGATCTCCGGTTCTAAGGTATGCAGGATCTTGTCAATCCTGCTCTGGGGCATTTCTGTATCCAGGACCGTATAAAAGCAGCCGCTGTAGATTACGCCATACATGCTGACAGCACAGGTAACAGATTTTTCCAGATAAATCGCTACCGCCTTCTTAAAAGCACCTGTCTCAATGATCCCTTGTGCTACCCTTTTCGCTTCCTCAGTCAGCTGAGAAAAGGTGACACTTCTGTCCGGATCAACAAAAGCCTTCTTATCCGGAAGCCTTGCTGCCGTTGCATCCAGATAATCCCCTACAGTTTTCTTAAACATTTTTCCCCCTTTTCTTTTTATTGCAGATAATAATTCACACTCTTGGTGTGATAGCGTTCATATTCTTCCTTGGAGCCCGCTTTTCTGGCCTGAACCCGGAATTTATACTTGCCCTCTTTTTCCGGACTATAGTTCATTGTCGGATTCGTGCTGTAATCCCGGATCGTTACATATTCTTCTTTTTCCTTGTCATAGACCTGGAAACGGTATTCTACATCCTTCAGGGCTGTATAAGAACCCGCATTCAGGTAGACTCCCTCTCCCGGCGTGGATTTTGCTTCCAAAACGACAGAATCAATGTAATCGATCGTAGCCAGATAATCCTTCCAGTCATAGAAGTCTTCACTTACATCTTCGCCCTTCTCATAGGCGAGAAGGAAGTTTCCAAGTGACTCTGAAAAAGCCTGGGCACCGTACTTATTATTATGATCCCAATCCTTAAAATACTCCGGTTCCTTCTCATAAAGCTCTTCCTTTGCCATATTGAAATCATAATAGGAAAGGCCTCTTTCCTCCAGCCAGGACTCAATGAAGTCATGTCTTTCCGCATAGGTATAACCATAGCTGAGCACCACACTGGTCGGATAAGGCGGCGTAACAATGATCAGCTCTACCCCATTCTCATCACAGAGATCGATCAGGTCCTGCAGATAGTTCATGCCCTTCTCTGACATCAGGGATGCATTCCAGCTAATGGATGAAACCGATTTGATCTTATTGTAATTGATCTTTTTCTTAAAGGGCTTAAAACCATCCTCTTCCCGGATATTGTTCCAATCCTTCATTTCCATTTCTTCCATGCCAAGCTTGACCTTCAATTCCTTTTTGAAGGTCTTAAAATCCTTGATTCTGTTGTAGGTCCATGGAAACCAGAAATTGATGGATTCCGGTGCGCCGATATATTTGTCATTAAACAGATAGGAGGCATCGTTTTGGATTCTTTCCAAGGGTCCCTGTCCCCTGTTCTGGGCCTGAATGAAAGCTGCCTCCGGACGGGCAAACTGTTCCTTGCCCTCCTGCAGAAGGGTTTCATCCAAAACCAGAACTACCCTCTTGATCTGATGATCATCAATTGCTGCCTTGATTGCTCGCCTTGACTGACGAAGAGATTCGGCATTTGAACCCATATTGTAGGAAGAATAACCTGTGATCTCATCTACCACGGAAGGATCAATGCCCTCATAGCAGGCCGATGTACCCACATAAACCGTATCCAGACTTCCCTTCTCATAGGCTCTGTATTTATCCCATAATTCCGTGGAAGAAGTACAGAAGGGCGTCAGAATAAAAGTCAAAAGCCAGTTGGCCAGGCCAAAGCAGATAAAAAAGAGGACGAATTTCAATACGCCTTTTTTGGTTCTAGAAGTTTGCATACATAAAACCTCCTTCCCCGTTCATGTACATAAAGGCCGCTACCGTCAAAAACATGACAGAATAAATAATCAGCCAACGAATGATCAGGTTCATGCTCATCAGCTTCTCATAGACATCGATGCCTTTTTCCTTCATTGCGCTGCGAACGATCATGATGAAAAATGCAAGCGCAGCAAAAATCGGCACCAGCTTTGAATCATTATAGAGATTCTTCTTGAGAACAGATGCGATTCCGATCATCTTCCAGTCCGGTCGAAGGAGCATACTCTGGAAAGCCAGCATGCTGTCTCCCACCTTCTCAAAAAGGGTAAAGACCGTACCGAATCCGATCAGGATCCAGGTCCTTACGATACGAAAACAACGAAAAGCAAAAGACTTTCGATTGATATGCAGGATCTCTGTCAGCTTCTTAAAGAGAGGCTTCATAAGGTCACTCAGAGACATGAGTATGCCGTTATAAAGACCCCAAATAAAGTAATTCCAGCCGGTTCCATGCCAAATGCCTACCAGGGCAAAAACGACCAGATTTCCAATCATGGCCGGCAGAAGTCTTCCGACCTTGCCCCAATGCTTGGATCCCCACTTAACCAGCTTCATCATGGGCTTGGTTACAGCGAAGGGATAATAAATATAATCTCTTGCCCAGTCACAGAGACTGATATGCCATCTTCTCCAAAGATCAGCCAGGCTTACCGCAAAATAGGGCTGGCGGAAGTTGTCCTTTACTGCAATGCCGAAAAGACCGGAAATCGCCAGTACCATATCGATACCGCCGGAAAAATCCGCATACTGCTGAATGGTTCCGAGCACGGTTCCCCAAAAGATCGTACTGCCGCTCTGCCCGCTCATACCAGAGCCAAAAATAGCTGTTATGCTCTTTGCCAGAACATCGGCGATCGCATACTTTTTCATACAGCCGAAGGCAAAGAGCAGAAGGGAACGTTTCAGACCTTCAAAATCAAATTCATGCTCTTCGAAAAATTGAATTCCTAATTCATTAAATCTGGAAATTGGTCCCTGCAGCATCTGCGGAAACCAGGATACGAAAAGCAGGAAGTGGAAAAAATTAGAATCCGCTTCATACTTATCGTTATAGATGTCAAATAAATATGACAGTGCCTGGAAGGTATAGAATGAAATTCCAAGCGGGAAGATAAATCCCTCAAAATACAGACCGCCATACTTAAAAAAGCCCAGAATGCCAAGATTGATCACCAGCTCTCCCAAAAGAACCCAACGCTTTTTGAAGGTCAGCTTCTTTTTCATAGCCTTTTTCTCTTCTCTTGTAATACCTTCCGCTTTCCTGGCTATTTTATAGTCTGCTGTCAGCTTTGTCAGGATCATTCCGCCGGCCCAGACGGTAAAGGCTGTCACCGCAACCAATAAACCGAAGAGCTGGCCGAAATACATATAAAAGGCGGCAGATGCCACAAGAAGCAGAATCCACTGCTTCCTGCGGCATACCGTGTAGTAGAGTACAAAAAGTACTGCTACAAATAATATCATTTGAATAGAATAAAAATGCACGACTCATCCCCACACAATTTTAATGTCGCTTTTCCTTAAAGAAAATCTGATTCTATCAGGAATTTCTTAGGAAAGCTGCTCTGCCAGAACCTTCTCTGCTTCTTCCAGAGCCTGCGCAATTCCTGCCGGATTCTTACCGCCGGCCTGCGCCATATTCGGTCGGCCACCACCGCCGCCGCCTACAAGCTTGGCAATTGCCTTGATCAGGTTGCCCGCATGAGCACCCTTCTTCACAGCCTCATCCGTAGCCATTGCAACCAAGGAAACCTTTCCATCTGCAGAAGAGATCAGAAGCACCACACCTTCTCCGATCTTCTCCTTCAGCTGATCGCCGAGATTTCTCATATCACCTGCAGCAACGCCATCTAAAGCCTTACCAATGTACTTCACACCATTGATCTCTTTTACCTGGTCACTTACGTCACCAAGGGCTTCATTGGCAGCCTTACTCTTGAGGGAAGCATTCTCGCTCTCCAGCTCTTTTACTTCCTTCATGAGATGCTCCAGTCTGGTCAGAAGCTCTGCCGGACTTGCTTTTACTGTCTTTGCAGCTTCTTCGATCGTCTTCTCAAGATCTGCATAATACTGCAGGACAGCTGTACCTGTGATCGCTTCGATTCTTCTCACACCGGAAGCCACACCACTTTCGGAAAGAATCTTGAAGAGACCGATAGAACCTGTATTTGCTACATGGGTACCACCACAAAGCTCAGTGGAATATTCTCCCATCTTTACGACACGAACGCTGTCGCCGTATTTCTCGCCGAAAAGAGCCATGGCTCCGGTCTTCTTTGCATCCTCAAGGCTCATTACCTCGGTAATGACCGGGACATTCGCAGCAATTCGCTCATTTACACGCTTCTCGACTTCTGCCAGCTCTTCCGCTGTCATAGCTGAGAAATGAACAAAGTCAAAACGAAGTCTTGCCTCATCTACATAAGAGCCCTTCTGCTGTACATGGTCACCCAGCACCTCTCTCAAAGCCTTCTGGGTCAAATGTGTTGCAGAGTGATTCTTTGCGATATCCGCTCTTCTTTCTTCATCAACCTTAAGTTCTACTTCATCGCCAACCTTCAGCATACCGCTTGTCATATGACCGATATGAGCGATTCTTCCGCCAAGGAGATGAATGGTATCCTCTACTTCAAAGGAACCTTCTGCTGTAGAAATGCTTCCCTTGTCTCCTACCTGGCCACCCATGGTTCCATAGAAAGGTGTCTCATCTACAATGATCGTTCCCTTGTCTCCGTCTGTCAGCGCCTCTGCCAGCTCTCCGTACTTATCATTTGCCGGATCAACCTCTGTTGTCAGCACGCTGATCTTTGAACGATAGCTGAGATTGTCGTATCCGACAAAGGAAGATGTGATTTCTTTATTGATATCATCATATACAGAAGCTTCCTTACCCATATAGTTAGAAGTCTTACGAGCTCCTCTTGCCTTCTGTCTCTGCTCTTCATAGGCAGCTGCAAATCCTTCCTTGTCATAGGAGAAGCCCTTCTCCTCAAGGATTTCTTCTGTCAGATCTACCGGGAATCCATAGGTATCATAAAGCTTGAATGCATCTGCACCGGGAAGTACCTTCTCGCCCTTTTTCTCCAGCTCAGCCTCCATATCAGCCAGAATAGAAAGTCCCTGGTCGATGGTTGCATTGAACTTGTGTTCTTCCTCGGTCAGTACCCGGCGGATAAATTCCTGCTTTTCTTCCAGCTCCGGATAACCATCCTTGCTCTCGCGGATAACCACATCCGCCATTGTTGCCATAAATTCGCCCTTGATGCCAAGCATACGTCCATGACGTGCTGCACGACGGATCAGACGGCGAAGTACATAGCCTCTTCCTTCATTTGAAGGCATAATACCATCTGAGATCATAAAGGTTGTAGAACGGATATGATCGGTGATCAGACGAATGGAAACATCATCCTTATCATTTGTCTGATAGGTTTTTCCGGAAAGCTCGCAGACCTTGTCGCGGATTGCCTTCATGGTATCCACGTCAAATACGGAATCCACATCCTGCATAACAACAGCAAGACGCTCTAAGCCCATGCCGGTATCAATATTCTTCTGGCTCAATTCTGTATAATTGCCATGTCCGTCATTGTTAAACTGGGTGAATACGTTGTTCCATACTTCCATGAAACGATCGCCTTCGCCGCCCATAACATCCTCCGGGCCATTTCCGTGCTTTTCTCCACGGTCATAGTAGATTTCAGAACATGGTCCGCAGGGGCCTGAGCCATGCTCCCAGAAGTTATCACATTCTCCGGTCTCCGGATCACGGTAGAAACGATAGATCTTCTCTGCCGGAACGCCGATCTCTTCATTCCAGATCTTGAAGGCTTCTTCGTCCTCACCGTAAATAGAAGGATAAAGTCTTTCCGGATCAAGCTTCAGAACCTCAGTCAAAAATTCCCAGGACCAGTGAATTGCTTCTGTTTTAAAATAATCGCCAAAAGAAAAGTTGCCCAGCATCTCAAAGAAAGTCAGATGTCTGGCTGTCTTTCCTACATTTTCAATATCTCCTGTACGGACACATTTCTGACAGGTTGTCACCCTATTGCGCGGCGGGATCTCCTGGCCTGTAAAATAAGGCTTAAGGGGCGCCATGCCGGCATTGATCAGCAAAAGACTGTCATCATTATGCGGTACCAAAGAAAAGCTCTTCATTGCAAGATGTCCCTTGCTTTCGAAGAATTCCAGGTACATTCTTCTGAGTTCATTTACTCCGTACTTCATACTTCGTGAAACCTCCGGTTATCCATTAAAATAATATTCTTTCAGAAATGTCTGATCCTGCTTCTTTTTCTCAGTTCAAACATCCGATTATATGAATTCAAGCTTAAATATTATATTACTTATAGGCTTTGTTTTCAACACAGAAAAACCATGAAGGCAGGAAACTGCAACTGCAATTTCCTGCCTCCCATAAGGTTTTTACAAGGTTTTTTACAAATTCCGTTCTGAAAACATGGATTATTTCTTTGCTGCAGAAGCATCGAAACGAGCAAGCATAGAACGCGGTGAAGCATAAGCTCTCTCGTATC
>CAVFAT010000025.1:29232-39256 GCA_963620785.1 Bacteroidaceae bacterium
TCTTACATCCTGTGTAAGAATGTCTGTGATAGTGAGCGAACATCAGTGCAAGGTAGCCTGCATAACGGCAAACACCTTCATGATCACGACCGCACATGAAGACTCTGTCTTCCGGTACGAATACGTCATCAAAGATTGTCAGAGACTCAACATCACCGATCTTTGCGAACGGAGCGTCAAGGTGCTTTCTCTGGTGGTGCAGTCCCGGAAGAGCCATCAGCTTAACGCCATCCCAGTCTGCCGGAAGAGCGAATGCTACTGCATAATCCTTATCTTCTGCATCCATGAACTTTGTCGGGTTAACGATGATTTCATCAACGTAAGGAGCGTTAGAGTTGCAGATCTTAGCACCACGAACGATGATACCCTTACATGGCTTTCCATCAACGCCAATACCGTCAACGTTTGTTTCTACTACGTGTACGAACTGATCCGGATCCGGCTGCTGATGAGCTCTCTTATATTTCTTATTTCTGGAGCCCTTAACGTCAGTCTGTGCACAGTTAGCAACAAGATCATATTCCTGAACGTATGCGATATACTTTTTCAGTCTTTCATGATAGTTTGTGCCACATGCCTGATCACAGTCATATGTTACAGAATACAGAGCGTTCATAGCATCTGTTCCCATACATCTCTGCATACATCCACCTACTCTGTGGCAGATCAGACGAGTCATCAGCTGTTTCTTCAGCAGATCGTCGATAGACTGGTTGATGTGACAGCATCTGTTATGTACGCCATCCTTGTCATCGATAACGCAAACATCTGCATAATCCGGGTCATTTGCTGTGTCATAGCACTGTTTCATAACATAAGCGCCGCCTTTAACCCAGTCAGCCAGATCTCTCTCAGCGCCCTGCTTGCCGTTAGAACGGTCAACCTTCTCTCCGTGAAGGTATACGTTCGGTTTCATCTTGAGCATTCTCTCTTTGTACTGCTCATAGGTTCCGATTGCCATAGTAAATAGACCTCCTTGTAAAACCTTAAACCTGTTATTTTGTTAACTGATTAACGTCTCAGTTATATTAATTATAGCGTTTCATTTTGCGGTTTTCAACAAACTTTTATTAGTCAAAACTACAGGGCCAATATTAAGTAATCCTTGGCACATTCTTGCGCCTGCACTGGTCGCTTGCGGCATCTAAATTGCAGTCCTCAGCGGGCATCCTCGCGAAGCATTTTCATGTAATAGGAAGAAAGTTTCTTATTACAGAAAAAGGAAGCATCTTCCCTAGAGATCTCTTTGTCTTGTCTCTTTGGAATATGCTTCCTTAAAAGAATATGTTTCTTTAAAATAAAATGCGCTTTATAAAATGTGCTTTCTTCTTTTTCTTTTATGCCAGAAAATTTTCTGCACGAAGCTCTTTATTTTACGGTATTGGCCTTGATCATTTCTGTCAGCTTCGGCACGATCTTGTTCAGATCACCTACAATACCAAGATCTGCTACATCAAAGATCGGAGCAGTCTCTTCCTTATTGATAGCAATGATATAATCGGACTCTTCCATGCCGGCTACATGCTGGATCGCTCCGGAAATACCGATCGCAAAATAAACATTCGGTCTTACTGTCTTTCCTGTCTGACCAACCTGGAGCTCTTTCGGCTTCCAGCCGGAATCTACAACTGCACGGGAGCAGCTTACTGTTCCGCCTACAGCCTCTGCCAGATCTTCAAGGAGCTTGAAGTTCTCAGGACTGCCAACACCACGGCCTCCGGAAACAAGGATCTTTGCATCCTGGATATCTACAGCATCATTTACAGCCTTAACTACTTCCAGGATTTCTACATATTTGTTGTCCGGTGTGAAGCCAGGATTGTATTCGATCACTTCTGCCTTTGCACCTTCGATCGGTGTGATTTTCTGCATTACACCAGGTCTTACGGTTGCCATCTGCGGACGATGATCCGGGCAAGCGATAGTTGCAATGGTATTGCCGCCAAAAGCCGGTCTTGTCATCAGAAGCTGATTCGGCTTCTGATCTTTTCCAACAAGCGGGAAATTACCAATCTCAAGCATCGTACAATCTGCTGTCAGACCGGTTGCAACTCTGGCTGATACTCTCGGGCCAAGATCACGGCCGATTGCTGTTGCACCTACCAGAAGGATTTCCGGCTTATATTCATTGATCACAGATGCCAGAGCATGTGTATAAGGCTCTGTTCTATATACCTCAAGCTCAGGATCATCTACAACGATAACCTTATCTGCGCCATAAGCTGCCAGCTGGTCTGCCAGATCCTTTACCTGATAACCAAGCAAAACAGCTGTTACTTCTGTCTGCAGCGGCTCTGCCAGTTCTTTTGCCTTTCCGAGAAGCTCAAAGGCAATGTTTCCGAGTTCATGGTCTACCTGCTGGGCAAACACATATACACCTTTATATTCTTCGATATTCATACGTTTCACCGCCTTTTTAAATAATGTGTTTCTCAAGCAGTTTCTCTGTAATCAAAGAAGCTGCACCATCGGCATCGAGATCTGCAAAAGTTTCTCCTGCGCCCTTGCGCACCTTATCAGATGCTCTTGCAATCTTTGTCGGAGAACCATTAAGACCGATATTTTCATCAGAAAGTCCTACCAGGTCATCTCTTCCCCAGGTAATGATCTCTGCATCCCAGGCATCAAAAATTCCGCCCGGTGTCATGTAACGCGGCTCATTCAGCTCAGCAAGTGCTGTGATCAGGCAGGGCATTTTTGCCTTTACCATATGATATCTGTCGTCATACTGTCTCTTAACAATAACAGAATCTCCATCGATCTCAATTCCTTCTGCATAAGAAATAACCGGAATGCCAAGATGCTCTGAAATCTGCGGTCCAACCTGAGCGGTATCACCGTCGATTGCCTGACGGCCTGTAATGATCAGATCATAATCCATCTTGCGAATTGCAGCTGCGATCGTCTGGGAAGTTGCCCAGGTATCTGCTCCACCCAGTCTTCTGTCTGTTACAAGAATTGCCTTATCTGCTCCCATTGCAAGTGCTTCACGAAGTACATCCTCTGCCTTCGGAAGACCCATGGTAATAACGGTAACCTCTGCACCGTACTCTTCTTTGATACGAAGGGCAGCTTCCAGTCCTGCCTTGTCATCCGGATTCATGATGGCAAGCATTGCTGCACGGTCAAGTGTTCCATCCGGTTTGAAGCTAACGCCGCCTTTTGTATCAGGAACCTGTTTTATGCATACTACTATCTTCAAAACAATTTCCTCCTATTTCAGTAAGCTGCCGGAAATAACCATACGCTGAACCTCAGATGTTCCCTCGTAGATCTCCGTAATCTTTGCATCACGCATCATACGTTCTACATCATAGTCACGGATATAACCGTATCCACCATGAAGCTGAACTGCCTTGGTTGTTACTTCCATTGCTACTTCTGCCGCATAAAGCTTTGCCTTAGCTGCTTCTACGCTGTAGCTCTTCTGTGTTTCCTTTGCTTTTGCAGCTCTGTAAACCATAAGCTGAGCTGCATCGCATTTTGTTGCCATATCTGCCAGCTGGAACTGGGTATTCTGGAAAGCGGAAATTGATTTTCCGAACTGTTTTCTTTCTTTTGTATAAGCAACAGTTGCCTCGAGTGCACCTTCTGCAAGACCGAGTGCCTGAGCAGCAATACCGATACGTCCACCATCCAGTGTATGCATGGCAATATTGAAGCCCTTGCCCTTCTGTCCGAGGATATTTTCCTTCGGAATACGGCAGTCTGTAAAGATCAGCTCATAGGTAGAAGATCCACGGATGCCCATCTTCTTCTCCTTTGTGCCAAAGGTAAATCCGGGTGTGCCCTTTTCTACGATAAAAGCGGAAATTTCTTTCTGCTTTCTGCCACGTTTTTCAACAACACCTGTTACTGCAATTACGATATAAACATCTGCTTCTTTACCGTTTGTGATAAAGCATTTGGATCCATTCAGAACCCACTCATCGCCATCAAGAACTGCCTTTGTCTGCTGTCCCTGAGCATCTGTACCTGCACCCGGCTCCGTCAGACCAAAAGCACCAAGCTTTCTGCCTGCAGCAAGATCCGGAATATATTTCTGTTTCTGCTCTTCCGTACCATAAGTCATGATCGGATCGATGCAAAGAGATGTATGTGCGGAAACGATAACTGCTGTTGTTCCGCAAACCTTTGCAAGCTCTTCAACCAGCATTGCATAGGTTAATACATCACAGCCCTGGCCACCGTATTCCTTCGGAACCGGAATTCCCAGGAATCCGTATTTTGCCATTTTTTCAACTGTCTCACGTGGAAAAGCTTCTGTTTCATCCACTTCCTGTGCCAGGGGCTTTACTTCTTTTTCTGCAAACTCCCGGAACAGACTTCTGGCCATTTCATGTTTTTTATCCAGTGTAAAATCCATGATGTGTCCTCCTTTTGTTCTTTTACATTACTCGCAAAGGATATTCCTTATACCCTCAACTATCTATCTCTAAATTGTGATCCGGATTTTTTTCAGATCACAATAATAGATACAATTTTGATGCGCTTTTGGATTGTTACTTTTTTAACAATCTTATCCAAAATATATAGCAGGTCCCCTCTGTGCACAAAGTACACAGAGAAAGGCCTGTTCTTTTGTCTTTAACTGTCTTTCCGCTTATCTCATTTCGTTCGGTGTCTTTCCACCTTCTCCATATTTGTAGAAGCCGATGCCCGTCTTTGCACCAAGCATATTTGCACGAACCATCTTTCTAAGAAGCGGGCAGGGACGATACTTGCTGTCTCCTGTTTCTGCATAAAGAACTTCCATGATTGCAAGGCAAACATCAAGTCCTACAACGTCTCCAAGCTCGAGCGGTCCCATCGGATGGTTGCAGCCAAGCTTCATTGCGGTATCAATACCCTGAATATCGGAAACACCTTCCATGTATTCAAAGATCGCTTCATTGATCATAGGAACAAGCAGTCTGTTTACAACAAAGCCTGCTGCCTCATTGACCTGAACCGGTGTCTTTCCAAGAGCTACAGAAATCTCTTTTACCTTCTCTACTGTCTCTGCAGGAGTTGTCATGCCTGCAATGATCTCGATCAGTTTCATTACCGGAGCCGGGTTAAAGAAATGCATACCGATTACCGGCTTTGCAAGACCCTTGCTGATCTCCGTAATGGAAAGAGAAGAGGTGTTGGTTGCATAGATGCAATCCGGATTCTTTACGATTTCTTCCTGAAGCTGTTTGAAGCAGTCCTTCTTGATCTGCATATTTTCGATTGCTGCTTCTACGATCAGGTCTGCATCTACAGCGATTGTGCTAAGGCCTGTTTTTACTTTTCCGAGATATTCATCTGCCTTCGCCTGATCGATACGTCCTTTGCTGACGCTCTTATTAATACTTTTCTGAATTTTTGCAAAACCATTATCTGCGAATTCCTGTTTGATATCACAAAGATATACGGTATCAAACTGATCGCACTGTGCGAATGTCTGGGCAATACCGGAGCCCATTGTTCCTGCGCCAATAACTGCTACTTTCATTACACTATTTCCTCCTTTTCAAGTGTATGCATTATAAAACGCTTCTATCAACTGTTAATGAAGTTCTTCTCTTTTCTTTTCTCCAGAAAGGCCCCCATTCCTTCCTTTTGATCATGCGTCTCAAAGCAGTCGCCGAAAAGATTCTCTTCGATTACAATTGCACTGTCAATATCTGTCTGCAGGCCGTCATTGATTGCCTTTTTGCAGTTTCTGACTGCAATCGGTGCATTACCTGCAATTCTGGATGCAAGCTTCTTTGCCTGCGGCAGAAGCTCTTCAATCGGATATACATGATTTACAAGTCCAATCCGATAAGCCTCATCAGCCTTAATATTGGATGTGCTGAAAATCAGTTCCTTTGCTCTGCCGATGCCAATAATTCTGGCCAGTCTCTGTGTACCGCCAAAGCCCGGTGTAATACCAAGTCCTGCTTCCGGCTGTCCAAATACTGCATTTTCAGAGCAAAGTCTGATATCGCAGGCCATGGAAAGCTCACAGCCTCCGCCAAGTGCAAATCCGTTTATGGCTGCGATTACCGGAATCGGAAGGCTTTCAATCTTGCGGAAGATATCATTTCCTTTTTTGCCAAAAGCTGTACCCTCTTCCTTGGTAAGATTACTCATCTCGCCAATATCCGCACCGGCTACAAAAGATTTTTCTCCGCTACCGGTAATGATCAAAACACGCACTTCCTGAAAATCTACCGCATCAATGGCCTGATCCAGCTCTTCGAGTACACTGCTATTCAATGCATTCAAAGCCTTGGGTCTGTCAATTGTCAAGAGGGCGATCCGGTCTTCTGTTTCATACTTAATGAATTCCATATTTTCTCCTTCTACCATGACCAAAATCTTATGCTTTACGAAATCAGTTTTTCAGTTTACGAAATCAGCAATCCGCTTTACTAAACCAACTAATAAATTCTTAGTAAATAAGTCTTTGTCATGATCTTTTGCTGACATTTATCTAGCTGCATGTCTAATATAGAATCAGTTTACACCATTTTTTTCGAATTGAACACATAAATTTGCACTTTTTGTTATTTTTTTAACAGTTTTTCTTCTAAATCTGTCTCAGAAAGCCATTTTTTGATCTCATCCAGCCTTTCTTCGGCCGCTTCACGGCCCAGTTGGTAGACTCTCTCCAACTCCTCCGGATTCTTTTCTGCCTTTCCGATTCTCAAATCTTCCTTCGGCCGGATCACCAGAGCCTTACCTGCCTGCTCCTCCCGGAAGACATGTTCCAGCTCCCGGTTATACATGATATGTCTAACCTCCATGGCACGTCCCAGCTTCGGATATCTGGCAAGGGCAAGCTTCATCAGCTTTCTCTTTTCCATCGGTTCCTTCCGATATCCCTCCGGCTGTGTCAGAATTACAAGGTTTCTTTCATAGCCTAATCTTTCCATCTTACGAAGGGGAATCGAATCCGAAATGCCTCCATCTAAAAGAAGCTTTCCGTCCACCTTCACCGGTTTTGAGACAATCGGCATGGAAGCAGATGCTCTGAAGTAAGCCATGTCCTTTCCGTTTCCTCTTTCCAGTTTTTTATAGAGAGGCTTTCCGGTCATTACATCCGTACAAACCACATAAAATTCCATGGGGTTTTCCCTGTAAGCCTTGATATCAAAGGGATCCAGCTCATAAGCAACCTTGCCATAGCAAAAGTTCTCGCTGTATAAATCGCCGGTGATCAGCCAGGACATCACGCTTCCGTAACGGATATCCCCGCAATATTTTTTGTTATAGCGGATGGCTCTGCCGATCTGTCTGGATTTTATATTGCATCCGAATACCGCTCCGGCCGAAACACCGATCGCTCCGTCAAAAGTAATATTGTTCTCCATAAAAACATCCAGCACGCCGACGGTAAACATCCCGCGCATTGCGCCGCCTTCCATTACAAGTCCCTTTTTCATGATTTTCTCTTCATTTTCCATTTTATTGTTCCTTTTACTTCTGTTCTCTTTTTATCTTTTTATCTCTGAGGTTATCCGTCACTTTATCTCTGATATTATCAGTTATTTTTCTTTGATGATATCGTCTGTCCTTTTTCTCTGATAACATCTGTAACATCTGCCTTTTCAGTTCCGCTGCCATCTTATTCAGCTTCTTTCCATTGCTGCAGCAGCCCTGCGACGCTCTTATTATAACACTTTCCCAATTTGTGCTATAATGGACAATGTTTGATTTTTGTATAAAGGAAAGAAGGAAGCTTAGCAAAATGAAACAGATTGATTTTGCAAATGGTAAGATTTCAAGCAGTATCCTGCGTGCCGCCATGCCTATGCTGGCGGCACAGGTTTTGAACCTGCTTTATAATATTGTAGATCGTGTTTATACCGCAAGAATTCCGGATATCGGAACTGCAGCCTTAGGTGCAGTTGGCCTTTGTTTTCCCCTAATTGTTATTATTTCTGCCTTCGCCAATATGTACGGCAGCGGCGGTTCTCCTCTTTTTGCCATTGAAAGAGGCAAAAAAAATGACCGTGAAGCCGAGAATATCATGAATACTTCCTATACTCTGCTCACGATCACAGCAATCCTGCTGACGATTTTATGTATGATTTTCTGCCGGCCAATTCTGGTTCTTTTCGGTGCCTCCGACACGGCACTGATCTATGCCCTTCCCTATATCCGCATTTACCTTTTGGGAACCTTTCCCTCTATGGTAGCAGTCGGACTCAATCCTTTTATCAATGCCCAGGGCTATGCTGGGAATGGCATGCTTTCTGTTATGATCGGTGCGCTTGCCAATATCATTCTGGATCCGATTTTTATCTTTGCCTTCGGACTGGGTGTAAGGGGTGCCGCCATTGCGACCATTCTTTCGCAGACCCTTTCTGCCATTTATGTCCTGCATTTTCTCTATAAGCGCTCCGCCTTAAGGCTGAGACTGCTTACGAAAGATGAATTCCTTCATTGTCAAAAGCGAGCCGGAAGAATCGTTTCCCTCGGCCTTGCTTCTTTCATTATGCAGCTGACCAACAGTCTGGTAACTGCCTTCTGCAACAAAGTTCTCTCAACGACAGGCGGCGATCTTTATATTTCGATTATGACAATCATCTCCAGTATTCGCCAGCTGGTGGAAACTCCGATTCTGGCAATTGCAGACGGTACTTCCCCTCTTATCAGCTATAATTACGGTGCAAAAAAGCCGGAACGTGTCATACGTGCCGGCTCTATGATGGCTCTTATGGCAGCAGTTTATGCCATGGTTGCCTGGATGGTGATTCTTCATGCACCTCATCTTTTGATCTCGATCTTTTCATCGGACAAAACCCTGCTGGAGGATGCCATCCCTGCCTTGAAGCTCTACTTTAACGCCTTCGTCTTTATGGTCTTCCAGTATACAGGGCAGACTATGTTTAAATCGCTTGGCAAAAACAAGCAGGCTATTTTCTTTTCTCTCCTGAGAAAGGCAATTATCGTAATCCCACTTACAGTGCTCCTGCCCTACGCCTTCGGTCTGGGAACAGATGGTGTCTTTCTGGCAGAGCCCATCTCCAATGTCATCGGCGGAAGTCTTTGCTTTATCACTATGTTGATCACCCTTCTGCCTGAGATGAAGGAAATGAAGAAGGAAAATGCATGTGCTCAAAAATCAAATTGAAGTTCTTTGCTCCTTATTTGCTGATGATGCCAAAAGCTACTAAGAGATACATGACCAGTGCAAGAATCGGGATTACTTCTATGATTCCGGTTAGCATTATTCCTTTTCTTTTTCCTTCCGGATTGGCCATGATTCCCAGCTTGATCAGTCGGTTGATCAAAAATCCCTTGAGGATCGGTGCGCCGACAAAGCCGACACAGGCGATTACTCCCGCTGAAAGCAGCAGGCTGTTTGCTGCAGTATACTCTTTTAAGTAAACCATATAACAGATGATACCGTATATGATCGGACTATAGAGGATCAGGTAGGCCTCTTTTCCCTGTATTCCTGCCTGCCCCTTCTTTTCCAGATAATATTTATTTCCTCTTGCAATCAAGAAGCTGCCTAGTGCTGCTGCAAGAACCGGTAATATGATTAATTTGAGTAATTCCATTTTATTCTCTCCTTTTCAAAATGTATATTCGCTATTCTGGCTTTCTATCCTTTTTATAATAATAGAATTCATTTTTTCATAATCATTCCATTGTTCCGCTTTAATATTGACTCCTGCATATCTGCACATTTCTTTCAGCTTCTTTATAATTTGTGCAGATGTGAACCCCGATTCAATTTTCACTTTTTCGTCTGTAATTGAAATCATTGTATGTGCAGCCGGATTTCGTAGTTTTTCTTCAACTTTTCTTAAATCCTGAATTAAAGAAATTATTTTTAAATCTTTAATCAGTACTTCCGCAATCTCTTTTAGATGATTTGCATATACTATACCATAGCGAAATCCTCCTCTTCTTTCTTTATATGCCTCATCAAATATATTCCTAATTTTTCGGCCATTCTCGTCAGACTGCAATTTTGTCTTATCCCATCTCATTCCATCCTTATAACAAACATACTCTTTTATATTAATGTTCAGCTGCTTTTTTAACACTCTGATAA
>CAVFAT010000025.1:39266-66115 GCA_963620785.1 Bacteroidaceae bacterium
CTGATAAAGAGTTCTAAAATCAGCGGAGACAATGCTCTAACAAAATCCGCATATTCCTGGCGTTTAACCTTAACATCTAAAATCAGTATATACTCAAACAATTCTCGATCATTACCACTTTTAACTGCAATTTCATATGCTCCTTCTTTAGCTATCGCTGTATCTACACCTCTAAAATCAAGCATGATCCTACTAGAAGCCATTTTCAACAACTCAATATATCCTTCTGTAAATTTTGCTGGCAATTCTTTTGCTATTTCCAATGCCGCTGAATAATCGTATTTTAAAAGTAGTTTTTTTATATGATTTTCCTGCTGAATAATATCCAACGATGGACATTTTATTACTTCACATCTGTTTTTCGCACCTGCTTCATTATCTGGATCTACTTCCCATAATTCACGAATATCCTCTTTTCCATGCTGATGCTGGTTCATGCTCTTACTTGGAGTTGATACCTGAATTGTCTTACAATCCAGCGCTCCAAGAGTTGCAAGTACCATCAATGCACTTTTCATTGCCGGTGTACCAGATGAAATATTAATAAGCAGCGTACTTTCTTCCCCTATATCTTTA
The DNA here is from genome assembly GCA_963620785.1 of Bacteroidaceae bacterium. Taxonomy (GTDB): domain Bacteria; phylum Bacillota; class Clostridia; order Lachnospirales; family Lachnospiraceae; genus RUG14243. The sequence goes on from CAVFAT010000025.1 coordinate 39,843, forward strand.
CGTATATCATCAAGAATTTTTTTAAATTCAAAATAAAAAAAGTTAAATTCTTGAACATTGACCAAATTAGGGCGCTCTATTATCTCATACTCATATTCTATCCCAAGTTTTTTATACAGCTTATCCAGACAATATAAATATCTGTTATCCCTCTTATGATTATCCAGTATTTCCTTTGACATATACATATATATAGTATCTGGTTGATAATAGCGTGCTATATGCAGCAAGGCTCCATCATAGTAATTATATTCAGAAATGGGATCTGTTCCGCCAACTGGAGAAAAAAGCACTGTTTGACTCATATTATTATTAAATCCTCCGCTTCTATTTTTGTATTATTTCCATAAAGTTTAACTTCTCCATATCCTGTCATACGGTATAAACGTACACTATCTTCTTCTACATCTATATATTTGGTTATCTCTTTTTCCAACTTTCTTAGCTTGCTCTCCTCCAGCACCGCCTCAAAAGCAGACTTTTGCACACGAAAACCATATCCCGACATTTGCTTGGCAAACTTTACTCGATTACTGTTGTTCACAATATCATAGATAATAAGAACAAAGATCTTTTTTGAATAACTTTTTTCTTGTGTATTCCAAAAATAATTTTCCATTTTCTCACCTGATCTGAACCGGCTTATACAATGTGGGATCGTTATTTTCTATTGCGCAACAAAATTGATTCACTTGTAAATCCAAAGCTCTTCGAAAACTTACAGAATAATCCACATAGCTCAAATATCTGTTGCTGGCATTAAATTTACTTTCTAATTTATTGACATATGTTTTAAAGCCTTTTGAGCTAAGATAAATCCCTTCCATTCCATCCTCACGATAAAACTCCTCTATCCCAACTTCATGACCATTCAATATACTCATACTCAACGAGTCGACCAGAACAGCCCGCCACTCCTCCATCAGATCACTAGCAAGTGTTGGATGCTTTTCCCTATCCTGATGGAGCACTCCAAAATACGGATTTAGCCCCTTACCTTCCAACTTTCCATATATCTCGTTTAAAACAATAGAATACCCCAGACTAATCATCGAATTAAACGGATCCCGTGGTGGTCTTCTACTACGTTTTTCAAAGTGGAACTCAGGATCTATCAATTTACCAAGTGCCCTAAAGTAATTTCTGGCTGCTGCCCCCTCATAGCCCATAATCTGATTTACATTACCACAATTTTCAATTTTCTCACCTAAGCGCAACATTTGCTGTATCTCGTAATCACAATTCACCGGCTTATTTCTAACATAACGTCTTAAAACTACAACCTGATTTTTTACCTTTGCACGTACAATGCTTTTCGCCATTTTCATTTTAAATTCTTCAGAAAGCCCTGCTTGTAAACGTTGCCTTTTTACATTCACATGATTTGTGGAAGTAAGTCGTCCAAAATATGCCCCATATAACGAATAAAAAATTACATTTATTCCGCGTTTTAAGCATTCCGTCATGCACTGTGTTGTTAACTGGGCCTTCCCAAATACCTGTATCATTTCCAACGTTTCCGCTGGAATACTTTTCAATAATCCATCCTTGTATTTAACCTGAAAACGACATCCCTCATATCCAATAGTTGCCCCTTGTTCACATACATATAAATAACTCACATTTTTCTCCTTCTCAACAAGCGACCCCTGTCGGGGTTATCTATTTCTCAATAGTATGGCTTTGGCACGAATGGTTTATACCAGAATGCCGTTTCCGTCCCCTGTCGGGGTTATCTATTTCTCAATCGCACATTGACAACTGAATAAAAAGCCCATAGATGTTTCCGTCCCCTGTCGGGGTTATCTATTTCTCAATTTACAGATGAAGAAGGAGAAAAAAATGCTTGAATGGGTTTCCGTCCCCTGTCGGGGTTATCTATTTCTCAATTGTATCCAGATGGAAGGGATAAAGGGGATTTTACAACCGTTTCCGTCCCCTGTCGGGGTTATCTATTTCTCAATAAAGTCTAATACTGCAAGCAAGTCTGCTAATTCGTTTCCGTCCCCTGTCGGGGTTATCTATTTCTCAATAATAATTGTATGAATAGGAGGTACACTCATGAAAAAGTTTCCGTCCCCTGTCGGGGTTATCTATTTCTCAATAAAATATCATAATTAAATATAATTCATATTATGGTTTCCGTCCCCTGTCGGGGTTATCTATTTCTCAATTAAATAAAACCAATGTCCGAAATTCCGTACCAGTGTTTCCGTCCCCTGTCGGGGTTATCTATTTCTCAATGAAGATTATAACAACGAAATGCGGAGATTGAACAAGTTTCCGTCCCCTGTCGGGGTTATCTATTTCTCAATCCTGTCTTTGGAAACCCTCTATTTTCAAGGCTTGCAAAAGCACTTTGCGGCGCAAAATATATTTTCCATTCAAATTATGTTCCTACACACTTATAAATTTCCTGAAACCCAGTAAATTCGGGTTGCGGCGCAAAATTAGTCTAAAATTTCTATCTTACCCATCCCCATTTCATAAAGCTTCCCCTGATAACGAGTACATTTACATACATGAGGTGCCACTCCCATAACAACATCTTTTGAATGTTTGTGATCGCTATAATTTTTTCCAAGTGTTTGCCGAAACACCTTGTCCGTCAGTTCGACCGCATCTTTTTCAAAGATGGGATACAGCATTGTCTTTGATAAAAATCCTGTTCCTCCACCCAGCCATATTGTTCCTTTCTCTTTACTACCTCTTACGAAATACTGATAAAAATAGTCATAAGATATCTGCGCAAAATAGTCAAGTGCCGATAGGATCTCCGTCATTGTAACATCACAAATTCGACTATCAATTGTAATTTCAAACTCTATCTTTGTTCCCGGCTTAAGCGCCTCCCGCAAAATTGGCAGATGCCTCTCTTCCCCTTTTAAAGAAAGGTCTATCTTCTGTGCAAGCATCAACTGCTCTTCCCCTATAGGATGACTATCACTAACAATCAACCCCGCCATAAAAGAATTTATCGCATTTTCTTTTTTGGGTACCCGGTTCAATATATGAAAAACCGCTGTTTCAACTTCTTTAGTTTCCTTTTTTAGAAAATCGCGAAAATATTTTGATTTAACATTACCTCTTTTATTCTCTGTATTTGCAACTTCCAAATATTTTTCTTTTACTCTATTATATTTTTCAGGATTTTTGTGAAGCCTCCAGCATAGTAAGGCATTTCTTAACATTCCCTTCAAGGAGCTTCCCGGCACATATGGTTTCCCATAGGGATCCTTAACAAAACACAGGATGTCTTTCGGTGTTGCGCTCTTTCCATGCTTATTTCTTACAAATGCATCTCCAGGATCCATGCTATATTGTTTCCATTCTTCTATCTTTTTTTTCGAAATATTCTGTTCTTTTAGCCAAGTTCCCAGATCTTTGCTTTGCTTGTTCAATATAAATTCTACATATTTATCTTCTTTTCCCTCTTCATGTAAAGTCTGAAACATTTTATTCAAATCAGGAATTATGACAGGTCTTCTTTCTCCCATCTGTATAAATTCCTTTTTTCCTATTTTACTTCCATCTCCTACATGTATAGGTGACAATGCAATAATTCTTACATTATAATGTTTTAAATACTCCTGCATATTTCACCCCCAAAAACATCCCTTTTGCATAGCGATACACAGCATGCTTTCCACCTTCATTCACATTATAAATGGCACCATCAAACTTCTCTTTAAAACAGGAACCTGCCTGCATGGTATACATATCACGTTTTTTCATTTCTTCCTCAGCATAATCCGCAGAATATACAAAGCCAGACCGTTTCTGCAGCAAATAAGAAGCATCTTCCATAACTTTTTCTAATTTATCTTCCTGTGGCAATGCCGTGGCTATCAGCATATATCTGTCTCCGGCTTCATGAAGCATTGCATACAAAGTAGGATCCATAGCTCCTCGTTTCAATACAAATTTTCCTTTTCCACTGCTCCGTTTCCCGCCAATTCCAGAATAAGACAAACTTTCTAATAGTTCCTCCAGAAGTCTGCTTTCCTCTTCCTTTTCCACTGCTGCAATAATATAAAGACCGCAGTTATCATTAAAAAGATAATTTCCAACTCTGTAAGGCAGGGCTTCCTCTTTTTCTCTTCGAACGGCTGTCATTACCTGACTATATTCTTTTCCAAACTCATATGCATTGTTTTTTTTCGAATCCAACTCGCCGTTTAAGAAATGCTCCATTTCTCCGACAGGAATGTATTTTAATTTTTTATACTGCTTTTTTTCATGAGAATTCCCTCTATCTTTTCCTTCCACATAAAGCATTGGTTTAGGTAGAAAATACTGTCTGCCAATATATGGGAATGCATCTGAAATTAACAGTTTTCCATTTACCGTCATGTCATACAGCTGATCTGCAATTCCCAGTTTGAGTGCCTCAATATATAAAGCTGAGAATAGGGTATCCGCACAAAAACTAATTGCACTTTCATTTAAGATCCCTGTCCCAAAATGTACCGGCGTTGTAAAAGAAAACTTGTATATTTTATGCTCCATCCCCTACTCCTTAAACATCCGCCAACAAGGCTTCACATTGATTTATAATATTTTCATCCACATTCCCTATCACGGTATACATTTCCAGATTTTTAAAATTCACTTTCCCATATCCTCTAGAACCACTGCCTCCCAGATAATCATACTGTAAAAGCTTTAACCCATTGCAAAGGATTTCAAAATCCCGCAGCATCGTTTTATCATCCTTATACTCATATACCAGATCAAGTCCAAACTCTGCTCCGCGAATCACTCGCTCTAACTGACGCGGATTTGCCACTGCCGTACTCCGATTTATAGAATTTTCAAACTTCACTTCTGTAGCATGATATATATTCTGTTTTTTTAATTCCTCTTTATTTTGTAAAAACATATCTGAAAACAAAAGTCTTCCTACATGTACACTTCCCTTTTTTGAAGATCCAAATAACTCCGTAAGGCAATCTGCATCTTCATCTGGTTTCCCTGCCACATTTTCATTATATAACTTAGCCAACAGTACACGCAGTTTTCCCTTTAATGAGCTTCCCGGTATAATTGGATCATTGCTTCTAACATCCCTGATTACTGGTGAATCCACTGCTCCAATTGCGGCAAATGCTCCGTTTCCACCAATATGCAGTCCTGTTTTTACTTCTAATGTTCCTGTAATTTCCACTTTTGCAAACATATTATTTCTCCTGTCACTCATCCTTGCCACCGTAGTATTTACGAAAAGCTACCAATGCCTCCATATACCTGCTAAAGAGAATAAAATTGCTTCGACTGTTTCCAATCTCGTTAATGATGTCAAATACCTTCGCCACTTTGAACAACTGTTCTACTTCTTTTTTTCTTCCTGCTTCATAATAAAATCTGAGTTTCATATAACCAATACGACCTACAATTTCCTTACTCAGTTCCTCATCTCTGCAGTTTATAACATCGTTATAAATATCAGATACCATCGCCAATAAATTGCGAATCATAGAGGTTGTAACCAAACATAATTTTCCCCTTTTATCCGGCTTTGCTAAAGTTTTAATTGCGCTTTCTGCTTTATCCACATAATTGATTTCATCAATCTGCATCCCTTTTTTCTCCTTCCTTTTCCCTCTTCCTGTATACATACAGATAAATCGCGCTTACCAACTGCCTGCGTTCTTCTTTTTGCATGGACCACTGATACATTTTCGACGAAAATTCTTTATACGCTTCTACCATCTCATTTTTTTCATCCTGTAGTTCTGGCTCCATACGAGATAAATAGTAAACAAAACGAGCTCGATTAAATATCTCATCCTGTCCTCTCAATAATTCTAGAATATGATATAAAAATGTTTTCCCCTGGTCTTCCGCCTTCTCCATATATCTGGCTATTTCTGCATATTTATCGTTTAAGACCTGCCTGATAAAGGTGTCCCAATCATAGCGGCCATTCTTATCGAATAAAGTAATCGCATTCTTTCCTTCCAATCCCTTTGCATAATCCTCCAGTTCAGCTGTTTCTAAAGCCATTCGATTAATCGGGTAAGAAGAATGATATATACCAATTCCTCCAGAAATTGTCAAAGTTCCCTCTGTGAATTTTTCAAAGGATCTTTTAATATCAATATAGCTGTCAATCACCTCATTCCAAGCGCCCACCAGAAAAAGATCATCACCGCCTGAATACACAATGCAAACATTACGTTTTTCACCTTTTGACAAGATTTTAGACTTTCCTTCTTCCAGTATAGTATTTAAATGTAATTTAAAAAAATTGGATAATTGTCTGGAAAGAGTTGCTGTTCTGGATAAGGTCTCATACTTTCCTGATTCAGTCTGCTTAAAGCCGTTTACGAAAGAATTTCCCAAGTTGTCCACATCTGCTCTCAATACTGCCAACCGTTCTATTCCTTCAGACTTTTTTGCCAACTCCGCAAATGTATCTCCGGTTGTATATCTTCCAATCCATATTTTGGTAGTTACATGCTTTCCTGTATAGAGTTCATTTACCGTATAGCTTCTTACATATCTATCACTATTCATTAATTCAAGAAGTTTCTTGCTATCGCCTGCCCTAAGGCACTTCCCGCCCGGTAACGGTAAACATGGTTTTTCCTTTTCACCTTCATCTAACATTGTAATAAAATAATCCTGATAAAGAACATCACCAGACAGATTTTCCAACGCGGAACAAATAAAACACTTTTCTTCTTCATTCAATTTAGCTGTTCTTCGACAAACCTTACATTCTCTTTTTCCTTCTCTATGCCGATGATTCAGCTTTATAATCTCAGATGCTGTATATCTATGACTTTTTTCTCCTGAAATAGTTCTTGAAACTGTATGAAATAACTCACTATAACTTCCTTGCGGTTCATTCTTTAGATTTGCTGCACTGCACTCTGCATAACCATCTGCAATATAAAGATCTATATCAAACCATTCCATAAACCACTGATTTACTAACTTTCTTTGCTTCGATACAATTTCTTTCGCATGATCTGTATTTGGAAGTAACATATAGCAATGTCCTCCCCCTGAATAAATAAGACAAGATCTGGAAAGTTCCAGCTCTTGCAGCAATTCATCCACGATATGTTCCATCAAAATTTCCAAATAAAAGCTTCTTGCTCTAAGACCACGCAAGGCACCTGCACTAGCTATAGTATATATAAAGTTCTGAATGCCGGATATATCCATGGAATACAACAAAAACATAGGCTGTCTCCATAGTTTTTTTGTCTTATCCTTATATAGATATTCCTCATAATCTGTTATTTCATGTTCCTTCATATATTGAAAACAGCATTCTGCCACAGCTGCAGTCATTTTCACATGATCATACAAAGAAATATCCGCTAATTCCCGCCTATTTGTAGATGATGGAATGAAGCTAAGTGTTGCCTCTAATACAGATAGCAAGGAATTGATATATTCATCGGTAAAATCAATACTACGTAAATTATCCCTGATCTGTGCAATTACCTGATTATAGAATTCCTCATCCATTCTGCAGACTTCTGTACTTGGATAATTGATTTCCCCTTTTGTTTTCATCATCCGGCGTTCATAATGTCCCTTTCCTTGATTGCCATTAAGTATATTAAATACACTAGATAAAGGAACGGTCTTATCGAATCCACCTTCCGCTTCATCCTTTTCTCGCCTATCCATCGCAGCTGCAACATTATCCGCAAAATAAGTAATATATGCCAATGCTCTTTTATCAAGCTTTGCTCCTTTTAAATTAGCCCCATGATGATACCGGACACATTCCAAAATTTCTTCTTCTAACTCCGAACATACCTCCTTTAAAAAATCATATCCACTTATGCTATGCTGTCTTCCATCTCCAGCTCTATATGCTACTTTTCCAATATCATGCAGCAGACTTCCTATCACCAGCTTAATTTGCTTGTCCTGCATAATTTTTCTTCCTTTCCTCAAGAACTCTTATTGCGCCCATGCCAAGTCCCGTTTTTATTCCAATTCCAGAATATTCTCCATAACTAAACAACATCTTTGCAAAATTAGTCATCGTCTGCGTACCCGTCATTTTCAAAGTAATTTTGCCGATAAATGCTGGTATTCTTACACCTTCCAAGCTAAACGATACACTTCGAAGATTATATCTGCTTAGTGTCGTTTTATCCAAAATCTGCATCAATGTATCTTCATCGTAAATCTGTTCATCCGTCCTTGCTGCATCATATTTATTCATCATACTAGAAAAAATCAATCTAATATCTGGATAATTAATGTATTTTCCATTTTGTTTGAAAGCAGTAGGTGTTAAAAATTGAATTGTAATAAATCGGTTAGCATCCTGTTGATAAAACATGTGTGCCAAATCTGCATCTGACAATTCATCATACTTTTTTTCCAGCACACATATCGTAAGCTTATGTTTTTCTATCGTAAATTCATCCAACTGCATCAACGTTTCCTGCAATATATGATGAGCAGCATTTTCATTTAATGTCGTAACAATCCAATGCCAGGCATCTCCCCGATACTCTATATGCTGTGTATAAGGATGCCTTTTAGATACATGCAATTCTGCTGCATATTCCTCTGAAAGCAAATCCATCAAAACGCCATGAAAGGTTGAAGCCATCTGATAGGACAGTTCATTCGCCTTCGCACTTAACTTCATATCAATTTTAGCCACCATATTTTTTCACCTCTGCCTGTCAAGCTTCTTGTACCTTTTATTTTCACTCGCTTAGCTTATTAGATTTCTTTATCATTCCACCCACTTGTATCTAGTCTTATACCCAGAAAAGCATCTATAATCTAATTTATTTTCTTTTTGTAATCTCCCAATCACAATATACGGCATAACATTTTGTGTACTTGCGAATTTTTTTATCGCATTAATTCCAAAGTCTCCATTATTTACAAATTTTTGGTATGCTTCGAAATCAAGCAGTTTATTACCCGCAAATAAATCTGCTGCTTCTTCCTTTTGTACATCATTTCCATCATCAATAAATTTTGTTGTCTTCTTGATATCTCCGTTTACAATATGGCCAATTTCATGAAATAATGAAAACCAAAAAATATCTGCATATGATCCACGAATGGTCAAAACCATCTGATAAATTCCATCATTTTTTAATGAAATATACCCCTGCACCGGTGCACCTCTAAAATTTTGCACCACAGAGAAGTCAATTCCATAACCTCCCATTATTTCTTTTAATTCCCTTTGTATGTCTGCATCAGGCTTAAGCATTACCTCCTTGATTTCTGAAATAAGTGAATCCGTTTTTTCTTTTTTAAAACGTGTTTCAATTCTTCCATTATCCGCTGAAATTTGACACAAACGAATCCAAGCGCCTAAAACATATGGATCTATCGCACGATTTGCCATTCTAAACGCTCCATCCGGTACAATATTCTTCAAATTAGCAAGATTACTTATCTGAAGAACTTTTCTCAATGAAAGAATCGATTCATCTTTTTTCTCTCTTACCGGAAGCTTTTCTTTTTTTCTTAAATATTTCACGATATCTTTCAAAGACTCTCTGGCAAGACGCTCTTCATCTGTAATTGTTTGCTCTTCATTCATTTCCATCATTTCAGCATCATAATTAGCTTGAAGATTAAGCCAAAAAGATTTCGGAACCCCTAAAGCATACTCCAACGCAAATGCAAATTTCGCAGATATATCCTTTTTCCCTCCTATTACATTACTTATATAAGCAGGCGTAACTCCGGTACGAGCAGCCAGCTCTGCCTGTGAAATTCCACGTTCTTCTAAAATATCTAAAATCGTTTCACCCGGATGTATAATTAAATCAGGGGATATACCAGTTTTCTTTACTGCCATGGTAATCACTCACTCCTTCCACTTCTAGCTCTGTACATATCAATATGGTGTCATGACTTGCATTTGGTTCTATGATTAACCGTGCATTTGCCGCAACATGTAATGAATACCGGATATTTGTATACCCTGTGAGTTTTTCCGGCTTGCCAAGTCCCAAGGCAAGAAAATCTCCAAAACATTCTGCCGCCTCCAGTCTATCCATATGTTTTTTTATTGTTCTAACCCAATCAGCCGGTAATTGCTTTTTCATTTTCCGGTAATCGGTAAAGCACTTCTCTACCTTGCTATTGGCATATGTTATTTTCAATAATGCGCCGCCCCTCTTCATTCTTATTAACCATTTGGTTAATTCATTTTAACGCGACATAAAATCTTTGTCAATCCAGAGTTATGCTCTTAACTTACAGCATACGCATCTGTTCTGTCAGTACAAAAATATGGCGGCTCCCCTTTCCGATAACCGCCGTAAAGCTTAAAATATTCTGTTATTTCTATCCCCCTTAACCCACACAACCTACAAGCCATGCCGATTCGCAATCCGCTTCGCTCCTTGCTCATCGCGCCTGGCGCCTCTTCTTGCTTTTCCGTTAACCTACAAGCCATGCCGATTCGCAATCCGCTTCGCTCCTTGCTCATCGCGCCTGGCGCCTCTTCTTGCTTTTCCGTTAACCTACAAGCCATGCCGATTCGCAATCCGCTTCGCTCCTTGCTCATCGCGCCTGGCGCCTCTTCTTGCTTTTCCGTTAACCTACAAGCCATGCCGATTCGCAATCCGCTTTGCTCCTTGCTCATCGCGCCTGGCGCCATATAAGTCTAAAAAAGGAGGCGGGCTCCCTCGTGAATAAATTCACTGGGAGTCCGCCTCCTTTTTTATCCTTGCATGGCTTGTAGGTTAACGGAAGTATTCGACACCGGATTCGAAGATCTTCATGTCCTGATTTCCGTAAATATTTTCTGCTACATATAAGCCCTTTCTTTCAGAATGAGCCATCTTGCCGAGTACACGTCCATCCGGGCTGGTTATACCTTCGATTGCAAGATAGGAACCGTTTACATTCCACTCTTCATCCATAGTAGGCTTGCCTGTATCCGGATTTACATACTGGGTTGCTACCTGACCGTTCTCAAAGAGCTTGTCGAGCCATTCCTTCGGTGCTACGAAGCGGCCTTCTCCATGAGATACCGGATTGGTGTAAATACCGCCCAGTTCTGCCTGCTGCAGCCACGGAGATTTGTTGGAAACAACCTTCAGATATGCCATTTTTGAAATATGACGACCGATTGTATTATAAGTCAGTGTCGGTGCATCCGGCTTCTGATCCACGATTTCTCCATGCGGAACCAGACCAAGTTTTACCAGAGCCTGGAAGCCATTGCAGATACCGAGTGCAAGACCGTCACGTTCATTGAGAAGCTTTTCAACAGCTTCTTTGAGCTTTTCATTACGGAAAGCGGTTGCAAAGAATTTTGCAGAACCCTCCGGTTCATCACCTGCTGAAAATCCGCCCGGGAACATAATGATCTGTGCCTGATTGATGGCTTCTTCAAATACCTTAACAGATTCTCTGATATCCTCTGCATTCAGATTGCGGAATACCTTTACATTGGTCTTTGCACCAACTGCTTCAAAAGCCTTCGCACTGTCATACTCGCAGTTTGTACCCGGGAATACCGGAATAAATACGGTCGGCTGTGCGATCTTATTCTTGCAGATATAAATGCTGTCTGCCTTATAAATGCCTGTTTCTACATCGGATTTGTCTTCTACAGCTGTGTAGGGGAAGATCTTATCCAGCGGCTTCTTCCAGGCTTCCAGAACCTCCTGTTCGGAAATCACGATATCGCCGTAGCTGAATTCTGCCTTCTCTGTTACAGTTCCAACCAGGCTGCCATAAGCTTCTGCCGCAGCTGCCTTCTCTGCCGGTACCTCTGCCAGAATGCAGCCGAATGCCGGTGCGAAGAGCTTTTCTTCCGGCAGGGAAGCTTCGATCTCTACGCCAAATGCATTACCAAATGCCATCTTACTGACAGCCGGAACCAAACCATTTGCATCAAGAACATAAGCAGATACGATCGTTCCGTCTGCTGTCATGGCATGGATCTGGTCATAGAGTGCTTTTGTCTTTGCAAAGTCCGGAATGTCATATTCATCCTTTTCGATCTCAAAAAGGAAGAGCTTGTTGCCGGCCTTCTTCAGTTCCGGTGTTACGATATCCTGTCCCTTTGCCACATCAACTGCAAAGGATACCAGTGTCGGCGGAACATCAATATCATTGAAGGTTCCGGACATAGAATCCTTACCGCCGATAGAGGGCAGACCAAAGGCAATCTGTGCTCTGTAAGCACCCAGCAGAGCTGCGAAAGGCTGGCTCCAACGTGAGGGATCCTCTGTCATTCTGCGGAAGTATTCCTGGAAGCTGAAGCGGATCTTGCTGTAGTCACCACCTGATGCAACGATCTTTGCTACAGAATCCAGAACTGCATAGATTGCTCCGTGGTAAGGACTCCAGGAAGAAAGGAAAGGATCATATCCGTAGCTCATCATGGTAACGGTATCAGTCTTTCCTTCCAGAACCGGAAGCTTTGCAACCATTGTCTGTGTCTCTGTCAGCTGATATTTTCCACCGTAAGGCATCAGGACGGATCCTGCTCCGATGGAAGCATCAAAACGCTCTACCAGCCCCTTCTGAGAGCACTCATTCAGGGAACTGATGCAGCTGATCCAGGCTTCCTTTACATCATTTACAGAAATCTGATGGAAGAAGTTTCTGTCCTTATCCGGCATATCTACCAGAACATCTGTCTCCTGGTGTGCACCGTTTGTATCCAAAAATGCTCTGGAAATATCTACGATTGTCTTGCCTCTCCAGCTCATTACCAGTCTCGGCTCTTCGGTAACAACTGCAACCTGAACTGCCTCAAGGTTTTCCTCTGCTGCATAGCCAAGGAAAGTATCTACATCTTTCTTATCAACAACGACTGCCATACGCTCCTGAGACTCGGAAATAGCAATCTCTGTTCCATCCAGACCGGCATATTTCTTCGGCACCTTATCCAGATCGATCTGAAGTCCTGCTGCCAGCTCTCCGATTGCAACGGATACACCGCCTGCACCAAAGTCATTGCAGACCTTGATCAGTTTGGTTACCTCAGGTCTTCTGAACATTCTCTGGATCTTACGCTCTGTCGGCGCATTACCCTTCTGTACCTCAGCACCGCACTCTTCCAGAGACTCTTCTGTATGAACCTTGGAAGAACCTGTTGCACCACCGCAGCCGTCACGGCCGGTACGACCGCCAAGCAGGATAATGATATCACCCGGATCTGCATGTTCTCTTACAACATCCGATCTTCTGGCAGCACCGACAACGGCACCGATTTCCATACGCTTCGCAACATAGTTCGGATGATAGATTTCTTTTACATAGCCTGTGGCAAGACCGATCTGGTTACCATAGGAACTGTAGCCTGCTGCCGCATCCTGAACGATCTTCTTCTGGGGAAGCTTGCCGGCAAGGGTCTCACTCATAGGTCTTGTCGGATCAGCTGCACCTGTAATACGCATTGCCTGGCATACATAAGAACGGCCTGAAAGCGGATCTCTGATACAGCCGCCCAGACAGGTTGCCGCACCACCAAAGGGCTCAATCTCTGTCGGATGGTTATGGGTCTCATTCTTAAAGCTTACCAGCCATTCCTCTGTCTCTCCGTCGATCTCAACCGGAACAACAATTGAGCAGGCATTGATCTCATCGGAAGGCTCCAGATCATCCAGCTTACCTTCTGCCTTCAGCTTCTTGGCTGCAATTGTACCCAGATCCATCAGGCTGACGTACTTATCACTGCGGCCGGCATACATCGTCTTATGTGCATCAAGGTATTCCTTATAGGTGCCCTCGATCACATCCTTATAATAGCCATCCTTGAATTCAATATTCTTCAGCTCTGTAGAGAAGGTCGTATGACGGCAGTGATCGGACCAGTAAGTATCCAGAACGCGGATCTCTGTCATGGAAGGCTCTCTCTTTTCCTCATCCTGATAATAGGTCTGGATAAATTTAAAATCACGGAAAGTCATGGCAAGACCAAGAGAATCATATAATTCCTTTAAGGCTGTCTCATCCATCTCTTTGAATCCGTCAAAGATAATCACATCTGCCGGTTCTTCATAAGCCGTAGCAAGTGTTTCCGGCTTCTGAAGTCCTGTTTCTCTGGAATCTACCGGATTGATGCAAAGGCTCTTGATCTGTGCCAGCTCCTCATCTGTCACATCACCATAGATCACATAAGTCTGTGCACATTTTACAAGGGCATCATCTCCTGCACCGATCAGCTTCAAACACTGCTCTGCAGAATCTGCCCTCTGATCAAACTGTCCCGGAAGGGATTCTACACTGAAAACCTTTCCGCCCTCTGCGTCAAATGTTTCTTCATAGATCTGATCTACCGGCGGTTCGGAAAAGATCGTTCTAAGTGCTCTTTCATAAGTGTCCTCCGGCACATTTTCAACATCATAGCGTACCAAAACTCTTACGCCTGTTACCGAATCAATGCCCAGGAACCCGCTGATATCAGACTTCAGCTCTTTTGCTGTTACAGCAAATGCTTCCTTCTTTTCAACGTAAACTCTTCTTACCTGACTCATGTGTCTTCCTTTCTTCAGAAAATGCTGATAAAAAGCGACTTTATTAGTTCTTTGCTTTGCTCTCTTTTGAAGGAGCAAATACCTCCGATGATTATAACACGACATAAAGCCATACTTCAATTTTATTTACCGCTTTCCTCAGATTCCTTATTTTTCCAAAATAAAGCGATCTCTTTTCCTGCATTTTTAAGATTGACTTTTTTGAAAGAAGCCCATTCCCTTGGAAAAAGTCGCCTGTAATCATAGCGGAGGAAGCGTTCATCCATCAAAAGAATGACGCCCCTGTCGTGAATCGTCCGGATCACCCGTCCTGCTGCCTGCAGGACCTTATTCATTCCGGGATACTGATAGGCATAGGCAAATCCCATCTTTTCCTCCTGATCATAATACTCCTGCAGGATCTTTCTTTCTATATCTACCTGAGGAATCCCTGTTCCGTAAACAGCTGCTCCGATCAGGGCATCCTCCTTCAAGTCGATCCCTTCTGAGAAAATTCCGCCCATCACGCAAAAGGCAAGCAGGCTTTCCTCTTTTTCTTCCGGAGAAAATTCTGCCAGAAAAGCATCTCTCTCCTCCGGAGACATATGGGATTTCTGAAGGATGATGCGAATCCCTTCCTCTTCTCCGCCCCGGCTCAGAAAGGCTTCATAAACCTCCTGCATCAGCTTATAGGAAGGGAAAAAGGCAATATAGTTTCCCTTCTTTCCCTTTACCATCTGACGAATATGGTCAGCCGCTCTGGCATATTCTTCCGCTCCCCTTCTCGTATATTTAGTCGAAACATCATCCGCGATCAAGAGCAGCCTTTGTTCCTCCCGAAAGGAGCTCTCTGCATAGACCGCATAAGGATCCGCTTCATAAGAAAGAAGCTTCTTATAATATGCAATTGGCAGAAAGGTCGCCGAAAAAAGCACCGTACTGATCCCACTGTCGAAGCAGTTCTGCAGATTCCTTGCCGGATTAACACAAAAGAGCTTCAAAGCAAAACGGCCGTCACTCATATGTCTGCTGTAGATCACATAAGATTCATCCACCAGATCGTTGATCAGAAGAAAGTGCTTCAAATTAAAATAAAAATCCAGAAGCTCCTCCCTGCCCTCAAAGCTCGGATGTTCCCTCATAAAGTCATCCAAAAAAGCAGACAGACGCATCAGATGAAATCCAAAACTTCCAATATCCTCCAGTATGGCATAGTCCTCGCAGGCTCTTTTCTTCTCTAAGAGATAGCTGTTGCAGCTGCTCAGGATTTTTTCTGCTCTTTTAGACAGAGGCTTCAGAATTTTTCGGGCTGCCAAAAAATCCTCTTTATAAAGTATCGCAGAATACATTTCCCTGGCTCTGTCCACAAGATTATGGGCTTCATCCACAAGAAAGATATAGTCTCCTCCTGCCCCATCCGCAAAATAGCGTTTCAGCTTTGCCTGGGGATCAAAGGCATAATTATAATCTCCGATAATGACATCCGTCCAATCTGTCAGATCCAAGCCAAGTTCAAAGGGGCAGACCTGATATTTTTCGGCAATCTCTTCAATCTTCTGCCGGTCAAAGTAAGCTTCCATCTGAAGGCTTTCATAAACCGCCTGATTGATTCGATCAAAATGCCCCTTTGCTCTGGGACAATGTAAAGGATCACACTGCATTTCCTCGCAGGGGCATATCTTCTCCTTGGCCGTAAGCAGGACATATTTCATATGAAGATTCTGCTGATAGAGCAAAGAAAAGCTGTCTTTTGCCACCTGAGTCGTCACTGTCTTTCCGG
This sequence comes from Bacteroidaceae bacterium, assembly GCA_963620785.1. Classification (GTDB taxonomy): domain Bacteria; phylum Bacillota; class Clostridia; order Lachnospirales; family Lachnospiraceae; genus RUG14243. The sequence continues at coordinate 56,058 of CAVFAT010000025.1, forward strand.
TCAGGTAAAAAATCCGCTCTGCCTTTCCCTCTCCGACTGCCTTGATCGAGGGATAGAGTGTTGCCAAGGTCTTCCCGACGCCTGTTGGTGCCTGCAAAAAAAGCATTTTCTTCCGGACAATCGTTCGGTAGACATCCTCTACCAGCTTTTTCTGTCCTTTACGATATTCATAGGGAAAATCCAGCTTTTTGATCGAAGCTGTCCGAGTTATCTTCCATTCAAAGAGATAATCTGTCCATTTTTTGTATTCTGCGATCAAATCCGCAAACCAGGCCGAAAGTTCGGAAAAGGAATATTGATAATGAAAGCGTCTGATATCCTTCTCCTGAATCTGTTTTTTCTCCTCAAATGGATTCACATGTACATAGGTGATCTGTACGCCGATCTCTTCCAGTTCCTTTTCCAGACTGTAGATATAGGCATAGCATTTTGCCTGTGCCAGATGCAGCTCCTCTGCCTCCTCCAGCTTTTTGAGATCTCTTGAAGTCGTCTTGATCTCATCAATCGTAACTCCATTTTTTTCGCTAATGATTCCATCTGCCCTTCCTTCCAGACGGATGTCATACTTTTCCAGTTCAATCAAATGAAGTAAAGCAACCTCGGGAAGATAAGATGGTCCCATGGAATTCTGGATCTTTCTATGGATACGGCTTCCCTCCTGCATTGCTTTGAGCTGGTCCGCTCCCGCTATTCGGTTGTCAATATCCCCGCTCCGCAGAATAAATTCCACTAACTCTCTAACAGAGCTTTTGTAAATCACTCTTTCCATTCTTCCTTTGTTCCATTGACCCGGTTTTTCTTTTTTGATTTGTATTCAATGCTATCATAGTACTGACTTTTTCTGCTTTGAACAAGATGAAATCAACTTTTCACTTCGTTAAATAAAACTTTCTTTCCTTATCCCTTGACAAAGCTCTCCTGGTTCCGTATAATACAAAAGTCGTTGCGAGTCAAGACAAAGGGGAATCATACAATGGCAGTATCACGGTCTCCAAAACCGTTCATGGGGGTTCGAATCCCTCTTCCCCTGCTCATTCAAGAGGATCGGAAATCAATTGATTTCCGATCTTTTTTTCTTTATCTAAAGATAATCACTTTCTCTGAAAGAAATCACTTTTTGCTCCGCTACTCCATTTTTTCATTTTTTCATTTTTCAAACTTCAAAAAATTTCTTCTGCCGGTTGAAAAGTCTCAAGTATAAAATCAAGCAGGGACTCTATGAAACATCTCATAGCAGTCCCTGCTTGATCTAAAATTTATGCTTTTTCTTTCAGCCAGTTATTACAGCTGCGGACCTGCTGCAACAAGTGCCTTTCCGTCTTCATTGCCTTCGTACTTGGAGAAGTTCTTAATAAATCTTTCTGCAAGATCCTTTGCCTTCTCTTCCCACTCTGCTGCATCTGCATAAGTATCACGCGGATCCAGGATTGCAGGATCAACGCCCGGAAGCTCTGTCGGTACTTCAAAATTGAAGTAAGGAATCTGCTTTGTCGGTGCCTCGTTTACATCACCGCTCAGAATTGCATCAATGATTCCACGTGTATCCTTAATAGAGATACGCTTGCCTGTTCCGTTCCAGCCTGTGTTTACAAGGTAAGCCTTTGCACCGCTCTGGTTCATTCTCTTTACCAGCTCCTGTGCATATTTGGTCGGATGAAGCTCAAGGAAAGCCTGTCCGAAGCATGCGGAAAATGTCGGTGTCGGCTCGGTAATTCCACGCTCTGTACCTGCAAGCTTAGCTGTAAATCCAGACAGGAAGTAGTACTGAGTCTGCTCCGGTGTAAGGATAGATACCGGCGGAAGTACACCAAAGGCATCTGCTGACAGGAAGATTACATTCTGTGCAGCCGGTGCAGAGGAAATCGGACGAACGATGTTCTGGATGTGATCGATCGGATAAGAAACACGGGTATTCTCTGTTACGCTCTTATCTGCGAAATCAATCTTTCCATCTTCATCTACTGTTACATTCTCAAGAAGTGCATCTCTCTTGATTGCATTGTAGATATCCGGCTCAGATTCCTTATCCAGGTTGATTACCTTTGCGTAGCAGCCACCCTCGAAGTTAAATACACCATTGTCATCCCAGCCATGCTCATCATCACCGATCAGAAGTCTCTTAGGATCAGTTGACAGGGTTGTCTTTCCTGTTCCGGAAAGGCCGAAGAAAATAGCAGTATTTTTGCCTTCAAGATCTGTATTTGCAGAGCAATGCATTGCTGCAATACCCTTCAGCGGCAGATAGTAGTTCATCATAGAGAACATACCCTTCTTCATCTCTCCGCCATACCATGTATTGATGATAACCTGCTCACGGCTGGTAATATTGAAAGCAACTGCAGTCTCAGAGTTTAAGCCAAGCTCTTCGTAATTTTCAACCTTTGCCTTGGATGCATTGTAAACAACAAAATCCGGCTCAAACTGCTCAAGCTCTTCTGCTGTCGGCTTAATAAACATATTTGTTACAAAATGTGCCTGCCAAGCAACTTCCATAATGAAGCGAACTGCCATTCTGGTGTCCTTATTGGCACCACAGAAGGCATCTACAACATAGAGCTTCTTGCCGGAAAGTTCCTTTTTCGCGATTTCCTTCAGAGCTGCCCATGCTTCTTCTGATGCCGGATGATTGTCATTCGGATATTCCTCTGATGTCCACCAAACGGTATCCTTTGAATTCTCGTCTACAACGATGAATTTATCTTTCGGAGAACGTCCTGTATAAATACCAGTCATAACGTTAACGGCATCCAGCTCTGTCAGCTGTCCCTTATCGTAGCCTTCCAGCTCCGGCTTCATCTCTTCTTCGAATAATGCTTCATAAGAAGGATTGTAAACGATCTCTGCCGCATCTGTAATCCCGTACTGTGTCAAATCAATTTTGCTCATTCTGTCTTCCTCCTCTTACGGACTTCAGTTAACTGTAGCTAATTATACAATACTTTTTTTTCACTGTCATCCTGTAAAAGGTGATTTTTGATATTTTTATAACAATCTTGTCGATATTTTTGTGTATATTTCATAAACAATTAAAACATTTTTACCTGTTTACAAACTATTTTCCCTTTTCGACAGCAGAATGGCGCTTTCTCTTTCCAGCTCTTCCTGCCATGCGTACCAGATGTATCAGCTGATTATGCCCGAAGAACCAGCTGCTCTAATCAGCCGATCAGATCATTTTGAAAACGCGACAAATGTTCATAGGGAAGAATCTGTCTTCCTCTGAATAAGCCACAGCCATCATTGATCAGGAAATTATTGACTGCACCGAACATATTGACATCAACCTGCGAAAGCTCCAACTCCTGCAAGGCAAGAATTCTTTCATAGGCTTCATCAAAATAAGCGCATTCTCCCTCCGGGATCAGGCTTCTTTGGGAACGTTCCTCGCTCTGATGCAGCTCATAGGCATTATGATTTGCCTTTCCGATTTCAGCATAATCATCCATTTCCTTTGTCCGTAGCTGAAGCTCGATATTGCAATTGGCAATATTATCGCGAAAGGCCACATGCAGGGAACGATAGCCCGCCATTTTCATATTGGCAACATAATCCTTATAGTAGGGTCTGACCGAAGGATCCAGCTTTTCGGAATCTGTTCCGCCGCCCAGGACATAGGCCTGAGGCTCGAAGCCTCTCTCCTCCAGAAAGGAAGGCAGAACATTGGCAATCTCATAAAGATACTGAATCTGCTTTTCCTCCCGGTCTTCTCCTTCTTTCAGATGACATTTGGGAAGGGAAATAACGATACGATAAGCTACCAGATCACGAAAGCGTTTGGTATAGGCAATGATTTCTTCTGCCTCCGGATAGCTTTTATGCTTCTGATAATAATCGGTAATATATTCTAATACATAACTGTTGAATTTTTCCTCGGAACGAATGAGGGATTTGATCCTTCCCTTGAAGGTAAAAGCAAGAAAAGGATACCTTTTTGCCATATATTTATAGAATTCCAGAATTCTATTTGACTGAGAGGACAAGAATTCATTATGCTCCAATACATCCTGTATTCCATGAATGAATTCGCTGTGGGCAAGATCCAGTTCATTTCCGGTATGCAGAGCACTTTTTCTCAAGTCATTGGCATAGGTCTGTATGATTTTCAGTACGGTATCTCCTGAATAGAGATAGTCATTTAATTTGATCATCGATTTCTTTGCTCTCCCATAGTTCTTTTCGAATCATGCAAAAGATTCGAAAATACGAATCTTTCTGCATTTTTATTCTTCACTACTATATAGCAATCGCCTGATCAAGTAAATAATAGATAAGTTAAATAATAGATGCGCTAATAGATAGGCTTATTCTTTGTATGTCGCTGTATATTGTTAAATCCGGCCTTTTTCTTTTATTCGGCACTTACTGCTGTTCTGGCTCTTTTCGGAATATCACCAACACCGTTCAAGACCAGATCCGGCTGATAGGCATATTTCTGAAGCTTTTCTTTCGATGTCACACCGGATAATACCAGGACAGTTGACATGCCGCTTTCCATACCGGATATAACATCCGTATCCATGCGATCTCCGATCATGACTGCCTCGTCTGAATGACAGCCGAGAATCTTCAATCCCGTCCGCATCATCAGGGGGTTGGGTTTTCCACAGAAATAAGCCTCTCTGCCTGTTGCAATCTCAATCGGCGCAATTAAAGCTTTGCAGGCCGGTGCAATTCCGTTTTCAATCGGGCCGGATACATCTGAATTAGCTCCGATCAGCTTCGCTCCCTTTAAGACCAGATTTACAGCCTTGGTCAAAGTATCCAGAGAATAGGCCTTTCCTTCTCCGACAATTACATAATCCGGATTTACATCGTTCATGGTGATGCCTGCATCATAAAGTGCATTCAAAAGTCCTGCTTCTCCGATTACATAAGCAGAACAACCCGGCGCCTGTGCCTTTACAAAGGCTGCTGTTGCCAAAGCACTGGTATAGAAATTTTCTTCCGGAACCTCAAGTCCCATTCTCTTTAGCTTCTGGTGCAGCTCTCTGGGCGTTGCCCCACTGTTATTTGTCAGAAAAAGATATTCCTTCTTTTCTTCTTTCAGCCACTGGATAAATTCCGGTACACCCGGCAAAATCTTATTGCCATGGTAGATAACACCGTCCATATCACAAATAAAGCCCTTCTTCTGATTAAAATCGATCATTCACTTCCTCCTTTCCTTTTTCTCGACTTTCTCATTTTACAAGGAGGAAGGCAAGCCCAGATCAGTTCTATGTAAAGTCTGTGTAAAACTTTACAGAAATCAGTCCTCTCCCTTTAAATGCACAAGGGTAAGCGCATGCTCTGTTGCCGGAAGGAATTTTTCCAGAAGATCCTTTGTCTTTAATTTCAGGGAAGAAGTACTTACGCAAGGATGGCAGCCAATATATTCCCCCTGCAATACATCCTCATCGATCAAAAGCTTCACCTGCTTGTCATGATCATTCATCAAGCCCATCACACTGACAGCTCCGGGTCTGATATCCAGGAATTCCTCCATCTTATCCTCCGGTGCAAAGCTCAGTCTGGCGCTCCCGATCTGTTTGGAAAGCTCCTTTGTCTTAAAGGGCTTGTCCCCAGGCATCATAAGAAGGTAAAAATTTGTTTTCTGGCGATTGCAAAGAAAAAGGTTCTTACAGATCTGACATTCCAAAACAGCATCAATTTCATTGCAGGCTTCCATTGTATCCGCCTGCTCATGGTCTGTTCTCTGATAAGAAATCCCCAGATCATCCAGAAAATCATAAACTCTGATTTCATTTGCTCCACGGCCGGTCAGATCCTCCGGTCTGCCATTATATAATGTGATTTTCTGCATTTCTATTCTCCCATTCCGAGTTCTATTCTAAGTTGTTTTTTTATTTGTTTATTATTTTTTGCGACTCGTTTTGTGATTCATTTTATAATAATAATAAAATAGTAAACAGAATGCCCTCCCAAATCAAGCATAGGAGAAGGTATTTACCTTTTTCCCTCTTTGATTTGAAAGGGCATAATATATCCCAGAGCGAAGCGATGGGATGCACGAGGCGCCAAGCGTTCTGCAAGAACGCTTTATTAATGCGCCGGTGTCCATAATATCTTAAGTTAGCTTATTCTGCATCCAGGCTTAAGTTCATCTGCTGCGCCTTTTCCTCATTTCTACGGAAAATTGTGCGGAAGATCAATCTGATAAAGGGTCCGGAAACTACAAACTGCCATAAGAATGCAGCCGGAAGGTTCATTGCCCAGGTCTGAGCAAAGCCTGCTACCGTAAATCCCTTAAAGAGGATGGTTGCGATCAGGCTCATCATCGGACACATTAGAGAGCAGATGCAAAAGGAAATCGCATAGGTAATGAACTGCGGTCTGTCCTTACGCGGATCCATTACGGTAAAAGCCATCTTCGGTGCAAGCTTTCCAACTACAAAAAACTCTAAAATAAAAGCAACAGGCCACATGATCTTCAGCTCACCTAAGGCGATCAGGAACACCTGATTGGTCATTCCTCCCATGTCCAGGGCAATATTGTAACAAATCATTCCATAGACCATACAAAGGGCCATCATTGCTGTAAATACAGCATCTTCAAATTTTGTCTTCGGCATTTTTATCCTCTCCTAAATAACATAAATTTTTTAATCTGTAAGCTAACCTAGCCATATCTTTGATTGCCGCATTTTACGTTAAAAGTCAGTTGCTCCGTGCTTCGCACTCCCGCAAAGCTTTTATTTCTTTTGCGAACTATGCAAACACGCTACCCTATATTATATGGTTTGATTTCTGCAACTTTACGTTAAAAGTCAGTTGCTCCGTGCTTCGCACTCCCGCAACTGCCACCGAAATTCGCAATCCGGACTATCGTCCTTCTTGCTCATTTCGCTTTGCCCGTCCAATGTCCTCGCAAGCAGATGAGCAAGCTCCTCTGCTTGCGAGGCCGCTGTCCGGGACTTTTAATACAAAATAGAATCCTGCTTGCAGGATTCATCGCCTGCGGCGGGTCGCTTTAGCGACATAATTCCTATCCGCCGCAGTGCGATCCCTGCGGAGCATATTTCTCGTATAGGAACTTTGTTCCTATACGAGAAATAGCTGACCGGGAATCTTTCATCTCGATCAGCTATCTGCGACTACCAATAATTGTTATTATACTAACATCCTTATTTCTCTTTTCGTAAGTCATTTTTCTTATTTTTCTAATTTTCATGATTGTATACAAAATTTCATTTTCCTTTTCTCTTTCCTTCGTTATTATTCCTTTTTTCACCTACTTCTTTCCCTTTTTTTCTCTTTCCCTATTCCATTTTCTTCATAATTTCTTCTCTTTTCTTTGCTTATCCTTACACTTCCCCCTATTTTGTAGACCTTCCTCTTCTTTTCTTTGTCATTTGAAAAGTCTATAATACAAGCTAATCAGCTAATAAACTTGTAGAAAATAAATTTCTTTGCATGAGCTGGTTTCATTTAGAAAGGAGCTTTTTTCAAGCATGGATTTTAAAGAAGAATATAAAAGAAAATTAACGAATGTCGAAGGTGCCCTTTCCTTCATCCAGGACGGGGATACACTGGTAACAGGTTCCGGACCGGTCGAGCCGGTTGCCTGTCTGTCCCAGCTTCATACCATTGCTGACCGCATTCATCATATTACTATTATGAACGGACTGATGACTCATTCCCATCCTTTCATGGAGGAGGAAAAATATAAGTCGGTCTTCGAAAGCCACAATATGTTTATGATGGGACCCAGCCGTAATTCCCAGCGCCTTGGACTCACCCAGTTTCTCCCCGGTCACCTTCATGCCGCCGCTCCAAGATGGCATGCAGCCGGCCATGAAATGGATGTCTTTATCGCCCAGGCAACTCCCATGGACAAGCATGGTTATATGAGAGTCTCCGCCTGTCTGATTCAGGAACGCTACTTTATGGATCATGCCAAGAAGATTATTCTCGAGATCAACCCAAATCTTCCTCTTGTCTATGGCGACACTGAAATTCATATCAGGGATGTAGATGCCGTAATCGAAGTGGATAATTCCCTTCCCATCCTTCCCCGTTCCAAGGTAAGTGAGATTGAAAAGGCGATCGGTGAAAATGTTGCCAGCCTGGTAAATGACGGTGACTGCATCCAGCTCGGAATCGGCAGCATTCCGGATGCCGTTGCAAATGCCCTGATGGACAAGCACGACCTTGGTGTTCATACAGAAATGATCACCAGCACCATGGTGGATTTGGCTGAAGCCGGCGTTATTACCGGTAAAAAGAAGAATTTCAATAAGGGCAAGATCGTCGGTGTTTTTGCAATGGGCGATCAAAAGCTCTATGACTTTATTGATGATAACCCTTCTGTTTTGATGAAACGTGGTGAATGGTCCAATGATCCTGCCGTTATTGCAATGAATGACAACTTCGTTTCCATTAACAGTGCCCTCAGCATTGATCTGGGCGGTCAGATCTGTTCCGAAAGCATCGGTTCTCTGGAATACAGCGGTCCGGGCGGTCAGGTTGATACGGCTGTCGGTGCCGTGAATTCCAAAGGAGGCCGCAATATCATTGCCGTAAGCTCCGTCAAGCATACGAAGAAGGGACCGATTTCTACTATTAATGCCCAGCTTCCCGCCGGCTCTGTCGTTACCCTGAACCGTATGGATGTTGACTACATCGTTACCGAATACGGCATCGCACCTATGAAAGGCCGTACCGTAAAAGAGCGCGTTGACAACCTCGTCTCCATCGCTCATCCGGACTACCGGGAGGAACTCAGAAGGGATGCAGAAAGGCTTTTCCTTTGGTAAGTATTCTTTTTTCCCTGCGATAGACCAGACGAAAGGATCCTACGTGCAGGATTCTCCGCCTGTGGCGGGTCGCTTGCGACATCTACATAGTACGCCGCATGGCGCATCTTCGTGGAGCTTTTTATAAAGTTTCCTATACAAAAAAGCCTTATTCCTTATGAATCGCTTTTAACAGCATCATGATTCTTTCGAAATAAGGCTTCTTTATTTATTTTTCTTGATTTATTATTTTCCTTCGTAGGTAATTGCACTTGCCACATGATAACCTTCCAGAAGATCTCTTCCTTTCAGGCCTGCAAGCTCAACCAAAAATCCGACATGAACGACCTCGCCGCCGAGACGCTCTACCATCTTTATGATTGCATTGACCGTTCCACCTGTTGCAATCAGATCATCTATTACAACAACCTTCTGACCCGGTTTGATCGCATCCTCATGCATTTCTACCGTAGCTGTTCCATATTCCAGATCATAGGTCTGTTCAATGGTCTTGCAGGGCAGTTTGCCTTTTTTTCTTACCATGACAAAACCTTTATGCAGGTTGTAGGCAATCGGCATACCAAAGACAAAACCTCTGGACTCTGCTCCAACGATCACATCAAAGTCGATCCCTTCCATCTGCTTCTGCATCATATCCACAGCCAGCTGCAGTCCATCCGGATCCTGAATAACGCTTGTAATATCACGGAAAATCACGCCCGGCTCCGGAAAATCCGGAATTTTTCTAATATAATCATCAAGTGTTTTCATACATATTCCTCTCTCGTATTGTAAAAGCTTTTTCTATTATACATCAAATCTGCTTTTTGGCAAAAAAGATTCCTTACTTTTCGTGAATCTGCTTTCCACTTATGTGTTCAATGCTGATTTCGTAAAGCTGAACACCCATAATATCCTTTGCGATCTCTGCCTCGATCTCTTCCTCATTCGGATAATATTTCTTTGCCAGCTCTCTGACTTTTTCTTCTGTCAGCTCTCTTCCCTCAAGCAGATGGCATCTTCCAAATACGACTGCACTCTGCAGATAAGGAGCCCAATCGTCTTTTTTCTGCTCGTTTCCGTAAACAGTAAAGCAGACCTTGTCCGATTTTTTCAAGGCATCCACCTTATGTCCTGCCTTTGAACCGTGAAAATAAATCTTTTCCTGCTCTCTGTCATAAAAATAATTGACCGGAATGGCATAGGGATAGCCATCATCTCCGTTCACTGCCAAAACGGCTCTTTTTTCCTGAAAGAGGAGCTCTTTTGCTGCTTCCTCTGAAATTTCTCTTTTCTTTCTTCGCATTGCTCTAAACATATTTC
>CAVFAT010000026.1:0-9688 GCA_963620785.1 Bacteroidaceae bacterium
TTAGGAGGTACGGGCATGTCACGTATAGGAAGAATGCCAATCGCAGTTCCGGCTGGCGTAACAGTTGAGATTGCAGAAAATAATCAGGTGACTGTAAAAGGTCCGAAAGGAACTCTTTCAAGAGTTCTTCCTGCAGAGATGGAAATCAAGCAGGAAGGTGAGGAAATCACAGTTTCCAGACCGAATGATTTGAAGAAAATGAGATCACTTCATGGTCTTACAAGAACACTGATCAACAACATGGTAATCGGTGTAACTCAGGGATATACAAAGACTCTTGAAATCAACGGTGTTGGTTTCAGAGCTGCTAAGTCCGGAAACAAGCTTACACTTAACCTTGGTTATTCACACCCGGTTGAGATGGTTGATCCGGAAGGTATCGAGACAGCTGTTGATGGCAACAAGATCACAGTTTCCGGTATTGACAAAGAAAAGGTTGGACAGTTTGCTGCTGAGATCAGAGATAAGAAGAGACCGGAGCCGTATAAGGGCAAGGGTATCAAGTATGCTGATGAAGTTATTCTTCGTAAAGCAGGCAAGGCTGGTAAATAAGTAAGGAGTGACGAAAGATGATAAAGAAAGCATCAAGAACAGCAATTCGTGAGAAGAAACACAAAAGAATGCGTTATCATATTGCCGGAACTGCTGAAAGACCCAGACTTGCAGTATTCCGCAGCAATAACCACATTTACGCACAGATCATTGATGATTCCGCTGCTAAGACACTGGTTTCCGCATCTACTCTGGAGAAGGGTGTAAAGGAAGAGCTTGGCAGAACAAACAACGTAGCAGCTGCTGCATATGTAGGCACAAGCGTTGCAAAGAAGGCTCTTGAAGCAGGAATCACAGAAGTAGTATTTGACCGTGGAGGATTCCTGTATCATGGAAAAATCCAGGCTTTAGCAGAGGCAGCCAGAGAAGCAGGCCTGAAATTCTAATAGGAGGAAAAGGAAAAATGAAACGTAACATTATTGATGCCAGCTCCTTGGAATTAGAAGACAAGGTCGTATCTATTAAACGAGTAACCAAGGTTGTTAAGGGTGGTCGTAACATGAGATTTACAGCTCTTGTAGTTGTAGGCGATGGCAACGGTCACGTTGGAGCAGGTCTTGGTAAGGCTGCTGAAATTCCGGAAGCAATCCGCAAAGGAAAAGAGGATGCTACAAAGAACCTGATCGAGGTTAAGCTTGATCAGAATGCTTCCATTACACATGATATCATTGGTAAGCATACAGGCGCTTCCGTTCTTCTTAAGAAGGCTCCGGAAGGTACTGGTGTTATCGCTGGTGGTCCTGCACGTAACGTATGCGAGATGGCCGGCATCAAGAACATCCGTACAAAGTCTCTTGGTTCTAACAACAAGCAGAATGTAGTTCTGGCTACGATCGAAGCTTTAAAACAGCTGAAATCTCCGGAAGAAGTAGCAGCACTTCGCGGCAAGTCCGTAGAAGAGATACTTGGTTAAGGAGGTATCCGGAATGGCAAAATTAAAAATCACACTGACAAAGTCTCTGATCGGTCAGACACCGAGAAACAGAGCAACAGCACAGGCTCTCGGCCTCAAGAAGGTTGGAAAGACTGTTGAGCAGGAAGATAATAAAGCAATCCGTGGCATGATCCAGAAGATCAACCACATGGTTGAAGTTGAAGAAGAAGCTTAAGTAAAGGAGGTGCCACAATGGGAATTGAATTATCCAGCTTACAGCCTGCAGCAGGCGCCAAGACTGACGGTAATTTCAGAAGAGGCCGTGGACACGGTTCAGGAAACGGAAAGACCGCAGGTAAAGGTCACAAGGGACAGAAGGCACGTAGTGGTGCTCCGAGACCTGGTTTCGAAGGTGGTCAGATGCCTCTCTACAGAAGAATTCCGAAGAGAGGTTTCACAAACATCAACACAAAGCATATCGTTGGAATCAACCTTTCCGCACTGGAGAGATTTGAAGACGGTTCTGTAGTTAGTGTAGAGACTCTGATCGAGTCCGGCGTTGTTAAAAACCCGAAAGACGGCGTTAAGATTCTCGGCAACGGAGAACTGACAAAGAAACTTACGGTTCAGGCCAACGCATTCAGCGCAGCTGCTGCAAAGAAAATTGAAGAACTGGGCGGAAAAGCAGAGGTGATCTAGTGTTAGAAACACTAAGAAATATTTTTAAAGTAGAAGACTTAAGAAAACGTCTTTTCTTTACTTTCTTAATGCTGATCGTGATTCGAATCGGATCCCAGCTCCCGGTCCCTGGAGTGGACCGGGATGTCTTCTCGAACTGGTTTTCCAGTCAGTCAACAGATGCATTTAATTTCTTCAACTCGGTAACGGGTGGTTCCTTCGAGCAGATGTCTGTGTTTGCTTTGAATATTACCCCTTATATTACCGCGTCGATCATTATTCAGCTGTTGACGATTGCAATTCCGGCTCTTGAGGAAATGCATAAGGATGGCGAGGAAGGACGTAAGAAAATCGTTGCGATCACACGTTACACAACGATTGGTCTTTCTCTGATCGAGGGTATCGCTCTTGCGATCGGATTTGGCCGGAGCGGATATCTGGAGAGCTTTGATGCTCTGCATGTTATCTCTACGGTAGCAATCCTTACAGCAGGTTCTGCAGTTCTTATGTGGATCGGCGAGCAGATCACAGAAAATGGTGTTGGCAATGGTATCTCCATCGTACTTACCATCAACATTATTTCCAGACTGCCGAGCGACTTCGCAACTCTGGGACAGCAGTTTGTCCTTGGTAAAAATTACGGTCAGGCAGTAGTTGCAATCGCAATTATCGCTGCAGTTGTTCTGGCAACTGTCGTACTCGTAATTTTCCTTCAGGATGCGGTAAGAAAGATCCCGGTTCAGTATTCTCGCAAGATTCAGGGACGTAAACAGGTGGGTGGCCAGTCAACCTTCATTCCTTTGAAGGTCAATACAGCTGGCGTAATTCCGGTTATTTTTGCACAGTCTATTATGCAGACGCCGGTTATTATTTCAACCCTGCTGAATAAAAGCGGTTCCACAGGAATCTGGGGCAAGATCCTCACCTTCCTTTCACAGTCAAACTGGTGTAATCCACAGCGTCCGATTTATACAATCGGTTTACTTGTTTACATTTTGCTGATCGTTGCTTTTGCTTACTTCTATACATCAATTACCTTCAATCCTCTTGAGATTGCAGATAATATGAAGAAGCAGGGCGGATTTATTCCGGGTATCAGACCCGGTAAGCCAACCAGTGATTATTTATCTGGAATCCTTGGAAAAATCATTTTCATCGGTGCAATCGGACTTTCCATTGTTTCCGTGATTCCGATTTTCTTCAACGGTGTTTTCAGTGCAAGCGTTTCCTTCGGTGGAACGTCCATCATCATCATTGTTGGTGTTATTATAGAAACAATCAAACAGATCGAATCTCAGATGGTTACACGCCATTATAAAAAGGGATTCTTGGGAGAATAATAAATCGTGAAACTGCTGCAGACGATTCTGCAGCAGCCCTTCACGCTTTTTCGCTTTATGGGAAATTTCATAATTTCCCGCAAAGACAGCTTGAAGAACACAATTTTGGAGGCATAAAATGAAAATTATCATGCTTGGTGCACCGGGTGCCGGAAAGGGTACTCAGGCAAAAATGATTGCTGACCGTTATGGCATTCCGCATATTTCCACGGGTGACATTTTCAGAGCAAATATCAAGGAAGGCACAGAGCTTGGCAAGAAGGCAAAGGGCTATATGGACAAGGGAGAACTTGTTCCGGATGAGCTCACTTGTGCACTCGTCGTTGACAGAATCGGACAGAATGATGCCAAGAATGGCTTTGTTCTGGATGGTTTCCCAAGAACCATTCCTCAGGCAGATGCTCTGAAGAAGGCACTTGATGAAATCGGCGAATCAATGGATTATGCAATTGACATTGAGGTTCCGGATGAGTCCATTATCACAAGAATGGGTGGAAGAAGAGCCTGCAGCGGCTGCGGAGCAACCTATCACATCATTAATATTCCGCCGAAAAAGGAAGGTATTTGTGACAGATGCGGCCAGGAGCTGATCCTTCGTGATGATGACAAGCCGGAAACAGTCAAGAACAGACTGGATGTCTACCACAAGCAGACACAGCCTCTGATTGATTACTATAAGGAAGAAAATATTCTTCATGATGTAGATGGAACAATGGAAATGAATGCTGTTTTCAATGCCATTGTTGCAATTCTGGGAGAATAAGTATGAGCCTGATGTTTGCCAGGTCAAAGGCAGGCCATGATAAGAACAGGGTTTACCTTGTTCTGGAAGAAAAGGATGAGCAGCTGCTTCTTGCAGATGGAGATAAAAGAAGCCTGCAGCATCCAAAAATAAAAAACAGGAAACATGTTCAGATCATAAAAAATGTTCCCGGGGAGATCCTGGAGCTTTGTTATCAGAAAGAAGCGCTTTGGGACGAGGGAATTAAAAGAGCGATCAAGCTTTACCAGCAGGAGGAAAGAAGATAAATGTCAAAATCGGATGTTATTGAGGTTGAAGGTGTTGTCGTTGAGAAACTGCCGAGTGCAATGTTTAAAGTTGAACTTGAGAACGGACTTCAGGTCCTTGCACATATCAGCGGAAAGCTGCGCATGAACTACATTCGTATTCTGCCGGGTGATAAGGTGACCATGGAGATGTCTCCTTACGATTTAACGAAGGGAAGAATTATCTGGAGAGATAAATAATTCTGCAGAAAGTTCTTGCTTTATAGATAATGCTGTGATAAAATGCCAAATGGACACTTTTGAAGAGCAGGGCGAAATCTGCGCTTTTTTGCGCGTTTTGCCGGATACAGATAAGGAAAGGAGGAGCCAGAAATGAAGGTTCGTTCATCTGTAAAACCGATTTGCGAAAAATGCAAAGTGATCAAAAGAAAGGGAAGCGTACGTGTTATCTGCGTGAACCCGAAGCACAAACAGAGACAGGGTTAATCATCTTAATACTCTGTTAATGTTGTCCGCAGTTTATACTGCAAATCAATTTAAGCGGCTGATCGTAGAAAAGTACTCGTCACACTTTTCTATGAGACTTAACATACCACGGAAGATCCGTGGCATTTGCCGGTTTTATACATACCGGACCGGCAGGAAGTATATCAAAAAGCAAATGTTTAATGGAGGTTGAATACACATGGCTCGTATTGCAGGTGTAGATTTACCAAGAGAAAAACGTGTCGAAATCGGGCTTACCTATATCTACGGTATTGGAAGAACAAGCTCCAACCGTATTTTAGCTGAAGCGAATGTAGATCCGAATACACGTTGCAGAGACCTTACTGATGATGAAGTTAAGAGAATCAGTGCGGTTATCGATGAAAGTCAGACTGTTGAAGGTGATCTTAGAAGAGAGATCGCTATGAACATCAAGAGACTTCAGGAAATCGGTTGCTATCGTGGAATCCGTCACAGAAGAGGACTGCCGGTGCGCGGTCAGAAGACGAAGACCAATGCAAGAACCCGTAAGGGACCGAAGAGAACGGTTGCAGGTAAGAAGAAATAATTAGGATTAGATTCGTAGAAAGCAGGTTATCGTAAATGGCTAAGAACGTTAAAAAAGTCACAAAGAAACGTGTAAAGAAAAACGTAGAACACGGCCAGGCTCATATTCAGTCATCTTTCAACAATACAATTGTTACATTGACTGATGCACAGGGTAACGCTTTATCCTGGGCTAGTGCCGGCGGATTGGGCTTCAGAGGCTCAAGAAAATCCACTCCATATGCAGCTCAGATGGCTGCAGAGACAGCAGCTAAGGCAGCTCTTATTCACGGCCTTAAGTCTGTAGACGTTAAGGTAAAAGGACCGGGATCAGGAAGAGAGGCAGCAATCCGTGCACTCTCTGCATGTGGTATCCAGGTTACAAGTATCGAGGACGTTACTCCGGTTCCGCATAACGGATGCCGTCCGCCGAAACGCAGAAGAGTTTAATGGAGGTGTGATCAAATGGCAGTAAATAGAGTACCGGTACTGAAGAGATGCAGATCACTTGGTCTTGATCCGGTTTATCTTGGATATGATAAGAAGTCTAAAAGACAGCTTCAGAGATCAGGAAGAAAAGTAAGTGAGTATGGTCTTCAGTTAAGAGAAAAACAGAAAGCTAAGTTCATCTATGGCGTACTTGAGAAGCCTTTCCGTAACTATTATGAGAAGGCTGATCAGATGAAGGGCCAGACTGGTGAGAACCTGATGACTCTTCTTGAGAGCCGTCTTGACAACGTTGTATTCCGTCTTGGTTTCGCAAGAACAAGAAAGGAAGCTAGACAGATCGTTGATCACAAGCACGTTCTTGTAAACGGCAAGAAGATCAACATTCCGTCCTACCTGATCAAAGCAGGCGACGTAATCGAGATTAGCGAAAAGGCTAAGGGAACTCAGAGATATAAAGATGTTGCAGAGGTTACAGGCGGAAGACTTGTTCCGGAGTGGCTTGATGCTGATATCGAAAACTTCAAGGGCACAGTAAAAGAATTACCGACAAGAGAGCAGATCGACGTTCCGGTTGATGAAATGCTTATCGTCGAGCTGTATTCTAAATAATTAAAAATATGACCTGCAGGCATGGCCTGCAGGATCTGATACAGTTTTGTATAGTAAAGAAACCTGAAAAAGGAGGAATACAGCGTGTTCGATTTTGAGAAACCAAATATTGATATCGAAGAGATTTCAGAAGACAAAAAATACGGCAGATTTGTTGTAGAACCGTTGGAGAGAGGCTATGGCATTACGCTTGGCAACTCTTTAAGAAGAATCATGCTTTCCTCTCTGCCGGGTGCAGCAGTAAGCCAGGTTAAAATCGATGGCGTTCTGCATGAGTTCAGTTCCATTCCGGGTGTTAAGGAAGATGTCACAGAGATCATCATGAACCTGAAGGAACTTGCGATTCAGAATTCCAGCTCAGATGATGAGCCGAAGAAGGCTTATATCGATTGCGAAGGCGACTGTGTTGTTACAGCAGGTGATATTCAGGCAGACTCTGATATTACGATCATGAATCCGGATCTTGTTATTGCAACACTGAACGGATCTGATGCCAGACTGAATATGGAGCTTACCATTACAAAGGGCAGAGGATATGTTGGTGCAGACAAGAATAAGGAAATCGATCTTCCGATCGGAGTGATTGCTGTAGATTCCATCTTTACACCGGTTGAACGTGTAAATATGAACGTTCAGAATACCCGTGTAGGTCAGATTACCGATTATGATAAGCTGACACTGGATATCTACACAAACGGCACACTGGCACCGGATGAGGCTGTCAGCCTTGCAGCTAAGGTGCTGAGCGAGCATCTGAATCTTTTTATTAACCTTTCAGAGAATGCGAAGACAGTTGATGTTATGGTTAAGGAAGTGGATGACGAGAAAGAAAAAGTGATGGAGATGAACATCGACGAGCTTGAACTTTCTGTTCGTTCTTACAACTGCCTCAAGCGTGCGAATATCAATACGGTAGAAGAGCTTTGCAGCAAGACACCGGAAGATATGATGAAGGTCCGCAACCTTGGACGCAAGTCACTTGATGAAGTGTTGAACAAGCTGCAGGATCTGGGACTTTCCCTGAACACAAACAAGGATTGATCCAAATAAAGAGTAACTGATTCTATTTCGATAGAATTTTTTGGCCGGCCGGTAATAGAACCGAAGCGTGCGGCCGACCCCACCCAGTGGTTGATAATATGCATCGGGTAAATAAGACCAAAGAGCGTTGCCCAATGTTCCACGAAAGGAGAAAATACAATGGCTAAATACAGAAAACTCGGTAAGACATCTGATCAGAGAAAGGCTTTACTGAGAAACCAGACAACAGCCCTGCTGTTTAATGGCAAGATTATCACAACAGAAGCAAGAGCAAAGGAAGTTCGCAAGCAGGTTGAACCGCTGATCGCTCTGGCTGTTAAGGAAATGGATAATTTTGAAACAGTGACGAAGACAGTTAAGGTAGCACGCAAGGATGCTAATGGCAAGCGTGTAAAAGAAGTTGTCGACGGCAAGAAAGTAACAGTTTATGACGAAGTTGAGCGCGAGGTAAAGAAGGATCTTCCTAGCCGCCTTCATGCAAAACGCCAGATGCGCAAGATTCTCTATCCGGTAACTCAGGTTCCGACCGAAGGTGCTGGCAGAAAGAGAAATACTGTTACAGTTGATCTTGTTGATAAATTATTTGATGAGTATGCTCCGAAGTATGCAAGCCGTAACGGTGGTTATACACGTATCGTAAAGATCGGACCGCGTAAGGGCGATGCTGCTATGGAAGTACTGCTTGAGCTCGTATAAGACAGCTTTGATAAACTTCAAATAGTGTATGTAAAAAGGACGCTGACTGAATGTAATTCAGTCGGCGTTCTTTTTTTGCTTTTTTGTTAACAAAATGCAACCAGAGTTCGTTGACAAAAACCAAGCGCTTCTTTATAATACTGTAATTAGCGGATACTAACGATAGACAAGCAAGACCTACTCAGGAATGCGAAAGCTATCTAAAGTATTGAGTAGCTAATCATAAAGAGGAATCAGGTAAATGAAAAAGATGAATATGTATAGGAAGAAGCTGTCCCTTTTCCTGCTGACAGGAGTCCTTCTGGCAGGCTGTGGACAGGCAGAGGAGATAGCAAAATCCTCCTCTGATGCTGCTCTTGCGGGCAGCCAAAGCTCTGCAAATGCGCTTTCTGCAAACGCATCTGCATCAGGAAATGCAGAAGGAAGTGCATCTGCAGAGGTGGAATCTGCAACAAGAGATATTTTTGCCATGGATACCTATATGACGGTAACAGCATATGGTGATCAGGCAGAGTCGGCAGTGGATGCAGCTGTAGATGAAATCAACCGTCTGGATGCCCTCCTTTCGACAGGAGATTCGGATAGTGAGGTCGCAAAGATTAATGCAAACCATGGAGGCACTCTTTCAGAGGATGGCTCCTATTTGATGAAGAAATCCCTGGAGCTTTACCAGCTTACAGACGGAGCTTTTGATATTTCGATTTATCCGGTGATGGATTTATGGGGATTTACAACCCAGAATTTTGCGGTGCCTTCTTCTGAAGATTTAAAGGAAAAACTGGCACTTGTAGATGCTTCAAAGATTGATTTTGACGAGGAAAGCGGTCAGGTTTCCTTCGAAGAGGACGGCATGGAAATTGACTTTGGCGGAATTGCCAAGGGTTATACCTCAGATCAGGTGACAAAGATTTTTGCAGATTATGGTATAGAGAGCGGTCTGATCAATCTTGGCGGAAATGTCGATGCCTATGGAAACAAAACAGATGGAACAGCTTGGAGAGTGGCCATCCAGTCTCCGGATCAGGATGGAAACTATATCGGTGTCCTGGAGACCAGCAATAAGGCGGTGATCACCTCCGGTGGCTATGAACGTTATTTTGAAGAAGATGGAATTACCTATCATCATATTATCGATCCTTCTAACGGATATCCGGCAGACAGTGGATTGAAATCCGTGACCATTATCTGTGATGACGGAACCCTGGCAGACGGTCTGTCTACTTCTCTTTTCATTATGGGAGAGGAAAAGGCGAGTGAATTCTGGCAGGCGCATAGTGATGAATTCGACTTTGTTCTGATGAAAGATGACGGCAGTCTGGTTATCTCAGAGGGTATTGAAGATGCTTTCACGACAAATCTTGAGACAAAGGTTGTAAGCGCGAAGTGAAAAAGTGCTATAGAGCGAAAT
>CAVFAT010000026.1:9781-26578 GCA_963620785.1 Bacteroidaceae bacterium
AACTGAAAAAGTGAAATAGAAGAAAATGAAGAATTTAGAGTTAATGAAAAAAATCAGTGCCTTATCACCAATCGTACCGGGCGCCCTTCTGGCAGGCTGCGTTCTGATTGCCTTATCGAGCTATAGCCCTGTTTCGGTTATGGCATCGGGAGATGCAGCTTCCGGCAATGCCTTTTTGTCGGGAGATGCTTCCGGAAATGCAAGCGGAGATGCTTCCGGCAATGCAAAAGCTTCTGCGATCTCCATCGCCAAAGCATCAACCAAGGGAAAATCAAAGTCTTCTTCTGCAAGCGGAGCAAGCGGCAGTCTGGCTTCTGTCAGTGGTATGAGCGTATCAGATGTTGAAGATGGCACCTATACCGGAAGCGGAAGCGGCTGGGCCGGAGATATTACGGTTCAGGTTACGGTTTCCGGCGGTAAGATCACGGCTATCGATGTACTGAGTCAGAACGAAACCCCGGAATACTGGGCAAAGGCAAGCTCTCTGATCAGCAGCATTATCGGAGCCCAGTCTACAAGTGTGGATGATGTGTCCGGAGCCACCTACAGCTCGAGAGGCATCAAGAGTGCGGTTGAAAATGCCTTAAGCAAGGCAAAAAAAGGAAACAGCAGCTCAAATTCTGACAGCAAGGATACAGACAGCAAGACGAGCAGCCAGAATAAAGAGAGCTTTCCTTATGAAGACGGTCTTTATGAGGGAGAGGGCGAAGGCTATAACGACAAGATTCGCCTGGCACTTGCCATCCAGGACAAGCAGATCAAGGCAATTATCATCCTTTCCCAGGATGAGGATGAGCAGTTTTTCACGAAGGCAAAGCAGATCTTAAACACGATCGTAAGCGATCAGACGACAGATGTGGATACAGTATCCGGAGCAACCTATAGTTCAAAGGGATTGATCGCGGCAGTAAATAATGCCCTTGAAAACGCCAAGAACGGCAAGAAGATGTCCTCCCAGACAGAGGATAAGAATTCCGGAAACGGAAGCAATACGAATGGCGGAAACAGCAATCATAATACGAATGGATCGGACAGCAACGGCGGAAATAACGGCGGAAACAATGGTGGAAATAACGGCGGAAATTCTTCCGGAGGAGATGACAGCGACCAGACAAAGTACAGCTTTAAGGATGGAAGCTATAGCTATGATGTCACAGTTGTAAATGATCCGGCTTATACCGCCCCCTATTATGAGGATGACAGTTGGGCGACTTACAATACGACCATTACCGTGACGATCGCAGAGGATACGATTACCGGCATCAGCTTCACCGAAGGCGGGGAAGGCTGGAGCAAAAACGACAGAAGATATATGAATAATGCAATCAACGGTATTCTGGCGAATATTCCTTCTCTGAGCGGTCTTGAGGCGAACGGAAACGGAAGCTATGTGGACGGAATCGATACGGTATCGGGAGCAACCTGCTCTTCGATCACGATAAAAACTGCAGTAGATATGGCCTTGCAGGAGGCGGCAGTAAAGGCGAACTAAAGGGGAATGAAATGAGATCATTTTGGGCAGGCCTGGCAGGTCTGATGATGGTAGTGGCAGTGGTGACAGCTTACCAGTCAGTTACCGTCAGCAGAACACAGGCAGATACAATAGCAGAGCTTAAGAACGAGCTGAATGAAACAAAAAATGAGCTGGAGGAGTACAAAATTCTGGCAGCATCCGGTGGCACGAAAAGCCAGAGCACTTCTTCTTCGGCTTCTTCCGGGACAGAAGGCGGCTTTAGGGATGGTGTTTATACAGGAGAGGCAGAAGGCTACGGCGGACCGATTGATGTCAGTGTCACAATAGAGGGCGGCAGGATCGCTTCGATTGACATTACTTCCAGTGAAAATGAGGATGCAAGCTATTTTAATACAGCGACGGCAGTTGTAGATGAGATATTAGAGGAACAGACAACGGCAGTTGATACGACAACAGGAGCGACCTTCAGCTCTGCCGGTATCATTAATGCAGTTGCCGATGCCTTAGAGCAGGCGGTGGAGTAAGAAGGAATGAATTCTGAAAACGGAGTGAAAAAGACAGGAGGGAAGGAAGGAAAGTCCCTCTTTCAGAAAAAATTAAACAGGAAGCAGGAAAATCAGCTTCGGGCCTGGATCCGTTTTGGCATTCAGCTGCTCTTTTTCGCCTTCTTTGCGCCGGCTTATAATGCAGCCTTTGCGGCAGTAAAGTATGTCCTGACGCAGATGGGAACAGGAAAGCCCTTAGAATGGACTAGCTTTATCAGTATCCTTCTGGTGCTTTGCCTTTATACGATGGTTTTCGGCAGATTTTTCTGCGGTTTTGCTTGTGCATTCGGAAGCATGGGAGACTGGCTGCACAGCATCTATGTCTTTCTCTGCAAGAAATGGAAAAAGAAAACACATAAGATTCCGGCAAAATATGCTTTGCCTTTATCAAAACTGAAGTATCTTGTGCTTTTGCTGATCTTATTCTTATGCTTTCGGAATCAATATAGCAAGCTGCAGGGAAGCAGTCCCTGGGATGTTTTCTCCAGAGTTTATGCAGGACAGCTGAATCTGAAGGGCTTTGGAATCGGCATTGTTGTCCTTTGTCTGATCATGCTGGGCATGTTTTTCGAAGAGCGCTTTTTCTGCAGATTCCTATGTCCGATGGGAGCAATCTTTTCCCTGCTTCCGGTATTGCCGCATTTTTCCCTGCAAAGAGATCGGGAAAACTGTATCAAGGGCTGCAGTGCCTGTGAAAGAATCTGTCCCTGTGGGATTGGCTTGCCGGAGGATAAGAGCCTTATGGTAGAAGGAGAATGCTTCCAGTGCCAGAAATGCCAGGGCGTATGTCCCAAAAAGCATATCCATACTGGAACAAAGGACTTAAAGGGAAATGAAGTTTGGTTTACTGCACTTCGGGCAGGCTTTTTACTTGTTTTATTCATCCTGATGGATGTTTAAAAATAGAACCCATAGTACCATCCAATGTAATTAAAGGAGGAAAAATGAGAAAAAAATTCATGACGAAAGGAGTGTCGCTGGCGCTGGCAGCCACAACGGTTATCAGTATGACACCTTCCGCTGCTTTTGCGGTAACAGGTGACCAGGTCGCAGCAGACGGAACTTATTCCGCTACGGCATCTGTTCTGACAGATGAAGCGGATAGCTGGAACGACTACGATATCGATGTGAATCTTTCCGTTAGCGATGGCCTGATCAGCAGCATTACTGTTACGCCGGGAGATGCCGGATACGATAGTGAAGGTGATCCGGTCAACAACAAAAGCTACCAGAAAAAGGCGATGAATGGAACGGGCGATCAGCCGGGCTATTTATCCCTTGTCGGTCAGTCAGCAACGCAGTCTACTGTAGAAAGCTGGGATGCCGTTTCCGGTGCTACCTTTTATTCAGAGGCAGTAAAGAGCGCTCTTGTAGCAGCACTCGGCGCAGCTGAAGAGGCTGAAACAGAGAATACGGTAGATAAGACTGAGCTTGAAGCTGCGATCAAAGAGGCAGAGGAAAAGGTTGAGAGCGATTATACAGCAGCATCCTGGACTGCTTTCTCAGAAGCGCTTACAAAAGCAAAAGAAGTAGATGAGAACGAAGATGCAACAGCAGAAGAGGTAGCATCCGCATTTTCTGCTTTGAAGGAAGCAACAGAAGGCCTGGAAGAAAGCACAGCCTTCAAGGAGACTACCTATGTCTACATGAATATTCCTTACGATAAATTCTATGAGGCTGAGGTAAGCAATGATGTAGCGGTAGATGCATATACATCCGCAACAAAATCCAAACCCAGAAGCTGGGGACTTTCCGCAGGTTCCTATCACGCTGATGCGGCTGCAGATGCCATTAATGGTGCAGTATATGCTGTTGAGGTTCCGGCAGGAACAGATCTGAGTGCATATACAGAGATTACAGAAGAGTCTTCTCTTGACATTACAGTAACCATGAGAGGTCAGGAAACAACAACGACTCTGACAGGAAGCCAGGTCCTTTTTGAAAGCCCGGATTATTCTTACTATGTAATCGGTACAGAAGCACCGGCAAACTATAAGGTGCTGACTGTAAATGAAGATGGATCCTTCTCCTTCAGTGCAGCAAGCGGAGATGTTGAATCAAAAGAGGCAACAGCAGAGTTCACTACAGATAGCAACTACGGTGATTATGAGCTTGATCTGAACATCGACAAAACAGATATTGGTTACACAGAGGATGAAACAGCAGAGGTAAATGCTGTTGTGATCAATACAACAGATGGAACAAGCTATGGTCTTCGTACTATGGAGAACATCTGGAGAGTCAATGAGCTGGCTTGGTGCACAGGCTTTACTTCTGCGGTTCATGGCAGCCCGACTTCTTCAGCTCATTATGTATCTATGATGGGCAAGACCATTGATTCTGTAACCTACTATACATCCAAGGGAATCTATACCTTTGATATTGAGGATACCTATGTTCCGAAGAAGGTTTCTGAGGATGAGGCAAAGATCAGCGTTGCAGATGCAAAGGTAGAAGCCGGAGAGACTACAGTCGAGGCAACTCTTCCGGAAGACTATTCTGCTGTATATGCTGTAAGCGGTCTAGAAGATGCGAAGGTAGAGGATGGTCTTTTGACTTATGCTAAGACAGCTGTACCGGGCAAATATACCCTGACTGCAAGCGACAGCAGCAAGACTTATGCAGATCTTTCTGCAAGCTTTATTCTTTCCACAGATACGCTTCCGGCAAAATACGATAAGGAAAGTAAGGCACTTACCGTAGCAGAAAGCGGAGACGCATCAAGCTTTGCTTATTATCTGAAGGGAATCTCCAGTGTATCTGTAGATGGTAAGGCTTATGCTGCAAGCGGAAGAGGTTCTGTTACTATTATTAATAAAGACGGAAGCCTGAATACAGAAGCAGCTCCGATTGCCGGAGAAGGCAGCTATGAGCTTACTGTCAGCGCAACAGGTTATCCGGATCTGACCTTTACCTATGAGAATGTAAAGGAAAAAGAATATGTTTATGCATATGCAGCACTGAGCTATTCTGAATACTGGTCAGCTGAGGATGTTTATGCAAGCACAGATGCAAGCTCCTCAGAGCAGCAGGATACCAACGCAGAGTATGATCTTGGCGGATTCGATGCGGTAAGCCGTGCAACAGCAAATCACGGCCTTCACAGAGGAAGCTTCCAGCAGAATGCAGTCATTTATGATACAGAAGGCAATACATACTCTGTATCCTATTGGACAGATAAGAGTACCGCTGTATTGACAGATGGAAGCACAATCGGCTTTAGCAATAAGATCATCACCCTTGCTGACGGAAGTACAAAGACAATGGATCGTTATGAGATCCTTGGCATTAAGTATGTGCCGGTAAAGGTAGATGCAGATGATTATGAGGCCTTCAAGGAAGCCTATACCGTAGTAGAAAACGGAGAGACGCTTGCAGGCGGATATACAGAAGGCCAATTGAGCAGCTATAGCGATCTTGTTGCAGCAGTAGATGAGAATACAAATGGCTTGAAGAGAGCTTACAAGAATGAAGATGGATCCTTCAGCTTCGGCGCACGTCAGACCGGAAGCGGATCCGGTATTGAGGGTACAGACCTTCAGACAATCAATGCAACACCGGTAGTACAGAGCAGCAGCAGTTTTGGTGATTTTATCCGTGTAGATATTAAAGATAACTTTGGTGATCTTGGTTCCAGGATGCAGACTGTTGTTTGGAACTACTACGGAGATGGAGACACTGTTCTGGCAAGCTACGGAACAAAGTTTGCAGCAGATAACTGGATGCATAAGAGTATGGGAATCCAGCTTGGATTAACAGATTCTGCCCGCTGCAAGCTCCCGAGCGGAACAGACGGAACAGGAAAGTGGACAGTAACCCTTTATGCACTTGGTTATGCAGATACCACGATGGAATTTACTGTAACAGCAGATGATATCCATGCAGCAACTCCGGTAAGCGATACCAGCAAGCTGGAGGCAGCAATTAAAGCAGCAAAGGCTTTGGATCAGGCTGATTATACAGAAGATTCCTGGAAGGCATCCGGAATCGAGACAGAGCTGGAAGAAGCAGAAGATGTACTGAAGCTTGTAGAAGCTAAGAAGACAAGTCAGGAAGCTGTAGATGAGGCAACAACACACCTGAACAATGCGATGAATGAGCTTGTTAAGATTGACCTTGTGTATGTATATGCAGCACTGAGCTATTCTGAATACTGGTCAGCTGAAGATGTTTATGCAAGTACAGATGCAAGCTCCTCAGAGCAGCAGGATACCAATGCAGAATATGACCTTGGTGGATTTGATACGGTAAGCCGTGCAACAGCAAACCATGGTCTTCACAGAGGAAGCTTCCAGCAGAATGCAGTGATTTATGATACAGAAGGCAATACATACTCTGTATCCTATTGGACAGATAAGAGTACCGCTGTATTGACAGATGGAAGCACAATCGGCTTTAGCAATAAGATCATCACCCTTGCTGACGGAAGTACAAAGACAATGGATCGTTATGAGATCCTTGGCATTAAGTATGTGCCGGTAAAGGTAGATGCAGATGATTATGAGGCCTTCAAGGAAGCCTATACCGTAGTAGAAAACGGAGAGACGCTTGCAGGCGGATATACAGAAGGCCAATTGAGCAGCTATAGCGATCTTGTTGCAGCAGTAGATGAGAATACAAATGGCTTGAAGAGAGCTTACAAGAATGAAGATGGATCCTTCAGCTTCGGCGCACGTCAGACCGGAAGCGGATCCGGTATTGAGGGTACAGACCTTCAGACAATCAATGCAACACCGGTAGTACAGAGCAGCAGCAGTTTTGGTGATTTTATCCGTGTAGATATTAAAGATAACTTTGGTGATCTTGGTTCCAGGATGCAGACTGTTGTTTGGAACTACTACGGAGATGGAGACACTGTTCTGGCAAGCTACGGAACAAAGTTTGCAGCAGATAACTGGATGCATAAGAGTATGGGAATCCAGCTTGGATTAACAGATTCTGCCCGCTGCAAGCTCCCGAGCGGAACAGACGGAACAGGAAAGTGGACAGTAACCCTTTATGCACTTGGTTATGCAGATACCACGATGGAATTTACTGTAACAGCAGATGATATCCATGCAGCAACTCCGGTAAGCGATACCAGCAAGCTGGAGGCAGCAATTAAAGCAACAAAGGCTTTGGATCAGGCTGATTATACAGAAGAATCCTGGAAGGCATCCGGAATCGAGACAGAGCTGCAAGAAGCAGAAGAGGTACTGGAACTTGCAGCATCTAAGAAGACAAGCCAGGAAGCAGTAGATGAGGCAACAACACATCTGAACAATGCAATCAGTGAGCTTGTTCCTCTGATTTCAGAAAAGAACGGCTTTAATAAGATTGATGGTGAGTGGGTATATTACCAGGATGGTAAAGCAAGCACAATAACAAGTGTTGTCAATGGCAAGATCGATGGTGTAAGCGGCTGGTATCATGTTGTAAACGGTAAGCTTTCAAAGGGCGTAACTGTTGCAAACAACGGCTCCGGCTGGTGGTATATCGACGAGAATGGCAAGGTAGACTTTAGCTATACCGGAATCGCAGCAAACGAGTATGGAAGCTGGTACCTGGAGAAGGGTAAGGTAAACTTCTCTAAGACAGATGTTCTGAAGATCGGCAATAGCTGGTACAATATCGTTGGCGGTAAGCTGGTAACAGGACCGACACTCGGAAAGAACAGCTATGGCTGGTGGTATATCGACAAGAATGGTAAGGTAGACTTCAGTGCTACAACCCTTGTTAAGTACAATAAGGTTTGGTATTACGTAGAAAATGGTAAGCTGAACTGGAATTACACAGGCCTTTGCAAGTATGAAGGCGGCTGGTATTATGTAGAAGGCGGCAAGCTGAACTGGAACTATACCGGACTTTGCAAGTATAATGGCAGCTGGTACTATGTACAGAGCGGCAAGCTGAACTGGAGCTATACAGGCCTTTGCAAGTACAATGGCAGCTGGTTCTATGTACAGAACGGTGCTCTGAACTGGAAGTATACCGGCCTGGTGAACCACTATGGCAGCTGGTACTATGTAGAGAAAGGTGTTCTGAACTGGAACTACACCGGCCTGGTAAACCACTACGGCGGCTGGTACTATGTAGAGAAAGGTGTTCTGAACTGGAACTATACCGGTCTTTGCAAGTACAACAATGGCTGGTTCTATGTAGAAAAAGGTAAGATCAACTGGAACTACACCGGCTTTGTAAAATACAACAACAGCAGCTGGTACGTACAGAAGGGAAGCATCAACTTCTCCTATAGCGGAACCGTAAGCGGCAAGAAGGTTGTAAACGGCAAGGTACAGTAATAAGGTACAGAAGAAAAAGAATAAGAGATGAAAACTGAGAATAGGGTCTTAGTGGAAGTCTAAAAAGAAGGGCTGCGGCATATGCCGCAGCCCCCTTTTTATAGGAAACACTGTTCTTATTAAGACAAAAGTGTTTCGCAGGAATGTGCTTTGCACATTCTTTTTATTATTGCGATTTTGTCAGTGTAAAGGTGAATTCCGTTCCGACATTTTCCGTACTGATCACGTTAATGGTCTCACCGTGATTTTGTATAATTTCCTTTACGATAGCAAGTCCGAGCCCGGTGCCCTTCTTATCCCGTCCCCTGGAGACGTCTGTCTTGTAGAAACGATCCCAGATCTTGGGCAGGCTTTCCTTGGAAATACCAATGCCCTTATCCTTGACGGAAACATAGATCTTATCATTGCGTTCTGTTGTCTCGATCGTCAGGACAGAGTCGGAATTGCTGAATTTGATTGCATTGTCGATCAGATTATAGAGAACCTGCTGAATGCGATCCCTGTCGGCATTGACATACATACTCTGCCCTGTCAGGATCAGATCGATAAAGAGATTCTTCTCCCTGCCGAGCATCTCAAAGGAGGCAGCAGTCGTTTTGATTACCTCATTGATATCAAAGTCACTCTTGTTCAGAAGAGAAGCGCCGGCGGCGTTTTTGTTCAGGATCAAAAGTTCCTGTGTCAGCTTATGAAGTCGCTCTGTTTCGAAGATGATAATATCCAGATATTTATCCTGCAGCTCATGGGGAATGGTACCGTCCAGAATGGCGGTAGCATAGCCCTTGATGGAAGTCAGAGGAGAGCGGAAGTCATGTGAGATATTGGAAATAAAATTTCGCTGATCCTCCTCCAGGGTATCCAGTTCCAGTCCCATGGAATTGAGGGAAGCAGCCAGGGAGGTCAGCTCATCCTTGACATGGTGCACTTCCAGCTTTTCCTCAAAATTGTGGTTGGCATACTGCTGGGCGATATGACTCATCTTTTTGATGGGGCGATAGATCAAAATCGTCAGAAGAATAAAAATAGCCAGAGCACAAAGCAGGATTCCGAAATAGAGCCGGTAGATCAGGTTGATCTGCTGGTTGACCGTTTCGACAATAGAGGCAACCGTCTTGTGGATCGAAACATAGGCTCTGACCTTGTAATTGTAGGTAACAGGAGAGAGAATGTTCAGATTATCCTCATCATAAAAGTTATAAAATTTGCCGATCGTATAATAATGACTACCATTTGCGAGGGGATCAAAGTCAGAGATCACCTGCATAGCTTCCGTATCTTCGGCATAGTCGCTGCCGGTGTCTACCAGAACCAGACCCGAGGGACCGATGATCTGAATATCAGAATTCAGATAGACAGAAATGGTCTTCAGCTGCTGGTAAAGCTCATGTAAAGAGATATCTCCGGCATAGTAATCCTCTGCATAATTAGAGGCAATCGCATTGCCCTCATGATAGAGACGAGTGGCCTCAGAGGAGATGACATATTTGCGCAGGGTTTTTGTTCCCAGCGTAAAAATGATGGAAAAGCTGATGATCGCAAAGAGGATAAAGAGACCGATTATTTTGCGAAGCAGACGGTGTTTCATTGCAGAACCTCAAATTTATAGCCGATTCCCCAGACAGTGGAGATTTTCCAGTTCTTATTTTCTGTAAGCTTTTCGCGCAGACGTTTTACATGAACATCGACAGTACGGGTATCTCCGACATATTCATAGCCCCAGATATGATCCAGGAGCTGTTCTCTGGTAAAGACCTGATTCGGAGAAGAGGCAAGGAAATAAAGAAGCTCGATCTCCTTCGGGGGCATCATCAGCTGATGGCTCTTATAAATAACGGAATAGTTATCCAGATTAATGGCCAGATCAGGGTAGGAGATGACATGAGCAGAGGCTGGCGACTCTCCGGGATGTGAGGAACGCCTTAAGATGGCCTTTACTCTTGCAACCAGCTCTTTGTTGTCAAAGGGCTTTTCCATATAGTCGTCCGCACCAAGCTCCAGACCGAGAACCTTGTCAAAGACCTCGCCCTTAGCAGAGAGCATAATGATCGGAACGGAGGAGGACTGACGAATCTGGCGACAAACCTGATAACCGTCGATGCCGGGAAGCATCAGATCCAGAATAATCAGGTCCGGGGAGAAGGCCTGAAAAGCGCGAATGGCATCTTCTCCGTTGTAAACCATTTTGGTCTCAAAGAATTCCTTGGCCAGATAGAGAGAAATCAGCTCGGCGATATTGGTATCATCGTCTACAATCAGGATTTTTTGCTTGTCAGTCATATACTATCCCCCTTATTTGCCATGATCGAATTCGGCGATGGTAACACCGGAGTCACCCTCTCCATAAACACCGTCATGGTAAGACTTGATATAGCTTAATGTTTTCAAATGTTTCTGGACTGCCTTACGCAAAATACCGGAGCCCTTTCCATGTACGATTCGAACAGAGGAAAGGTTGGCAAGGAAGGCGTCATCCAGATATTTATCAAGATCGGCAATGGCATCATCTGCATTTTTCCCGATCAGGTTGATCTCGGGAGAAATGTGATAGGATTTGTTGGCACGAACGGAAGAGCCCTTCTGGGAGGACAGATATTTGTTCGTGACAAGAGGCTCGGACATGAGCTGCAGATCCCTGACATTGACCTTTGTTTTTAAAATTCCCATCTGTACCGTCAGATTGCCCCTTGCATCCGGCAGGGTATGAACAGTTCCCTTGGTATTGAAGCTTAGGACTTTGACATAGTCACCAATCTTCAGGGATTTGGGATCCGGATGGGAAACCTCCCGCTGGGTCTTTTCCTTCTTTTTGGAAGGTGTATTTTTGTTCATCTGCTGACGCAGTTTGGTACGTTCCTGCTCCAGCTTTTTCACAGCGTCCGGATCATTGGCAGAGCCATATTTATTGATATTGCGGATAGAACGGTCGGCCTGCGCCTTGGCATCCTGAAGGAGACGGGCTGCCTCTTCCTTGGCTTCGTTCAGAATTCGGTTTCGCATTTCCTCATTCTTCTCGAGGCGGGAATCCAGGGATGCTTTGAGAGACTTGGCTTCCTTATGAAGCCGCTCGGTCTCAAGTTCCATATCCTCGATCCTGCGTTTGCGGATCTCCAGATCTGCGATCAGATCCTCAAAGGCCTCATCCTCTTCTTCCATTCTTTCTTTGGCATCTGCAATAATACGGTCAGAAAGCCCAAGCTTTTTGGAAATGGCAAAGGCATTGCTCTTTCCGGGAACACCGATCAGAAGACGGTAGGTGGGACTGAGGCTGGCAACATCAAATTCGCAGCTGCCGTTTTCTACACCGGGGGTGGAAAGCGCGTAAATCTTGATCTCACTGTAATGGGTCGTAGACATACAGGTGATCTTGCGCTCATGCAGCTGCTTTAAAATAGCAATGGCCAAAGCGGCACCTTCTGTCGGATCCGTTCCGGCACAAAGCTCATCAAAGAGGACCAGACTGTTTTCATTTGCCTTTTTCAAAATGGAAACAATATTGGTCATATGAGAGGAGAAGGTACTCAGGGACTGCTCAATACTCTGCTCATCTCCGATATCCGCATAAATCTGCTGAAAAACAGAAAGCTGAGAATTCTCGGAGGCAGGGATATGGAGTCCTGCCTGTCCCATCAGGGTCAGAAGACCGACTGTTTTCAGGGATACGGTCTTGCCGCCGGTATTGGGACCGGTAATGATCAGCTGATCATAGTCTTCGCCGAGAGGCAGATTGATCGGTACAACCTTTTCCGGATCCAGAAGGGGATGTCTTGCCTTCTTCAGATGAATGTGATGATCCGTGTTGAATACCGGCATAGAGGCATTCATCGATTCGGCAAGAAGTCCCTTTGCAAAAACAAAGTCCAGATAAAAAAGGGCGGACTGATCGGTACGGATTGCTTCGGCTTCCTCGGCAACAAGGGCACTTAAGCGGGCAAGGATCCTTGCAATTTCCTCCTGTTCAGACAGATAGAGTTCCTTCAGGTCATTGTTCAGTTTGACCACAGAGGCCGGCTCGATAAAGAGAGTAGCGCCCGTAGAGGACTGGTCATGAACCAGACCGGCTACCTGGTTACGGTATTCGGCCTTAACGGGGAGACAGTAGCGGTCGCCCCTCATGGTAATGACATGATCCTGCAGATAGGTCTGCATGCCTGCCTGGTTGAGAAGGCTGTTCAGCTGGGAACGGATTCTTTCTCCCATAGAGGAAATCTGTCTGCGGATGCTCTTCAGAGCCGGAGATGCATCATCACTGATCTCATCAAGAGAGAGGATACATCTGTCGATCTCAGAAAAAAGAGAAGGCAGATCATTCAGGCTACGGAAGCGTTCGGTAAGGCTGTCCAGGATCTCTTCGCCGTGATTGTCCTTTGCATAAAGAAGGGCACGTTTGCTTACCTGCAGCAGGGAGCGGACATTGAGCAGCTCCTCTATGCTTAAAGTAGAACCAAGTTCCAGCCTCTTCAGGGAAGGGCGGAGTTCACTGATCCCGCCGAAGGAAATCCTTCCGTTGCGGAGGATACGGGCAAAAGCATCAGCCGTCTGCTGCTGCATAAAGGCAATCTTATCCGGGTCAGAGGAGGGAAGCAGTCCCTCACACATGGAGCGTCCGGCGTCATTTGTGGCAAAGGATGCCAGTTTTTCAATTATTTTGTCATATTCTAAGGTGTGTAATACTTTTTTATTCATATTGGTATTTTACATGGTATAATGCTGTTTTGAAAGAGCTAAAAGAGGACTTTCATTCATAAATTGTTCATAAGTGTCTGCTATAATTTAAATACTATGCGAGCAAGGCTAAAGAGCCTGCTGCGATACGCTGAGAAGCCCCTAAAGCGTGCTTCTCAGGTTTACATTAGGTTGAAACACTTGAAAGCCTGAATGGTTTTACCATCATCGGAGGAGCGTGTATGGCATCGGATCAGGAGGACAAGGAAAAGGATAAACAGGAGTTTATCCGTGAACATATCAAGGCAAAGCCTTTGAACAAAAAGAGAGCCCTGCTTTATATGGGGCTGGCGATTCTTTTGGGCATTCTCTTCGGAGCCAGTGCTTTTTTTACGGAGCATTTTCTGACAAATACCATGTCAGAGAAAGTGGCAGGGACGGAAGAGCAGCCGGAAGAAGAAGCGTCTGCAGATGCCCAGGAAGAAGCCGAAGAAGAGGCGACAGAGCCGGAGGTCATTGTTGAGCAGAAAAGTCTGGAGATTTCTGACTATCAGGCCCTTCAGAATGAGCTTTATGATGTCGGGCAGAATGCCAATCATTTCATTGTTACGGTCAGTTTAGTAAGCAGAGGTACGGATCCTTTCGGCTCTGCCTATGAGGATGAGGATCAGAATATGGGACTGGTCATCAGTAAGAATGACAGCCAGATTCAGATTCTGACACAGAATCTGACCCTGAAGAAGGGGCAGAGCATCCAGGTTACCTTCGAGGATGGCCGGAGCCAGGAAGGTCAGCTCTTAAGCGGAGACAGTGTAACAGGATTCTGTATTATCAATGTACCGACAGAGGGCATGGAGGAAGAAACCTTAAGTCAGCTGGAGACGGCAGTCTTTAACCGGGCGAGTACGGTTTCACAGGGACAGGTTGTGGTTGCGGCAGGCAGTCCATTAGGTACGATTTATTCTGTTTTGGATGGAACGGTAACCTCAGTTAATAACCATATTTCTCTGGAAGACGGCAATTTTACGATCTATACGACAACCATGATGGGATCGGAAAACGGCAGCGGTATCCTGCTGGATACCAATGGCAAGGTCATTGGTATCATGAGAATGGAATACAATAACGAGAGCGACAGAAATACCCTGACGGCAATTGCGATTTCCGACCTTTATCCGACAATCGAAAAGCTGACCAAGGGAGAGGAAATTGCCTATCTCGGTCTGAATATTTCAACCATTACAACTGCAATGGCAGAAGAATACAGCATTCCGCAGGGTGTCTATGTCAGAAGTGTATCCGAGAATACACCGGCTCTGCTTGCCGGTATTCAGGCGGGGGATGTGATCACCCGGATGGGAAATGATGAGATCAAAACGGCCTCTGATTTTAGAAGTCATTTGCTGAAGATGTCAGCTGGCAGCACAGAGACGATTCAGGTCATGCGCTCCGGAAACGGAGAATATACCGAAATCAGCTGTTCGGTTATCTATGGTACAAGGGAATAGAGAAAAAGCAGAAAGAAAAGCATAAAGATAAATAGAAATACGAAGTAGAAAGAGCAGAATTAGAAAAGAGGAAAAATGAAATACATTGAAAGTCTGCGTCCGAATATGCAGATTGATGAAGTTTATTTGTGCAAGAGCAAGCAGTCGGCTATGACAAAGGCCGGAAGACCCTATGAAAATGTAACCCTGCAGGACAAAAGCGGTACCTTGGATGCAAAGATCTGGGATCCGGATAATCCCGGAATCGCTGAGTTCGAGGCAATGGATTATGTATCAGTTGCCGGTGAGGTGACCCAGTTTCAGGGAAGAAATCAGCTGAACATCAGAAGAGCCAGAATTGCGGATGAGGATGAATATGATCCCAGGGACTATCTTCCTACTTCAGAGAAGAGTGCCGATGCAATGTATGAGCAGCTTCTTGGATATATTGATAGCATTCAGAATGTCTATCTGAAAGCGCTTTTGGATGCTTTCTTTAGAGAGGATGACTTCCAGAAGGAATTTCAGAAGCATTCCGCAGCAAAGACCATTCATCATGGCTTTATCGGCGGCCTTTTGGAGCATACCCTTTCGGTTACCCGCTTCTGCAACTTTATGGCAGAGCAGTATCCCATATTGAACAGGGACCTGCTTCTGACAGCAGCCATCTTCCATGATATCGGAAAGGTAAAGGAGCTGGCAGCCTTTCCCCAGAATGATTATACCGATGAGGGACAGCTGATCGGACATATTGTGATCGGCATGGAAATGGTAAGTGAGCAGATCAAGAAAATCCCGGATTTTCC
This sequence comes from Bacteroidaceae bacterium, assembly GCA_963620785.1. GTDB lineage: Bacteria > Bacillota > Clostridia > Lachnospirales > Lachnospiraceae > RUG14243. The sequence continues at coordinate 25,037 of CAVFAT010000026.1, forward strand.
GGTTACGATGGCCAATGAGCTGAAGCATTGCATTCTGGCCCATCATGGTGAACTCGAATATGGCTCTCCTAAGAAGCCGGCACTGGCAGAGGCAGTTGCCTTAAGCATTGCCGACAATGCAGATGCCAAGATGGAGACTTTGACAGAGGCCTTTGCAAAGGTAGAGCCGGGAAATCTTTCCTGGCAGGGATATAACAGACTGTTTGAATCTAATTTAAGAAGAACTTCGGATATATAAATGAAAAAGAATGATCTAATAGAAGTAACAATTGAAGATCTTGGAACAAATGGGGAAGGTATCGGCAAGACCGGTACCTTTCCTCTCTTTGTAAAGGATGCGGTGATCGGGGATAAGGTACTGGCCAGATTGACAAAGGTGAAGAAAAACTACGCCTTTGCCAGAACGGAAAAAATACTGGAGCCCTCTCCTTATCGGGTCGATCCCCCCTGCCCAATATCCCGCCAGTGCGGCGGCTGCCAGATCCAGCCGCTTTCCTATGAGAAGCAGCTGGAATGGAAGAACAGAAAGGTCAAGGGACATCTGCAGAGGCTGGGAGGGTTTTCTGCTGAGTTGATCGAGCAGATTACGGAGGAAGCCCTTGCTTCAGAAAAACCCTTCCGTTACCGGAATAAGATGGCGATTCCCTTTGGACGGGATAAGGATGGAAAGCTCGTAGCAGGCTTTTATGCAGGCAGAACCCATCAGATCATTCCCATCCGGGATTGCATGCTGGGACAGGAGATCAATGCGGATATTCTAAAGATAGTCCTTCAGCATATGGAAAGATATGGAATCGAGCCCTATGATGAAAAAAGCGGAAAAGGGCTGCTGCGCCATCTCCTGACCCGGATCGGAGAAAAGAGTGGGCAGATCATGGTCTGTCTGATCCTGAATGGAGAGGAACTTCCTTTTGCGGATGAATTGGTCGCAAAGCTCTCTGAGATCAAGGGCATGCATTCTATTATGATCAATATCAACCGGGAAAATACCAATGTGATCTTAGGAAAAAGGACTGCGGTTTTATGGGGAAGTGATCACATTAAGGATAAACTTTGCGATATTGAATTTTCTATTTCCCCCCTTTCCTTCTACCAGGTAAATCCACTGCAGGCAGAAAGACTTTATCAAAAAGCCCTGGATTATGCAGACCTCCATGGGGAAGAAATCGTTTGGGATCTTTACTGCGGAATCGGAACCATTTCCCTTTGTCTTGCCAAAAAGGCGAAGAAGGTCTATGGCGTTGAAATTGTCGAAAGAGCGATTGCAGATGCAAGAAAGAATGCGGCAGACAATCAGATCGGGAATGCAGAATTTTATGTTGGTGCAGCTGAGGATGTTTTCACAGAAGCGATGGAGACAAAAGGGGAGGAAGCCAGACCGGATGTGATCGTGGTGGATCCGCCGAGAAAGGGCTGCGATCAGAAACTTTTGGATACCATGCTGAGAATGCAGCCGGATCGAATCGTTTATGTCAGCTGTGATTCAGCGACCATGGCCAGGGATCTGAAGATCCTTTGTGCAGACGGCTCTTATCAGCTGAA
>CAVFAT010000027.1:0-28637 GCA_963620785.1 Bacteroidaceae bacterium
CTCCTAGGCGCTCAAATAATAAGTCACAAATAAGTCATAACTTACCAATTCTGATTGTATCACTGAAAATTCTATCATAAGATTTTAGATAAAAAAAGCTTCACTTAAACAAGATTTGTCCAAGTGAAGCTTTTGATTTTATCTCTTATTTTGTAGCTTCTGCTGCCTTTACATCCTCAGGCTTTTCAAAAGCTGCCAGCTCCGGATGCTCACGGTGCAGCTGGGTATAATTCTCATAAGATTTTTTCTTATGGGTCTGGCTTGCCCAGATCTCATCTGCAACCTCTGCCCATTCCTCAGCATAATCATCACACTTTGCACAAAGATGCTCTACTTCCTCTGCAGACTCAAGGTTTGTCTGCTTTGCTCCTGTATCCGCAACCATCTTACGAAGAAGCTTTGGATTCTCAAGCATCGGACAGGGACGAAGGTGATTCCGGTTAAAGGGCTGTCCTTCATGGTAAGCCATAAAGAGGGGACTCTGCAGAATCTCCAGAATAGACTTATCATGGATATTGGAATCAGAGAAATGAATAAATACACATGGCTCTGCATCACCCATAGAATTGATGTGGAAGTAGTTTCTTCCTCCGGCAATACATCCGCCAACATATTCACCATCGTTCTGGAAATCCATCGGGAAGAATTCAAAATTTGCTTCCGGAGAACGTACGTAACGGATTCTTTCGATCATTTCCTTACGCTGCTCGATGGTCGGCATCAGTTCCGGAACCGCATTGTTTCCAACCGGCATCAAGTGAAAATAAAAACCGAATCTCGCACCTTTTTCCTCCAACAGATGGAAGAAGTCATCACTGGTAACTGCCTCGATATTGTCTCTTGTATAGCAAATGGAAGTACCAAAAACAATGCCGTGCTTCTTCAGGATATCCATTGCCTTCATAACATCTGCATAATGTCCTTCTCCACGTCTTGCGTCATTGGTATCCGGTGTTCCCTCGATGGAAAGCATAAAGGTAATATTGCCAAGCTCACGAACCTTCTCTGCCAGCTCATCTGTAATCAGTGTAGAGTTTGAGTAAAGACCAAAGAAGCAGTCATTGTGCTTTTCAGCAAGCTTGAAGATATCCTTCATCCTTACAGTCGGCTCTCCGCCTGTCATCATGTAAAGATAAGCACCCAGCTCTTTGCCTTCGCTGACAATCTTATCCATATCTTCGTAGGAAAGGTTTGCCTTATGTCCATAAGTACCGGACCAGCATCCTACGCAATGCATATTACAGGCCATAGTCGGATCAAAAAGGATCAGCCAGGGAATGTTGCAATGATACTTTTCTCTGTTGGCACGAATGGTCTTTGTTCCACGGAAAAAGGCCTCGTAACCAAGGTTCAGAAGCATCTTCTTCAAATAGCCCGGATCTGTCTCATCAATTACTCTGTTGATAAAACGCACCCATCTGTTTGTCGGATCCTGCACAACCTGACGAACTGCATCAAAGCTTTTCTTGTTCTGATCATTACCAATGAACTTTTCTGCCATATCAATCATCTTCAGATAGGATTCCGTTCTGTCATCCTTCTTATTCAAATGCTTGATCAGATTATCAATTAAAACTCCTGCTGCTTTTCTCTCTGCAGCGTGCTGTAAATTCTGCACTGCTGAAGCCATACTATCTCCTCCTGCCTGTCATTATCGCCTAATACTTAAATTTTCTTATCTTTCTCGCCAATATCAGCTATTATAATGACCATTTTTCCTCATGTCAACAAACAAATACCCCGATTTGTACCTATTTTGACAAAGGATTAACAAGAGGCTTTTTCCCTTCAGCTTCTTTATTTTTCGCTATTTCTGCTTCTCTTCCTGCTCCTGTCCCGGCATCTCTTCTCCGGCGATTCGAACCAGCTCCTTCATCTCCTCTACGGTAAAACCGGTATAGGCTGCCAGATCCTCCACTGTAAATTCATTTCCAAAGTCCTCACTCAGTTCATCTACCGCATCGGCAAGCTTATTCAGCTTATCGGCAATCCTGCTGTCCTCCAGAGCGGTACTGATATGCTCCTCACGAAGGACCTCCATTGCTGCTTCCAGCTTCTCTTCTATATAAGAAGCTTCCTCTCCCTCCGGACTCTCGGCCAGCTCGGATACCGCTTCAAAAACAGCCATGCTTCCTTCCTGAATCAGGTCTCCGATATGAAGACCATAGACCCATTTTTCTTCTGCCAGCTTTAAGATTGCCGGAAGGTAGAACTGGGTCAGACTTCCAACTGCCTCCACCTGTCCGGCTCTCGCCTGCTGATACAAGCCTGTCACTTCCTCATCCTTCGGTATGACAAGTGTCTGCAGTTCCTTCTTATACTGAGCCAGAAAGCTTTTCTCCTCCGGTGTCATTTCTTTTTCTCTTTTATCCTGCTCTCCCATTTTTCCTCCATCCATTTATGATAACGTTCTTCTATCCGACAATTCTCATTTTTGCTGATCCTGCAGAGCAAAGCCCTTAAGGAATAGGCTCCACTAAAGGGATCGTTGGGTCCTTTCCCTTCTGTCAGAATATTGACATTGGATTCTTCCCAACCATAACCCGGTGCTCCGGCCTCAGGATACCACCAGCCCATCTCGCAGTTTACCACATTTTCCAGCATTTCTTCCCGAAAAGCTGCCTTTTGTGTAATCTTTCCTCTCGGAGATTCGATCCATATCCAGTCTCCGTCTTCAATCCCATATTTTCTTCCTGTCTTTGGGTTCATGAAAACCAAAGGAAAGGGTGCCCTTTTGCGCAAGGAAAGAATCTGTCTGTTATTGGAAACAAAATACTGCTGAATTCTGCGTCCGCTGGTCAGGATCAAGGGATATTGTTCCTTCAGCTCCGGTCTGGAATAAGGACTTTCAGGCGGCTCTTTCCAATAGGGCAGAGGCTCTCCGCCCCCTTCCTTCATGGCCAGCGAATAAAATTCAAACTTTCCACTCGGCGTATGGAAGCCATGCTTCCGATAGCCCTCATACTCTCTCTTGGGATCAATATAATTCAGCTTTTTCAGATCCTGAAAACGAATGCCGGACAAGTCCTTTCTCCGTCTTCCCATTTCCTCCAGAAGCTCATCCAAGAGTGCCTCCTGACTCTGCGCTCCATAATCTAAGCCCAGCCTCTGAATCAATTCCATGAAAAATTCTTCATCGGATTTACATTCCCCAACCTGCACTGCCTTTCTCATAGTAAGCAATGCCTCATCCGCAAATTCCGGCATACAGAAGAAGCTATCGATTTCCGGCCAAAGGGCTGCCGGAAGAAAAAGATCTGCCATTTCAGCCGTTGGCGTCATAAAGAAATCCATATAAACAAAAAATTCAATTTCCTTCAGACAGTCATAGACATGCCCTGCATCCGGCATGGAAATCAGGGAATTATTCGCATGAGAAAAAAGCATCCGGATCTTATAAGGATCCCCGCTTTTCATCGCCTCAAAAGTATCATAAGGGTGGGCAAACATCTTCGGCGAAGCGGTTCCGTTATTAAGGGGATAAGGGCCGGAAAGGATTTTCTCTCCCTGCTCCTTTGAGAGAGCTCCAAACATAGGATCTGCCGTTGGGGCAATCTCCTTGCTGGCAACAAAGCCTCCCGGAATATCCCAATTGCCGGTCAGTGCCGGAATCATAAAGATAGCCCGGCAGGTCTGAATCGAATTCGGTGTCTGCTCTACTGCCGTTCCCCATTCCAGGGACAGAGGCTTTATCGAAGTGATCTGCCTGACTGCCTCCTCGATTTGCTCCTTGGGAATCCAGGTGATTTCTGAAACCTTGTCGAGAGAATAGCCTTTCACGCTTTCCTTCAGCTCCTCGAAGCCATAGGTCCAATTCTCAACAAAGTCATGATCATACAAATCTTTCTCTATGATCTGATTGATCATACCCAGAGCCAGAATCCCATCCGTTCCGGGGCGTATCTTCAGCCAGCAGCTCGCATGCTCTGTTAATTCATTCGGCACCGGATCGATCACGATCAAGGGCTTATTCTTTCTGGCATGCTCTTTGATCCACCACTGCAGCTCTCCATCCGCTCCGCTGATGGCAGGATTGGCGCCCCAGACCAGAATGCCTTCCGGCTTTGTCTCGCCATAATAATCCACTCCGGCAAATACCCCGGCTGTAAACATACCCGCATTCATCCTGGGACCAAGACAGATCAAGGCTCCTGAACTGGTTGCATTGGGTGTTCCCAGCAGGTTTGCAAAACGCCAGTACTGGGCCAGATGATGTCTTCCTGTTCCCGTTGTAAGCGCAATGCACTCCGGACCGTATTTTTCGGAGTAGCTTTTTACCTTTTCCGTAATCAGGGAATATGCTTCCTCCCAGCTGATCTGCTCCCAGCTGCCCCCTCCTCTTGGTCCGATTCTTTTCATCGGATGAATGATTCTGTCCGGATGATAGATCTGCTCTATAATAGACATGCCCTTTGGGCAGGCCTTTCCCTGATTCAAGGGTGCATCCGGATCCGGCCGGACCCGGATCAGCTTTCCGTCCTTTACTGTAAGCAGCATCATGCATCCGCCATGGCAGCCTCTGCAGGCAGCGGATATCACCTTTTCCTTTCCTTCTGTTTCCGTCATAGTCCCCTCCCTTTTCGTCCTCTCTACTATAGAAAAGAAAGGCTTTACCCGTCAAGCAGACTGCCGAACTTTCTTTTTCAGGATCCATAAGAAGATCAGAAGAAGACCTATACCACTGCCGACGCCAAGAATCCCTGCTCCTTCTCTTACCTTCTCTTTTTTGCTTCTGACATCACCGCTTTCCGTTTCCTTTTCCCTTTCCTGCCCTTCTCTGCCAAAAAGCTGTCCCAGGAAAGCTCTCAGACCTTCTTTTTGCTCTTCTTTCTGAACCCTCAGCTCCTCCAGACAATAGTCTGTCCGGTTGCCTGCCAGATCCAAGGCAATCACCTGAATCTTATGCGCCTTTTCTCCTGCCGGAATCGTAAAAGACCAGATTCCCTTTTCTTCTTTTGTCTCAGTCACCCTTCCATCCAGCAAAAGCGTCACATTCTCCAGGCCAATATTGTCGGATACAGAAAAGGCTCCCTTATAGCTTTCCTCTTCTGTTTCATAGCAGCCGCCTTCCTCCAGATTAATCGGACTGATCTTCGGCTTTTCCCGATCCAGGCCGAAGCTGATCTCCAGCTGCTTCGTTGACTGATTGATATTTCCGGCCCGATCCCTGGAATAAAAGGCCAGGCGGTAGCTGCCGTCCATGTGAAAGCTTTCCTTCGCAATGCTATAACTATATTCCTTCCAGCCATCTTTTGATTCAGAAAAGGAAAGCTGATAATCCCTCCCCTCTTCTGCCTCCGAAACAAGACCATTTTCTGTCAGCACCAGTTCTCTTTCTCCCTCATTCAGCCGGTCAATATTGTATTCATGAACAATAATTTCCGGTACTTCCTGATTGTATCGGTTCATCCACTCCTGCGGATTCCCCTCTATGGTATAAACTGACCCATAGCGGTTCACGGAAAAGCTGATCGCTTTTTCTGTCTGATTGCCTGCCAGATCCCTGCCGCAAACCTGTAGGGTATAAAGGTCGTCATAGTCCTTCTCCTGCGGAATATCTGAAAGTGCGATTCTGATCAGGCCTTCCTCCTCGCTAAGTGTCTGATTCAGAGAGAGCACTCCGTGATTTGCCCCTGTCAAAGTAACCCTGCTTTCTTTTTCATCCAGGTATTGATCCCGGATTTCAATCACAGGGCTGACCCTTCCCCTGTTTGCGCTTTCATCCTCAATTCCGCTAATGCTGATCGTCGGACTAAGGCTGTCAATTACAAAGCTTTCCGATGATAGATAGCTTTTATTTCCCGCCTTATCCTCGGCATAGACCTCAATAAGATAATTTCCATCCTCTGAAAAAGTCAGACTTGTCTGCCAGCCCTCTCCTTCCTCTTGCCAAAAGAGCTCCTTTACTTCTCTTCCGGATACCAAAATATGTACGTCTTCCAAAGAAATCTGTTCATCCTTCAAAGAGATTCTTGCCGTCCTTTGCTGCCGGTAATAGCTTCCATTTTCTGCCGCCTGTCCATCAAACTGAATCTCCAGCTCAGGCGCCTCCTGATCCGTCTTTTTTTCTTCTTTTTCCGCTTCCTTCTCATCCGGTTTTACTTCTTCTTCCTTCTTTTCTTCCTTTTCCTCTTCTGTCTCTTCCGTCTCTTCCTCTTTTTTCTCCTCTTCCTCTTTCTCCGGCTTCTCTTCGGCATCTCCGCTTTCCTCTTTTTTTGCATCTCCGCTTTCTGCCTCTTCCTTTCCTTCTGCATCCCCGCTCTCCAGCTGATCTTTTCCTTGGGAATCGCCGCTCTCTGTCTCTTCCTCCATTCCCCTGGTCTGCTCAGCATCTGCAGAAAGCTGCAGCATACCAGCAGCTGCAGTTCCCAGAGCACAAATATCCCTTAGACCAAGCAAGCCTGCTGACAACAGCAGGATCAGACTTATTCTTTTCTTCCACTTATTCCTCATCTTCCGGCCCTCCTCTATAAGTATTTTGGATCAATACTCTAAGGTTCTTTTCTCTCTTCAGGCAGTCACGCTTCAGCTCACTGAGTTTTTCTCCTTTTTCCGATAAATTTTCCGCCTCCTCTGCTGCCTTTTCATATAAGTCCTCCATTTCTCCTTCTTCGACACCATCACGACGCATCTGAACGGCATAACTTTCCAGGGAGGACAGACAAAGACGAACCGTTTGCGCCCGAAAAAGCGCCTCTTCTGTCTCCTCTGTTTTCTCTGTCAATTCCAGCATGTCTTCCAAATCCTCAAAGCACTGCTTATACATACCCCCGTCTCTTGCCTCCTTCCCTGCAAGAGCGATCTTCCCATAAAAATCGCTGATTTTTTTGCAGATCAGGGCTCTTTGATAAAAATCCGCCTGCTCATCGCTATACTTAAGGGCATCCTCAAACCAACCGCCGCTTTTCACGATCCCACTTAGCGCATTTCCATCCTCCTCCTCATAGCAATTCCAATAAAGCATCCCCACCGCAAAGCAAAAATCGGCATAATCCTCTTCTGCTGCCAGTTGCTCCTTATTTTCGAAATAGAGTCCCTTCAGTTTTTCCTCCTCCTCTTTCGAAAAGAGACCGTCAAAACGAATGGCATCCAGAAGGGAAAAATAAGCCTCTGTTTTTCCTCCCTGCTGGGTGACCAGCTTTTCAGCCAGCTCCATTTTTTCTTCTCCATCCCTGCTCTTTTGCTCAGCTGCCAGCAGTTCCTCTACTCTTTTTTCCTGCCGGGAGACTTCCAGCCTTTGACCTGTTCCCATTAGAAAGACCAAAATTACAAGAGTAAAAAGAATTCCTCTCCGCAAAAGTAGTCTTTTCTTATCATGCACTGTCTCCATCTGATGCAGCAGGCCCTTTACCGTCTGATAGCGCCTTCCCGGTGACTTCTGCAAGCATTTGGCCACGACTTTTCTAAGCTGACGGGGTATTTTTCTTCCCTGCATCCGGTAAATATAAAGAAGAAGCCTTCCCAGAGCATAAATATCTGTCCTCACATCCACTCTGCTGCCCCGCAGCTGCTCCGGCGCCGCAAAAGCAGGCGTTGCCGCCCGATTTTCCTCTTCAGCACTTGCTTCTGCAGCAGTTCCGTAATCTACCAGATAAAGCCTTCCGCCCGCTGTCAGCATGATATTTGCCGGCTTAAGATCCTGATATACAAGCCCCTTCTCGTGCAGATAGATCAGAATCTCACAAAGACTCTTGATGATTCCTTCGATTTCCCTATCATGGAAGCCCCTTCCTTTTTCCAGAAGGCTCTGCAGGCTTTCTCCTTCCACATAATCCATGACCAAAAACCAGGCCTGCTCCGACTCATACATATCTACAATGCGGGGAATGCCCGGATGTTGCAGGCTCTTTAAAAGTGCAAGCTCTGCCAGCATGCTTTTTTTCTCTCTTTCCGGCCTTTCGGAGGATTTGGGCTTAGGAATGCATTTTAAAGCCCATTGCTTTTTCAGCCGGATATCCTCCACCAGGTAAACAGCCGACATGCCGCCCCTGCCGATACAGCGAAGCACCCGATACCTTCCTGCAAGCAGTTTTTCCATGGGCATCGCCTCTTTCCCTATTCTTTTTTCTTAACTTTGGAAAAATCCTTTTTCGATCGAAAAAGTTATGATAATCCTGCTAACGCAGGATGTGACTATATATCATATCGCTTCGCGATATGATATATATAGGACTCACGGCGCATGATAGTCGTGCTTGCGCACGAGCGCCTTCGTTCATCATATCGCTTCGCGATATGATATATATTATAATATCCAATGGTTATTTGCGCAAGATGATGATAAAAGAATATCGCATGTGCCTTGACACATTCGTGCGCCTGCGCTAGGTCGCTTGGGCGATACAATTCCTATCCGCCGCAGTGCGATTCCTGCGAAGCCTTTTTATCGTATAGGAAACTTCGTTCCTATACGATAAAAAGGACGCATGAAAAAACTGTCGTTTTTTCACACGTCCTTTTCTTAGCTTATTTTTATTCTCTTACAATGATACCCTGATTCATGACAAATTCAAGATTCAGAAGCTCATGGAAATCATCGCTGAGCTTTCCTTTAAAAGCAATCAGATTTGCCGAGTTTCCTCTTCGGATTACGCCTTCATCTGCAAATCTACAGGATCTGGCTGCATTTACCGTACCTGCCCGGATGACATCCTCCATCGGAAGATTGCACTCCTTGCGCAGAAGCATCAGCTCATTTACTGCAATCGTTGCTTCCTTCATTGGATTCTCACACCGCATCAGATCGGTTCCGACATTGATCCGGCCTCCGCCCCGATAGAAGCGTTCCAGATTCCGAAGGGTAATTTCCTTCTTTGCCAGCTGATCGTCCATATATTCCTGAGGACTCGTATAGATTGGCGGGATTCGCTCCGGAAGGGGAGAATCCTTTGTGATCTTTCCAATGGTTGTTGTCATCGGAATATCTCTTTCCACCATCATCGAGATTAAGGACTCGTCCATCAGACTGTCATTTGGAGTATGGGCAGCCTCTCCGATGCCGCATTCCACCAGCATTCTGAGATCCTCCACACGATATACATGTGCGGTTGTCCAGATGCCAAGCTGATTTGCTCTCTTCGTGATTGCCTCCACCTCATCCGGTGTCAGTTTTCCCCGAAGCAGGCCCATGGCATCATCGCTGATTCCGATCTTAATGCCATTTACACCTGCCGCAAAAAGATAGGTTACCGCCTCTTCCGCTTCCTGCGGATTTGAGATCTTAATGCCCCATTCCTCACCAGGAACAGGTCCCATTCCATATCCGCCTTCTACATCAATATAACGTCCTGCTGTTGTTACTCTTAAGGTACCATGCTTGGCATTTGATTTGATAAAGGCCAAATGCTCTTCTACTGATGCCGTATCCAGAATACCCAGATCCTTTACACCGCTCACACCGTTATAAACCAGTGCCCGCATGATCCGGTCGCTGTAGGGTCCCCGGAAAGGCTTAATATGAACGTGTGCGTCCAAAAAAGCCGGCATCAGGGTCATCCCATTCAGATCAATTACTTCTGCTTCAATATCCTCAATCTCTGTATCCACCTTATCGATAAAGCGGTCATCGATCAGAACCGAAGCCTTTTCATAATTATGCAGGGTATCCAATAGATATGCATTCTTCAGTATTCGTTTCAAAGGATCATCCCTTTCTCTTTTTTCAATAAGGAAAGGCTAATGAAATCAGCATTCCCTTAAATCATATTTACTTTTGCAAGCGCATCTCTTGTACCCTTCTGGATATTTCTTGTGCCATTGCAGTCACCCACCATCAGGAACTGATCCGCAGCATCCATATAGCGCAGAGCCTCATCCACTTTCGGTGATGTACCGCCGCAAATGATGACATCATCTGCCTCGATCGTATGCTCCTTGCCTTCTTTATCCTCGTATACAACTGTGCCGCCCTTTACAGACTTCGTTGTAACCTCGGTAATACCGTGAAGAACATCATCAAATTTTTCCCAGGCCGGTGCCATATGGCCTCTGCCGCTGCCATCATTGTTTGGCTTAACCCAAGCCATTGTAATATAATGCAGCTTCGAGCAGTCATGTCCCAACTCTTTCTGACGAGTCAGGAGGGTCACCTCATGTCCGTTCTGGCAAAGATACATTGCTGTCTCGATTCCGGTCTCAGAAGCGCCGCAGATAACAACATTTTTGCCAAGTTCTGCTTCCTTTCCGAAAATATCGTGGCAGGTTCTGACCAGAGCTTTGCCATCCTCATCACGAAGGCCTTCAATGCTTCTCGGCAGGTTTGCCTGTGCGCCTGTTGCAGCAATCACCGTATCAAAACCTTCTGCCTTGATTTCCTCCGGTTCCGGTGCACAATTCATACGAATCTCTACACCCAGTCTATCCAGCTGTCTCTTCTCCCAGTTTTTGAATTCGCGAAGCGGCCACTTGAAAGAATAGGACTCGGAATGGTAAAGCTGTCCGCCAAGATAATCACTCTTCTCAAAAAGTGTTACACTGTGTCCTCTCTCTGCTGCCATGATTGCAGCTCTCATACCAATCGGACCACCGCCAATTACAGCAACCTTTTTCAGCTTCTCCGGCTCCTGCAGGAGTCTGTGCAGCTTATCCTGCATGCCAAAATAGGGATTTACAGAACATACGGTAATCCATGGATCAGGCTTCTCTGTCAGGATCGTTCCATGACATTTGTTGCACCAGAGACAGGGTGTGATGTCCTCTGCTCTGCCCTCTTCGATCAGCTTGCCGTATTCCGGATTACAGAAGAAAGCACGAGCCATACCGATCATATCACAAAGGCCCTCAGAAAGGTATCCTTCAATTTCTTCCGGATCCTGGAAGCCTCCGATCGGCTCCAGCAGTTCCTTTACGCCTGCTTCCTTCATCTGGCGTGCGTATCCGATTACCGGATGCTCACCCTTCTGGAAGGTATAGCCTGTCGGATGGGAAATAGTCATATCCTTTTCACGGATCTGAATAATATCAATGCAATCCTCGCCTGCCTTTGCAACTGCGATCGTATCCTCAATGGTATAACCATTCGGTGTTTCACCCGTATAGCCCATAGGCTGCTCGCCTGCGATCTGCGCCTCGGTAATAAAGCTTGCACCAAGTTTCTTTTTCACTGCTCTGTAGCAATCCAATACAAGCTTTACGCGATTTACTGCGCTTCCGCCATATTCGTCATCGCGTTCTACCGGCTTCGGCTGCATGATCATATCAAAACGCATGGTCACACCATCATAGCCAAGATTGCGATACTTGGTCATTTTGGCAACAAACTCATCAATGATTTCCTGCATTCTCTCCTTCGGGAAAGCCTCTGTCATTTTCGGCGGCATTCCGGGAGGGCCAAATGCGGGGCCACCCTGCAGTGAGAATCCTTCCGGGAAGTTGATATCTGTTGAAAGAATCAGCTTGCTTCCGTAAAAATGCACCTCATCTGCCATCTGAGACATATAATTCTGTACTGCCGCATTCTTTGTATCGAAATACTGCATATGTCCCATATCCATTTCATCATTAAAGCGGTCATGCATATGATCCCACTCTGCGATTGTCACAATACCGGCTCCGTTTCTGGCAATATTTGCCATATATGCCCGATAGCCGTCAGAGGGATAATCCTCCGGTCCCTGAAGAAAATGCGGTGAAGCATTCGGGAAAACCATTCTGTTTTTGATCACTGTGTCACCGATTCGAACCGGCTTCAGCAATGAAGGATATTTCTTTGCCATAGCAAATCTCCTTTCTATTTCAATCCTATCTTCTTATCATTTTTCTTATTATTTTGTTTTTTGCTCTGTTGTATTTCACGAAGGGAATCGCTTACTTTTCTATGCTATAGTTTACCGCCCCTTTTCTACCCCTGTCTAATGCATAAAACGACGACAAGCTATGCAAATTACGGATTTTTAAGGATTTTCAATCGGAATATGCATTGTGCTATCCGCAAGATAGATTGATACTTCTTTCTTCTTTTTTGTATAATTTTCAATAGGAGTTTAACTTGAAAGGAGTATCAAAAATGGAAACAAATGCAAGTCAGAAGGAGCTGTTTACCCATATCTGGAACAGCAGCTTTATCCGCATTGTCTGCTATGCCCTCCTGTGTCAGTTCACAATGTCCGTAACCAATACCGTTTTGCCCCTTTATGTCATTAACGGTCTCGGCATGAGTGCTGCACAAAGCGGCCTTCTCGGAACCTTCTTCACAATAGGATCTGTCATCTGCCGTTTCTTTGCCGGCTATATCACCGATCGCTTCGGCCGGAGAACCACCCTGGTTGCAGGTGCTCTCATCGTCGCAATTTCGCTTTTTGCACTAGGCTTCTCTACAACCATGGTCATGCTTTTGATCTTTAAGGTGGTACAGGGTGTCGGCAATGCACTGAATTCTACCGCTGCCAATGCGACAGCCTCTGAAGTCCTGCCCCGTGATCAGGTCGGCCAGGGCATCGGCTATTATTCCCTCCACCAGATGATCACAAATGCGATTGGACCAACTGTCTGCCTGGCACTTATGGCTGTCGGTGCGGCCTCAACCGCTTCTCAGAATTATCTTCTGCCCATGATCTTCGGCGGCTTTATGGGAATTGTCGCCGTTGTAATCGGTCTCAGCATGAATTATGAGAAAAAGCAGTATGAACTCGATCCATCCGCTGCACCCAAAAAACCGCAAGGCATTCATCTGCAGGATTTCATCGAAAAACGTGCCCTGATCCCAGCCCTGATGATTCTCTTTACAGCCTTTGCATCCGGTGCCGGAACCTACATGATCGTTTTTGCCACGCAATATGAATTTAAATCCGTCGGTATCTACTATGTCATCAATGCCATTGTCAGTGTCCTGGTCCGTTTTACACTCGGTTCTAAATTTGATGCAATGAAACCGCGTACCGTTGCCCTTTGTGCGATTGCTTTGAATGTCATTTCTTATCTGCTTATGGGACTTACCTTAAGCGAATGGGCTTTTCTGCTTTCTGCATTTTTGCTTGGTGCCTTCAATGCTATGCTAACACCGACCTTCAATGCCATGGCCATGAAGCTTGCACCAAAGAGCCGCAGCGGTGCTGCCGCTTCTACCTACTGGCTGGGCTTCGACTTCGGTATGGCGATCGGTATGGTCGCTTTCGGTGCCATCATTGATGCTGCCGGCTACAGCGGAGCATTTACCTTTGCCGCAGCCTATATGGTTGCTTTCGCTGTCCTGGTATTCTTCCTGCTTCGCAATACACTTCCCTTACGGGAAATGGTGAATCCGGAAGGATAAAGAAAAAAATCCTTACTGCTATGTTAATAAAGCAGGATTGGCTAGTATTTTTTAATTGAGAATAAGGCGAGAATGTCAAGGCGATTGTAACTGCGCCATAAGTCCAAAAAGGAGAACCAAACAGATGCTAAGCTCGAGAAGCATATTCCATGCACTTCTTGCTAAACACTGCGGTTCTCCTAATCTTTTTCAATATATTTTTTTCAGAAAAGCAGGCTACAATAAAGAATCCATTTCCTTATAATCTTATAAATGGATTAAACAAATAGCAGCCAACCGGATTACGCAGATTGCTGCGTGCTTCGCACTCCCGCAATCTGCCGCGAATATTCGCATATCGTGAAGCTTGCGCTTCACTTTTATGCTCATATCGCGGGCGTGTCCCAAGGTCATTCACCCACTCTTGTGCAAGCACAAGTGGGTTCAGACCTTTTGACACTGTAATCCCTTACATCTTTGCCACTTCTTCAAACTCGTCAATGATTTCCTGATCCGGTGCCTTTGTCAGAAGGCTAACCACAACGATTGCAATCACGCCAACCAGGAATGCCGGTGCCAGTTCATAAAGATCAAATACACCGCCTAGAGGACGAACTGCATATTTCCAGATAAATACCATTGCGCCGCCGGCGATCATACCTGCGATCGCACCATAGCGATTGGCTCTCTTCCAATAAAGAGAAAGGATTACAGTTGGTCCAAATACTGCTCCGAAGCCCGCCCAGGCAAAAGAAACAATGCTGAAAACAGAGCTGTTCGGGTTCCAAGCGATTACCACGCCAAGTGCCGCAACTGCCATCAGCGTTGCTCTGGCTGTAACCATCGCCATCTTTTCGGTCAGCTTGATACCAAAAGCATCCTGAATAATATTCTCGGATACCGCTGAAGCTGCCGCAATCAGCTGAGAATCTGCAGTTGACATGGTGGATGCCAGAATACCTGCCAGAATCAGACCTCCGATCAGACTGAAGAAAAAGCCATATTTACTGATCATTTCTGCTAATACAACAATCAGGGTCTCTGCATTCGATGAGCTTGTCGGATCTGCCGCATTTAAGTTTGTCATAGCTCCCGTTTCCGTCATGGCACGTCCTACAACACCGAGCAGAACTGCAATAAAGAGAGAAATCGTAACCCATACAGAAGCCACTCTTCTGGAAAGCTTCAGCTTATTCGGATCATCAATTGCCATAAATCGAACCAGAATATGCGGCATACCGAAATAGCCGAGTCCCCAGCAAAACATGGTAATCTTATGGAAGAAATTGTAGGGAACTGCCGCTCCCGTCAAATTGTCATGTGTGGCACTGATATCCAAATATCCAGCAAGCTGACTTGCATTCTGCATGACTGAATCAAAGCCGCCCGCCTGTGCAACACCATATCCCAGTACAATCAGAAGAGCAATCGTCATAATGATTGACTGAATAAAATCTGTCATAGATGCTGCAAGGAAACCACCTGTTGTACAATATCCAACAATAATGACAGCTGAAACGATCATCGCCAGCTGATAATTCACGCCAAAGAGGGACGCAAAAAGCTTGCCACAGGCCGAGAAGCCGGATGCTGTATAAGGAATAAAGAAAATAATGATGAAAATGGCTCCAATAAAAAGCAGTACATTACTGGAATCACGGAATCTATTCTTAAAATAATCCGGAATGGTAATGGAATTTGTCTTTGCCGTATAATTACGGATACGTTTTGAGGTAAAAAGCCAGTTCAAATAAGTTCCGCAGATCAAGCCAAGTGCCGTCCAGCCTGCATCTGCAATACCGGAAAAGTAGGCCAATCCAGGAATTCCCATCAGGAGATAGGAGCTCATGTCGGACGCTTCTGCACTCATAGCTGTTACAAATGGACCCAGCTTTCTGCCGCCAAGGTAAAAATCCCCGACATCATTTGTATTCTTTGATGATACATAACCGATCAAAAGCATACCGAAGAGGTACACACAGATGGCTATAATAATACCGATCTGAGAAATTGTCATATTCTTCTCTCCCCACTATTCTTATTATTTTATTCTATGCCCGCTTTATGCTGTAAATACCATAAAGCTGTCCCTGCACTCAAATGCAATTAAGTAATAATTTACCATACTTTAACACATTATTGAAGCAAAGTTTTCTTTATTTTTATTAGAAATTATCGCTTTTTTCCCTTTTTTTCTTCTCTTGCTCTCTTTTTCTTCCTGATTGAACATCGCTTTTTTAGATGTTATACTGGAGTAGCTACTCTAAAACGCTTTATCTGCGTTTTCAACAACAATAGGGAAGGAGGGGAAGCCTTGAAAATCGAACAATTAGAACGCTTTTTGGTCGTTGCCAACTATCTGAATTTCACCACTGCTGCCGAAAAGCTTTATGTAGGTCAATCTACCATCAGCCGTCAGATTGCTTCCCTTGAAGAAGAACTGGGCGTTACACTTTTGATCCGCGGCTCCAGAAATGTCGAGCTGACAGACGCCGGGCGTGTTCTGCAGGCAGAAGCGACCAAACTTCTCAACTCTCTTGAGCAGATGAAGGATCGTGTACAGGAAGCCGGAAGAGGCACCTCCGGACGCCTCCGTATCACAACCATTCCTGCTTATATCCCTGTGCTCAGTGATATCCAGAGACTATGTCTGAACAAATATCCGAATCTTCACCTTTCCTTCAGTCAGGAAAGCTATGACGAGATCACCCATCTTCTGGATCGTTCTACTTATGATATCGGTTTGACTTTTTCCTTTTGGATTCCGAACAATTCCGATTACGGCACCACTGATCTCTATAGTGAGAACTTCTGTGTCCTCTGTGGTAACCAGCATTGGGCTGCTGCCTATGAGGAGGAGGGGCTTTATATTGACCAGCTTCGGGATGAGGATTTTGTCTTTGGCCGGGATGCCCTCCATCTTATGGCGCATCCCTATGATTTTGGCAATTCCATTGTTGCAAATCCCAGCAATTCCGCCTTTGCTTCTATGGAAGATATGCTGATGCAGCTGAATATCAGCAATTCCGTAGCTCTTATGCCGGATGTTGTTGCAAGATTTGTCAAATCCAACCTAGTCTGTGTTCCGCTTAAGGACGAGGATCTGATCCATACCCTGACCCTGATTTGGCGCAAGGATAACACTTCACCATCCCTTTCCAGATTTTTGGATATTGTAGAAGATTTTAAAGCTTCCCGTTCCAAGGGCGTCTGTCCCAAGGAATAATAGGCACAAGGCCCGGTAAATTCGAATGCGATAATGATTCGCAGGACTTTCGGCTTCGCAAGACTTTCGTCAGGCGCTTGCCTTCTTTTTTTGATAAATCTGCATAAAACTGCAAATAAAGCGGGGCTGCGACATATGTCGCAGCCCCACTTTTGCTTTCATGTAAAATTTAAGGATTCATTTGGATTATTCTTTTTTTCTTTTAGCAATTATTCTGCAGATGCACTTTTTGCATTTCTCTCATCCAGCTCTGCACGAATCTTTGTCCACTGCTTGCCACCCATGCTCAGTGCATAGAAAGCGGTACCAACTGCCATTGCGATACCCGGCATACCCATGAAGCAGAAGTTCAGGATCGGAGCAACGTTTGCTGTTTCAGAACCGTATCCGCCTGCTGCAAGTACGAAACCAAGTGTTGCAGTTGCAATACCCATTGTAGCCTTGTTCAGGGAAGAACTGAAGGAAGAACCAACACCTTCCTGACGTACGCCGAACTTCCACTCGCCGTAATCGATCGCTCTTGTAAGAAGTACGTTTACTGCACCGTTTACGCAGGAGCCTACGCACTGACGAAGGATCATGAAGAGAATGAAGAGCGGCCAGATGTTAATGCCAACAGCCCACATTGCCAGGCTGAATACAGCACCAAGACCCATAAACATAACAACGATTGACTTTGCATCCATGAACTTGATCAAAGGAAGAATCAGGAAAGGTGCAACCATCATCGGTACATTCATGATTGTCATAATCAGACCGATCGGGTTTTCTCCACCGATGCCTGCCGGAACAAGTACGTGCTGGATCCAGTATCCCATGGAACCAATCAGGAAGCCAAGAGACATACCGTTTGCAACACCGCCAACCTGGAAGAGAAGCCAGTATTTGTTTCTGAAGAGGTAGCTGTACTGCTCGCCAAGACCCATGGTCTTGTCTGTGTGCTTCATTGCCTTACGTTCTTCCTCGATACGCTCAAGGTCAGCACCCTGACGTTTTTCTGTAAGAAGAGCACCTGCCAAAGCAATGATGATCAGTGTAGCACCTGCCATGATCCAGGACAGAAGTCTCCAGCCCTGAAGTGGATTGTCCTGATAGATATTAACGACCGGAGTAATGATCCAGCCTGTGATTGTTGCTGCTACGTTTGTTCCCTCGGAAGCAATCCATACAAGAATGGTACGAACCTTTGAGTTATCGGAACAAACTGACGGCATAGCGAAGGTCGGAAGACGAACGCCTGTCAGGAATGTACAGTAAAGGTTGTAAATGATCAGAGCCCAGATCAGTTTTACGGACTCGCTGCTGCCAACCGGAACCATCCACATCAGTGCAATTGTAACTGCAACCGGAACTGCCATCCAGAAGAACCAGTGCTTGATCTTGCCCCATTTTGTATGAACACGGTCAACAATATTACCCATGATAATGTCTGTAACCATGTCAACGAATACACCAATGGACATTACCATACCAATCTTTGCAACACCTACACCCAGATAATCCGTAAATACTACTGACAGATAACTGGAGAACAGTGTATAAGCCATACCCTGAACACCGAACTGGCCCAGGAATGCAGCGATATAGTTCTTAATACTTGTAGCCGAAAAGGCTTCGTCACAAGGATGAGCTACTGCCGCTTTTGTCTTTGTGGAATCACTCATTTCTATTCCCTCCTTCATTAATTAATAGTCTTTTGCTTTTTCAAACAGCCTTCCCAATATATAAGCTGTTCAATCAGCGATCCCCTTAATAAGAAATATATCGTATGACTATCTTTTTTTCCAATTCATTTTTTATCATCGTGCTATCCATATCATGCATAGTTTTCTCTTTTCCCTATGCATTTTTAGCAAAGATGCACAAACTCCCCTCATTAGAGCTGACTTGCAGCCGCAAAACCCGCTCTGACAGCCTGCTGAATGTCTCCAACATGGTCAGCATCTCCGATCAGGCGAAACTCTGCTGCGGCTCCGGCATATTTCAATGCAGCTTCTGTATTGGACTTCACACCGCCACAAATCACAACATCGTCTCCCTCAATGGTATGACTTACTCCATCCTGATCCAGGTAAGTCACCTGATTTCCCTCGATCTTCTTTGTAGAAGCCTTGGTGATTCCTTTCAGATTATCGAAATGCTCCCAGAAAGGTGCCATATAGCTAAGACCGGTCTCCGGCTCCGTACGAATAAAGGCAATGGTAATGGAATGCAGAGGAGATGCATCCTTGGCCAAAACATCCTGTCTGGTCAGGCAGGTTACGTCATGACCATGCTGGGCAAGATAGCAGGCTGTTTCTACACCTGTCTCCGAACATCCTACCATGATCACATGCTTTCCAAGGCTCTCCTCCTTACCGATGACATCATGACAAGTCTTATACTTTGCCTTTCCATCTGCATCAAAGATTCCCTCGATCGGCGGATAAGCAGCTTCCGCTCCGGTTGCTGCAATAAGAGCATCAAAGCCTTCCTTTTTGATATCCTCCGGACTCGGCTCTGTATTTTTGCGAACCCTAACGCCCTTCTTTTCAAGCTGATCGATCATCCAGAGGCGATAACGCTTAAAGGGCCATTTGAAATCAAAATAATCTCCGAAATAGAGCTGGCCGCCAAGATAATCCGTTTTCTCGAAAAGCACAACCTCATGACCACGATCTGCTGCCGTAAGAGCCGCCTGCATACCGCCGACACCGCCGCCGATAATTGCTACCTTTTTCTTTCTCTTTACAGGAGCAACCATGTTTTTGGTCTTTAATTCCATACCAAAGGTCGGATTTACGCTGCAGACAGAAGTCCAGGGTGCCCTTCTCCTGCCATGGCATCTGTTGCAATGCAGACAGGGTCTGATCTCCTCTCCTTTTTCTTCGAGCAGCTTTTCATAATAATCATCATCCGTAAACTGGCCTCGTCCGATGCTGACAAGATCTGTTTTTTCTTCCTCCAGGAGCTTTTCCATCTCATCCGGATCCTGGAAGCCACCGGATACTGCAAGTGGGATTTTTACACCGGCTTCCTTCATTTTCGCAATCATACCGATGCAGTTATGCTGTCCCGGCTGGAAGGTATATCCGGTCGGATGACAGTCAACCATGCTCTTTTCCCGAATGGTAATCAGATCAACCAGTCCCTCTGCCATTTTTGCAAAAGTAATGGTATCCTCCAGGTAATAACCTTCTCTCAGCATTCCCATGCCGCCATTCGGAGATTCGCCCTCCATCATCACTTCTACAATAAATTTCTCGCCGCAGCGTTTTTTGATGGCTTCACAATATTCTAAAGTAAAACGGCAGCGTTTCTCTGTGCTTCCGCCATATTCATCATTTCGAAGGTCTGTCTCATGCTCCAGGCCCATGACATCGATGCCAACACCATCAAAGCCCCACTCCTTGTACATGGCAATTCGGTCAACAGCCCGATCAATCGCCTGTTTGATCTGCTCCTTTGTTGCCATTACTCCTGGCGGCATTGGAATAAAACCCTCTGCGCTCTGCATACGAACCGGATTTCCGCCGCCTACGCTGACGCCGCGCTCCTCAAATTCCGGTCTAATCTGCACGATCAGCTTGGAGCCATAGTAATGCACGTCATCTGCCAGCTGACAGAAATAATTGTGTACGGCAGGATCATCCAGATTAAAAGAATAGGAATGGGAAAAATCATGCCAGGCCGGCATCTTCCTTACCTCCGGCCGGAAGGCATCACAGACAACCACCAAAGCATTTCCCTTTCTCGCAGACTCCCTGTGAAAATGAATAAACTGCTCATTCGGCCATTCCTCCGGTCCCTGAATCTGATCCGGTGCACATTTCGGCTGTATCATTTTGTTCTTCAAAACAGCTCCGTTTGGAAGAACAAAAGGCTCTAATAATTTCTGATATCGATGACTCATAAGATCCCCCTTTCGTCAATATGTTTAATTTCAATCTTCAAGTATATATTTATGCTAGCAAATTCACGAATTTGAAACAAGATTTTAAGCATGTATATAAAGAATGGCGCTATGCATTTACAGAATCTTTTATCTGTCTGTTGTGAAAAAGAATTCCTTGCATTAGAATAAATGATGCGAAATGCGCCTTGCGGATTTCACATCATAATCACGGTATGCGCCAATCTGTCCCTTTAGGGCATGCGGTTCTATTCTCGTAAAATTAAAATGAAAAGAGGAAATACTACTATGAAAAAACACCCCTTACTTTCCGTAAGTGCCGTTTTATTTGAACTCCATTCTCTGCTCGCAATTGTCTGCACCGTATATTTTTCGGTTTTTAACGTAATGCTTGCAGAAGAAGTCCCGGATGATATCAATATCTGGATCATGTGCCTTTTCCTGATCACAGCCATGCTTGCTGTTGCCTTAGAGCTGGTTGCCGGAAGAAATGCCTTAAACGGCGACAGCCTGATGAATCTTCGTCAGTTCGCCTTATCCGCTGTCGTTTTTAATGCCTGTGCCTGGTTCAGCGGGGCTTCTATCCATCAGGTTTGGTTTCCCTTCCCGATCGGCATCATCATTGGCATTCTCTTTATCACAGGCGTAAAGAAAACCGTAGAAGAAGAATAAATAAAAAAATAAAAACGTTTCCCATACAAGCAGGAATATTTCTAATCAGCTTCTCTGGCTGTGCATAGAAACTACAAAAAATGGCAGGCAATCCAACATAGATCGTCCGCCATTTTTTTATTGTCTACTATTCTTTTTCCCTACTTTTTCGCAGGCGCTTTTTCGGAGCTTTTGCCGCTTCTTTTCTAACCGACTACAGTCCCTATCTTGTAATGACATTTCGTGTCTTCCACTTACCGGTCAGATAATAGCCGCCCATTAGGAAGGTGGTTACAAAGCCGGCAATTGCATTTCCGGTCCAGTATCCATATAAACCGAAGAGATGTCCCAGCAGCATAGCCAGACCGATTCTGGCAACAACACCGTCCATGATTCCCACGAACATATCATAGCTGGCAAAACCGATTCCCTTTACTACTGCATAGGGTGCATTCATCGTACATGCCGCCAGAAGCCATAGAACCATGATCTTGCAATATTTCGGTGCCATATTCAAAACGGCTTCATCTGTCGTGAAAATACCAAAGATCTGTCTCGGCAGGAAGAGGTAACACATGGCCATTACTGCAAACCAGATCAGACCAACTGCCAGTGCCACATGAACAATCTTCTTGATTCGGTCCATTTTTCCTGCTGCAAAGCTCTGTGCCACCATGGATCCGCTTGCGACCGATACCGCTCCGGTCAGGATATTGACAATGGTCGCCATCTTATTGCCGACCGTATCTACTGCCGATGCAGTAACATCATAAAGATTAATCCTGGAATTTACATAGGCAAGAGAGAAGGTGATCATCAGCATCTGGATGACACCCGGAACGCCCAATCTGCAAAGTGCCTTCATCTGTTCTTTGTCAATACCGAAGGATTTCAGCTTGAAGTCGAACTGGGCAGCTTCCTTATGGCGATAAAGATAAACACCGGCACAAATACAGGAAACCGCCTGAGCGATTACCGTTGCAGCTGCCGCACCGCCGGCGCCCCAGCCACAGGGGCCGACAAAAATAATATCCAGAATTACATTGATAATGGAAGCAATTCCAACAAAAACCATTGGCAGCTTGCTCTCGCCCATGCCTCGCAAAATCGCGCAGAGTGCATTGTACTCAAAGATAAAGATCATACCCGCACTGCAGATTACCATATAATACATAGCCTGGTCATAGGCTGCATCCGGTGTATTCAAGAGTCTCAGCAATGGATTATGGAAAATAATGCCGATCGCCCCGATAATGATCGCCATAATAAATTCAACGGTAAGAAGGGTGCCGATCGATTTGCTGATTCTATCACTCTTCAATCCTACCTGCTGCGATATGACAATCTGGGCACCATTTGCAAAGCCCATTCCAAAAGTCAGAAAGATCATCTGCAGATTGCCGCCAATTCCGACACCGGAAAGTCCGGCCGGTCCGACAAAACGCCCCACAACGATCATGTCCACCATGTTGTAAACTGCCTGCAAGGCATTTGCAAGCATAATCGGAAAAGCGAAGGACAACATGGTTGATAATACCGATCCCTCCGACAAATCCTTTACTAAACTCTTATTTTCTTCCATTTGAACCCCTCCCAAAGTCATGCATATACATTGCACGCTAAGTATTTTCTATCTTATCACGCTTCTTTCCGAAACTCAAGCCCTCAGGTATTTCCTAGTAAGTAATATATTCCGGTTTTCCTTCCTGATACTCCTCTGTAAGCGCTCTCCAATTCTCCGGCAGATCAATTTTTGTGCAGGATGGTCCGCCATGGTCTCCGCCGCCGGCCAAAACTGTCATCATGGTACCGGCCCTGCCTCCGCCAACCAAAGCCAGCATATGGTCTGTACTCCAGAAGACTCTGGTAGAATGACTCATTACCTCGGGCAGCTCTACATTCTTCGGTCTGTGGCTGTTTCCTGTCAGCCACATCAGATCCACTTCCGATGCCGGCAGCCTGGTATATTCTGCTACATAGGACAGAACCCTCTGCTTATTCCAGCCTGCTGCCGCAAACATCTCCGCACACTTGGGTGTAAAGATGATCATCATACCCGGATCCCAGCCATAGGGCGTGATCGTGCAAAGCCACTTCAGATAATCCTGAACCGTATGGCCAGCCGTTGTTCTGTGTTCCTGAGGCCAGAAAAGGGTAACCGCTGAATCCTCCTCCTTGAAACCAAAATCCGTATGCAAGGGCTTCCATGGATTCTGCTCGCTGTTGTCTCCGATGCAAAATCCCAGGCGGAACTCATGTCCCATTTCTGACAGATCCTCTACACCCGGACGGATACCGGCAATATTCATCAAAATAAAACCTAAGGCTCTTGCCAGTGTTGTATTGGTCCGATAAGCCGGTGTCAGATAATGATCATCTACATTCAGCTCAATATCACGAACAATCGGTCCGCTGACTGCCATTACCGGCCCCCAGGTCGACTGGCTGCAGCTCCAGCCTTCCAGATGAATTCTCTGATCAACCAGCCCCTTTACTGCTGCGATCAGAACCGGCATACAGGTCGGCTTACAGCCTGCCATTACGGCATTGATCGCAATTTTCTCTACCGTTGCGCAGCCCATCATCGGAGGCAGTTTGGCAACCACTGCCTCTGCCGGCAGATCCGTTCCCTTCAGCATTTCATCTACCGCCTCTCTCGTCGGCAGCTCGATCGGTGCTCCTGTCGTAAAGCCGTGTCTGTAAAATTCCTCGCTGATTTCTCTGTGCGTACCACAGAAAATCTGATTCGCCCATTTCTGATCTGGAAGAGAAGGATTTTCTTCTTCCTCTGTCAGCGGTCTGGTCAGCTCTTCTACGATCTGATCCGTCAGACTAACCACATCCGGCGCCATCGCTTCCTTTACCTCTTCCAGGCTAATATGGCTGTTGATCTTATCCACCGGAACATCATACTGAATGGTGCGAAGCCCGGGAACCCCCTTTGCCTTACAGCCTCGAAGTGCTGTCGGATAGGTTCTTGGCACAACGATCATTACCACTGGCTTGCCCAGCTTTTCCATATAGGCACTGTTATAGCCCAAAAATAGGGATCCGGAGGGCACGCTTCCGTAAAAGCTGATGATACAATCCACATTTTCTGCCCATTCCTCAAAAACCGGACGAAATTCCTCATTATCCTTAATCTCAAGCTTTTCATCTCCATATTCGATATAAGAAAAACTTGCATCTGGATAGCTCTTTTCCAGCTCTTCTGCCACTGCCTTGCCCATATAGCTTGCCAGCGTCATAAAATCTCCGTAAATACCGATTCTTTTTCCCTCCAGCGTGTCCAGTCTCGGTGATAAACCGGAAATAACAGAGGTGTCTATTCCTGCCCACGGGCTTAATGCCTGTATATTCATTTTTTTCTCCTTCCCGCTGCCTCCCAGACAGCTCTTTCCCATTTCACTGCTTTTATTTTAATCTATGCCCGAAAAAAATATAACTCTTCTGCTATTCATAAAAGGGATTTTCTCATGCAAAAAGAAATCCCCATAAAATCATACATGTCATAAACCACTTTCTTCATATGGCCTTATATAGCCTTCTTAATATTCAAAAAACTTCCCCTCTTTTCCTAACTTTTATCTAATATTTACTGTATTTTCTGTCTTTTTCCTTTATAATGGACTTACCATTAAAAGTCATAAGCAAGTGCTTATATTCTAAAAAAAAGGGGGATCCTTATATGAAATATGTTATTGAAGGCGAGCCAATGCCCGTTGTGATCTGTCAGCTTGAAGCGGGTGAAAAAATGATTACCGAAAGCGGTGCCATGTCCTGGATGAGTCCAAACATGAAAATGGAAACCAACAGCGGCGGCGGTATTGGCAAAATGTTTGGCCGTGCCTTTTCCGGAGAAAGCCTCTTCCTGAACAATTATACTGCTCAGGGCGGCGAAGGCCTGATTGCCTTTTCCTCCAGCTTCCCCGGTTCTATCCGCGCATTCGATGTTTCCCAAACAGATATCGTTGCTCAGAAACATGCCTTTCTTGCAGCAGAAGCCGGTGTTGACCTTTCTGTCTTCTTCCAGAAGAAGATTTCCGGCGGATTCTTCGGCGGTGAAGGCTTTATCATGCAGAAGCTGTCCGGATCCGGCATTGCTTTCCTGGAATTTGACGGATATGTCAAGGAATATGAACTTGCCGCAGGCCAGCAGCTTGTGATCGACAGCGGATATCTTGCCGCAATGTCTTCCACCTGCTCCATGGAAGTTACCATGATCAAGGGCGTGAAGAATGTGCTCTTTGGCGGTGAAGGTCTTTTCAACACCGTCATTACCGGTCCCGGTAAGGTATGGCTTCAGTCTATGCCGATCTCTCAGATGGCCGGCTCAATCGCACCTTATCTGCCGACACAGGGCAATAACTAAAGCTTAAAAAAGCAATCCTTAGGGAGCATTTTTAGCATATAGGAAGGAAGTTTCCTTTATGCGAAAAGGGGGCTGTCACTTAATGCGACAGCCCCTTTTACTATATTCCTTACAATATGCTCTCTTTTCTTCTTTACTGCGATTCTGCAGCTCCGGCATCTACCGCCTGCATATAGTCAATTGTCTTCTCTGTCGGGAAGCACCTCAAAAGTCCACAGAAGAAATAAGGATAGCTTTCCTTATATTTATGATAATGCCCCGGCCATTCTGCATACATCAGATTCCCCGAGCCCCAGCCATTTGAAGAATAGCAAAAGAGATCAGAGTACTGCATCAGGCTTTCAATCTGTTTTCTGACAAAGAGATTTGTGTAATCCTCGGTTCCGCAGGCTGCGTAAATATTAAAATCCTTGCCGCTGTAACCTGCTGCCTTAATATCATGATACATAAATTCCGTTGTTGCCCCGATATTGGAAACATTGTGATAATCCGCAATCATGCTAAAGGGCATATAATAACGAAAATACCCTGTTTCATGCCAAAGCATCCTCCAGGTCAGACAGCCTCCCATCGAAAAACCGCTCATACATCTGTGATCCCTGCTGGCCTTTAGACCGGCTTCATCAACCGATTCCGCATAGCTGCTGTAGCTCGATTCTACAAGAGGAATGATAGTTGAAACAAGCTCATTCTGGTAGACCGTCAAAAGCGTCTCCTCATACTCATCATCACTTTCATCCGCAGATGGCGTGATCGTCGGAAAGACCATGATAAGGGGTTCGATCAGATCATCCTCTATCATATGATCGATCATTCTGATAAATTCCGAACTTTCCGGCTCACCCGGCTTTCCGGGAAAGCTGTACTGGGTTCCGCCCATGCCATGGGCCACATAAAGAACATTGTACTTCTCCTGATCACTGTAGCCATAGGGCAGATAGACGATCATACTCTTCTCATAAGTCTCGCTAGCCTCAGAATCTGCCGCATTGCCAGATGCATCTACCAGATAATGCAGCTCCGAAATACTCCCCTTCTCCTCTGCATCCGCTGAAGTATATTCGTCCGGATAATTCACAGTCTCGATCAGACCGATGTCGCCCTCTCCCAGATCCAACTGATCAAAGGAGACTCCTTCCGGATCCTTCTTTTCCTTTCCGCTTTCCTCTGTGCTGACACTTTCGGCTGAATTGCCGCAGGCAGCAAGGAAAAGCAGACAAGATATACAAATAATTGACAGTAGGCCTGCCCTCTTTCTTCTTTTCTTCATCTGCTTTTCCTTTCCGCTTTCCGTCCTATTCCAGACTCAGCACAATCTTACCCTGATAGTGTCCCGGAAGGATTTTTCTTTCCTCCCCATCCACTGTCATCTTTACCCTTTTTCCTCCATAAGGCAAAATCAAGGCATGTTCTTCCAGCAAAAGCTCCGTCAAATAGCTTTTTCCTCTTACATACCAGCTGCTGTCCCCGTCCATATGAAGCATAAGGCCATTATTGACTGTTGGTGCTGCTGTCTGCTTAATATTGCCCAATTCCAAACGGTTGGATTCATCTATGATCTCCAAGCCTTCTCTATAGGAAGCCTCTGCCGAGGAAATCACCCCTTCTACCCGGGATGCCTTCATTCGGATCAGAAGATTTTTGGCCCCTCTTTCCTTTTGATCATAATTCCATTCATCCCTGACTTCAATGCCCTCCGGCGCAATATCAAGCAAAGTCTCCTCTCCGGAATCATTCACATGAAACATTCCGCCAAAGTACTTGTTCTTCTCTCCGTCTCCATATCCGATCTGGTCTTTTTCCAGATGAAGCTCGGTTGTCGAATTGTAAAAATCTCCCTTTACGACCATGTCTTCCAGATTCACCTCTACATCCAGCTCCGGATCATAGGCAGAAAGATCTCTGCCTTCTATATACTGATCCTTTTTACCAACCGGAAGCACAGTCTTTTTCGCATTCATACCGCATTCATCATTATCCATCAGCTGGAGAATGACGCCATTTCCGGGGATAAGCTCTGCATTTTTCAGGAAGAAATTTGTGGAAGAACCCTTCACAACAATTGTAGATTTTTTTGTTCTGATCTTGGAATCCGCAATGGTAACCGGTGTCTGAATATCACCAAAACAAAGAATGGCATTGTCATCGCTTGTGATGTCGCAGCCATTGATGATATCCGTTCTCGCACAGCTGCTCATGCCCCGGATCATTGCCGCATAGCCGCTGACATGCATTTTGCAGTGATCAAAGGACACGACATTCCTATCACCAATGCAAAAGCCGGCATAACCATGCGATCTCGGACCGGTCAGATCCAGCAAGCAATCCTTCGCATAGACACTGACTGCCTCATCACAGCCATCAATGGAAAAAAGTCCCCATCCATTGCTTTTCAAAAAGCAGTTATTATAATAAACCGTTCCATTATCACAAAGCTGCACCAGACGGTTGGAACCCAAAGCACTAAATCCCCAGCTGAAATCATCCATCCATTCCGGATCATCCGGACTGATATTTTCCAGCCTGCAGTTATTTACCTGAACGACACTGTCACCGCCCACATGAATGGCACAGCGGGTTACACCTTCCAGGGAAATATCAGAATCCTCAATCTTCACATGGGCATTTTCAAGCACACTGACACCAGCACCAACTCCGGAATAGTCATTCGAACCTCTTCCCGCAAAAGAAATGTGCAGATCCCGGATCGTATAATCAGAATTTCCGGTCACGATAATGCCGCCAAAGTCTCCTTCTTCGCTTTCGATGGATAGGCCTTCCGCCTTATCTCCATCTGCTTTTCCTTCCGTAAGAGCTGCATCCAGCCTGCTTTCCACCTGATTATCTCTGATCAAAAGCGCACTCTTTAAGGGTTCCCACCTTTGCAAGGCCATAAAAAGTCCATGCGGCGCCAGCTGATAAAGACTTCCCAGCGCCAGTTCAATATTGCCCCGGTAGCATCCTGCCTTCCATTCCCTGCTTACCCCGTTTACGATAAGAGAAATGAATTTCCCCTCCGGCGCAAAAAGTTCTGCACCTTCTTCTATGATCAATTCATCATACTTCTCATTCTCTTCTATCCGTCTTTTTCCGGAAATTCTGCCTGTATTCAATTTTCTACCTCCTATTAAATTAAAACACTCCTTTTCTTTCGTTTTCCTTTCGGATTTTTCACCTATACCTTAACAGAAACTTTCTTAGCTTTAAACAGGTAAATTTCGAAAAAGGACGAGAATGATTCTGCCAGATCAAAAACACGCTCCCGCTC
>CAVFAT010000028.1:0-21781 GCA_963620785.1 Bacteroidaceae bacterium
GCAGAAAGAATCAGAATAGTGGTTTGATTCCGCAAAGAGTCTAGATAAGATAGATATTACACCGGAGACGCCGGATGGATATACCCCCCTTGGAGAGCTTGCGATTTTCCTGAAGAGTGATTCCGGAGTATCACCAAAAACAGGAGAGGCACCAATTACAGCCGGCTTGTCTGCACTTGCAGCAGGTGCATTAATCGGAATATACTTTACAAGCAGAAAGAAAAAAGCGTGATCTGTCATATGACTAGAGATAAGACTCCTGATAAGTGCGAGAGCAGATTATCGGGAGTTTTGTTTTATGTAATAGAGGAATAGAAAATGAGCGAAGAGCAGGTAAATAAATTAACGCGGGAAGAAGAGTTCTTTATCAGAGTGCTGAGTGACTTTCTTCTTGAAAATCAGACAGAGCCTGAGCCTTCCTTGAATTGGGACCATATAAAGGATCATGCAGACAGGCAGCAGCTTTCAGCGATTTTTTATAAACAAACAAAAGAGAAGATTTTCGAGAAATCCTATGCCTTTCAGCTTTATCATTACCAAAAGATGAAACAGCTGGTAGAGGAGCTGAATGAGCTGCTGAAGGGCTGCGAATATATCATGGTAAAGGGAATGACTGTGGCTGAGCTATATCCGACACCTGCTTTGCGAAGTATGGGAGATATTGACCTCCTGATTCATGTGGAGGACAGGGATAAGATCCACAAACTCCTCCTGGATGGAGGTTTTACCTATAAGGGTGAGATTGTTGCGGCTGAATTCAAATATGAAAAAAATGGACATGCACTGGAAGTACATGACAGTCTGGTGCATCGCACACTGGGAAAAGAAAAGAGGATAGCATATTTTTTGCAGGCCTGGGACTATGTAAAGGACGGAAAACTGGACTGGTCCTTTCATTTGATCTATTTACTGGAGCATCTGCGGCAACATTTCATTGGACAAGGAGCTGGTTTTCGCCAGTTTATGGATATTGCACTTGTAGCTAAAAAAGAAAATATCGACTGGAACTTTGTATCCGAGGGACTGAAAAAATAGATCTTTATGAATTTGCAGCTACGGTATTTGCTTTTCTGGAAATCTGGTTTGATATCAGCTTTCCTTTTAAAAAGAAAGATTTGTCAGAAGAATTTTATTACAGAGCTGTCAAAAAAATCTTTGCAGATGGTGTCTTTGGCTTTGATAATGAAGAAAACAAAAAGAATGCTATTACAAAGAGAATATATGATCAGGGGATTGGTACTGGAAAGGCAAAACTGCAATATTTGCGTCATTGTGCCTTTCCTCCAATGAAGCGCATGTTGAGATTACCTTATTGTTCTTATCTAGAAAAGCATAGATTTCTTCTGCCGCTGGCATGGATTCACCGATTCTTTTACCGGATAGTAAATAAAGAGGCGCGCGATTCCATAAAAGCGCAATTGGCAGATGAAAACATAAAGGAGCGTATGGAGTTTCTTAAGGGATGGGGACTTTAAGTATTACTGAAGCAGTGAAGCAGAAGCCTGTCTATCCGCTAAGAAGGGGATACGATTAAGTAAGCAAAAAAACAGCAGAAAGTATTGACAACAAATAAAAGTAAGTGTAGACTAACGATATAAAAGAAAAGACAAAGCCCTAGGAAAGTTCTCGGATTTATCTGAGAGAATCGCCAGAGAATTTTCCGGGGTATATTTTTCACAGAGGGGTTAGAAAAAACTAACCTAATAGATATTCTTATAGCCGGAAGGAAGTATCTTCCACCGCTGCAAAAAGAGTACCTGCAAAGATAAGAAAAACGAAAGGAGATGCGTATGAGCATTGTAATTATTGGCGGACATGACAGAATGGTTCAGCAATATAAGCAGATATGTAAAAAGCACAAATGTAAGGCTAAGGTATTCACCCAGATGCCGGGCAATATGAGAGGACAAATCGGAAGTCCTGATCTTATGATTCTCTTTACCAATACGGTTTCCCATAAGATGGTGAAAACGGCCTTATCAGAAGCAGAGAAGAGTAATACCGATGTGATCAGATGTCATACCAGCAGCGGCAGCGCACTGAATGAGATCTTAGAAGAAAAGACCGGTATTGTTGCCTAATAATCATTTCCCTTGCATTTTTGTCTAACACGCGAGGATATGATTGAATACTGATTTACAATATGCCATAGTAAAAGACTCAAAAGAGGAATCGTCATATAAAATGTACGGTTCCTTTTTTGTTTGCTCGATATAGAAAAGCTTGAAGGTATCTCCTTCTTTGGCCTTTGTATCAAAGATTGGAAGGAAATTTCCTTCCTGCCAGGTATAGGCGGTTTTGGCGCTTGCTTTTTCTCTGTGGGTAGAAGCGGCAAACTGCGCTACCATCTTATGGATGGCCATATCCTCCTCCGGAAAATAGTAATAATCCTTATAATTATCATAATAATAACGTGCTTTTCCCTGAAAGAAGGGAACCTTTACCACAGCGGATTTTTTTCTGGCATAGAGAAAAATGCTGTCGGCATAATAAGAAAGAGATAAGGGGAGTTCTTCCTCTAAAGAGAGATAGAGAACCAATACAGGGCGATCACTGTCCTCCCTTTCGAATTGAGTGATTTGATAGGAGCCGGCGAAAAGAGCAATTAGGGCATGCAGCTTCGTCAGCAGAAAGAGGCCGTAAATATCCTCCCTATTATGCAGGAGAAGGAGGGCTTCCCTTTCTTCCTCGGGAGCTTTGACATATTCCTTGTAAATCTGAATCAGCTCTCCGCCATTATAGAGATCTTTCCGGTCTGTATCCAGGAGCTGCTCCAGACTTTTTTGCTTCATATCCTTTGTGCCGAGGAGCTTCTTGTAAGGAGAGTACAGACGGTAAAGATCAATATGGGGCAGATCTAAAATGGAAGGATCGAATTGATAGAAGCTGCATTTTT
Organism: Bacteroidaceae bacterium; assembly: GCA_963620785.1. Lineage (GTDB taxonomy): Bacteria > Bacillota > Clostridia > Lachnospirales > Lachnospiraceae > RUG14243. The sequence goes on from CAVFAT010000028.1 coordinate 2,897, forward strand.
CCTGCAGATAGCGGACATCAAAGGTGCGGCCGTTATAAGACAAAAGACTATGAAAGCCCGGCAGCAGTTCTAAAAAGGCAGAAAGAAGCTGGTTTTCCTCTTCGGGAGCTTCTGCAAAGAGCTGGATCAGCTCCAATTCTCCTTCATGATAAAAGGCATAGCCGATACAGTAGATAGTAGAATTTTTGGCAGACAGACCTGTTGTTTCTATATCGAAGAGAAGAGTTCCTTCATTAATAATAGAAAGCTGAGCGGTATTTGCTTCGATCGCATAGCTGTATTCAAATCGTTTCATTGCCTTTTGTCCTTTGTATCCTTCTTCTTTTTCTTTTCCTTTTTCTTTTCCTTCTGGCGTCTATCTGCTGGAAGCCCCTTGAGCCTCTTGCTTGAAAGGCAGATAGAAAAAAGCCCAATAGCCGTATTATACGTTAGTTTTCCCTATTTGGAAAGTTATATTAGCAAACTAATATTAGTCTTGTTAACTCACTAAATTTTATATTTTCTGTGTCATATTAATTTGAATTGTGTTAAAATAGCAACAAAATGAAAATCGCAAAGTGGAGTATTTTGCAGATATTTTCATTTAATTATTATTCTAACAAAGGGGGAATGCGACAAATGGGATTAAAGACGTTTGCCGGTGGTGTACATCCGTTTGAAGGCAAAGAATTATCAAAAGATAAGCCAATCGTGGATTTTCAGCCGACTGGTCTCATGGTCTATCCGCTGTCACAGCATATCGGCGCTCCGGCAAAACCGGTCGTTAAAGTCGGCGATGCTGTCAAAAAGGGTCAGCTTATTGCAGAGGCAGGCTCATTTGTTTCTGCCAATATTCACTCATCCGTTTCAGGAACAGTGAAAAAGCTTGAAGCAAGACGAGTTGCAGCAGGCGGAATCGTCAATTGCATCGTTATCGAGAATGACGGCTTATATGACGAAGTTGAGTATGAGACAGTAGATGATGTAAGTACACTTACCAATGATGAAATCCGTAAAAAGATCAGTGATGCAGGTGTAGTAGGAATGGGTGGTGCAGGCTTCCCGACGCATGTAAAGCTTGCTCCGTCAAACCCGGAGAAGATTGATTACATTATTGCCAACTGTGCAGAATGTGAGCCCTATCTGACCAGCGATTACCGTATCATGATGGAAATGCCGGAACAGCTGATCGAAGGTATGAAGATTGCTCTTCAGCTCTTTGATGGCGCACAGGGTATTCTCGGCATCGAAAACAACAAGAAGGATTGTATTGATCTTCTGACATCTCTTACCGCTTCCGAACCGCGTATCACAGTACAGCCGCTGCAGACAAAGTATCCGCAGGGTGCTGAGCGTTCTATGATTTACGCCTGTACAGGAAGAAAGATCAATTCCAGCATGCTTCCGGCAGATGCCGGCTGTATCGTAGACAATGTGGAGACCTTGTGTACGATTTATCGTGCTGTAAAATTGGGCCAGCCGGTTATCAGCCGTGTTGTAACAATTACAGGAGATGCTGTGACAGATCCGCGTAATTTCCGTGTTCCGACAGGAACCAACTTCGCGGAGATCGTTGAGGCAGCAGGTGGATTCAAGACTCAGCCGGAGAAGATTATCTACGGCGGACCTATGATGGGCTTCTCAAACTTTACAACTGAGATCCCGGTAGGAAAAACCAATTCAGCCCTGCTTGCATTTACAAAGGATGAGGTAGCTCTTTATGAGCCGTCTAACTGTATCGGCTGCGGCCGTTGTGTTGACGCCTGTCCGAGCCGCATTGTTCCGTCAAGACTTGCAGACTTCTCCGAAACAGGACGTCTGGAGGACTTCGAAAAATGGGGCGGTGTGGAATGTGTAGAATGTGGATCCTGCAGCTTTATTTGTCCGGCAAAGAGACATCTGACACATGCAATCAAGGCCGGTAAGAAAACAGTCCTTGCGAACAGAAGAAAGAAATAAGGGAGAGGTGGAATAACATGAGTGAGTTATTTAATGTTGCATCGAACCCGCATGTCCGCGCAAAGGATACGACCAGCCGAATTATGTTATACGTGGTCATCTCTTTGCTTCCGGCTTCCCTTTTCGGTATCTGGAATTTCGGACCTCGCGCGCTCATGCTGATTTTGATTACGATCGCCAGCTGTGTCGCTGCCGAATATCTCTTCAATAAAGTAACGAAGAGAAAGCAGACCATCGGAGATCTTTCTGCAGTAGTAACAGGACTTCTCCTGGCACTGAACTTTCCGGTTTCCCTTCCTTGGTGGATGCCGATTGTTGGCGGATTTTTTGCAATTATCGTTGTAAAATGTCTCTTTGGAGGTCTTGGACAGAACTTTATGAACCCGGCACTCGGAGCAAGATGCTTCATGCTGATTTCTTTTACAAGTGCAATGTCCAACTTCACCTATGATGGTGTATCAACAGCAACCCCGCTTGCAATGCTTCGTAATGGAGAAGCAGTCAATACATGGGATATGCTGATCGGACGTATTCCCGGTACTATCGGTGAGACATCTGTAATTGCTCTTTTGATCGGAGCAATCTTCCTGATCCTGATGGGTGTGATCGATCTTCGCATCCCGGGATGCTATATTATTACCTTTGTGATCTTTATCATCCTTTTCAGCGGACATGGCCTGGATGTAAATTACATCTGTGCACAGCTCTGCGGTGGTGGTTTGATGCTGGGTGCTTTCTTTATGGCAACCGATTATGCAACAAGCCCGATCACACCAAAGGGAAAGATCCTTTATGGTATTCTGCTTGGTTTCATGACGGGACTCTTCCGTACCTTCGGAAGCATGGCAGAGGGTGTTTCCTATGCGATCATCTTCAGCAATATCCTTGTTCCCCTGATTGAGCGTATCACAATCCCGAAGGGCTTCGGTATTGTAAAAGAAAAGAGTAAAGGAGGAGAGAAGGCATGAAATCTATCGCAAAAGATGCATTGATCCTGACTCTGATTACTCTTGTATCAGGTCTTTTACTTGGTCTTGTATATGAGATCACCAAAGAGCCGATCGAACGTGCAAATTACAATACAACACAGAATGCTTACAGAGCAGTATTCGCAGATGCAGACAGCTTTGTAGATTATGAAGACTTTGACGCAGATGAAGCAGTTGATGTTTTGACAGAGGCTGATCTTGCAGCAGATGCACAGATCGATGCAGTTGTTGAGGCTCAGGATGCGAACGGTGAGGTTCTTGGATATGTAGTTACGGTTACAGATCACAATGGATATGGTGGAGATCTTACCTTCTCTATGGGTATTCAGAATGACGGAACTGTAAATGGCATTGCCTTTACTTCCCTTAGTGAGACAGCTGGTCTTGGTCAGAAGGCAAAGGAAGAGAAATTCTCTTCTCAGTTTGTAGATCTTCAGGCACAGAATGCGCCGATGGAGGTTGTAAAGACAACACCGTCTGCCGATAACCAAATTGAGGCGATCAGTGGTGCAACCATTACTTCCAAAGCCGTTACAGGCGGAACCAATGCAGCGCTGACTTATTTCAACGAAGTGTTAGGAGGCAGTGCAAATGAATAAATATGTAGAGAGACTTTATAACGGTATTGTTAAGGAAAATCCGACCGTGGTACAGTTCCTCGGTATGTGTCCGACACTTGCGGTTACAACTTCTGCAATCAATGGTATCGGTATGGGACTTTCCACAACAGCGGTACTTGTATTTTCCAATATCCTGATTTCCGCACTTCGTAATATCATTCCGGATAAGGTTCGAGTTCCGGGATATATCGTAGTCGTAGCTTCCCTGGTAACAATTGTTCAGTTCCTGATGGAGGGCTTTGTACCGAGTCTTTACAGTGCACTTGGTATTTACATTCCTCTGATCGTAGTTAACTGTATCATCCTGGGACGTGCAGAATCCTATGCATCCAAGAATCCGGTTGGCTTATCCCTTGTGGATGGTCTTGGTATGGGACTTGGATTTACCGTATCTCTTACCGTAATCGGTATGATTCGTGAGATCCTTGGTGCTGGTCAGATCTTTGGCCTGCAGATTCTTCCGCTTGCAGATTCATCTACAGGTACAATCGGCTATACACCGATCATCATCTTCATTCTTGCACCGGGTGCTTTCTTCGTACTGGCAGCACTGGTAGCAATCCGTAACTGGGTTCTGATCAAGAATGCAGAAAAAGGCAAGGCAGCTTCTGATGTAGTTGTTTGTGAGATGAACTGTGCAGCCTGCTCAGCAGCCTGCGGCGGCAAGCTTGTATTTGACGGACTGGTAAAGGACGTTGCACAGGTTCCGGAAAAGAAAGCTCCGGTAAAGCCGGCGGCAAAGACAGAAGAAGCAAAAGAGGAGGGTGAGAACGCATGAAAGAATTATTAATTATTGCAATTGGATCAGCGATTGTTAATAACGTCGTTCTGAGCCAGTTCCTCGGTATTTGTCCTTTCCTTGGTGTATCAAAGAAAATCGATACAGCAGCCGGAATGGGTGGAGCGGTAACTTTCGTTATCACAATTGCTTCCTTTGTAACCGGACTGATTTACAAGTTTATTCTTGTTCCTCTTAATTTCAGCTATCTGCAGACGATCGTATTCATTCTGGTCATTGCCTGTCTGGTACAGTTTGTAGAGATGTTCCTGAAAAAATCCGTGCCTTCATTGTATAATGCATTGGGTGTATACCTTCCGCTGATCACAACAAACTGTGCAGTGCTTGGTGTTGCTCTGAACAACGTACAGTATGGCTATGGAATTCTTGCAGGTGTTGTTAACGGACTTGCAACATCCATCGGTTTCCTGATTTCTATTGTAATCATGGCAGGAATCCGTGAGAAAATGGAATACAATGATATTCCGAGACCTTTCCAGGGAACAGCAATCGTGCTGGTAACTGCAGGTCTGATGTCAATCGCATTTTTCGGATTTTCCGGTATTATTTAAGGAGGCGGTCAAATGAACGTAACTGGCATTATTTTAGCTGCTGTCGTTGTTGGCGGTACCGGCCTTCTGATCGGACTGTTCCTGGGATTTGCGGCTCAGAAATTTTATGTTGAAGTTGATGAAAAGGAAGAGGCTGTTTTGGATGCCCTTCCCGGAAACAACTGTGGTGGCTGTGGTTATGCAGGATGTTCCGGCCTTGCAGCTGCAATCGCAAAGGGCGAGGCTCCGGTAAATGCATGTCCGGTTGGCGGTGCTCCGGTTGCTGAAGTAATCAGCGGCATTATGGGCGTTGCTGCAGAAGAGGGCATGAAGCAGGTTGCATATGTAAACTGTGCCGGAACCTGCGACAGAGCAAAAGACAATTATAACTATTTCGGTGAGATGGACTGTGCAATGGCTGCACATGTTCCGGGCGGCGGATCTAAGGCCTGTTCTTATGGCTGCCTTGGTTTCGGAAGCTGTGTGAAGGCTTGTCAGTTTGATGCCCTTCATATTGTAAACGGAATCGCATGGGTAGATAAGGAAGCCTGTGTTGCCTGCGGCAAGTGTGTAGAGACCTGTCCGCGTCACCTGATCGATCTGGTACCTGATAAACAGAAGTACTTTGTAAGCTGCTCTTCTCAGGACAAGGGTCGTGAGGTTATGCAGGCCTGCAGCGTAGGCTGTATCGGCTGCAAGAAATGCGAGAAGGCTTGTCATTTCGATGCCATCCATGTTGAAAATAACGTGGCTAAGATCGACTATGATAAGTGCAAGAACTGCGGACTTTGTGCAAAAGAGTGTCCGAAGCACATCATCTATAAGATTGAACAGCCGAAGACTACTGTTACAAAGACAGCATAAATTAGCATTAATTTAAAAAGAATAAGTATGCGAAATGACACGATTTTACTATCGTGTCATTTGGCATGTAAAAGAGATAGGGAAAATTATGGCTATTTCAGAATCAAAAATCCGGTCTTCCTTTAAAGACAAGAAAAGAATTATCATCAAAATCGGTTCCTCCTCCCTGACCCATGCAGAGACAGGGGCAATTAATTTAAACAAGGTGGAAAAACTTGTTCGCCAGCTCTGTGACCTTCGCAATCAGGGGAAGGATGTAGTCCTGGTTTCCTCCGGAGCAATCGCAGTCGGACGCAAGGCGGTTGGAATGAATGAAAAACCAAAGACAGTCTGCCAGAAGCAGGCTTGTGCTTCCATTGGACAGGCTAGACTGATGATGAATTATCAGAAGCTTTTTTCAGAATATGACCAGCTGACGGGACAGATCCTGATGACAAAGTATTCGATTCTGAATCCCTATGCCAGACAAAATGCCCACAATACCATGGAAGAGCTCTTCCGTATGGGAATCATTCCGGTTGTAAATGAGAATGATACGATTGCAACCGATGAGATTCATTTCGGTGATAATGATACCCTGTCGGCTCTTGTGGCAGCTCTTACCAGCGCGGATCTTTTGATCCTTTTATCGGATATTGACGGTTTGTATACAGACGATCCGCACAACAATCCCAATGCAAAGATGATTACCTTTGTAGAAGAGGTAAATGAAAAGATTGAAAATATGGCCGGAATTTCACAAAGTGATGTTGGAACCGGCGGAATGATGACTAAGCTGTCCGCAGCCAGGATTGCAACCAGATCCGGAGCAGATATGGTAATCGCAAACGGTGAGGATGTTTCCGTGATTTCCGGAATCATGGAAGGTTATAAGATCGGTACTCTTTTTGCAGCGGCGGAGGATGCTTCCTTCCAGCTGGAAGAGTATATCAAGGAAACCGATGTGGAAAGAAAATTAGATAGGAGTCATATATGATTAGCGAGAAAACAATTGCCCGTATCAACGAGCTTTATCATAAATCCAAAGCAGAAGGACTGACAGAAGAAGAAAAGCTGGAGCAGACTGAGCTGAGACAGGAATATCTGAAGGCGATTCGTGCCAATATCAGAAGCCAGCTGAATAATATCGATGTTGTAGATGAAAATGGTAAGGTAGAATCCTTACAGGAATTACATAGAAAGAAATACGGAAACTAATATGCAGGAAACAAAGGAAATTTATTCCTATATCAGTCAGGTAAGAGAATATACAGAAAAGCTTTCTGCTGAGCTGGGACGACCGCTGACTTATCATGTAACAACTTTTGGCTGTCAGATGAATGCACATGATTCTGAAAAGCTCAGAGGTATTCTGGAGGAGATGGGCTATGTGGAAACAGAGTCTGAAGATGCAGATTATGTTCTCTACAATACCTGTACCGTTCGGGAAAATGCCAATTTAAAGGTTTACGGCAGACTGGGCCGTTTGAATGGCTACAAAAAGAAAAATCCAACTATGATGATTGGTCTTTGCGGCTGCATGATGCAGGAGGAAGAGGTTCGGGAGAAGATCAAAAAGAGCTATCGCTTTGTCGATGTCATCTTCGGTACCCACAATCTGTTTGAAATGCCCATGCTGACAGCAAAGGCAATCAGTGAGCAGGAGATGGAGATTTCTCTTTATGAAGATGATAATTCTCAGATTGTTGAGAATCTGCCCAATATCCGCAGCTATTCCTTCAAGTCCGGTGTCAACATTATGTATGGCTGCAACAATTTCTGTACTTATTGCATCGTGCCTTACGTTAGAGGAAGAGAATACAGCAGACAAAAAGAGGATATACTGGATGAAATCCGGGCTTTGGCCAAGGACGGCGTAAAGGAAATCATGCTTCTGGGTCAGAATGTAAATTCTTATGGTCTGACCTTGGAGGAGAAGGTGAGCTTTGCTCAGCTTTTAAAAGAAGCGGATGAAATTGAGGAAATCGAAAGAATCCGTTTTATGACTTCCCATCCCAAGGATCTTTCAGATGAATTGATCGATGTAATGGCTCATGCAAAGAAGGTATGCGGCCATCTGCATCTGCCGGTTCAGTCGGGATCCAGTCGTATCCTGAAGAAAATGAACCGTCATTATACGAAGGAATCTTATTTGGCTCTAGTTGAACGGATCCGGACAGCAATGCCGGATATCGCTTTGACAACGGATATCATTGTTGGTTTCCCGGGAGAGACAGAAGAGGATTTTGAAGAGACCATGGATCTGGTCAAAAAGGTCAGATATGACAATGCCTTTACCTTTATCTATTCCAAGAGAACGGGCACACCGGCAGCGGCCATGGAGGATCAGGTAGCAGAAGAAGACGTGAAGAGACGTTTTGAACGACTTTTGAAGACAGTACAGGAGATTTCTGCTGAAAAGGCAATGAAGCTGGAAGGCAGAACCCTTCCGGTCCTCGTTGAATCCGTAAATAAGCAGGATGAGAAGCTGGTTACCGGAAGACTGGAGAATAACAGTGTCGTACATTTCCCGGGAGATGCTTCTATGATCGGAGAGATCTTCCAGGTGAAACTGGAGAGCTGTAAGGGATTTTATTATCTGGGAGAAAGAGCTTAATGTATGCATATATAAAAGGAGAGCTGGCGGATATTGAGGAAGACAGCATTGTCCTTGAAGCAGCAGGAATAGGCTACCGGATTTATGTGCCGGCAAATGCTTTTCGTCAGTATTCTCCCGGAGAAGAAGTGAAGGCTTATACCTATCTTCAGGTTCGGGAGGATGCGATGCAGCTCTTCGGTTTTCAAGATAAGGAAGAGCTGCGTATTTTTAAATTGCTGATCTCTGTAAGCGGGATTGGGCCAAAAGCCGGACTCAGTATTCTCTCGGTTTTGTCGGCAGACGAATTAAAATATGCGATTCTCGGAGGAGATGCAAAGGCAATTGCCCGGGCCCAGGGAGTCGGTGCGAAGACCGCCCAGAGAGTAATCATTGAGCTGAAGGATAAATTCAGTCTGGAGGATACCTTTGAGGAGAGTTTTGCAGCATCAGGCAATGCAGCAGAGAACTCTGTCAGAGAAGATGTTGTGCTGGCACTGTCTGCACTCGGTTATAATGCGGCGGAGGCAAGAGCTGCACTCAAACGAATTCCGCCTGAGGAAGATTCTGATTCAGAAAAACTCCTCAAGCTGGTTTTAAAGGAAATGATTTAAAGGAAAACTATGGCAAAACGTGTGATTTCAACCGAATTTCAGGAAGAGGATGTAAAGCTCGAAAGCTCCCTGCGCCCCCAGAAACTGGAAGAATATATCGGTCAGAAAAAGACAAAGGATATGCTCAGGATCTATATCGAGGCCGCCAAGCAAAGACAGGAGCCTCTGGATCATGTGCTTTTTTACGGTCCGCCCGGACTGGGAAAAACGACCCTTTCCTGTATCATTGCAAATGAGATGGGGGTTCATATCAAGATCACATCCGGGCCTGCAATTTCCAAGCCGGGAGAGCTGGCCGCAATCTTAAATAATCTGCAGCCGAATGATATTTTATTTATTGATGAGATTCACCGTTTGAATCGTCAGGTGGAAGAAGTTCTTTATCCCGCTATGGAAGATTTTGCGATCGATATCATGATCGGAAAGGGAACTTCTGCCAGATCCATTCGTTTGGATCTGCCCAAATTCACCCTGGTAGGCGCAACGACAAGGGCAGGTCTCTTATCTGCACCTTTGCGGGATCGTTTCGGTGTGATCAATCATCTGGAGTTTTATACGCATGAGGAACTGAAGACCATTCTGCTTCATTCTGCAGCCAGATTAAATGTGGAGCTGGATGAAAAGGGAGCAGAGGAGCTGGCCCGTCGTTCAAGGGGAACGCCAAGACTGGCGAACCGCCTTTTGAAGAGAGTCAGGGATTTTGCTCAGGTACAGTATGACGGTGTCATTACCCAGGAGGTTGCAGCTCATGCCTTAAATCTTCTGGATGTGGATCAGGATGGATTGGATATGAATGATCGGGAAATCCTTCTGACTATTATTGAAAAGTTCGGAGGCGGTCCGGTTGGACTGGAAACCCTTGCGGCTTCTGTCGGAGAAGATGCGGGAACCATAGAAGATGTTTATGAGCCTTATCTGGTAAAGAGCGGCTTTTTAAACAGAACGCCGAGAGGGCGTGAAGCAACAAAACTTGCCTATGAGCATTTTTCTTATCCCTATGAAAAGGAAGTAAACTGATGAATAGTTTACATAATGGAAATGAAAAGAGGACAGAGCTTCTTGCTCCGGCCGGCTCTTACGAGACCTTTTGTGCCGTGATTAATGCCGGGGCGGATGCGGTTTATGCCGGAGGGATGAAATTCGGAGCCCGTGCCTATGCGCAGAATTTTTCAGATGAAGAATTGATCCGTGCAATCGAGATTGCCCATCTTCTCGGAAAAAAGGTCTATATGACAGTAAATACCCTTTTTAAGGAGAAAGAACTAGAGGCGGTTGTGGACTATCTGATGCCTTTTTATGAAGCGGGATTGGATGCAGTTCTGGTTCAGGACCTGGGTCTGGTTAGGCTTTTGAAGGAGAAGCTGCCGGCTTTGCCCTTACATGCCAGTACGCAGATGAATGCGACTTCCTCTTATGGCATTTCCCTTTTGGAGGAGCAGGGATTCTCGCAGGTGGTTTTACCGAGAGAGCTTTCCCTGGAGGAAATCAGACGCATTCATGAAAAAAGCCAGGTGAAGCTGGAGAGCTTTGTACATGGAGCCCTTTGCTACAGCTTCTCGGGGCAATGTCTTTATTCTTCCATGCTGGGTGGAAGGAGCGGCAATCGGGGAAGATGTGCCCAGCCTTGCCGTCTGCCTTATGACGTATTAGATGAGAAAGGAAAGCTTTTAGCCAAAGAGGATGCCATTCTCAGTCTGAAGGACCTTTGTGCTCTGGATTCTGTAAAGGAGATGATCTCGGCCGGTGTCTATTCCTTCAAAATCGAGGGCAGAATGAAACAGCCTCAATATGCGGCGGGGGTTACATCTGTCTACCGGAACTATTTGGATCTGGCTCTGGCTAAGAAGGAGTATCAGGTCAGCGAGCAGGACAGAAAGTATCTTCTGAAGCTTGGAAACAGGAGTGGCTTTACCAATGGTTTTCTCTGCCCGGATCCGGCAGAAAATATGATTACCCATGATAAGGCAGCACATGAAAAAAGCAGTGAGCAGCTGCTACAGCCGAAAACAGAGCTGGATAAGCTGCCCTTAAGACTTTCTTTTTATATGCATGCAGGAGAAAGGATTCGTCTGAGTCTTTCTTATCTGGATAAAAATATTTGTCTGGAGGGAGAGATTCCGCAAAAGGCAGAGGGAAAGCCGATTACAAAAGAGACCCTTGCAGAAAAGCTGGGAAAACTTGGAAATACGCCTTTTTATCTTGAAAATCTGGAAATTGATCTGGAGGAGGGACTTTTTTGCAGAATCGGATCCTTAAACAGTCTCAGGAGAGATGCGGTAGTAGAGCTGATCAAATGCTTTGCTCCTGAGAGAAAAGAGATAAGTGAAGTAAGTAAAATAAGTAAAGTAATTGAAGCAAGTGAAGTAAGTAAAGTAAGTGAAGCAAGTGAAGCGGACCAGGAAGAAGCTTTTTCACCGGATACGGCCGCCTTTTGTGATGAGAAGGGACTCAGTGTAAGTCTGATCAATCCCCGGCAGCTGGATGTAGTTTTGAAGCAAAAAGAAAGCAGTCTGGTCTACCTGGACTGCCATGGCTTTCTTCCGGAGGAAGATCTGTCAGACTATGTGGAGAAAATCCATGCGGCAGGCATGCTGGCGGGCTATGCCTTGCCTCTTGTTTTTCGGGAGGATACGGCAGAGCGCTATGAAAGACTTTGGCCTAAGCTGGAGGAAGCAGGGTTTGACCGCTTCCTGGCCAGGGGTATTGATGAGCTTGCTTTTTTGAGAAAGCATATTTCTGCGGATTCCTTAAGGGAAAAGATGCGAAGCGATGCATCTCTTTACAGTTGGAACAGCTGCAGCAGAGCCTTTTTGGCAGAAATGGGGCTTGGCGGAGATACCATTCCCTATGAGCTGAATGCTGCTGAGATAAGGGAGAGAGAAAATGCCGGATCATCCATGATTCTTTATGGCAGAAGCCCGCTGATGACAGCAGCTTCCTGTGTCCTGAAGAATACAAGGGGCTGTGAAAAGAAAAAGCATGGAAATTTTCTGGCAATTTCAGACCGTTACCATAAGAAATTTCCGGTAAGAACCCTTTGTGATATTTGTTCTCTTCGGATATATAATAGTGTGCCGACGGTTCTTTTTTCGGAATGGAAGCAGCTGCAGAAGATGGGCATTTCCTCCTGGAGAATGGAATTCACAAAAGAGGATGCGAAAGAAATTGAAACATGTTACAGTAACTACAGGAATTTTCTGAAAAAAAGAGAAAATATTTCTGTAGAAGGTGAATTTACATACGGTCATTTTAAACGGGGAGTTCAATGACAATTATCATTATTGAAATAACGAAATATCTCATGATCATATTGATGGCTGTATACACATTTCAGAGCTTTTCAGCATTGAAATCAGAGCACAGTGAAGAAGACAGAAGCCTTTTGTTTCAGATGCAGAGATATGAGATCTTTTTGATCCAGTTTATGGGTTTTTTGGATCTTTTTATTGTTACACAGGATACAAAGGTACTGATTCTGGCGGGCTGCGTGATTCTGCTCTTTGTTTTTATAGAGCTGACATACGGATTGGTTTATAAGAATGCACCAAAGCTTTTGCTGAACAATATGTGTATGCTTTTGAGCATCAGCTTTATCATGCTTGGCAGATTAGATATCGACAATGCAATGAAGCAGCTGATGATCGCGGTTGTGGCAGCCTTCGGCACGATTCTGGTGCCCTTTTTGATCGAGAAGATCAGCTTTCTTGACAAGCTTACTTATTTTTATGCCATTCTGGGCATCGGCTCTCTCGGAGCCGTTGCAGTACTCGGTGCGGTAAGCTATGGTGCAAAGCTGGCGATAACGGTTGGAGGAATTTCACTTCAGCCTTCTGAATTTATCAAAATCGTTTTTGTATTCTTTGTTGCGGCGATCCTGAATCGCTCCGTAGAATTCAAAAATCTGCTTCTTGCAACGGCAATTGCTGCCTTACATGTCATGATCCTGGTTGCATCGAAGGATTTGGGAGCAGGACTTTTGTTCTTTATGGTTTATCTGACCATGCTTTATGTGGCGACCAGAAAGGTAAGCTATCTCCTTGCCGGGTTGGGAGCGGGAGCCTTGGCTTCTGTAGGCGCCTATTTTGTCTTCTCCCATGTAAGAACCAGAGTCATTGCCTGGAGAGATCCCTTTTCTGTCATTGATGGGGCTGGCTATCAGGTATCCCAGTCTCTTTTTGCGATCGGAAGCGGCGGCTGGTTTGGATCAGGACTCTATCAGGGTCTGCCGACGAGCATTCCGGTTGTACAGCAGGACTTTATTTTTTCGGCAATTTCAGAGGAAATGGGCGGTATCGTTGCAGTATGCCTTGTGCTGATCTGTATGTGCTGTTTTTTCATTATTTTAAATATTGCAATGAAGATTCACAGGAGTTTTTATAAGCTGATCGCTTTGGGCTTAGGAACGGTATATATTTTCCAGGTATTTTTGACCGTTGGCGGTGTAACAAAATTTATTCCGTCTACGGGAGTAACCTTACCCTTTGTCAGCTATGGAGGAAGCTCCCTCTTAAGTTCCTTTATTGTGTTTAATATCATTCTGGGACTTTATCTTTTTAAGGAGAAAGAAGAAAGTGGCACTGTTTCGAAAAAGAAAGAAAAAAGCGGAAGAAGGAAGGCTTACAGAGAGCCGGAGCTACAAAGAGAAGAGCCGCGGGAAAAACGCGAGAGCGGCAGGCGGAGCAGAAGCGGAAACCGGAAGAGGGACAGGGAGATCCGGGACCTCAATTAGAACAAGGAACAAAGAATTTGCGGTTGTTACCTATCTCTTTTTGCTGATCTTTCTCGGATGGATCATTTATTTTGCCTGGTTTATGTTTTTCCGTGCAGAATCGGTGATCAACAATTCCTATAATGCCAGAACAGAGACCTTTGCCAAGCAAACGGTTCGAGGTGACATTTTGTCAAATGATGGCAGTGTACTGGCTACGACGGAGACTGATGAAGAAGGCAATGAGACCAGAGTTTATCCCTATGCCAATACCTTTGCACATGCAGTAGGCTATACGATTCAGGGAAGCTATGGCATTGAGAAGATATCAAACTTTTATATGCTACGTTCTCATGAATTTTTGCCTCAGATAATCTTAAAACAGCTGACTGGACAGAAGAGTGATGGAGATAATGTTGTAACCACTTTGGATGTATCCCTGCAGGAGGCGGCATATAATGCTCTTGGTTCTTATCAGGGAGCTGTGGTAGCCCTTGATCCGGAGACCGGCAAGGTGCTGGCAATGGTATCCAAGCCGGACTTTGATCCGAATACCCTGGCAGATGACTGGTCTGCCATCACCTCTGATAATTCACAGTCAGTCCTTTTGAATCGTGCGACCCAGGGTGCTTATCCGCCCGGATCGATTTTTAAGATTTTTGCGACGGTTGAATATTTAAGAGAGCATAACGGAAGCGGAGATGATTATTTCTTTGACTGCAGCGGCGAGCTGACTCAGGATGGATCTACGATTCATTGCTATCACAATACCGTACATGGTCAGGAGAATCTGGAAAGCTCTTTTGCCAATTCCTGTAATGCTTCCTTTGCCAATATCGGTTTGAATCTGAACCTGTCAAATTATATTGAACTGGTTAATGATTCACTTTTTAATACGGCTTTGCCAACCAACTTCGAATATAAGAAGAGCAGCTTTTCCCTTTCGGAATCTGCCTCTTCGGCAGAGATTATGCAGACTGTCATCGGCCAGGGACAGACAACCGTCAGCCCCTATCATATGGCTCTGCTTGCTTCGGCAATTGCAAATGACGGTGAGCTGATCGCACCTTATGTGGTAGATCGCATCGAGAATAATACAGGCAGCCTGGTGAAAAGCTTCCATACAGAATCTTACGGAAGAATCTTTTCTGAGAGCGAGTGCAAGATTCTGCAGCAGTATATGGAATATACCGTAGAGAACGGAACAGCCAGAGGCCTGAGCGGACAGAGCTATACGGCAGGAGGAAAAACCGGAACAGCAGAATTCTCTGATTCATCTGATTCAGCTCATGCCTGGTTTATTGGATATGCTTATAAGGAAGGTTATGGTAAGATAGCAATTGCAGTGATCGTAGAGGATTCCGGAAGTGGCGGTACCTATGCGGTTCCTGTAGCAAAGAGTGTATTTGATGCTTATTTTTCAGAGTAGTTTTCAGAGTAGGAAAGGAAGAAGATCATTTCTATGCTGCATATCATTCTTCTGATTTTGAAGATCATCGGAATCGTCGTTCTTTGTCTGCTCGGACTGCTGCTCCTGTGCCTTTGTCTGATTCTCTTTGTGCCAATCTTCTTTGAAGCAGAGCTAGAGAAGGAAGACAGCTTTCGAGCCAAAGGCAGACTATCCTGGCTTGGGATCGGTCTGCGGGCAGGCTTTCAATATGAAGAAGAACTGGAATTTTCCTTACGGATCTTTGGAATCAGGATTTTCCCTTCCGGGAAGAAAAAATTAAATAAAGAAAGCAAGAAAAATAAGGAAAGTGATTCTGCACCGATAGCAAAAAGAACAGAAGAGCAAAAAGGTCAGAAGAACAAAAAAGCTGAGAATCCCGACCATAAAGAGCCGGCAAAAGAGACAGAACAAAGCAGAAAAGCTGAGTCGGAAAAGCAGGCAGAGCAAAGTGAAAAAGCAAAGTCGGAAAAGCAGGCAGAGCCAAGCGAAAAAGCAAAGTCAGAAGAAGAGACAGAGCAAGACAAAAATTCTGAGTCGGGCGCACAGGAAAAAAAGAAAAGACGCTTTGGCAGGCTTCTGAAGAAAAAAAGAAAAAAAGAAAAGAAGCAAAAAGAAAGATCAGCCTTTTTCTCAGAGCTTAAGAAAATCTTAAGTGACGAGCACTGTAGAGAGGGTATTGTACATACCATGTCCTATCTGATTACCTTCTTTCAGGCAGTTCGCATGAAGGATGCAGAAGGAAAGGTAGACTTCTCGATGGGAGCGCCGGATCTGACCGGAAAGACGCTTGGCTTGATCAGCATGTTTCCTTTCGCTTACGGAAAGGATTTAGAGATCAATCCGGATTTTATGGCAGATAATTCTTATTTCACAGGTAGGATAGGCCTGAAGGGCAGCCTGCAGTTGGTTTATTTATTGATATTCATCGTTCGAATGGGAATGGATAAAGAGGTTAGAAAAGTCATCGTTTCGCTGATGGGAAAGAAATAAGCAGGAGGTAAGTAGCATGGCAGAAAATAACTTCAGCAGTACAGTAGAGGCCCTTTTAAAGGGAATGCACAGTGTTGTTACATCAAAAACAGTTGTCGGAGATCCGATCAATTTCGGAGATACCATTATTCTTCCGCTGGTTGATGTATCCTTTGGTCTGGGCGGAGGTGCCTTTGGTGATCCGAAAAAGAAAAACAGTGCCGGAGGATTGGGCGGAAAGATCAGTCCCAATTGTGTTCTGGTCATTCAGGGAGAAAAAATCCGTCTGGTGAATATCAGAAATCAGGACAGCATCACAAAGATTCTCGATCTGGTTCCGGAAATTGCCGATCGTATTACAGCCGGCAAGAAGGCAAAGAAAAGAACAACAGCTCAGCAGCAGGAAGTAAATCAGGCAGAAGAGGTTCTGGCAGAGATGCTTTCCGATGCGGTAAAGGAAAAGGTAGAGGAAGCGTCTGAAGAATCTTCAGAAGAATAAAGAACTTGGCAGGCAAATAAGGAAGTGATTTTTCCGGAAGGGACATTACAAAGCGCCGGTACTTAGCGAACTCGCTTTTAAAGCGAAGTGAGCTTAGTATCCGCTGCGCTTTGTATTAAGCGAGAGCGGTCCCGGGAGGAATACACTTCCTTATTTGCATTCAAAGTATTTGTTTGTATTCAAAGTATAAATAAGCATCGCATAAAGAAAAACCCGAATTTATCTATATTTCTTTAAAGGGATGTTTACTATATATTTCATGAAACAGTTAATTTTCATTAACAGTTAACATTCGTATATGAGTATAAGTAAAAAAAGCTGCAACACGAAATTCGTGTTACAGCTCTTTTAAAGAAAGATTATACTCTTTCAACTTTTCCGGATCTCAGGCAGGAAGTACATACATGCATCTTCTTTGAAGCTCCGTTAACTTTGCATCTTACGGTTTTCACATTTGATTTCCAAATTTTATTGGATCTTCTATGAGAGTGGCTCACCTTGATACCGAAATGAGCGCCTTTTCCGCAAACATCACATTTTGCCATATTCGCACCTCCTTGTCGCTTAATTTGTGTTCTCTGACGAGTTCACAACATGCATATAATATCAGATAAATAGACTGAATGCAAGGAGAAATTATACTTTTTTTCATCTTGTTTAATATGGGATCCTTCTTTATAATTACCAAGTGTAAAAACAGCAAGAAAAAAAGCAAAAACAGAAAAAATTAAGAAAATAAGGAGTAATATGAAGAAAAAACAGGTCCCGGAAGAGGGAATGCTGACTGCAGTAGATATTCTCTATGATATGGTGAACGAAGCACATAAGAAAAATTATGTATCATATAAGATTACCGAGGTTCCGGATATTCCGGATCTTTCCATGCTGATGGGAGAGGTTGCAGAGGAACTTTTTAGACGGGTTGTAGAATATTCCAAGGATCATCCTCAGGTTTCTGCGGCTAATACTACACCGGCCCTTTGCTTTTATACAGGAATCGGCGCGGTAAAGCTTTGGGAGCTGGATGCGCCAAGACTGATCGCCAGGGGCGTGGTCAGAGAGATCGTTACGCCGAGAGGTCTGGAAAAGATGGACGAGTATGTCATGGATCTGGTTGGAATCGGCTATGGATCTGCCCAGTTTGAAAAGCTGATGCATCAGCTGAGCGATATGGAAAGCTTCGGTATCAGCCTGATTTCCAAGTCAGAAAATGAAGAAGAAGCCTACCTGCAGTTTTTGGAATTTATGAAGGCAATGTATCTTTATGGCATGGTTTTCGAAATGGATCGTTTGGGCATGAAGGGCGCGGCTCAGTAAAAAGAGGTTTTCAAGCAGAGGCAAAAACGGTATAATAAATTGATGTTTGGTTGAAATGAGACAAACTTTAAGCGAGAACAATAAGGAGGACGACTATGAAGGGTCATATGACAAATGATTTTGGCAAAATTGCGATCAGCCCTGAAGTAATTTCCACATACGCCGGTTCCGTAGCAGTTGAGTGCTTTGGCATCGTTGGATTTGGTGCAATCAGCATGCGGGATGGAATTGTCAAGCTTCTGAAGAATGAAAAGATTACCAGAGGTATCAATGTAACAGTAAAAGATAATCAGATTACTCTGGATTTCCATATTATTATTGCATATGGTGTGAATATCAAGACTGTCACAGACAATTTGATTGAAACGGTCAAATATAAGGTAGAAGCATTTACCGGCCTGAAACTGGATTATATCAATATCTATATTGACGGTGTCAGAACGATTGACTGATGAGGAGGATTATTTCGTGAGCATAACGAAGGTAGATTCCGCTCTGCTCTCACGCATGTTTCTTGCGGGAGCCGGCAAGCTGGAATCACAGAAAGAATATATCAATGAACTCAATGTATTTCCGGTTCCGGACGGAGATACAGGTACCAATATGACAATGACTATCATGTCTGCGGCAGGAGAGGTTTCTTCTCTTACAGATATGAACATGAAGGCATTGGCCAAGGCGATTTCATCCGGTTCCCTTCGCGGAGCAAGAGGAAATTCCGGTGTTATCCTTTCCCAGCTTTTGAGAGGATTTTCCAGAACGATCACAGAGCATGAGGAACTGGATGTAAAAACAGCTTCCCTTGCTTTTTCCAAGGCTGTTGAAACAGCATATAAGGCTGTTATGAAGCCGAAGGAAGGAACCATTCTTACAGTTGCCAGAGAAGCGGCAGAAGAGGCTGCAGCCGCAGCCGGAGAAACAGATGATTTTGAAGAGTTTGGCAGACGTATTCTTGACAAGGCCAAAGAGGCCCTTGATAATACTCCCAATCAGCTTCCGGTTTTGAAGGAGGC
>CAVFAT010000028.1:22014-25595 GCA_963620785.1 Bacteroidaceae bacterium
TGAACGGAATCGGCGATTCGATCGTATTTGTACCGGATGATGAGATCATCAAGGTGCACGTTCATACCAATAATCCGGGAACGGTACTTCAGAAGGCACTTTCTCACGGATCTTTGAGCAGGATCAAGATCGACAATATGCGTGAGGAGCATCAGGAGAAGCTCTTTAAGGACAGCATGAAGCTGGCAGAGGAGCAGAAAAAGAAAGAAGAGGCTAAGAAGGCAGAAGAAGCCCCGATTGAGATGAAGCAGTTTGGCTTTGTCAGTGTTTCGATCGGTGACGGAGTCAATCAGATCTTCCGTGACCTTGGAGTTGACGAGGTGATTGCAGGCGGACAGACTATGAATCCCTCTACAGACGATCTTCTTCAGGCTGTAGAGCGTGTTCCGGCAAAGACAGTTTATATTCTGCCGAACAATAAAAACATTATCCTTGCAGCAAATCAGGTGATTGATCTTGTTGAAGACAAGGAAGTAATTATTATTCCGTCTAAGTCCATTCCGCAGGGAATTACTGCCTTGATCAATTTCATTCCGGAAGACAGTGCTGCAGAGAATGCGGAGCATATGACAGAAGGAATCGGCATGGTGAAGACCGGTGAGCTGACCTATGCAGTCAGAAACACGACGATCGACGGAAGAGAGATTCGTGAAGGCGACTACATGGCGATCGATGATAATGGTATTTCCTCTGTCGGACCGGAGATGAATGAAGTAATTGATGGCATGTTTCGTGCAATGGTAGATGAGGATTCTGAAATCATCACCCTTTATTACGGGGAAGAAGTATCCGAAGAGGAGGCACAGCTTGTTGCAGAAAGGATCGAAGAAAAGTATCCGGACTGTGAAGTGGAAGTCTATAACGGAGGACAGCCCATCTACTATTATGTAGTTTCTGTAGAATAAGAGGTAATTATGCATCTTGCTTCATCGATTCGCGAGGCGAAAGGAATCGGAGAAAAAACAGAGAAATTATTTCACAATATGGGAGTATATTCGATTGCGGATATGCTCCTTTATTTTCCCCGCACATATATCCATTATCCGGATGTGGTCAGGCAGGGAATGCTGGAGGTTGGAAAGCTTTGTGCCTTTGAAGGAGAGCTTGTAGGCAAACCGGTGATCAATCGAGGCGGAAGGATCCCGGTAACCTGCTGCAATATTTCCGACGGCTATGTGAAGGTGCAGATGACCTGGTTCCGTATGCCCTATATGGCCTCTACGGTGAGAAAGGGCAGGTTTGTTTTTTATGGCCGTCTTCAGGCAAAAAGAGGCAGCTTTGTCATGGAACAGCCCAAGGTCTTTACGCCGGAACAGTATGAGCAAATGAAAAAGAATCTGCAGCCGGTGTATTCCCTGACAAAGGGAATGAAGAATCAGATGGTGATGAAGGCAATTCGCGGCATTCTCGAGGAAGACTTGTATCCGGAGGAAATCGTACCGAAGGAGGTTATGAAAAAGTATGACTTTCCTTCGCAGAAGCAGACTTTCTGGAATATTCATTTTCCTTTGAATGAAGAAATGCTGAAGGCGGCAAGGAGAAAGCTGTCTTATGAAGAGTTTCTTCTTTTTCTGATCGGTATCCGCTATCAAAAGCACCGCCTGGAGGAGATTAAGAATTCTGCAAGGGTGACTGATTTTAGGCTCCAGGATCAGCTGATCGAGGAGCTTCCCTATGATCTTACGGAAGGCCAGAAAAAGACCTTGGAGGAGATACGGTCAGACATCAGCGGAGAAGGCTGTATGCAGAGGCTGGTACAGGGAGATGTTGGATCCGGCAAGACCATTCTGGCTTTTCTGACGATGATCAGCTTTGCGGAGAATGGTTATCAGTCTGCAATTATGGCTCCGACCGAGGTTCTTGCAAAGCAGCATTTTGAGAATATGAAGCTCTTTTTGGAGGAGCATAAACTGCCCTTTGAGCCCCTTCTTTTGATTGGATCCATGAAAGCCTCGGAGAAAAAGAAGGTAAGAGAAAGATTACTGGAAGAACAGCCCTATCTTTTGATTGGTACGCATGCCCTGATTCAGGAGAGTGTTCATTTTTCCAAACTGGGTCTGGTAATAACTGATGAGCAGCATCGTTTTGGGGTAAGGCAAAGAGATAAGCTTTCTTCTAAGGGAGAGAATCCGCATATCCTTGTTATGTCGGCGACACCCATTCCGAGGACTCTGGCTTTGATTTTGTATGGAGATCTGGATGTTTCCGTGATTTTAGGTATGCCTTCTTCAAGGCTGCCTATTAAAAATGCGGTTATTACACCGCAAATGCGGCCTGCTGCTTATAAAAAGATTTATAAGGAGCTTGAGATGGGACATCAGGCTTATATCATCTGTCCCCTGGTGGAAGAGTCGGAAGGAATTGAAGCAGAGGATGTTTGCTCCTATGGAGAAAAAATAAGGGAGGTCTTCCCTCAGAATGTGAAGATCGGAATTTTACATGGGAGAATGAAGGCGGATGAGAAAAATGCCATCATGGAGGCCTTTGCCAAAAATGAGATACAGATTCTGGTTTCGACAACGGTAATTGAGGTTGGAATCAATGTACCAAACGCAACAATTATGCTGATTGAGAATGCCGAACGATTCGGCCTGGCTCAGCTTCATCAGCTGAGGGGTAGAGTGGGCAGAGGAGAATGGCAGTCCTATTGCATGCTGATGAATGCTTCCGGAGAGGAGAAGGCTTCAGAACGTCTTCTGACCCTGAGTCGTTCGAATGATGGTTTTGAGATTGCTGCAGAGGATCTGAAGCTTCGAGGGCCGGGAGAATATTTCGGAGACAGGCAAAGCGGTGAGATGAATTTTCATATTGCAGATATTTATGAGGATGAAAAGCTTCTGAAGGAAGCTTCTTCTGATGCAGCGGAGATTCTGAAGATAGATCCGGAGCTGAAAATGGAGGCGCATTACGGAATCCGCAAGAGAGTTCTTCAGTATATGAAGGAAAGAGAAAATCTGGCAGGACTTTAAGAATGAAAAAAGTTGAGGGGAAAACGGATAAGAACGCTTTTCTCCTCAACTTTTATATAAATGTGAATGATATTATTCGGATAAAAGGGTCAGTCCCGAAAGATCAGGGATGGCATTTAAGGAATAATTGCTATAGTAAATGACATAACCGGGCTTTGCGCCGTTCGGCTTTTTGACATTTTTGCGCTGAAGATAGTCAATCTCTACCTTTTCGGAATCCCGTCCGGCAGAATAGTAGGCAGCCAGGCTGCCTGCTTCCTCAAAGGCACGGTCGGTCATTTCCTGCCCGCCTGTACGGACGATTACATGGGAGCCGGGCATATGCTTGGCATGAAACCACCAGTCACCGCCATTGGCAAGTTTGAAGGTCAGCTCGTCATTCTGCAGATTGTTTTTGCCGACATAGATATCAAAACCGTCAGAGGAACGATAGTGGAAGGGCTGACTTTTTTCATTTCTGCCCTTTTTCTTTTTGCCGCTATGAGGACGGAGGTAGCCCGCTGCAACCAGTTCTTCCCGAATCTGTGCCAGATCTGCTTCTGAAACGGCAATATTTAAGGAATTGGATACGGACTTGAGATGCTCAAGATCCATATTGGTCTCCAGAGTACG
>CAVFAT010000028.1:25818-32869 GCA_963620785.1 Bacteroidaceae bacterium
AGCTGCTTGAGCTGCAGATCGTATTTTCGACGGCAACGATCCAGGTCGGTCGAAACAACCTTTCTGAGATCCGCGGATTTCTGACGGATTCTGGCATATTTTTCCTTTGATGCATAGTAGTTTTTCAGAAGATCTGAAATGCTTTTATGGGAAGCAGAGCTGCAGTCGCTGTATTGCTTGAGGGGGAAAGAAGAAAATTCAATGGGTTCATCCTCCCGGTAAATGACGGTGGGGTTGAATTTGCCTTCTTTTACATCCTCCATCATCCAGCAGAAATGATTCCAAAGATGCTTCAAATGATCTTCGGAATACTCGGAAGCGGGAAGGGAGCTGTCCAGACCGGAACGATAACAGAGCTCAGATGCAATCAGGGGTGAAATGCCGTTAAAGGAGCTGTAGATCGCCTTGCTTATGGAAGAAGGAGAAGTCTTTAGGGCTTTTAAAAAGTCTTCCTCTGATGCAAGAAGCGGATTCTGCTTGTCTGCGGTCTTGGGGATGAAATAAGGGCGTCCCGGCAAAACCTCACGCAGAGAGGACATATTGGAAGAAATATGCTTGATGCTGTCTAAGATCATGCCATCCTCTGTGGTGAAGATCAGATTGGAACGCTTGCCCATCAGCTCGAGATAGAGGTATTTTCTGCAAAGGTCTCCCATGTCGTTATAATGCTCGATCTCAAAGCGGATAATACGATCCATATCAGGCTGGCTGATGCTGAGAATCAGACCGTTTGCGATATGTTTGCGAAGCATCATACAGAAATTGGGCGCAGTCATGGGACTGAGCTTGTTTTCATCTGTAAGATAAGCGAGAGGAAGAGAAGCACTTGCGGATAAGACCATACGGCAGCTTTCTTTTCCTTTTTTTATTGTCAGTAGAAGCTCATCTGTTTCAGGCTGGGCAATCTTACTGATCCTGCCGCCTTCTGCGGCTGCCCGAAAATCATGAACCAGGTTTGCTACAACGATACCATCAAATGCCATTTTTCATCCTCTTTTCCAGATATTTTTAACCTGCTTATTGTAACATCTTTACTCGGAAACCACAATTGACGCAAGGGAGGGATTTCGTTATAATGATTCATAATGCACCCAGTATGTAAAAAAATAAGTGTGCATTACAGGAGGAAAAAAGATGATCAGAAGCATGACCGGTTTCGGACGCTGCGAGGCGTCGGATGAATACCGGAAGGTTGCGGTAGAGATCAAAGCAGTGAATCATAGATATTTGGATCTGAATCTGAAGATCCCCAGATATTTTTCTGCCATGGAGGCACAGATCAGAAATGAGATTAAGAAATCCGTATTTCGCGGCAAGGTAGATGTAACGATTTCTTATGAGGATTATTCTGAGGGACAGACAAAGCTTCATTACAATAAGGAGCTGGCCGGCAGATATCTCTCTTATCTGAAGGAAATGGAAGAAGAGTTTGGTATCAGAAATGATATTTCGGTCGGAAATTTATCCAGATATCCGGATGTATTCACAATGGAAAATGTGCAGGAAGATGATGAAGAAATGCAGAATCTTCTGATGCAGGCACTTTCCGGAGCACTGAAGGTCTTTACAGAAGCAAGAGAAAAAGAAGGCGAAGCTCTGAAGAGAGATCTTAGCGGTAAGCTGGAGCAGATGCTGACCTATGTTGGGCAGATCGAGACACGATATCCTGAGGTGGTTAGTGATTATCGCAGCAGACTGACCGATAAGGTGCATGAGCTTTTGGCAGATGTGAAGATCGACGAGAGCAGACTGGCAACCGAGATCGTTATTTATGCTGACAAAATTTGTGTAGATGAGGAAACAGTCCGCCTTCGTGCACATATTCAGAGCACGCTGGATACCATGAATTCCGGCGGCAGCATCGGAAGAAAACTGGATTTTGTTGCCCAGGAAATGAACCGGGAGGCAAATACCATTCTCTCAAAATCGACAGACCGTGAGATTGCGGATGTTGCGATTGAACTGAAGACAGAAGTAGAACGTGTCAGAGAACAGATTCAGAATATTGAATAAGATTGGATAAGAGGCAAATATGGCAAGACTGATGAACGTCGGATTCGGAAATGTAGTAAATACAGATAAGATCGTTGCTGTGATTTCTGCGGCATCTTCACCGGCCAAGCGTATGCTCCAGTCTTCCAGGGAACAGGGGTATTTAATTGATGCTACGCAGGGACGCAAGACCAAAAGTCTGATCCTGACCGATGGCTCTTATGTCATTAGCTCTGCTCTTTTGCCGGAGACCCTGATGATACGTTTTAATACGGACATGAGTGAGACGGGGAGTGAAATCGATGAATAAAGAAGGAATATTGATCGTTCTTTCCGGTTTTTCCGGAACCGGAAAAGGCACAGTCATGCAGAGACTTCTTGAAAAATATCCGGAAGAGTATGCTTTATCTATTTCGGCCACAACAAGAAAGCCTCGAGAGGGTGAGAAAGAAGGCGTAAGCTATTTTTTCCATACCAAAGAAGAATTTGAAGAGATGATCGCCAAGGGTGAACTTCTGGAATATGCACAGTATGTGGGCAATTACTATGGTACACCTCGCAATTATGTGGAGGAGCAGCTTCATCAGGGAAAGAATGTTTTCCTGGAGATTGAAATGCTGGGCGCCCTGAAGATCAAAGCAAAATTCCCGGACACCCTGCTTCTTTTCCTGGTACCGCCTTCTATTGAAATCTTATATGACAGACTGGCAGGTCGTGGAACTGAGTCGGAAGAGGTCATTAAAGACAGGATTGCCCGTGCCAAAGAGGAGTGCAAGGTGATTCCGGAATATGACTATCTTATTGTCAATGATGAGCTTGAAACCTGCGTGGAGCAGGTGCATAATACTGTCCGGACACTCAGAAGCCAGACAGAAAGAAATCAGAATTTTATCAAAGAGCTTCAGACGGAGCTTGAGCTTTTTTTGAAAGGAGAATAAAATGATCCATCCATCCTATACAGATCTTATGAATGTTGTAAATGAAGGTGTTGAGCCGGGAGAAGAGCCGGTTGTTAACAGCCGTTATTCTATCGTTATGGCAGCAGCAAAGAGAGCAAGACAGATCATCGGAGGAGATGAACCGCTTGCAAGTGCTGACTGCAACAAGCCTTTTTCTATTGCGGTAGAAGAACTCTATGAGGGCAAGGTAAAAATTATCGGCGACGGTGAAGAGACACTTGAGGACGAGGAAGAAGAAAGCATAGATAGCGAAGAAATCCTTGCAGATCAGGCTGATGCTGAGGACGCGTCTATTTCAGATGCATCAGAAGACGCAGAAGAAGATGTAGTAATCGAATAATTACGCAGACGAATGATTTCTGATAAGGATAGAAAATGAACGTATTTTTTATATCACTCGGATGCGATAAAAATCTGGTCGATTCCGAACAGATGCTGGGTCTACTGGCAGAAAAAAATTACAGAATTGTGGATGATCCGGAGCAGGCAGACATCGCGGTAGTGAATACCTGCAGCTTTATCCTGGATGCAGAAGATGAAAGTGTCAAAGCAATCCTGGAGATGGCGGACTACAAAAAAGAAGGAAGCCTGAAGGCTTTGATTGTAACCGGCTGTCTTGCACAGAGATATGAAAAGGATATCATGCAGGAGATACCGGAGGTGGACGCTGTTCTGGGAACCAATTCCTACAATAGGATCATTGAAGCGGTAGAAGCGGCTCTAGGCGGAGAAAAGTATGATGAAGCAGATGCTTTGGAAGGAATTCCGGAGGTTAAGGCAAAACGCCTTCTTTCCACCCCTTCCCATTATGCCTATCTCAAAATTGCCGAAGGCTGTGCAAAAAACTGCACTTACTGCATCATTCCTCAGCTGAGGGGCAGATATCGCAGCCTTCCCATGGAAGAATTGATGGAGCAGGCCAAGGACCTTGCGGCTCAGGGTGTAAAGGAATTGATCCTGGTTGCTCAGGAAACTACTTTGTATGGAATTGATCTTTATGGGGCGAAGAAGCTGCCTGAGCTTTTGCAAAAATTATCTCTGGTGAACGGAATTGAATGGATCAGACTTTTGTATTGCTATCCTGAGGAAATTACGGATGAGCTGATCCGGGAAATGAAGACGAATCCCAAGGTCTGTCATTATCTGGATATGCCGATCCAGCATACAGAGGATGCCGTTCTCAAAAGAATGGGAAGAAGAACCAATCATAAGCAGCTGAAGGAACTGATCGAGAAGCTGAGAAGCGAAATTGAGGATATTGCGATTCGTACGACACTGATTGCAGGCTTTCCCGGAGAGACAGAAGAAGAACATGAAGAATTGATGTATTTTATCAATGAAGCTTCTTTTGACAGACTGGGCGCTTTTGCCTATTCCAGAGAAGAAGGCACTGTGGCAGCGGAGATGGAAGGCCAGATTCCGGAGGAGCAGAAGGAAGCCTGGAGAGATGAGATCATGGAGCTTCAGCAGGAGATCACAGCTGACTGCAACAAAGAAATGGTAGGCAGAAAGCTGCGGGTTCTGATTGACGGATATATGCCGGATAATGAGGTATATGCGGGCAGAACCTACCGGGATGCACCGGATGTAGACGGCTATATCTTTGTACATTCAGATCGAAAGCTGATGTCCGGAGATATGGTGGATGTGCTAGTAACCGGCGCTTATGAATATGATCTGACAGGAGATGAAATTTATGAATCTGCCGAATAAACTGACGATGTTCAGGGTGATCCTGATTCCCTTTTTTGTATTTTTTATGCTTTCTCCTTTTTTTGAGGAAAGAGGAAATCTGATCGCGCTTTTCATTTTTATTCTGGCTTCTTTGACAGATCTTCTGGACGGAAAAATAGCCAGAAAATACAACCTGGTTACCAATTTTGGCAAATTTATGGATCCTTTGGCAGATAAGCTTTTGGTATGCTCAGCCATGATCTGTTTGGTAAAGACGGGACAGCTGGCTGCCTGGATTGTGATCATCATTATCTGCAGAGAGTTTACGATCAGTGGATTCCGCCTGATTGCAGCAGAGAATCAGATCGTGATCGCGGCAAGCTATTGGGGAAAGTTCAAGACCACCTTCCAGATGGTAATGGTGATCATGCTGATCTTGAATCTCCAGAATTCTATCTGGCAGATCCTGACGCAGATCGTGGTATACATTGCCCTGATATTAACTGTTATTTCTTTGGTGGATTATGTGCTAAAGAATAAGGCAGTCCTGAAGGAACAGAATTGAAAGGAGTTTTATGCGGGTAATTGCAGGAAGTGCAAAGCATCTTCCCTTAAAATCAGTTCCGGGAATGAAGACCAGGCCAACAACGGATAAGATTAAGGAGACCCTTTTTAACATCCTGCAGCAGAAGCTTTACGGATGTTACTTTCTGGATCTTTTTGCCGGAACCGGTGGCATTGGTATAGAGGCCTTGAGCCGCGGAGCGGAGAAGGCGGTTTTTGTAGATTCTGCCAGAGCAGCACAAAGCTGTATTCGGGAGAACCTTGCTTTTACGAGACTTTCTGAGAAGGCGGAGATTCTCAGCCAGGATGTGATTCCGGCCCTCTCCGCTCTTGAAAAGTCAGGAAGCTTTGACATTGTATTTATGGATCCGCCCTATGGAAAAGAGCTGGAGAAGGCGGTTTTGACACGTTTAGCGGATTCTCCTCTTATCACAGAGGATACTTTACTGATCGTAGAAGCAGATCTGCATACAGATTTTTCTTATGTGGATGAGCTTGGCTATGAGATCAGCAGAATCAAAAAATATAAGACAAATATGCATATTTTCTTAAAAAAGAAGGCATAGCAAAAGGAGCAGTATGGTAAGAGCCATTTATCCGGGATCTTTTGATCCTGTTACATTAGGACACCTTGATATTATTCGGAGAGCGGCCGGATTTGTTGATGAACTGATCGTCGGCGTGCTGGTAAATAAGGCTAAAAATCCGTTGTTTTCCGAAGATGAACGTGTTAGTATGTTAAAGGAAGTGACAAAAGATCTTCCGAATGTTAAAGTAGAAGCCTTTCAGGGGCTTCTTGCTGATTATGCGGAGCTGAAGGATGCAAATGTGATCATCCGCGGTCTTCGTATGGTGACAGATTTTGAATATGAGCTTCAGATTGCTCAGACAAATCATGCATTGAATTCCAAAATCGAAACTCTATTTTTAATGACAAGTCTTGAGTATTCCTATCTGAGCTCTGCAACGGTAAGAGAAGCAGTCGCTTTCGGCGCGGATATTTCCAAATTTGTTCCGGAAGAATTGATTGATCAAATAAACCAAAAAGCAAATAAAAAAATAAAGGAGCTGATGTAGAAATGGCCAGCAGAATTGAAGAGATCATTGAAGAAATTGAAGAATATATTGGAGATTGTAAGTTTCAGACCTTCTCCAACCAGAAAATTATCGTAGATAAAGATGAAATTGATTCTCTCCTGAGTGAACTTAAGGCAAAGACACCGGATGAGATTCGCAAATATCAGAAGATTATCAGCAATAAGGAAGCAATTCTTGCAGATGCACAGGCGAAGGCAGATTCGATCATCGCAGAAGCACAGATTCAGACCAATGAGCTGGTAAGTGAGCACCAGATTATGCAGCAGGCATACGCCCAGGCAAACGAGATCGTTTCCATTGCAACAAAGCAGGCACAGGAAATCATGGATAAGGCAACAACAGACGCCAATGAGATCCGTCAGAGTGCAATTGCTTATACAGATGATATGATGAAGACAATGGAAAGCATTTTGGCACATGCACTTGAGACAAGCAAGGCAAATTATGATACCTTGATCAGAGATCTTCAGGAAAGCCAGAGAGTGGTTACGACAAACAGAAGAGAACTGAACGGTCAGAGCCCTGCTCCGGCACAGGCTGCAGATGCAGATGGTGAGATTTCTACAATTTGAGTTCAGACAAATAATTGATACGAGGGGGAAAGGACATACCGGGTTCGTTTTGAATTCAGTATGTCCTTTTGTTTTTTTATAGGAACTTCGTTCCTATAAAAAAAGCTCCGCAGGAATCGCACTGCGGCGGATAGGGAATGTGTCGCTAAAGCGACCCGCCGCAGGCGGAGAATCCTGCAAGCAGGATTCTTT
>CAVFAT010000029.1:0-3721 GCA_963620785.1 Bacteroidaceae bacterium
CTCTCCTATGCAATAAAAATCTCCCCCAAAATGCCGACAACCTCCTGCATACGATCTTCATTCAGACTGGAATAATTGAGAACCAGGGTATGACTGTAAAGCTCCTTTTCATCGACACAAAATTCGGAAAGACAGCAGAGATTGATGCCTTTTTGTCTGGCCTTTTCCTTGATTTCCTTGTCAGAAAGACTTGTATTCAGGCGTACCAAAAGATGGGTTCCGGTTCTCATGCCATAAATCTCTTCAATTGGCATGCTGGAAGTCGTCTGAAGAGCCTTTTTCAGCTTTTCACCCTGACTGATATAATAGCGACGCATACGACTCAGATGCCGGTCGTAATAGCCGTCCCGCAGAAAGGCGGCTAAGGTATACTGCTCCAGATTGGAGGAAGTATTTGAATAGAAGTTGGCGCTATTTACATAGGCATCCAGAAGTTTGGGCGGCAAGACCATATAAGCGATCCGGATGCCTGGACTGAGGGTTTTGCTGAAGGTATTGATATAGATAACTCTTTTGCTGCTGTCCAAACCGTACAAGGCAGGGATCAAATGACCGGTATAGCGGAATTCACAGTCATAATCATCTTCTATAATATAATGTTCGGGAGATTCTTCCAGCCATTTCAAAAGCTCCTGCCTTCGTCTGGCAGACATAACAGTACCTAAGGGGTAATGATGCTCCGGAGAGGTATGAACCACACTGGCGCCGCTTTTTCTCAGACTGCTCATATTAATGCCATCTTTTGCCATAGAGATGGAAGTCCATTTTACATTCAAATCCTCATAAATATGACGAATTTTGCGATAACCGGGATTTTCGGCGGCATAGACGGCATTTTCCGGGAGGAGGGAAATCAGTTTGTAGTAGAGATACTCAATACCGGTTCCAATCACGATACAGTCCGGGGAAACCATGATTCCACGATTGTAATAGAGATATTTGGCGATTTCATAACGTAATTCCGGGCTTCCGAGAAAATCACCACGCTTCATCAAATTGAGATTGTAATCACCGAGAACCTGACGCATGACCTTGGTCCACATGGAAAAAGGAAATCGTTCATAGACGGTTGTATTGGCTGTAAAGTCTGCAAGCCAATTTTCTTCTTTTTCCCGGGAGGTGAGAGGTATGGTGATGTTCTGGTATCTTAATTGCGGTGAAAAATTAGACACCACATAATACCCGCTTCGCTCCCTTGATTCCAGATAACCCTCTACCATCAGCTGCTCATAGGCATTCATAACGGTACGGACACTAATGTGATTTTCTTCCGCAAGCTGGCGTTTTGAGGGCATTTTCTGTCCTTCCGCAAGTTTCCCCTTCATAATATCATCCTTTAGACACTGGTAGAGGAATTCGTATTTTGATTGCTTTCCCCTTTTGTCAAAATCATAAACTAACATAAAACTGGTTCCTTATAATAGAATTTTTTTGGTACTTTTAAGATATCAGATTGCATTGTAATATAACGGCAGATAAAAGTAAAGTAGCTAACAAACAAAGCACAGAAGCATTTTCCTTTCACATAAATAAAGAATACAGAAGATTTGTAAGAGCTATTTTACATTTACAAGAGCAGAAAAGCAGATCAGCATAATGAACAAAAGGTAAAGCTGTGAAGCAAAGAAAGACCAATACAATAAAACAGGAGGAATTCAAAATGAGTGAAAAACTGTTAAAAGAAAGCTATGGTTTATACATCGGTGGAGAGTGGCGTCCGGCATCTGACGGTGCCGTTTATACCAGCACAAATCCGGCAAACGGAGAAGTCCTTGCCCAGTGTGCACAGGCAACAAAGGAAGACGTTGATGCAGCTGTTGCAGCAGCATGGAAGGCTTTCCCGGAATGGAAAAAGACAACAAAGGAAGAGCGTGCAGCAATCCTTGATAAGATTGGTGACCGCATCGAAGAAAATATGGAACTGCTTGCAAAGGTAGAGTCAATGGACAACGGAAAACCGATCCGTGAGACCATGGCAATCGATGTTCCCTATTCTGTACGTCATTTCCACTATTATGCAAGCCTGATCCGCACCGATGAAGGTGTAGCATCTATTTTGGACGGAGGAATGATGAGTCTGGTTCTCAGAGAGCCGATCGGTGTTGTAGGACAGATCGTTCCCTGGAACTTCCCCTTCCTGATGGCAGCATGGAAGCTGGCTCCGGCAATCGCAGCAGGCGACTGTATCGTATTTAAGCCCTCATCTACCACTTCTCTCAGCATGCTGGTATTCACAGAGCTGATCCAGGATCTGCTTCCGGCAGGCGTATTGAACCTGATCACAGGCTCCGGCGGAAAGTCAGGTCAGTATCTGCTTGATCATCCGGATCTTTGCAAGCTTGCCTTCACAGGTTCTACCGAAATCGGTAAAGATGTTGCAATTGCAGCAGCAAATAAGCTGATCCCGGCTACACTTGAGCTTGGTGGAAAGAGTGCAAATATCATCTTTAACGACTGTAATTGGGAAGCTGCAATCGATGGTGTTCAGCTTGGTATCCTCTTCAATCAGGGCCAGGTATGCTGCGCAGGTTCCAGAGTATTTGTACAGGAAGATATCTATGATAAATTCGTAGAAGAGCTTGTAAAAGCCTTCCAGAAGGTAAAAGTTGGCGATCCATTGGATCCGAATACCCAGATGGGCGCTCAGATCAACAAGAAACAGGCAGAGAAGATCCTTTCCTATGTAGAGATTGCAAAGGAAGAAGGCGCTACAATCGCTACAGGCGGTGATTACTATACAGAGAATGGTTGTGATAAGGGAAGCTTCGTTCAGCCGACACTGATCACAAATGTAACCAATGATATGCGTGTTGCTCAGGAAGAAATCTTTGGACCGGTAGCCGTTGTTATCAAGTTCAAGACAGAGGATGAGGTTGTTGCAATGGCAAACGATTCTACCTATGGTCTTGGCGGCGCTGTATGGAGCAAGGATATCCACCGTGCCCTTCGCGTTGCAAGAAATATCGAGACAGGACGTATGTGGGTTAACACCTACAACCAGATTCCGGAAGGTGCTCCCTTTGGAGGATACAAGCAGTCCGGTATTGGCCGTGAAAATGATAAGGCGATTCTGGATGCATACAGCCAGACAAAGAATATCATGATCAACTTGAATGATGCACCGAGCGGATTCTATCCGGCATAAGAAAAAAGCCATAGTTCTCATAAGAAAACTCCATTAAAATTTCAATTTATATTTGTACCAGAGGAAGCCCTGCAGCAGAATTGCTGCAGGGCTTCCTTTTACAGTTTTAGGATGATTTTTGGGGCCGCTAGCTAAGAAAGGAATACCCTGTGAAGAAGAAAAAAGAAACATACTTTTTGGAAGTAAAAAGTGCCCCTTTTGAAAAAAGAAGAGCACCTTTTTCATGAGGCTGGAGCCTTATAAAAAGTCGAAAAATTCGGTAAACTTAATTCATAAAAAGAGAGAAAAAAGCAAGAAAAAGGCAGGTGGTTCAGCATGATTACAGCGGAGGAAGTGATAGAGAAAAAGCTGCTCAGCAGCGCAGGGAAAGGAGACGCTTATGAAAAGAAGAAAAATGCTCCTTGTTGCGACGGTCTGCCTTTCAATGGGTTTGACGCTTTTCCCGATGACAGCCTTTGCAGACAGTATTCCGGAAGAGGGAAATGCACAGCTGCAGGCAGAGGAAATTGTGCAGGAAGAGCCACAAATGGAAATAGAGAGTATTTATCTTGAACCGACAGAGGCGCAGGTGGAAGA
>CAVFAT010000029.1:4038-34017 GCA_963620785.1 Bacteroidaceae bacterium
TGGTACAGGAAGAGGAAGTAGAACTCGTGCCGGCGGGACTTGGACGAGGTTCAGGCAATACTTCTCAATATGGAAGCAAATATGATCATGTAGACGTAAAGGTAGATGCCAAGTATAACGTAAAGGTAGACGGTGTTTCCTACAGCCTGGATGGTTATCTGCAGTCAGAAAGCATTGTTGTTACGGTTGGAAATAAGATTTATGCATACAATACTTACAGGGTAAACCAGAGAAGTGAAAACGGGAAATATGAGTATGATATCAAGGTAGAAGATCTGACACCATCCAGCATTGCCTGGGTGGATAACGATTTTACCATGAGCAATGTAAATGTACAGGCGAGAATCCTCTTCGCGCAGGTGCCGGAAGCATTGCAGACAATTCTTTCTACCGTGGAAATCGATGGTGTGACTTATTATTACTCCGACTTTAATATGCCTTACACGGGGGTTCAGGAATGTACCGGTGGTCGTGGCATGAGAAGTGAAGGTAAGACGGGAACACCGACAGGACTGGATCTTTATATCACAAAGGATGCGGCAGATATTATTATCACCAAGGGCAAGCTTGGAATTGAAAAGCTGATCGTGGATGAAGAGGGTAATGCAGTCGAAGACGACAATACAGCTTTCACCTTCCATATCAAGGGCAATACCGTTGAGTATGAAAATGTTGTAGAAGTTTTGGGCGGCAATAAAACCGTTTTGGAAAATTTGCCGGCTGGTTCTTATACCATTACAGAGCAGGAGATGGAAGGATATGCAATCTATTCTATCGACGGCAATGAAACGGATAATTACAGCTACAACTATACAGTTGTTGTGAAGGAAGACGGAGATATTCCGATTGCGACCTTTACCAATACCAAATTAAGCGATAAATCAGCTCTTACCCTTCAGAAGGTGGCTGAAGGACTGGGTGAGGATGCTTCTTATCCGGATCCGACCATTCGCATTTATGCAGTAGATGAGAAGGGCAATAAGTCAGAAGTTCCGGTTTGGGAAAATAACGTTTCTGCAAATGGAGATACGATTTATCTCAATGTTTATCTGGATACAGGAAAATATCTGATTGAAGAGAGTGGAGAGAGCGTTGAAGATTATGACTGCGACAGCATGATTTATCTGAATGGCGAGATCCTTCCGGGCAATGCGTTTGAGATCGTCCGGGGCGGACAGAATCTGGCAATTGACCTGATCAATACTTACAGCAAGACAATCATTCCGTCTGAGCCGGATCCCGAGCCAGAACCCGAGCCGGAAATTATACCGGATCCTGAGCCAGAACCCGAGCCGGAAATTATACCGGATCCCGAGCCAGAACCTGAACCGGATCCTGAGCCGGATCCCGAGCCTGAGAAGATTCCGGAGACCCTGGATATTCCGAAGAAGGAAACAAAGGAAGATCCGATTCCGGCTGTAACAATGGTACAGACTGCGGCAGTTCCGACTCTTATTGCAAATAAGGCAGCAGCGACAAGCATTGCGCCTAAGACAGGAGAAGAAGATGTGATGCAGATTTGGCTAGTAATGCTGGTACTGGCCGGAAGCGGTCTGGCAGCTGCAAGCTACTGGAATGAAATGAAAAACAGATAAAGGCATTAGGATGCCATGAACCACACATGGTATATTCGATATTCTCTCCATGAGGCTCCGCTTCGGCGGAGCCTCTATTTTGTATGCCTGCCCTGGTCAAGAAAAAGAAAAAGTGCGATAGCAAAGAGAGCTGTAAAAGTGCTAAAATAGGCAGTATGAGTAAAGCAATTACAGAATATTTAAATAAGGATCCACAGCTGATCCAACTGAAAAAAAGTGAAACCATACTGGTTATCTGCGGGAATGGCGTCATCTTCTTCGGTGTCTGGTCTTTGATCAAGTCGATCATGTCTATTGTTTTATATAAGGGCGATCTCTATCAATATTTGGTTCAATATCAGAACGCACATCTGCTTCGGGGACTGGCTTACGGAAGTGTGATCTTTGTTTTGGCAATGGATCTTTTCTTCCGTTTTTATCTGGGCATGTCTGCATCTGCCGAGGCGAAGGGAAAGAAGAAAAAAAGGGGTTACCTTTTTCTGGCTTTTTTTATGCTGTTTTATACGGTATTAGGGCTGGTAGCGACCCTCTTTCTTTTGCCGGATGATATCAGCCTTTTGACAACTATGACGACCATATTGGTGGAGTTTACTTCTGCCCTGACCTTGCTTCAGATGATCATATCAGCCATCCGGGTCAGAGAGATCAGGAAGAGCATGTATCCGGAAAGAAAGGAATGCGAGACAGAAGGGTAAGGAATTATGCAAGAGGATTTTCATTATTATGCGACCTATTGCGCAGCTTATCTGGCGGGTTATTCCCATGAGGAAAGCCAGATCATCTGCTATAGCGCCCAGCTGGTGGATCATTGCTCCAGACCCTTTCTGGCTAAGATCGGCGGTCCGAAAACAGCTGCAACAACACAGCTGCAGCTGGAGATGATGGATGCAACAACAGATCGGCCGGGTCTGCAGGATATTACGCGTATCTGGGCTTCTTTCCATTTCCTTCCTTATGACCTTTATGCAGAGGTAAAAAAAGGAAGAAAAAAATACAAAAATAAATATCGGCTGATCTGCAATCCAAATGGAGAGCTGCTTCTGGATACGGTGAATCTGGCGAAGGGGAGAAGCCTTCAGGCAGCCGGACTTGCCATGCATGTTCTGGCAGATAGCTGGGCGCATCGTTATTTTGCGGGAACGCCTTCCTTGGTTATCAATAATACGGATTTTAACTTCAGGGAGCTGATTCCTGATGGAGAGAACTTTCAGGAAAGAAAAATCAGTTGGAAGCACAGTGTTAAGGGCCAGGATGACCCGGAAAAGGGAAAGTATATCAATACCGTTTATCAGAGCAGTGAGAATTCGGTTATGAATCTGGGGCATGGCAGAGCAGGGCATTTGCCGGATTACAGCTATGCCAGATATAAATACCTTCCGGCCTGGGGTGGCTATGGAGAGATGCTAAAGGACAATCCCTCAGATTATTACCATGCCTTTGCCCAGATGGTCTACGCCCTGAAATATTTAAGAGGACTCTATCCCAGCTTTGAGAAGGATACCTATGAAGAAGAAGGCCTGATTCCCTATGAGAAGGAAATAAAAGAAATTTTGGAAATCAGGCAGATCGACTCCTCGAAAGAATGGAAAGCCCTGGGAGAAAAGCTTTCCGGCCGGGAAATAGAGGCTTTTGATATTGAGAAATGGCAGGAAGAATACATCCAGGCGGCAGATGAGAAAAAGAATGAGACTTTTTTGGGAAAGTTTATTCTGGCGGCTTTGTTACAGAAGAGTATGGTAACGGAGCGGATCTACCGGTCAGGGAATAAGTTGGCAGGAAAGTCGATCGGTATGAATCTATCCGGCTTTGAGCGGGCTCTGGATTATTTGAATTCAATGATCGATGTGGTAAAAGAGGAGTTTAATGAGTAGGATTCAGAGAATAACAAATGCCGTCACCGGTATCGTTCTGCTTCTGGTCAGTGCAGGGATGATCTATCTGGGAAAAGAGGGATTTTATCTGGTGCTTTCGCTGTTGACGATATCTCTTACGGCAGCAGGATTAAGACAATTGTATTATTACCTGACGCTGGCAAGACATATGGTCGGTGGCTGGAGGATTCTCTTTCAGGGAGTGGTGATCCTGGATCTCGGCATGATCACCCTGACCCTGTCCACGGCAGATATTCATCCGAGGTATATCATGCTTTATCTGATCGGTGTGAATCTTTTTAATGCGGCAGTGGATATACTGAAGGCTTTAGAAGCGAGAAGGCTGGATGCGCCAGCCTGGGAATTTACCCTGTCTGCAGGCGGGCTGGAACTCTTTCTGGCGGTATTAGGCCTGCTTTTCCTGGATTCCCTGAGGCTGGTTACCATTCTCTATTGTGTTGGCCTGGTTTATACGGGAATCTTCAAGCTGGTAAGAGCCTTCCGAAGGACAGAGACGGTTTATATTCAGTAAAAAAATAACAGCTTGCATTTTTGGAGTATTTAGAGAAGGGTGAGTGCGCAAGCATAAGGAATTTACTGCAGGCAGAGAGGAGAGTAGAAAATGAAGATGATGATTGCTTCGGATATACATGGCTCGGCATATTATTGCAAAAAGCTTTTGGGAGCTTTTGAAAAAGAAAGGGCAGATCGCCTTCTTCTTTTGGGAGATATTCTCTATCATGGTCCAAGAAATGACCTGCCCAGGGAGTATGCCCCCAAAGAGGTAATTGCCATGCTGAATCCCATGAGAGAGAAAATCTTTTGTGTACGGGGAAACTGTGATTCCGAGGTGGATCAGATGGTTCTGGATTTTCCGATTATGGCGGATTATGCTATTTTTCAGGCTAAGGATCGACTGATCTATGCGACACATGGACATACCTATCATATGGAGCATTTGCCGCCGCTTCATAAGGGAGACATTCTCCTGCATGGACATACCCATGTGCCGGCCAGGATTGAATTCGGAGAGAATAATCTCTATCTGAATCCGGGCTCTGTCTCAATTCCGAAGGAAGACAGCTGGCATGGCTATATGCTTCTGGAGAATGAAAAGTTTTCCTGGAAGACGCTGGAGCAGGAAGTAAAGTGGGAATATAGTTTATAAGTTTGCTTAAGCAGAGTAGTTGGACTCTACTTTACATCACCTTTTGGGGAATAGGACATTTGGGAGTAGGATATTTATTCTGCAGAAAAGCCTTAGCTGAGCTTCTCTTTGAGTTCAGCTAAGGCTTTTTTGTGGACGAGCTTTACATTTGCATAAGACATGCCGAGCTTCAGAGCGACCTCCTTCAAGGGCAGATTTCCATAATAATGAAGAATGATCAAATCCCTGGAACGCTGGGGCAGAGTTTCTAAGGCTGTGGCAAGTTCAGTTAAGGCTTCTTCTGCCAGAAGATTGGAATCTAAAGGGGAAGTACTTACCAGAATCTGTGGCATAGCACCATTCTCTCCGTTTTCGTCAGGAAGTTCAGAGTGAATCCTGCGGGTGCGGTAATAATCCAGAACGGTATTGCTGCTGATCGTATAGATCCAGGTAGATAGGGCGGATTTTTGGGCATCATAGCGATTCAGATTGGCCGCGATTTTAAGAAAAATATCAGAAACCAGATCTTCACTGATCTCACTGTCGCTCACCTTTTTCAGAACAAAGCGACAGACCTTCTGATGATATTCCTGATAAATGTTTTCCAGACAAAGATCTTCCATCAATGCGACTCCTTCTATGAAAATAAATCAGTGCAGCCGATAGAAGGAGATTTTTCAGCCTCCTGTCTGACAGTAGTATTAGAAGCATGATGGGGATCTCCGGCAGCATAGAGGAGAGAAAGATCCTCTTCAGAAAGGGAAAGGCGGTCAGAGAGAGCATATCGTCCCATACTGTCATTGATCAGAGCCTGAAGTTTGGGATTTTCTTCAAAGTATTGAAGATCGAATAATTCCTGTAAAGAAAGGTTCATAATAGAGCTCCTGTATAGAATTCTGAAGATTGCATTGCTTGGTCAGCAGCTGAGAAAAAACAAAGGCCAAAGGAAATAAAAAAAGGAGAAGCAGACAATAAATAGACAAAGACAAAAGCAAAAAAGGACTTTGCGAAAGGCAAAGTCCTTTTGAATATCTTATGAAATTACTGATGAATAAGTCCGGCTTCAAGCATGCCATTAATCAGTTTTGCATCACGCTCACTAAGTACAAGTGATTTATCTACATTAGCTTTATAGAAAGCTTTAACAGCATCAAAATCATCGTAGTAATAGCGGATACTTCTATCGTTAGTACCAACAAGATATCCTTCAACAGTGTTTAATTCAAGACCACCAAGGATTTCGCTTAAATCCTCATTCTTTAATTCGACTTTTCTATCTGACATATTTGCCTCCTATTAGATTGTAAAATGTATAAATGATCAAGTTATAGTTGATCACTGTAACAAACATCACTGCAACTATAAGTACGACAATGATTAGTGCATACAAAATCGCATTCATCATCGCTCGGGCAACCACTTGTAATAATAATATCCTCACTATCAAACAGGATAAGATTCATAACTGGTTTTTCAAACATTTCTTTCATTTGGCTCACACCTGACCTTCTACAATAATGAGCATTAATAAATAACGAACAACTTATTTAAACAAATATAGCTTTTTTAAAAGGAAAAATCAAGTTCCTGTCAGGAATATTTTCCTTGCGTAACAATCAAGGTTTCCTGATTCTTTGTTTATGTGGAGCCTCTGGCTGTTTTTTCGCTTATTCCTTTCCTTTCACTTATTGATACGATGCAGTCAGAGGGAGGGCTAATAAATTCTGCAGAAATTTCTTGTTTTTTTACATTGAAGTGGAATTTGAGGAAAATCTTACATTTCCGGCTGGAAGAGAGCGGATTTTTGCGAATGCTTTACCAGACCATGTAGGAAAGGGAGGAGGAATTTTTGCTATGCTGTCAAATGAAGAGAGGAGTGGATGAGAATGTTTAATATGCTTACTGTAGTATTAATGCTTTGTATTCTTTTATTATGTATGGTTCTTCCGGCACTTGCAGAAGTCTTTACAGAGCGGAAATAACGGCGAGAGATCTTGCATTTAAGAAAGAGCTTAGGTCCTGGAAGAATCGCTTCTGGTTTATGAAAAGGTCTTTCATTTTCTGTTGCATTCTACATATCTAATATTATCTATATTGAATCTACATTATCTATATGAAATAAGAAAGAGCATCTGCTTTAAGGCGCAGATGCTCTTTCTTGTGTTCTTTTGGCATCTTATCTATTGCATCTTTTAGGCGATTCGTTTCTGAAATTAAAAAGCAATTTTTATGCAGCAGCATTTCTGCCATAGATGAAGCTTCATACTTTAAACACAAGTTAAACACAAATTGAACATATGAAATACATGGATTGGTCATAGATCCTGCCTAGAATGAAATGGACTTGCGGATAAGTCAAAAAAGCAGAGCAGGAGGAAGAAAGCTTGATTCAAGTGGAAAATTTGGTGAAACGATATGGAAATCATCTGGCGGTGGACCATCTGAATTTCACAATTGAAAAAGGAAAGATCTATGGCTTTCTGGGACCGAACGGAGCCGGAAAATCAACAACCATGAATATTATGACGGGCTATCTGGCTGCCAGTGAGGGCAGTGTGATCATTGACGGGCATGATATTTTGCAGGAACCGGAGGAGGCGAAGAGGAGGATTGGGTATCTGCCGGAACTGCCCCCTCTTTATATGGAAATGACGGTTTTGGAGTATCTGGAATTTGCAGCAGAGCTGAAAAAGATCCCAATTAAAGAAAGAGAAAATCAATTGGAGAAAATCATGGAAATGGTTCAGCTCCTGGAGGTGAAGGACCGGTTGATTCAAAATCTGTCCAAGGGTTACCGGCAGAGAGTCGGTCTGGCTCAGGCAATCCTGGGATTTCCGGAGATTATTATTCTGGATGAGCCGACGGTTGGATTGGATCCAAAGCAGATTATTGAGATCCGAAGCCTGATCCGTAAGCTGGCTGAGCAGCATACGGTTATCCTAAGCTCGCATATTCTGGCAGAGGTCAGAGAGGTTTGTGATGAGATCATCATCATTGCCAATGGAAAGCTGGTTGCCAGTGATACGCCGGAGCGCTTGGAAGAAAGCCTTGGAGAAGGCGGCTATATTGAGATTGAAAGTCCGGCATCCAGGAAAAAAATAGAGGAAATCCTGTCTCGGATAGAGGAGATTTTGTCTTGCGACTATGAGACAGAAGAGAATGGAGATAGAAAGCTGACCCGGGTAAAAATTACCTGCAAGGGAAATGCAGATATCAGGGAGAAACTCTTTTTTGCCTTTGCGGAGCAGAATCTGCCCCTTCTGACCATGATGCGGACAAAGAGCAGTCTTGAGGATGTCTTCTTAGAGCTTACCAGGGGAAGCGAAAGAGAGGAAGAAGGCCTTGAGGAAGCAAGCAAAGAGAAAGTAAAAGAAGAGAGAGCAAAGGAAGAAATAGAAGATGATATCCAAAAAGAAGAAAAAGAGGGGGTGAGTGCAGATGAAAGCGATTTATAAGAGGGAATTTAAGTCCTATTTTCATTCGATGATCGGCTATGCTTTTATCGCATTTCTGATTGCTTTTACGGGCGTTTATTTTATGGTTTATAACCTGAATTACGGCTACCCCTATTTCTCTTATGTGCTGTCTTCGATTACCTTTTTGATCCTGATCGCCATTCCGATCCTGACCATGAGGAGCTTTGCAGAAGAGAGAAAGAATAAGACCGATCAGATGCTTTTGACCTATCCGGTCAGCCTGACGGAGGTGGTGCTGGGCAAATATTTTGCCATGGTCAGCATTTTTGCAATTCCCTGTTTGATCTATCTGATCTTTCCTTTGATCATCATGGCGCAGGGAACCGCCTATATCCGGGTGGATTATCTGGCAATTCTGGTCTTTTTCCTTTTGGGCTGCCTTTATATCTCAATCGGTATGTTTATTTCTTCTTTGACGGAGAGCCAGATCCTGGCGGCAATTGGCACCTTTGGCATTTTGCTTCTGACTTATATCTGGAGTGGGCTGACGAATTTCCTTTCTTCGACTGCCTGGGTTAATCTGCTGGGCTTGATAGCCCTGCTGACCCTTTTGGTCTGCCTGGTATGGAAAATGACAGAAAATCGTCTTTTGGCAGGAGGGCTGGAGCTTCTTTGCCTGGCCGTCTGCATAATTGTATATTTGATAAAATCTTCTCTTTACGAAGGGCTTCTTGCGGCAATGGCGGAGAAGGTGAATCTTTTTTCTGCCTTTTCAAGTATTTCTTCCAATCAG
Source organism: Bacteroidaceae bacterium (assembly GCA_963620785.1). Lineage (GTDB taxonomy): Bacteria > Bacillota > Clostridia > Lachnospirales > Lachnospiraceae > RUG14243. The sequence goes on from CAVFAT010000029.1 coordinate 12,861, forward strand.
CTTTTGGATGTCAGCGGCATTGTACTCTATCTGTCGCTTATCTTTTTGTTTATTTTTCTGACCATACAGATGATACAGAAGAGACGTTGGAGCTAGGAGGCCGCTATGTTAGAAAAAATCAAAAATGCATTTGGAAGCAAGACATCCAGAAAAGGAAGCTATAGTGTCGGCATGATTGCGGCAGCGGTTATCATCGTTGTTTTGATCAATCTGATTGCGGGCAGACTGCCGGAAAATATCCGTAATATTGATATTAGTGATAATCGGATTTATGAGATCACGGATACCAGCAAGGAACTTTTGAAGGGGCTGGACAGTGAAGTTAGCCTGACGGTTTATGCTGAGAAGAGCAGCACAGATGACAGGATCAAGACTTTTCTCAGTAAGTATGCTGCCTTGTCTGACAAGATCAGTGTTGAATGGGTGGATCCGGTTCAGCATCCGTCTGCTTTGAAGGAAAACAATGTAGATTCGGATACCATTCTTGTAAAATGTGAGGATACAGGTAAGACTGCGACGGTAGCCTTTTCTGATATCCTGGTTACGGACTACAGCTCCTACTATACGACCGGTTCCACATCGGTTTCGGAATTTGACGGAGAAGGTCAGCTGACCGGTGCCATTAATTCCGTGATAAATAGCGAGAGCAGTAAGATCTACTATACTTCCGGTCACGGAGAGGGCAGCTTTTCGACTTCCCTTTCGGAGCTTTTTGAAAAGAATAATATGGAAACCGAGGAGCTGAATCTCATGATGAAGGGAGAGATTCCGGACGATTGTGAACTCCTTATGATCAATGGTATCAGCTCTGATCTGACCGAGGATGAAAAGAACAGTATTCTGACTTATCTGCAAAATGGCGGAAAGGTTTTTGTTATTTTGGGTGATATTACAGGAAATACCCCGAATCTGGATGCCCTTTTGGCAGAATACGGTATGGAAAAAACAGAGGGCTATATCGCAGATACGGAACGCTGCTATCAGGGTAATTACTATTATATTTTCCCGAATGTCAGCACAAGTGGTGATCTGTCTAATAATCTGACATCAGGTATGGTTCTTATGGCGAATGCACATGGACTGACCCTGACGGATCCGGCAAGGGACAGCATCAGCAGTCAGAGTTTTCTGACCAGTTCAGAGAATGCCTATGCGGTTACGGAAGATGATCAGGAGCAGGGCAGCTATGTTCTGGGCACAGTTGCTACGGAGTCTGTTACCGTGACAGACTCGGGAGATAGTTCCGGAAATGCAGCGGCATCTGCAGAGACAGACAGTGCTTCCGGAGACGGCAGCGAAACAAAAGAGGCAAGACTGACGGTGATTTCCTCGGATTCGATGATCAACAGTCAGATTACGGATTCTTTTACCAACCTGGATAATCTGACCCTCTTTATGAATGCAGTGTCGGCGAATTTTGATGGGCAGGAGAACTTGGCAATTCCGTCAAAGAGTCTGCAGGTCAGCTATAATACCATGCGTTTTGCAGGGCCGATCAGTCTCCTTTTGATTTTCGGTATTCCGGTCATAATTTTGATCTTTGGCTTCTGCAAGTGGTGGAAGAGAAGAAAGGCATAAGAGGTGACGGTAAAAATGAAAAAGAATAAATTGTTTCTTTTGATGGTCCTGATCGGCATACTCCTGCTTGTCTATATAGGCATCAGCGGCGTTCAGAATTATCAGGAAAAGCAGAAGGAAAAGTCGGAGGAAGCCGCACAGATTCATATGGTAAGTGCGGATGCTCTATCAAAGATCAGCTATAGCGACGGGACGGATAATATGAGTTTCGTCAAGGAAAATGATTCCTGGTATTATGATGAAGATCATGAGATTCCAATCAAGCAGAGCAGTCTGGATTCTCTGGCTTCAAGCCTGATGGAACTTACTGCCGTTCGGGAACTGGAGGATCCGGATGCACTTTCGGACTATGGCCTGACTTCTCCACAATACGAGATCAGCTTTACAGATGCCGAAGGAAGTGCACATACCCTGCATATCGGAGATGCGGCAGGGGAGAATCTATATGCCTCCCTGGATGAAGAAAGTCAGGTTTATACCATTACATCGGATCTGACAGACAGCCTTTCCTTTGATCTGAGCAGCCTGGTTGAAAATGACAGTGTGCCTCATATCGGCAGCAGCAATCTCAAGAAGGTGGAGATTACCAAGGGAGAGGAAAGCAGATATTATACGGATGCCGATTCTCTGACTGAGCTGGCAGGTGGTTTTGGTGCCTTTAAGCTTACTTCTCCGGTGGATTACCATGTGACGGAGGATACTCTGGCAGACTATGGTCTGGATGAAGAAAACCGAACAAAAGTAGTTGCAAGCTATGAAGAAAGTGCGGATGATGCGTCGAGCAGCCAGAGTGAGGATAGTGAAGATAGCAGTGATACAAGCGATAGTGCAGCTGACAGTGAAGTGACGGATAGCGCCTCGGAGAAGGAATTTATCCTGTATCTTGGCAAAGAGACAGATGATTATTACCGCTATGTTATGGTAGATGGTTCTAAGATGGTTTATAAGGTCAGCACAGCTGTTATTGACAATATGATCTATACGGATAGTGACAGTGAAAGCTCATAAGTATAGGAAGGGAGGCAGATGAAAAGAAAATAAATGAGGGGTAAGTAACAGGCAGGGCGTTTGGGCAGACTAATTAACTTTAGAGAGCGATATTTTCTTTATTTATGTATAATCATACAAGAATCAATAGAAAATATCGCTCCTGACATTAAGAAAAGTCTGCGTGAAAGGTGCCTTTTTTACATACATAATACAAAGACAGAAATCTGACTCTATTTATCATATAGGAATTTTCTTTAGGAATTTCCTTCCTATACGATATCTGTACGCTATGCGCCTGAAGGTTTGTACTGCGGCGGATAGGGCCATTACCAGAGAAAAAGCTGTTATATGTAGATAAGAATGGTAAAGTCATGCTCTTTTTTGGAGGAGCATGACTTTTTTAATTGCATGAAAGATCGTGCTAACGCACGATGCGGCGCCTATCGTATCGCTGCGCGATACGATAGATAGGAGGAAAAAATGGAAACGAGAGTAGCAGTTATGGGGATTATTGTTGAGGATCCCGAGGCAGCAGGAAAGATCAATGAGATCTTGCATGAATATGGCCAGTATATTATCGGCCGGATGGGGATTCCCTACCGGGAAAGAAAGATCAATATCATTTCCCTGGCTCTGGATGCACCGCAGGACGAGATTTCAGCTTTGGCAGGAAAGCTTGGCAAGCTGGAGCATGTATCTGTCAAGACAGCCTATTCGAATGTGATCAGTCATGAAGGATAAGCGAAGAGAACTGATTGACAGGCTGGAAAGAGAGCATAGTCTCTCCCTTGCAGAATATACGCTTTTGCTGGAAGGGGAGAGTCCTGAACTGGCAGACTATGCGGCGAAAAAGGCAAAAAAGCAGGCAGAGGCGATTTACGGGAGAGAGATTTATGTCAGAGGTCTGATCGAAGTCGGCAATTATTGCCGGAATGACTGCTATTACTGCGGCATTCGAAAATCCAATGACAAGGCAGACCGCTATATCCTAAGCAGGGAGGAAATTCTTTCCTGCTGCAGGGAAGGCTATGAACTGGGCTTTCGAACCTTTGTCCTGCAGGGAGGAGAAGGCATCTATCAGCCGGCTTTTGTGGAAGAGCTCGTTCGTGAAATTCGAAGGACTTATCCAGATTGTGCGATCACCCTTTCTTTGGGAGAAGAGGAAAGGGAAGTCTATCAGGCCTGGTTTGATGCCGGAGCAGACCGGTATTTATTGCGGCATGAAACGGCGGATCAGACCCATTATGAAAGTCTGCATCCAAAGGAAATGTCCTTTTTGCACAGGATGAACTGTCTGAAGGCCCTCAAGGAGATTGGCTATCAGGTTGGCTGCGGCTTTATGGTAGGCTCGCCGGGACAGACGGCAGGTTCTTTGGCTATGGACCTGAAATTTATCGAGGAATTTAAGCCGGATATGTGTGGGATAGGCCCCTTTATCAGCCAGGCAGATACCCCCTTTCGGGAGGAGAAAAACGGCAGGCTGGAGCAGACCCTTTATCTGCTTTCCCTGATCCGGCTTCTTCAGCCCAATATCCTGCTGCCGGCAACCACTGCCCTGGGAACAATTGATCCAAGAGGAAGAGAAAAGGGCATTTTAGCCGGTGCCAATGTGGTTATGCCGAATCTCTCGCCGGTATCGGTTCGCAAAAAATATGCCTTATATGACAACAAAATCTGTACGGGAGAAGAATCTGCCCAGTGCAGGGGCTGTCTTTCCGGAAGGATGGAAGGCATTGGCTATCATCTGGCAGTCAGCAGAGGAGATATTAAGAAAAACCTTTAAAATTTAAAATAGGAAAAAGTAAGCAGTAGACAAAAGAAAAGAGGAAATAGAAATGAGTATTTATGACGTAAAGTCCTTAAAAGCAGAAGAATTTATCAATCATGAGGAAATTCTGGAGACGATCAAGTATGCAGAAGAAAATAAGCACAATATTGAATTGATCGATCAGATTCTGGAGAAGGCTCGTCCGAGAAAGACAGAGAAGGGTGTCCATTGTGAGGGATTGAATCACAGAGAGGCAAGCGTTCTTCTGGCCTGTGACATTCCGGAGAAGGTAGAGGAAATGTACAAGCTGGCCAATGAGATCAAGCTGGCATTTTACGGAAACCGAATCGTTATGTTTGCGCCCTTATATCTGTCCGATTACTGCGTGAATGGCTGTGTTTACTGTCCTTATCATGCAAAAAATAAACACATTAAGAGAATCAAGCTGACCCAGGAGCAGATCAAGGCCGAGGTAATCGCTCTGCAGGATATGGGCCATAAAAGACTGGCGATCGAGGCAGGAGAGGATCCGGTCAATAATCCGATCGAATATATCTTAGAGTCCATCAAGACCATCTATTCCGTTCAGCATAAGAATGGTGCCATTCGCCGTGTCAATGTCAATATTGCGGCGACAACCGTAGAGAATTACCGCAAGCTGAAGGAGGCAGGCATCGGTACTTACATTCTTTTCCAGGAGACTTATAACAAAGAGTCCTATCTGAAGCTGCATCCGACAGGACCAAAGCACGACTATGATTATCATACAGAAGCGATGGATCGTGCTATGGAGGGCGGCATTGACGATGTTGGCTTGGGTGTACTCTTTGGACTGGAGGGCTACCAGTATGAATTTGCAGGCTTGCTGATGCATGCTGAGCATCTTGAAGCTGTACAGGGAGTCGGACCGCATACCATCAGTGTACCCCGTGTAAAGAGAGCGGATGACATTGATCCGGATGAATTTGATAACGGACTGGATGATGAGATCTTTGCAAAGATTGCTGCCTGCATCCGTATTGCGGTTCCTTATACCGGCATGATCATTTCTACCCGTGAGAATCAGGAAGTGCGTGAGAAACTGCTGCATCTGGGGGTTTCTCAGATCAGCGGCGGCAGCCGTACTTCAGTCGGCGGTTATACAGAAGAAGAAAGACCGACTGATTCCGAGCAGTTTGATGTGTCCGATCAGAGATCATTGGATGAGGTGGTAAACTGGCTGATGCAGATGGGCTATATTCCTTCCCTTTGCACGGCCTGTTACAGAGCCGGCAGAACCGGTGACCGCTTTATGGCACTTTGCAAGAGCGGACAGATTCAGAACTGCTGCCACCCGAATGCCCTCATGACCTTATGCGAATATCTGGTGGATTATGCAAGTGAGGATACAAAAAAACTGGGCTTTGAGCTGATCGAGAAAGAATTGGGCAAGATTCCGAACGAAAAGGTAGAAAAGGTCGCAAGAGAAAATATTGAAGCCATTAAATCAAGCAACAGGAGAGATTTCAGGTTCTAATTATGTCAGATTTAAACAGCAGTGTAAGTGCAAATCGCGTGCATATCGGTTTTTTCGGTCTTCGAAATGCCGGCAAATCCAGTATTGTAAATGCAATCACCAATCAGAGAATGTCCTTAGTATCTGAGGTGAAAGGAACAACGACCGATCCGGTCTCCAAGGCAATGGAAATCCTGCCCCTTGGACCGGTGGTCATCATTGATACGCCGGGTATGGACGATGAGGGAAGCCTGGGAGAGCTTCGCATCCAAAGAACCTATGAGGTTTTAAAGAAGGTGGATATTGCCGTTCTGATTGTAGATGCCCAGAAGGGACTGCAGGAGATCGACCGGGAGCTGATCGGACTTTTTCAGGAAAAGAAGCTGGATTATTTTATCGCCTATAATAAGAGTGACCTTCTGGAAGAAAAGAAGCCTCTGGCAGAGAATGAAATCTATGTTTCTGCGAAAGAAAGCGAGCATATCGATGAGCTGAAGGAGCTTCTGGCGAGCGCAGTAAAGGCGCAGCCGGAAAAAACCATCATTGGAGATCTGATCGGGGAGAAGGATCTGGTCCTTCTGGTGATCCCAATCGATTCCAGTGCGCCAAAGGGCAGACTGATCCTGCCGCAGCAGCTTGTCCTGAGAGATGTTTTGGATCATCATGCAATTGCACTGAGCTGTCAGACAGAGGAGCTTGCAAGTGCGATTGAAAGGGTAAGACCTAAGCTTGTGATCACAGATTCACAGGCCTTTGAGGCAGTTTCAAAGATCGTGCCGGAGGAAATCAGTCTGACTTCTTTCTCAATCCTGATGGCGAGATATAAGGGAAGCTTGGAGACGGTTTTAGAAGGGGCAGCCCAGCTGGATCAGCTCAAAGACGGAGATAAGATTCTGATCTCCGAGGGCTGTACCCATCATCGCCAGTGCGAGGACATCGGAGCGGTGAAGCTGCCGAATTGGATTCAGGAATATAGCGGAAAGAAACTGCAGTTTGAATTTACTTCCGGTCATGGATTTATGGAAGATCTGCAGGAATATGCCCTGGTGCTTCATTGCGGTGCCTGCATGCTGAATGAAAAGGAAGTCCAGTCCAGAGTGGAAGAATGCAGGCAGCAGGGAGTTGCTTTCACGAATTATGGGATTGCGATCGCAAAGATGAAGGGAATCCTGGATAGGGCTGTTGCTATATTTGAGGAATAAGTCTTTCCCGGAGCTTGGAACGTTAATTTGTAAATTAGTGGTAGAAGTATAATTTAAATTAGAGATAAAGAATTACAATTAAAATAGGGCACGCGCCTGAGCAAAATAAGCTGCGTGACACGCTGCGTTTTCTACGCCGTGCACATAGCTTATTCGCTTCGGCTCCCGCAAAACTCGCCAGTTCAGTATTGGCGAGTTTTACTTTATGTTTTCTTTGAATTACATATACTTCAGTGTAGCTCAAACATTGCTCCGCCGAAGCTGCTAATGTGCACGTCCCTACGAAAGCCTTGCGAATCGTCACGCAGCAATATTTCGCCAGGCTTTGTGCCCACTTACATATGAATTCGGCAAATTTATTCAATGCATAACATCGCAAAAGAAGGCAGTTCAATGAAACGTAGACCACATAAAAGGAAGCAATTTTCCGAAAGGGACATAAAGAATCCTGCTCGCAGGATTCTTCGCCTGCGGCGGGTCGCACCAAGCGACAAAATTCCAATCCGCCGCAGTGCGATCCTTGCGGAGCATGTTATCGTATAGGAACGAAGTTTCCTATACGATAACGCACCGGTCCTTAGTGAACACGGAGCCTGCGGAGTGTGAACTTAGTACCGCTGTGCTTTGTACTAAGCGAGAGCGGTCCCGGGAGGAAAACGCTTCCGTTAGGTGGTCGTATGCGTTCATATTAGGTGGTCGCATGCGTTCACAAGCTTTTGTTTGCATCCACTAGTGGGAAGAGAATCTTTATGCCAAAATAGCCCTTCTCCTCGCACACCTTGCAGGAACCACCCATCTTTTCCATCATATTCTGAATACTCTGTAGACCGATTCCGGTACTGTCTGTCTTCTCATCCATAAGCAGGATCTTATTATGAAAGCTGAATCCGATAAAAGAATCTTCCTTTTCCAAAGCGATCAGGATGGGAGAGGAAGCATCAGCATATTTGATGATATTAGAGCTGATATTGTCCAGAACCCTTGCAACATAGTCGGTAGAAATCTGCAGGAGGCAGTCCGGCCAGCTGATATGGAAGACCACGGAAAAGCCTTTTTGCTCCAGATAACTGCAAAGCTCTGAGAAGAGATCATAAAAGAGTATCTTCAGAGAGTCCGCTTCTTCCAGAGTAAGCTCGCCTTCTCCACTGATCAGAGAATATTCAAAGAGGTTGGAAGCCAGCTCCTTCATGGTAAGAGATTTCTGCTCAATCTTGTCCAGATAGGACAGGAGCTGTTCTGGATTTTGATACTTTCCCTTCTTTAAAATTTCTGTATAAAGCATGATCGAGGTGATGGGCGTTCTCAGATCATGAGACATCTGGGTGACGATCTGCTGATTCTTCTGCACCATTTCTGCATCCTTCCGCATCATGCTGATAAAGGAAATCCGCATATTATTGATACCCTCTGCAAGGGTAGCTAATTCATCATTTCCCTGAAGCGTGATCTGATAATCCAGATCACCGCCTTCCAAAAGCTCGATCTCTCCGGAAAGCCGGCGGATATACTTCATCTTACGGAGGATACCGAAGATGAGAAAGAGGGTAAAGGTAATAAAGGTGACGATCAAATCGGCAAAGAGAAGATAATTCATAAACTGATAACTGTAATTGCCCAGGATGATTACCTGGGCATTTCCATCAGAAAAAGAAATATCATAATAGCTTTGCCATTCATAATTGCCGGCAGCGATTTCCTCTTCCCAAATCTGGGCATTGGGATATTCAGAATCAAAGATTAAGATATCATTTTTGTAGATTTGAACAGTCAGAATCTTCTGCTTGTCCACCCAGGAAGCGAGTGCTTCATTATCCTTGGAGGAGAGTTCTTCAGAATCAATATAAGCTTGAAGCTTTTCTGCATAAGCCTGATTTTTCCATTCCAGATAATCGTTTTGCAGGGCGCAATGTGCAATGAAATTCTGTCCGATCCGGTTCACACAATAGCAGAGAGCCAGAGAAAAGAGGGCAGAGAGAGCCAAAAGCAGGATCAGCTGTGTATAGATGGAGCTTTTTTTATGCGTTTTGCGGCTCAAAGCGATACCCCTTTCCCCATACGGTTCGAATGTATTTCGGATATTTCGGATCCTCCTCTATTTTGACACGAAGCTTGCGGATATGCACCATCACCGTAGAGCTGCAGGAATAAAAATAGGGTTCATTCCAGACGCTTTCATAGATGTTCTGGGCAGAAAAGATTTTCTGGGGATGCTGCATCATCAAAAGGAGAATATGGTATTCGATATCCGACAGCTCAATCTTTTCATTCTTGATATAAGCTTCATTGAAAATACTGTGAATCCGGATGTCTCCGCTGCTGAGATAAAGGTCTTCGCTGTCGGAGGAGGGAATGGTCTTTCCCTTATAGATATTGTAACGACGAATCAGTGCCTTGACCCTGCCCAAAAGCTCGGCATAGGAAAAGGGCTTGGGCAGATAATCATCTCCGCCGGCCATGAGTCCGAGCAGCTTGTCGGATTCCAAAGCCTTGGCGGTAAGGAAAAGAACCGGAACATTGGAAAATTTGCGGATCTCCTCACAGGTCCTGATACCGGACATACCGGGCATCATGATATCCAGGATAACCAGATCAATCGAAGGCGTCAAAAGCTCCAGGCCGGCTCTTCCGTTTGAGGCTTCGGCGACCTGGTAGTTTTCACTTTCCAGGAGAATGCGGACGCCTTCTCTGATATCAGCATCGTCTTCTATGATCAATACGGATTCTTTAGCCATGCGACAGTTTCCTTTCTGAGTGTGTGATCTTCTTCTGATAGCGTTTGTATAGTCTGTTCCATTCCGTATAGGCTTCGTCATCACGGTGATCTGTCAGACTATACTGATCAGCCAGATAGGAGGCCAGATAGTCGGAAGTTTTGATGGCACCGCGAAAGTTTAAATGATCGCCGCCATCCAGGGAATCGGCAGACCAGTCAATACCGATTTCATTCAGCTGCAGGTTCAGATCCAGGTAGCGATATCCTTTTTGGGCAGCATATTGTTCAATGGCATTATGCCGGCTGTAATTAAAGTTTTTGGGTGAGGGGCCGGAAACCAGCATCAGCTCGGCTCCATTTTTCTGACAGAGGGCATTGATCTTATCCATATAAGTGGTAACGACCTCCGGCAGGGGTGCGACCTCGTCTGTTGGCTGCATATAATCTCCACCTGTATAGGGATTGAGCTTACAGCGGAAGGCAAAGCCCTTATAGTTGTCCTTGGGATAGGACTTGCCGGCAATGAGCGTCTTCCACATATCATGATTCCTCAGAATAGACAGGTGATCATAAACCCATTCTGTTGCAGCAAATTTTACAGGCGTAACTTTGTCATTGTTCATACCGTTGAACATGGTATCGGTTTCCAGAATCACCAGTTTGGGGCTTTGTTTTTTCAGAGCCATCTGGAGGAAAGTATAGGTCTGTACAATATTCTGCCCCGGCTGGCCGCAGACATAGGCACTGATTCCGTCTCTATGCCATAGCTCCATAGGAGAAAAGGAAGAGTAGCTCAGGCTGTCCCCGGTGATGAGAACATCAATGGTATTCTCCGTTTCTCTTTGAATGAGGTAGCGGCTTTTGTTGCTTGCCTGCACACGTTTATCATCTGAAAGCGCCAGCTTTGTCGTTACTTCCGAAAGCAGGAGCAGGAGTACAAGGAGGATCAGCATAAACAAAGCGATCCTGCCTAATTTTTTTGTTGGTAATTTAGAATTTCGCATAAATCATATCCACCTGTGTATAACCGGCACCATAGGCTCCAAGAATCAGGATGCCCAGGATCAAACCATAATAGACCGTCCATCGAAGAGGTGTCTTTAGGCTATAAAGACCTTCCTCGCCAAGAAGTTTCTTTTCTTTTACCCTGCCTACAATAGCGGCCAGAAGGACACCAAAGCAAACTGCCATAAGGTCTCCCCGGTCCAGGCCGAGTTTTAAGAGGGAACCATTCCAGAGGCAGGACAAATCAAATCCGCGAAAGATACTGAAAAACATGGAAAAGCCTGCCTTCAGGCCGTTGGCTCTGAAAAAGAGCTCGCCGGTAAAAATAATGCACCAGGTCTTGGCCGTCTGCAGGAAGCGGTAATAGCCTGCCTGCATATTTAAATGGAGGGCAGCTACTATCTTATCCCGCAAAGGTTCTATGGCAAGACCGGTAAAGAGAATGACAAAGTAGTACATTCCATAAAAGATATAACTCCATCTTGCCCCGTGCCAGAGACCGTTGGCCAGCCAGACCGGGAAAAGGCAGATCGCACTCACGCCCAGCTTGGCAACATATTTACCGAAATGGGCTTTTGCAAATTTGTTCCATTTTTTGGCCAGCTTTGACATGGAAACCGGGTAAAAAATGTAGGTCTTGAACCATACACCCAGGGTCATATGCCATCTGCGCCAGAATTCAGCCGCATTCTTGGAAGCAAAGGGCTGATTGAAGTTTTCCGGAAGCTTAATGCCAAACATCTGTCCCGAAGCAATGATGATATCCATGCAGCCGGAAAATTCCATATAGAGCTGCGTCGCATAGGCAATGGCAGCAAGGACGATCATAAAGCCGTGATAATTATGATAATGGTTAAAAATAGCTGCGACCAGGGTGTTGAGTCTGTCGGCAACTACCATTTTTTTGAAAATACCCCAGAGCATGCGGATGGCGGCCTGGATCAGATTATCCAGCTTTAAGGATCTGCCGGCCCAGAGATCATCGGCTGTCTGGTGGTACATGGCGATCGGCCCTTCCATAATCTGGGGGAAGAAGGCCAGAAAGAGAGCAACCTTGCCAAGCGGCTGACGTCCGTCAATCTTGCCCCAATAGACATCGGCAAGATAACCGATGGCTTCCAGGGTATAAAAGGAAATACCGAGTGGAAGAGCGAGATTTTTGGTAACCAGGCTCAGACCAAGATGAGCTAGGAGGCTGCTGCTGTTAATGACAAAGAAATTGTAATATTTCAGATAAGCCAGGGTGCCGAGAAGGAGTAGGATCGCTGTAACCAGGATACATTTTTCCTTCTTTTTATAGGCCTTCTTCAGAGAAGAGGCTTCCTTTCTGTCCAGACCGCTTGCAGCTTCTTTGCATTTATCCTGCAGGGCGGCGATCAGCCGGCCACAGCCATAGATCAGCAGGGTAGTCAGCAGCAAATAGACAATGAGCTTTTTGCTGAAGAGAAAAAAGAAACCGTAGCTGGAGAGCAATAGGATCAGCCATCGCAGCTTCTGCGGAACAATTTGATACATGATCAATACCAGAGGCAAGAAGAATGCCAGGTAGAGGGGCGAACTATAAGACATGAAAAGTCTCCTTTATACTACTTTAGAGTTTGTTAGATCAGGAAAGGCTGACAGGGTCAGTGTTTTCCAGGGCATACAAATAGCGGCATATAATCATATATGAAAAGCACATATATGAATAAGCGCATACCTTTTATTATAGAACATAATTTGCAAAAAGAATGCAAAAGAATGAAAAGGATTCTCATTTGCCGCTATTTATTATCTATCCCCGACCTTAAGATTTCCTGAAGCATTTCTTAACAAATCTAAAAAGGGAAGAAGTTTGAAATGTATATTATTTCAAGAAAATTAGAGTTTTCCTTGAAAAAATCAAGGAAAAAGCATGGAAAAGATTGCTTTCAAGCGTCTTGGAGCTTAGCTATTGAAGTTTGAAAAATGTATGCCTATAATCTCCATCGTACCAAGTACGGCGCCGGGTTTTGAAAAAGATGATGCGAAAGCAGAAAAAGAACTGCTTTTGTTTTTTAGGAGGAAGCTTAAGTCCAATGGCTACAAATTATAATCCCTATGAAAATGTGTTAAAGGTAATGGATGAAGCGGTAAAAAGAGGAAAACTTTCTACAGACATGTATGAAATGATCCGTAATCCGCAGAGAGAATTAAAGGTATATTTGCCGGTTCGTATGGATGACGGCAAGGTGAAGGTCTTTGAGGGATACAGAGTACAGCATTCCAATATCCGTGGACCTTTCAAGGGCGGTATCCGTTTTCATCAGAATACAGATCTGAATGAGGTTAAGGCACTTGCAACCTGGATGTCCTTAAAATGTGCGGTAGCGAATATCCCTTATGGCGGTGCCAAGGGTGGTATTACAGTTGATCCGACCAAGCTTTCCCAGGGAGAGCTGATGAGACTGACCAGAAGATATACCTTTGCAATTGAGTCCATTATCGGACCGGATAAGGACATTCCGGCTCCGGATGTAAATACAAATGCACAGACAATGGCATGGGTTCTGGATACTTACAGTATGCTGAGCGGACATCCCTGCCCGGGTGTTGTAACCGGAAAGCCATTGGAGCTGGGCGGTTCAAAGGGAAGACCCTCCGCAACAGGACGTGGTGTTGTAATCAGCACAAAGCAGATCCTGAAAAAATACGGTAGGACTCTGGAAGGCAGCCGTCTTGCTATTCAGGGCTTCGGTAATGTTGGTGCCAATACAGCCCGCATTGCATATCACAGAGATGCTGTAATCGTAGCTCTGAGTGATGTATCCGGAGCAATCTATTGTGAAAAAGGACTGGATGCAGATGAGATCAGCAACTTTGTAGAAGGCGGAAAGATGCTGGCCGACTATGATGGAGACGGAGTAAAGCATATTAGCAATGAAGAGCTTCTGACCTGCGATTGTGATGTTCTGATTCCGGCAGCTCTGGAAAATCAGATCACAGAGGAGAATGCGCCGCTTCTGAAATGCAAATTTATCGTTGAGGCAGCAAACGGTCCGACAACGGCAGAGGCAGATAAGATTTTGGAGGATCGCGGTATTGTTTTAATTCCGGATATCTTTGCAAATAGTGGCGGTGTTGTGGTATCATACTTTGAGTGGGTACAGAACATCCAGACCCTGACCTGGAGCAGAGACCAGATCAATGAAATGCTGGAAGATATTCTGATCAAGGCCTTCAAGGATATTGAAGAGGAGGTAGAAAGATCAGAATGCACATGGAGAATGGGTGCTTATATCGTGGCTCTTCGCCGTCTGATCACAGCGAATGAGGTAAAGGGACTCTTCCCCTGATCAATAAAGAGATGAAGACAAGGAGGTCTTTTGCATGCTATGCATGCAAAAGGCCTCTTTTATTATGTAATAGGAAAGCGAGGAATAGCAAATGGCAGATTTTTCAAAGTTGAATATCCCAAAGAATTATGCAGATGAGCTGGATGATGTGGATTATAAGATTATTGAACTTTTGCAGAAGAATGCCAGAATGTCAGCGAAGGAGATAGCCTCGCATGTTTTTCTTTCTTCAACAGCGATCGCGGCGAGAATCGAGCGGCTGCAGGAGAAGCATATTATCTGCGGCTTTGGTATCCGGATCAACCCGGTTGCTCTGGGCTATTATACAAAGGCCTTTATCAGTGTTGAGGTAGAGCCGGTCAATAAAAAGGAATTCTATCCTTATATTAATAAATGTGTGAATGTTGTCCAGTGCAATTGTGTGACTGGAGATTTTTCCATGCTCCTGGAGGTAATGTTCCACAATACCATGGAGCTTGACGTTTTTATCGGTCAGCTGCAGCGTTTTGGAAAGACCAAGACCCTGATCGTCTTTTCTACTTCGGTCGAATACCGGGAAAAATACTGGGAGAATGACTATATCGAAAAGAAGGATGGAGAAGCAGAAATATCCTAATATAAATAGAAAAATACAAAAATAGAGCAGCAGATAGGAGCCTCCGGAAAAGAAAATGCAGATATTCCTGTTTCCTGAGAAGTAAAGCTAGGCTATGAAAAGTTAAGAAGAACTAAACCAAACCTTTATGTTAAAGTTTATTTATAAAATAAAAAGATACTTTATAACAAAACTTAAACAGGAACGAAGGAGGCTTATATGGAGCTTATTAAGGAATTGCCGGAGGTATTTGAGGAATTCGCGGAGCAGAGAAAAAATTCTTTTCTGACGATTAAGGAACTGAAGGACAAGGGAATTCCGGTTGTCGGAGCCTATTGTACTTATTTCCCCAGAGAGATTGCAATGGCAGCAGGCGCAGCAACCGTAGGACTTTGCTCGGTTTCTCCGGAGACGATTCCGGATGCAGAAAAAGATCTGCCCAAGAATCTCTGTCCCTTGATCAAATCCAGCTATGGCTTTGCAAAAACAGACAAATGTCCTTTCTTTTATTTTTCAGATGTGGTCGTGGGAGAGACAACCTGTGACGGTAAGAAAAAAATGTATGAGATGATGTCCGATTTTAAGGATGTCTTTCTGATGCAGCTGCCGCAGAATCAGAGTGAGGCTTCCCAGGCCCTGTGGAAGAGCGAAAATGAGAGATTTCGTTCTTATCTGGAAGAAAAATTCGAAACAACAATTACAGATGAGAAGCTGCGTGAGGCGGCACATCTGAACAATGAGATCAACCGTTCCCTGAAAAATCTGAATGCAGTGATGAAACATGATCCGGCACCGATCACCGGTCTGGAACTTTATCAGGTTCTTTATGGCGTTGGCTTTAAATTTGACAGAAGCCAGATTAAGGCAGAAGTGGATGCACTTACAGCTAAGATTGAGAAGGAATATGCTGAGGGCAAGAGACAGGATAAGAAGCCTCGTATTCTTTTGACAGGTTGTCCGGTCGGCGGTGCTACAGAGAAGGTAATTCGTGCAATTGAGGATAACGGCGGCGTTATGGTCGTTATGGAGAACTGCACGGGCTATAAGCAGCTGGATAAGGAAATCGATGAGAATGCAGAGGATATTATGGATGCGATCAGCAGAAGATATCTGAGTATTGGCTGTTCGGTTATGTCTCCGAATCCAGGCAGATATGAGCTGATGGGCAGACTGATCGATGAATTTAAGGTAGACGGTGTATTGGAAATGACCCTGACTGCCTGTCATACCTATAATATAGAAAGCTTTGGTATCCGGAAATTTGTAACGGAAGAGAAGGGTATTCCTTATATGTGTGTAGAAACCGATTATTCCCAGGCAGATATCGGACAGCTGAATACACGTGTTGCGGCATTCATCGAGATGCTGTAATATCTTTGCGTAAGGAAATATCAGCTTGCGCATGAGAAAGCAGCAGAATGGGAAAGAACGGTTTGGAAAAGCATATGTACTCCATTGGAATAGATATCGGATCAACCAGTGCAAAAACCATTGTGCTGGATGAAGAAAAAAAGATTGTATTTTGTGATCTGCAGCCGACAGGCTGGAGCAGCGTCGATACGGCAGAAGCAATTCAAGAAAAGCTGGAGGAGGCGGGGATTCGGATAAGCGAAGCCAAAACCGTCTCAACCGGTTATGGAAGAGGGGCAGTTCCCTATGCAGATAAGCAGGTAACGGAGATTACCTGCCATGCTTTGGGAGCCTGCCGGATCTTTCCGGAACTGCCGGATATGACCCTGATTGACATTGGCGGTCAGGATACAAAGATCATCCGGATTCAGGACCGAATGGTAAATGAATTTATCATGAATGACAAATGTTCCGCCGGAACAGGGCGCTTTCTTGAGATTATGGCGAATGCCCTGGGATTGAAGACAGAAGCGCTCTTTGAACTTGCAGCAAAGGGAGAAGCTGTTCAGATTTCTTCTATGTGTACGGTATTTGCAGAATCCGAGGTGATCAGTCTGATCGGAAAGGGCGAGAAAAAGGAAAATATCGCCTATGGAATCGTAGATTCCATCGTGAGAAAGGTGGCAACGCAGGCAGATCGGCTCATCGATCCTTCACTGCCCCTCTGTCTGACAGGAGGGCTTTGTGAAGCAGGCTATATTTCCGAAATGCTTGGAAAGGAGCTTGGACATGAGATTCTGACAGATCCTTTGTGCCGCTATGCGGGAGCCTTAGGGGCTGCTGTAAAGGCATCGAGGCTGTAGAACTTGCCTGATTGGCATTGCATGTCACGAAAAGCAAAATGAGAAAAAAGAAAAAAACTTCAATAAAAAGGTCTTTGCTGATTGCAATGGGGATTCTTCTCCTTGCGGCAGCAGTTGACCTTTTTTTCTTCGGAACGGCTTTGAAAAATAAGCAGGCGGGAGCAGAAAATGCTATCAGCCGGGAGGCAGAAAGTACAGGTGATGCGGCACAGGAAGAAGATCTTGCCTCATCTGACGGAAGCGGAACAGAGGAAGGAACAGATCAGAGCGAGGATGGCGAAGAGCAAAGTGCCCTGACCGGTATCCGGATGCTGGGAATCGGAGACAGCCTCCTTTGCGGACATCTGGAGGGAAATGCGGCCAGCTGGTTTGATACCCTGGGCAGAGAGTATGGCATGGTCTATTATAATTTTGCAGTCAGCGGCGATACGATTGCTTATTCCGAACAGTCAAAGCATGCAGCAGCCTCCATGGTCAGAAGGCAGGAGGCAATCATAGAAAAGGTCGGTCAGGTTGATCTGATCATTCTGGAAGGCGGAACCAATGATAAGGGTGACAATATTCCAATCGGAGAGAACAGCGATTATGAGGACACCAGTTTCAAGGGAGCCTTGAATATCATGATTGATCGCTTCCAGGCCGCTTATCCGGATGCACTGATCGTATGCATGACGCCCTATCGCTGGACAGGCGGGGAGGCAAATGATCTGGGACTGACCTGCAGTGATTATAGTCAGGCAATGAAGGAAATCTGCAGCCTGCAGGGCGTGCTTTGCTTTGATAATGAGAGAGGCACTTTCGTTGATTTTGGCAACGATGCCTATTTGCAGTGGGCAGATGAAGGACTGAGCCTGGGATTTGAAAAGATAAACCGTCATTTTAATCTAGATGCGCAGGAAAAACTGCACTCCATATACGAGGAATATCTTGAGGAAAAGCTGACAGAGTGGAAAAAAGCAAAGAAAGAAGAAGGCAAGGAAGAAACTGCGTCAGCTGAGAAGGTGGCTTCTGCCAAGCAGGAAAATAGCAGTGATTCCCTTTCCGGAAAAAGCATCCTGGCAGTGGGAGATGGAATGATCAATGGGCATAGTCTTGGAGAAGGCTTTTCCTGGCTGAGCGATATCGGAATTAAGCATGGAATGACCTATTATAATTTCGGAGTAAGTAAGGCTACAATTGCTTATTCAGATACAGCTCTTGCGGATAAAGCCATATCCCTTTCAAGGCAGTGTCAGACCGTTCAGGAACTTGTGCCCTCGGCAGATATCATTCTGATCGAGGGAGGAATGAATGACAGAAATTACAACATTCCCATTGGTGAGCTGACAGATCAGGGAGAGGAGACTTTCCTGGGAGCCTTAAACAGCCTGATCGATCGTTATCAGGCCGCTTATCCGGGGGCGAAGATCCTTTGCATGACTCCCTATCACAGAAATGATACGGCCAATGATCTTGGCTTAAGTGATGTTGACTATGCATCGGCTATGCTGAGCCTTTGCGAGAGCAGGGGAATTCCCTGCTATAATAATTATGTCCTATCAGGGGTGGAGTTTACGAACAGTGAGTATGCGGCTTATGCAGATGAGGGACTCTATCTGGGACAGGAAGCAAATCAGTATCTTGCTCCGGCAGTCTATGCGAATCTCAGCAGCCTCTACGAGGAATGGATTTTGAGCCAGTATCAGGGGGAGTAAGAGGAAAAGCAAATAGAATAGATAAGAAAATCATATAAGGTATATTTATGCAAAAAAGAATCCTGCTTGCAGGATTCTTTTTTGCATCATAAGAAACTTCGTTTCTATTCTATAAAAAGGCTCCGCAGGGATTTGCATTACGGCGGATAGGAATTGTGTCGCTAAAACGACCCGCCGCAGGCGGAGAATTCTGAAAGCAGGATTTCTTCTTGATACAAATATACGTTCATCTATATATAAATATGAATCAGAAGAATGCACAAGAAAAATATGCGGATGTTTTAAAACTTGTGCAAGGTGCTATAATAAAAAGATAGTAGGTAGATTAAGGAGGGTAATGTATGAACAGAGAGTTTTCGCATGTCTTAGCCCCTGTAAGGGTAAATGGCAAGCTATTTAAAAACAGGATTATCGTAGCACCGATCACACCGCATTCTTCCAGTAACGGTGAGCTCTATCCGAATGAGGATGCTTTGGCTTATTTTGAAAGCAGAGCCAAAACAGGAGCGGCAGTTGTTTACTGTGGAGGAGCAAAGGCAGTAGACGTGATGGATGACGGTGAACATGCAAGTTGGGACACGGTTGCCTTTAATCATAAGAACCGTCTGACCCAGCTGTCTGCACGGATTCATGCCCATGGTGCCCTGGCAGGTATGGAGGTTATGGGACTGCTGCCGGCCAGCTGGAGACAGGGACCGCCCCTTACCTGTTCCGACGGAAACAGGATTATGCAGTCTCCGCCGATTGGCCAGGAAATCAGCAAGGAGGAAATGGAACGCTATAAGGAAGCAACGGCAGATATGTGTGCCAACCTTTTGGAGTGTGGATTTGACTCCCTCCTTTTCCATTTCGGACATTCGATCCCGATTGCCCAGTTCCTATCCCCACTCACCAATCACAGAAGTGATGAGTATGGCGGAAGTACGGAGAACCGCTGCAGATATCTGGTGGAAATACTGGATGCCTGTCGTAAGGCAACAAAGGGCAGAATGACCTTTGAGGTACGTATGTCTGCAAGTGAGTTTGAAGAAGGAGGCATTGACCTGGAGGAAGGTATCCGGATCGCGGAGATCTTCCAGGAACACTGCGATATCATTCAGGCATCCTGCGGTATGGTCAATGAGAAGTATATGACCTGGACCCATCCCTGCCAGCATATGGGCTATCATCCCAATCTTTGGCTGGCGGAAGCCTTCAAAAAATCCGGAAAGATCCATAAACCGGTTACGGCTGTGGGAGGACTGGAGAGTCTTAAGGCAGCAGAGGAGGCAATTGCGGACGGAAAATGTGATTTCTTTGCTGTTTGTCGTCAGCTGATTGCGGATCCGGAGATGATCAAAAAGGCAATTGACGGAAAAGCAGAGGATGTTGTTCCCTGCATTAAGTGTATGCGTTGTCATGATTCTGACTGCTATGCCCATCTTTTCCGTTGTGCAGTTAATCCTAAGATTGGCTATGAGACCTGTGCTGAGGAGATGTTCCCGGAAAAACCGGGCAGGAAAAAGAGAGTTGCTGTAATCGGCGGAGGCCCGGCAGGAATGAAGGCAGCGATCACTGCCTATGACCGTGGACACGAGGTGACCTTATTCGAGAAAAATGCTTATCTCGGAGGGGCATTGGATTTCTCCAAATATGTAGACTTTAAATATGCACTTTGCAGCTATAAGGATTATCTGATCGCCCAGGTAGAAAAGAGGGAGATCACCGTCAAGCTGAATACAGAGGCGAATCCGCAGATGCTGAACGGTAAGTATGATTCTGTCATCATTGCAGTTGGTGCAGAGCCCCTGATGCTTCCGCTTCCGGGCTTTAACGCAGAGAATGGTATAGTGGCAACCCAGGCCTATGGGCATGAGGAAGAGCTGGGCAAAACCGTTATTGTAATCGGAGGAGGCCAGGTCGGTTGTGAAACCGCTCTTCATCTTGCAGATAAGGGCATCAAGGTATCTATTATCGAGATGCAGGAGTCTCTTTGCCCTGAGGCATCCAAGACCTGTGCAGATGAGATTCGTATCCTTCTGGATGAAAATGAGAACTTTACAGCAATATTGGGTGCAAGATGCAAATCCATCGAAAAGGGTGCGGTTTGCTATTATGCAGCAGATGGCACAGAAAAGACTGCCGAGGCAGACAGCATTATATTTGCGGCAGGAATGAAAGCCAAAACAGATCTGGCAGACAGCTTTGTATTTGACTGCGATGTTCCGGAATGGACCATGGTAGGTGACTGCATTCGTGCCCGCACAGTAGAGGAAGCAACGGCAGAAGCCTATAATGCAGCTATGGAACTGTAGAGTTTGGAGAGAAAATCCTATCTAAATCTTATCCAGCACCAATCTATTTATTTATAAAGTAGAAAACTGGTGTTATTCAGGCAAAGAAGTAAAAGTAACGAAAATGTAAAGAAGTAAATGTAAAGAAGTAAATGTAAAAAGGAAGCAATCTTCCGAAAGGGACATTGCAAGGCGCCGGTACTTAGTGAACACGCCCTTAAGGCGATGTGAACTTAGTATCCGCTGCGCCTTGTATTAAGTGCGAACGGTCCCGGGAGGAAGATGCTTCCTTTGTCATTTACGGGGGTATTCATTTA